>NZ_JBEYUI010000001.1:0-658207 GCF_040643455.1 Micromonospora sp. NPDC047134
GGTGTGCAGGTGTACAAGCTTCAGGGCCAGAACCGGTACCTGATGATCGTCGAGGCCATCGGGTCGCAGGGCCGCTACTTCCGGTCCTTCACCGCCACCAGTCTGGGTGGCACCTGGACCCCGCAGGCGGCCAGCGAGAGCAACCCGTTCGCCGGTAAGGCGAACAGCAACGCGACCTGGACCAACGACATCAGCCACGGTGAGTTGATCCGCAGCAACGCCGATCAGACCATGACGATCGACCCCTGCAACCTGCAACTGCTCTACCAGGGCCGGGCCCCGAACTCCGGCGGCGACTACGGCCTGCTGCCGTACCGTCCGGGCGTCCTGACCCTGCAACGCTGACCGGGTGACAGTGGTGGCCTCGCCGGTGGATCGGCGAGGCCACCCCCGGTGTCCTCCAGGCCCGGTCGGCGCCACCACCGGATGCCGGCCCGGCTGGGCACCCTCGGGCGCACGCCCCGAGTGAGACCCCAATCGAAGGAGTCGGCCATGAACGTCATCGGTGAGGCCCGTCCCGCCTCTCCACCACGCCGGAGATGGCGGTCAGGACTGGCGGCGTTGTCCGCCGCCGTCCTGGCCGCCGGCACCCTGGTCGCGGTGCACGCCACCCCGGCCGCCGCGGCCACGCCTGACACCAACGCCTGGTACGTCCTGGTGAACCGCAACAGCGGCAAGGCCCTGGACCTGTACGCCGCGTCGACCGCCGACGGCGCCCGGATCAGCCAGTGGACCCGCAACAACGGCGCCAACCAGCAGTGGCAGTTCGTGGACTCCGGGGGCGGGTTCTACCGGATCAAGTCCCGGCACTCCGGCAAAGTCCTGGACGTCTACAACTTCTCCACCGCCGACGGCGCGGCGATCGTGCAGTGGGCCGATCACAACGGGACCAACCAGCAGTTCCGGCTGGCCGACTCCGACGGCGGCCATGTCCGGCTGATCAGCCGGCACAGCAACAAGGTGGTGGAGGTGCAGGGCGCCTCCACCGCCGACGGCGGCAACATCGTGCAGTACGCCGACTGGAACGGCGCCAACCAGCAGTGGCAGCTCGTCCGGGTCGACGGCGGGGGCACCACCCCACCACCGCCCACCGGCGGCACGGGCTGCGGCAAGGCGCCCACCCTGTCCAGCGGCACCCACACGATCTCCAGCGGCGGCAAGAGTCGATCCTTCATCCTGCGGGTGCCGGCCAACTACAACCAGAACAACCCCTACCGGTTGATCTTCGGGTTCCACTGGCGGGGCGGCACCATGCAGGACGTCTCCTCGGGCGGGACCAGCGGCGCCGCCTGGTCGTACTACGGTCAGCAGGAACAGTCGAACAACACCGCCATCCTGGTGGCCCCCCAGGGGCTCGGCAACGGGTGGGGCAACGCCGGCGGCGAGGACGTCGTCTTCGTCGACGACATGATCAGGCAGATCGAGAGCGCCCTCTGCGTCAACCCCCGGCAGCGTTTCGCCCTGGGCTTCAGCTGGGGTGGCGGCATGAGCTACGCCCTGGCCTGTGCCCGGGCCGAGGTCTTCCGGGCGGTGGCGGTGATCGCCGGTGCGCAGATCAGCGGCTGTGCCGGTGGTAACCAGCCGATCGCCTACTTCGGGTTGCACGGCATCTCGGACAACGTGCTGAGCATCGGCCAGGGGCGGTCGCTGCGCGACACCTTCGTCCGCAACAACGGTTGCAACGCCCAGAACCCGCCGGAGCCGGGAGCGGGCAGCCGTACCCACATCACCACGGCCTACTCGGGTTGCCGGGCGGGTTACCCGGTGCAGTGGGCCGCCTTCGACAACGGGCACATGCCCGGCCCGGTGGACGGCACGTACGCCGAAAGCGGGGTCACCACCTGGACCAAGGGTGAGATCTGGCGGTTCTTCGCCCAGTTCTCCTGACCCGCGCCGGTTGGCCGTCGCCACCCGTACGACATCGGGTGGCGACGGCCCGGCGGGGGTCAGCGCTGGAGGCGGGTCGCCTTGCCGGAGCCCTTGCGGCGGACCAGCCAGGCCTCGGTGATGTGGGTGAACATCGCCTCGGCGGCCCCCTCGGGGTCGCGGGCGGCGATCCGTTCGTAGATGCGGCGGTGCCCCCGGTTGGAGGCCACACACAGTGAACGCTGGGTCCGACCCAGGTAGCGCGCGGTGTTGACCACCTGGCTCTCCAGCGACCGTACGACCCCACGGGCGATGCGGTTGCCGGAGGCCTGCATCACCACGTCGTGGAAGGCCCGGTCGTGGTCGTGGTAGGCGACCTGGTCGTCGACCAGCTCGTCCATCCGGTCGACCAGGGCGCGGAGCCGGTCGAGGGTCTCCGGGTCGGCCAGCCGGGCGGCGACATGGGCCATGTCCGACTCCAGCAGCCGCCGGGTGACCACGAGGTCGTCCAGGATGGCCAGGCTGTCGTCCTCGGCGATGGTGGCCGCCAGCACGAGTTCGTCCAGCATGTCCCACATCGACTGGGGGGTGACCATGGTGCCGGCGCCCTGGCGGACCTGCACCAGGCCCTTCTCCTGAAGGACCTTGACCGCCTCCCGGACGACCGTCCGGCTGACCGAGAAGGTCTCGCAGAGCACCGGTTCGGGTGGCAGGGCCGTGCCGGAGGGATGCACCCCACGGACGATGCGTTGCACCAGCTCGGCGGTGACCGCCCTGCCGAGGTTCGTGGGTCGCCGGACCCAGGCCGGGCTGGCCAGGCCGTCCAGGGTCGTCTCCTGCGGTGGCGTCATGTCCCCTCCGATTTGCTCTGCCGTGGCACGACGTCCAAGGAGATCAGTGTACGACTCGCCCGTTGACCGTCAGACGTCATACGAGTTACGTTCCATCGATCGATTGTCGGCATGGCGGCCGGTCCGCCAGCCCTCCCCGTACAGAGGTGAACAACGATGAAACAGCGCGCGTTATGGTCGGCCGCCCTCGTTGTCGGACTGGTGACGATGGCGGGCTGCGGAAGCGCCGGCGGGCCGGGCAACTCCTCCGGCGGCTCGGCGGACAAGCTGGTGGTGTGGGACTGGAAATCCGGCGAGGCCTCCGCCGCCCAGTACCTCGACAAGGCCAAGGCCGACTTCGCCCGCAAGCACCCCGGGGTGAGCGTGGAGTTCGTCGCGCAGCCCTTCGACCAGTACTACACCCTGCTCGGTGCGGCGATCCAGGCCGGCAAGGGCCCGGACGTCATGCTGTTCAACGGCGGCGGCCAGATCCGGGACCGGGTGGACGCCCTGGTGCCACTGGACGAGCAGGTGGCCGAGGACAAGCAGCGACTGGCCGGCTGGGATGCCTTCACCGCCGACGGGAAGACCTACGCCGCCCCGGTCACCCTCCAGGGCCACCCCATCTACTACAACAAGGCCCTCTACACCAAGGCCGGGCTGGACCCGGCGACTCCGGCCACCACCTGGGACAGGTTCCTCGCCGACTGCGCGGCCATCACCCGGGCCGGGGCCAAGTGCTTCGCCCTGGGCAACAAGGAGGGCGCGGGCATCCAGTTCTGGCTCTCCGCCCTGGGCTCCGGCATCCTCACCGCCCAGGAGTACGACGACTGGATCGCCGGCAAGCGGGACTGGAACTCGCCGAACGTCAAGCGGGTCTTCGCGCTCTGGCAGGAGGCCGGTGCGGCGGGCCTGAACAACGACGGGGCCAACTCCACCGCCATGTTCAACGACTCCTTCGCGATCTTCCAGTCCGGTAAGGCGGCCCACATCATCGGGCTGATGTCCGACGTGGGGCACTGGAAGGACTTCAACGAGTTCCTCACCCCCGACAACCTCGGGGTGATGAGCGCCCCGGTGGTCACCGAGGGCACCACCCCCAGCCTGGCCTACGACGGCGGCATCGGGTACGCGGTCGCCAAGTGGACGAAGGACCCCGAGGTCGCCGCCGACCTGGTGCGCTCCCTGACCTCGACCGAGGCGCTCAAGGCCTTCTACGCCGACGCCGGGGCGATCGCCGCGGACACCACCATCGACGTCTCCCAGGGCGGCCCGGCCGTCGCCGGCATCGTCGCCGAACTTCGCGGCGGCAAGCCGGCCCTGCATGTGGCGCTCTCCTCCAAGACCATCGATCTGATGGGACGGCTCTCCCAGCAGTTGCTCAGCGGCTCGATCACCGTGGACGAGGTGGTGAAGCAGCTGGCCGCCTCCGACCAGGCGGGCTGAGCGGGGTGTCGATCGGAGAGAAGCGGCCGTCGGCCCGTCCGCTGAGATCCGGACGGGCCGACCCGGCGGCCACCGACACCTCACGGCGTCGGGTCCGGCGCGGCGGCTCGCGTCGGCTGCGCGGCGAGCGCCTGGCCCCCTACCTCCTGGTCGCCCCGGCCGTGCTGATCATCGTGGCGCTGCGGCTGTATCCGCTGGTGCTGGGGGTCAACTTCTCCTTCACCGGTGACGGGGTGCGCAACGGCACCGCGGTGGGCCTGGACAACTATCGGGAACTGCTGGCGGATCCGCTGTTCCGTACCGCCCTGGGCAATGTCGGGTGGCTGGTGCTGCTGCTACCGGTGGCGGTGGCCATCCCCGGCCTGCTGGCCACCTTCATCCACCTGCGGGTGCCCGGTCACCGGGTGTACCGCAGCGTCTACTTCTTCCCCGCGGTGCTCTCCCCGGTCATCGTCGGGGCGATCTTCAACCTGCTGCTCGCCTTCGACGGCCCCCTCAACACCCTCCTCGGCATGGTCGGTCTCCCGCCGACCGACTGGCTGGGTGACCCGGACATCGCCAAATTCGTGGTGGTCGGGGTGCACGTCTGGGCCACCTTCGGCATGTCCCTGGTGGTCTTCCTGGCCGGGTTCGCGACCCTGGACGGCGCCCTGCTGGACGCGGCCCGGGTGGACGGGGCCGCCCTGCCCCAGGTCATCCGGCACGTGATCATCCCAGGGCTGTCCCGGACCATCCAGTTCGTCTTCGTGACCACGATGATCGGGATGCTGACCTCGATGTTCGGCCTGCTCTACGTGATGACCAGTGGCGGCCCGGAGGGCTCCACCTACCTGCCGGAGTACTACATCTGGATCCAGCAGGGCCAGATGAACCGCCCCGCCCTGGCCTCGGCCGCCTCGACCGTGCTCTTCGTGATCATGCTCGTGGTGGGGCTGTTGCAGATCCACCTGCTCAGGCGGGCCGGAAAGGAGAGCTGATGTCCCACCTGCGTGGACGGTGGTTGATCGCCCTGCCGATGTCCCTGCTGGCCCTGGCGACGATCTACCCCCTGCTGTTCACCGTCAACGTCGCGATGAAGACCCGCCGGGACTACATCCTGGACCGGTTCGCCCTCACCGACGCCCTGCGGTGGGACAACATCGTCACGGCCTGGACCAGCGTGGGGATGGGACGGTACTTCGTCAACTCGCTGGTCGTGGTGACCTTCTCGGTGCTCCTGCTGCTGCTGTTCGGTTCGATGGCCGGCTTCGCCCTGAGCCAGTTGCGGTTCCGGGGTTCCTCGGCGCTGTTCCTCGGCTGCTTGGCGGGCCTCTTCGTACCCTTCCAAGTGATCATGGTGCCGCTGGCCCGGATCATGGCCGACACCGCCCTGATCGACACCTACCCCGGGCTGATCCTGGTCTACGTGGCCCAGTTCCTGCCCTTCACGGTCTTCCTGATGACCAGCTACTACCGGACCATCCCGTCGGAGATCATCGACGCGGCCCGGATCGACGGCAACAGCGTCTACGGGGTGTACCGCCGGATCATGATTCCCCTGGGCACTCCGGCCCTGCTGTCGGTCGGCATCCTCAACGCCCTGTTCTGCTGGAACGACGTACTCATGTCACTGGTGATGATGCCCTCGGCCGAGCACCGCACCCTGATGGTCGGGGTGACCTCCCTGCGGGGGCAGTACTCCGACGACATCCCCACCTTCGCCTCCGGCGTACTGATCGCCGCCATCCCCGTCCTGGTGGTCTACCTCTTCCTCCAGCGTCAGATCGCCGACGGCGTCGCCGCCGGCTCCACGAAGGGTTGACATGCGGATCACCGGATATCGGACCCTGACCACCGTCCAGGAATGGGGACGGCCCGTCGGCGACGCCAACGGCGTCTTCACCGACGGGGTGGTCCCGGTGTCGATCGTCATCGTCGAGACCGACCTGGGCATCTCGGGCGTCGGCATCGGCCCGCACGTCGAGATCGAACGGATCTTCGCGGCCATCGACGGCGAGGATCCCCGGGCGGTGACGACGCTGTACGACCGGATGCTGCGGCACACCTTCAAGGCGGGACACGCCGGCCCGGTGTTCGGCACCATCGGTTCACTCGACACCGCGCTGTGGGACATCAAGGCGCAGATCGCCGGAGAGCCCCTGTGGCGGCTGCTGGGTGGACGCGACCGGCGGGTCCCCGCGTACGCGTCGGGCCTGGACATCGCGTTGAGCGACGACGAACTCGTCGCCACGTACCAGGGCTATGCCCGGCACGGACTGCGGGCCGCCAAGCTCAAGGGCGGCCTCGACATCGAACGCGACCGACATCGACTGGAGTTGGTCGGTGAGGTCCTGACCGAGGCCGGGCACGGGCGGCGGCCCGGTCTCATGCTCGACGTCAACGAGGCATGGACCCGTAAGCAGGCCGTCCGGCACGTCTGCGAACTCGAACGCACCCTGGACCTGATCTGGATCGAGGAGCCGGTGCGGCGCTGGGATGCCGAGGGCCTGGCCACCGTCGGGCGGGGGGTCCGCGCCTCGATCGCCACCGGCGAGAACCTCACCGGTTTCGAGCAGTACCCGCCGTTGATCGCCGCCGGTGCCGTCGACATCGTGCAGACGGCCGCGGTCGGTGGCATCACCCATTTCCTGCGGGTGGCCGCCCTGGCGCACGCGCACGACCTGCCGGTCAGCCCGATCGGCAACAGCCTGGTGGGGCTGCTGCACGCGGCCACCTCGGTGCCGAACCATCTGACCAGCGAGTTGCAGGACCTGTCCGCACCGGTCGGCATCACCGTCGACCTCCAGGTCGAAGGCGGCGCCTTCGTCCTCGGGGACTCACCCGGACTCGGTGTACGCCTCGACGAACAACGCATCTCCGCCGCCGACCGGCGTCCGCCGCCGCCGGCGTCCGAGGGCCCGCACGTACGGCCGGAGCGAGCCGGACGCCGCCTGTTGGCGGAGGCCGACGGCGTCCCGCCCACCCGGCGGTGGCCCGTCGCGGCATCCACCCCGGCGTCCCGCAACAGTCACGGGCCCGACGGACAGATCCACCGGACGGTGGCGTCATGAGTGCCCGGTCGTTGCCGCTGCGGCCGACGGTGCGCCTCACCGAGTTGGGCCTCGGCGCCGCGCAGGGCGGCAACCTCTACCGGGTCACCACGGACGAGGAGTTCGCCGCGGCCGTCGACACGGCCTGGCAGGCGGGCATCCGCTACTTCGACACCGCGCCGCACTACGGACTCGGGCTCTCCGAGCGACGCCTCGGCGCCGCGCTGCGGCACCGTCCCCGGCACGAGTACGTGGTGTCGACGAAGGTCGGGCGGCTGCTGGTGCCCTCACCGGAGGACGCGCACCGGACCGACCCGGAGGGCTTCGAGGTGCCCGCGACCCACCGGCGGGTGTGGGATTTCAGCCGCGACGGGGTACGTCGCAGCATCGAGGCCAGCCTCGACCGGCTGGGCCTGGACCGGATCGACATCGTCTACCTGCACGATCCCGACGACCACTGGGAGCAGGCCGCCGACCAGGCGGTGCCGGCCCTGGTCGAGCTGCGCGACGAGGGTGTCGTCGGCGCCATCGGAGCCGGCATGAACCAGTCCGCGATGCTGGCCCGCTTCGTGCGGGAGACCGACGTCGACGTGGTGATGTGCGCCGGCCGGTACACCCTGCTCGAACAAGGTGCTGCCGGTGACCTGCTGCCGGCCGCCGAGCGGCGTGGCGTGGGCGTGGTGATCGCGGGCGTCTACAACTCGGGGCTGTTGTCCCGGGACCACCCTCCGGCGGACGCGTACTACAACTACCAGCAGGCGCCACCGGCGTTGCTGGCGCGAGCCCGTCGGCTCGCCGCAGTCTGCGAGACGTACGGCGTGACGCTGCCGCAGGCGGCCCTCGCCTTCGTCCGCCGGCACCCGGCCGTGATCTCCACGGTGGTCGGGGTGCGCGACGCGGCGCAGGCGACCGAGACCGTACGCTGCTCAGCGGTCGCCGTACCTGACGAACTCTGGGCCGCACTGACCACGGCCGGCCTGCTCGCGGTTGGCCCGGCCAGGAGGTGAAGTGCTCGATGGTTGACAGAGTGCAGTAGCGGGATCGTTCACCATGAATCGATGAAGCTTCGCCGTCCAGTCAGTGACCGCGTGTTCATGGGAGGATTCGGGGCAGTACTGCTCGGAATCCTCGGTTATCTGGTGAGCCTGCAGTTCACTGACGGCGCCACGGTGTCCGGCCGACTCTGCATCGGCGTGCTCTCGCTGGTCGCCCTGTTCATGGCAGCCGCTTGCCTCCAAGGGGCGTCGCAGCGGTTTCAGGTCGATGTCGACCGGGACGGCTGGGCGGTGCGGATCGGTCGGTACCGACGCGACCTGCGATGGGCCGAGATCTCAGCCGTGGTGATCGACAGCCGGGAGGTCGAGGGCCAGGGCCTTCGGTGGGTTTCCGCGCTCTACCTGGTGCCGGCGCCCGACGTCAGCTGGGACGTTCCGGACGATCTGAAGGCCACAGTGGACGAGTTGCCGGCGGTGCGGCTGTTCGACCTGCGCGACCTGAGCATCGAGGAGCGGCAGTTCGTCCGCGACCTGGCAGGTCTGGCCGGTGGTCGCCTCGAGGTTCGCGCCCACCGCCTCAACCTGATGCTGGTGGCCGAGGACGCTCGGCAGCAGCCCGACGGCGGGAGGATTCTCCGCCCGTTCCCGCCTGGCGCGCCGGGCGTGCGAACGCAGCGCTGGCTGAACCGGCGGCGAGCCCTGCTCTTCGCCGGTTGGTACCTGTTCGCCGTCGTCCCGGCGCTGCTGCTCACCAACTTCACCGCAGGACTTCACGAACTGCTCGGCGCCGCGGTGGCAGTGCTCGGCCTGCTCGCGGTGATCACTGCGTACCGGCGGTTCGTCACGATGTTCGACCAGGCCACCGACCTCGTCGAGGTCGAGGTGGTGATCGACGGTACGGAACTCGTTCGGGCGATCGGCGACTACGCTCACCGCGAGGACATGCACGGCGGCAACGTCGTTCTGTTGCCACCGGGGGCGACACGTGGCTACGGCAAGGCCGGGCTGCTCGTGTTCCAGAACAGCGTGGTGCTGCTCGGCGATCCGCGGACCGGACGGCTTCGTGACCACGGCGACCTGCACGCTCTGTCGGCGGTGCTGCGCGAGTCGCCACACGAGACCGACCGGGCCGTAGCCCGGGAGATCGACGCTCTCGCCCTACAGTCCCAGGTGGGCGACCCGATGGAGTCAGGCGGCGTCGGAACCGCCCACCTGTGGGTGTCGTTCACCAAATTCGGCCGCGTCCTGGCCTGGGCCCTCGTCGCGGCTTCGGTTGCGGTGACCGGCGGCTGGCTGGTGGAGAGCACCCACTACCTGGGCGGTGCGCTTCTCCTCCTCGTCGGTGTGCCGCTGGCCACCGTCTGGGCGCTGTACGCGTTGTACCGGACAGGCGCGCTGCTCCACGCGGCGTGGCAAGCGCTCCGGAAAAAGCAGTGACCAGCCGTCCGCTCCGGTTGCGCTCTCCCGGTATATAGGATTTTCCTACCGTATTTCGGGACGGCAGGACTACGGTCGCCGTAGTCGATCGAGGGGATTCGCGCATGCCGGCCGCACCGAACGTCTACACCCACGGACACCACGAGTCGGTGCTGCGCTCGCACCGGTGGCGTACCGCCGAGAACTCGGCGGCATACCTGCTGCCGCACCTCGCGCCGGGCATGTCGGTGCTCGACGTCGGCTGCGGACCGGGCACCATCACCGTCGACCTGGCCGCCCGCGTGGCACCCGGACGAGTCACCGCCGTCGAGATCACCGACGAGGCACTCCAACTCGCCCGCACCGAGGCCGGCGCCCGTGGTCAGGGCAACATCGACTTCGCGGTCGCCGACGTGCACGCACTGGACCTCCCCGACGATACGTTCGACGTCGTCCACGCCCACCAGGTGCTTCAGCATGTCGCCGATCCGATCCAGGCGCTGCGCGAGATGCGCCGGGTCTGCCGTCCCGGTGGAATCGTCGCCGCACGGGACAGCGACTATGCCGCGTTCACCTGGTTTCCTCGCGTACCGGCGCTCGACGACTGGCTCGCCCTGTACCAGCAGGCCGCCCGCGCCAACGGCGGCGAGCCGGACGCCGGCCGGCGTCTGCTCTCCTGGGCGAACGCCGCCGGGTTCACCGACGTCAGGGCGACGGCGAGCACCTGGTGCTTCGCCACCCCGGAGGACCGGCAATGGTGGGGCGGGATGTGGGCCGAGCGGATCCTGAATTCGGACCTGGCCCGACAGGTACTGACCGCAGGCGTCGCCACGGCCCAGGACCTACGCAACATCTCGGACGGCTGGCGGGAGTGGGCCGAATCAGCGGATGCCTGGTTCGTCGTGCTGCACGGCGAGATCGTCTGCCGGGCCTGAGGAGCGACGCTCGCTCGGCCAGGCATGTGGTCCGCAGCCCTGCGCCCGGCAACGTCCGACTTCCGAGATGAGGACGTTCGTCGCGACGCTCCCGACGAGTCTGGAAAGGTGTCTGCATGGTGACTCTGTTGGACGGCGTACTGGCGGACCTGGGGCTGATGGACATCGCCGGGCCCCGGCTGGCCGGAGATCCACAGCCGGCGGTGCTGGCGTCACCGCTCGCCGTCGCCGAATGCGCAATCGGGTCCGTGGCCGCCTGTCTCACTGCTGCCGCTGATCTGGCTTTTGCACGCACCGGTCGCTGGCCTGATATCGCAGTCGACAGGGCGCATGTGGCGGCGGCGATGCGCAGCGAGGTTTGGCTTCGCGACGCGGACGGGCGGGGGATCGATGGCTTCGCTCCGCTGTCTCGATTGTGGCGGGCTGCAGACGGTTGGGTGCGTACACATGCGAACTACCCGTGGCATCGGGCGGCTCTGCTGGTGTCTCTCGGTGTAAACGACGATCGTGACGCCGAGGTTCAGGCGCGGTTGGCTGACGTCATTGCTGCGCGCCCGGCGTTGGAGGTTGAGCGTGCTGTGTACGCCGCGGGAGGGCTGGCCGTGGCGGCTCGTACGCAGGCCCAGTGGCAAGCAGACGACCAGAACAGCGCGATGGGGACGTCTCCGCTCGTGAGCATGGTGCCGCTCAGCCGTGGGCCGCTGCCGCTAGCCGAACCGGGCTGGCTTCCGGCGTCGGGGGTGAAGGTGCTCGATCTGACACGAGTCATCGCCGGCCCCGTTGGTACCCGAATGCTGGGCGCGCTCGGTGCCGACGTGCTACGAGTCGATGATCCGCATCGCCCGGAGTTGGCGCTGCACGCCATCGATGGAGTGATCGGTAAGGCAAGCGCGAGCCTGGATGCCAGCACGGAGAACGGCCGTCAAGCTCTGCATCGCCTCCTCGACCAGGCCGACGTTCTCGTGACCGGCTACCGACCCGGAGCCTTGCGCCGTCTCGGTCTGGACCCTAACCAAGTTGCGGACCAGCACCCCGGCACCATCGTCGTCACGCTTTCGGCCTGGGGAACGGCTGGAACCTGGGGGACACGGCGCGGTTTCGACAGCCTGGTGCAGATTGCCACCGGCATCGGCTGGGCCACAAGCACGGATGGCATCCAACCCGGCGCCCTTCCCTGTCAGTTGCTCGACCACGCCACCGGCTACCTCATCGCTGCTGGTGCACTGGCTGCACTGGGTCGACGCGCCCGTACCGGCGACGCCACCCATGTCTCTGTATGCCTCGCCAGGACGGCACGATGGCTGCTCGATCAAGGCATCATGCCGGCCAGGCAGAGCGCGGGCGATGACCCGAAGCGCCAAGCCGACACCTACCGGACAGCTCTCGGAAACGGGTGGAGCGGGATCAGCCCACCGGGTCAACTCGACGGCCGCCCGCTGAGCTGGCCTCACCTACCACCCGCCTACGCTCAAGCGCCGCCCGATTGGAGCTGAACGCCCGCGGCCACGCTGCGAGAGGGCTCGAGCTACGCCATAGTTCCGGCGATGGCCATGAACAGTGAACCTGAAGTAACGGCGTCACACCATCCGCTATTGCCGCTTTGCGCTCGCCATCGGACATCGATAGTTGGTTCCGTGCGCACATGCCGCACCTCGGCCCGTCCCGGGGCGAGGTGCGGTCCACCCTCATCCCTGGACAGGGGTGCAGACGATCAGTTGACCACGGAGCGGACGATCTCGGCGATTCGCCTCTCAGTGACAGCATCCACCGTCTCGAAGTACCACGCGGCCGGCATCAGCCCACCGTCGGCGCCGCCTGCCGGTCGGAAGGCGGCCTTCTCGGTGATCGCGAGGTTCAATCGTTCGTCCATGCGCAGCGTGACGAGCGCGGGTGTGCTCGCCGACTTCGCGTAGGCGGGCATGCCGTACCAGATGCGCGGTTTCAGGGTTGGGGCCGCGGCCATGATGATGTCGTGCACCCGCTGCATCGTCGAACGGGTCGGCTCGTCCATCTTCGAGATCCTGTTGACCACCTGCGTCAGGTTCTTTTCGTCCTTCGACGACATGTCATGTCCTTTCGTCTGCCGATGTCGGGCACCGGCGGTATGAAGTCGGCGCAACAGTGCGCCGCACCCCACCCGGACATGTCCTGAACTGCTCAGGTCTCTCCGCGATGATTCACGTGGTCTGTCACGTGGAAGCGCAGTCGGTGGCGGACCACCGCAGTCAGGCTAACGGATCCGCCGCGGCGTGGTCGTCCGGATCTGCCGCGAGTCGCGCGCTAACCGACGGGTCACGGCCTGCCTGGAGGCCGACGCAGGTTCCTGCCGAGTCGAGTCTGCTGTTGGAACAGCGCCGGGACTGACCGTGCCCTGAGCGTCATCCGAGTGGCTCGCCTTCACCGTCCTGCAAACGAACCTGCGGCTGCGGCCAGACGCTGGTAGCGGCCACAGCTACTGGACGCGGCCGTTACCAGGAGGTCCGGAGTCAGCCGCTTCGACGGTTGCCGTACTGGCGAGGACTCTGCACCGTGCCGGCGCGGCCGTGGACGCGGCTCGGGGTACCCCCGGTGTGGTTGGTGGTCGCCTTGCCCTTGGACCGGCGTGCCGCTCGGTTCTCGAAGGGCTGTGGCTGCTCCTCGGTTTCCGCTTCGGCCTCAGCGGTGGGATCGGCGTCGCTGGTGGCGTCGGTCATGGTGTCTCCTCGTGCTGTTTCAGGACTGGGCTGTTCGCGGCGGATCTGGAAGCGTGGCCGCCGCGATACGCAGACGGTAGCGGGCAGGCTGACCCGAGTCGGGACCGACTGCCCTTGTAAACCATCCAGGCCGGTCGGGAGCCGTCACGTCGCGCAGCCGGTCTGTCAGGCCGGCTGCCACTGGCGTCCGCAAGCGAGTTGAAGAAATATGACGCAAGGTGTCAGGTTTTGGGTGGAGCATGGGTTCATCGGTCGGCGCCGGTGACAGGCGCGGACCACGGCACAGATAGATGCGGAGAGACACGGCCTCCATGCGCGAAACCCCACAAGATCTCGAAGAACTCCAAGCCCTGCTTGACGCCTCCCTCGCCCGCTCCACGTCTCACCTTCGCTCGATCATCAACTCCTCGCGCACACTGAACGCGGAGCAACTCACCCAGGTCCTCACCGGTATGTGCACCCTCGCTCTGTCCACCGTGACAGCGAAGGGCGAGCCACGCATCAGCGGTGTCGACGGGCACTTCCTGCGAGGCAAGTGGTACTTCGGCACGGCGCCCGACGCCGCCAAGGCACGCCACCTCGCGGCGCGGCCCGCCGTCAGCGCCGCACACATGCGCGGTGAGGACCTCGGCGTCTTCACACACGGCAAGGTGGAGATCCTCAACCCCCGCAACGGCGACCAGGCCACGGACTGGCCGGACGTACTCGCGTACTTGAAGGACTTCTACGGCGACGACCTCTTCGACTGGGACAACGACGTGGTCTACTACCGGCTGCATCCGCACTGGATGACCGTCTATGCCCCAGACATCGCAAAGCTCACCGTGGCCTCCCAGCCCTGATCCACAGCACGGTCTCGCCTTCGGGTGGGGTGATGGTGATCCAGGTACAGGGGTCCGCCTTTCCTAGGGGGGCGCCCTCCGCGCTGGCGTGGCTACAATGAGCTAAATATTGCTGCACGTCAATGCATGTGGGATTACCGATGACCGCTACCCGAGCGCAGGATGCGTCCGCCGCAATGCCCGACCCGGGTCGGGCCCGCACGCTGGATGAGCTGGTCGCAGGGCTGCGGTCGTTGAAGGTCTGGGCGGGAAACCCCTCCTACGAATGGATCACCGCCCAGGTCAACAACGCGTGGCGGGCCGCCGGTCGCCCGACCGGCGAGTTGACCAAGCGACCCACGGTCGTGGACTGCTTCAAGCCCGGTCGGCGACGGCTGAACACCGACCTCGTGACCGCGGTCGTGCAGGCACTGCACCCGGACGAGGGGTACGTGCACCAGTGGCGCCAGGCGCTGCGGGTGGTCGGCGGGGAGGCTCTGGCCGCCGTGGTGGTGCAGGTCCAGGACAGGCTTCCACCCGACCTGGCCGGGTTCACCGGTCGTACCGCCGAACTCGATCAACTCCGCCGCGCTCTCGGCCGCAACGGCGCGGTGGCGATCTCGGCGATAGAGGGGATGGCCGGCGTCGGTAAGACCCGGCTCGCCATTCACGCCGGGCATATTCTCATCCGGGAGAGTCGATTTGATCGGGCGCTTTTCGTCAACCTGCGCGGATTTCACCCCGACCCCGCTCGACCTCCAGCGGACCCGGCCGCCGTCCTGGACGGCTTCCTGCGGCTGCTCGGTGTACCGCCGCAGCGCATACCCCACGCTCTGGAGGCCCGCACCGCGGCCTACCGTGACCGGCTCGCCGGTACCCGCACCCTGATCGTGCTGGACAACGCCGCCGACCTCGACCAACTCCGCCCGCTGCTCGCCGAGGTGCCCGGCTGTCTCACCGTGATCACCAGTCGGCGAAGCCTGTCCGACCTGCCCTCGGCCACGCAGTTGGTGATCGACGTGTTCCCAGCGGACGAGGCCGTTCGATACCTGGCCCACGCCGCCGGCCAGGTCCCGGTGGGCGACGATCGCACCGCTGCCGCCCGTATCGCACGGCGCTGTGGCTACCTGCCGCTGGCGCTGGACCTGACGGCCGCACACATGCGGGCCACACCCGACTGGACCCTCACCGATCACGCCGACCGGCTCGACGAACGCCACGACCAGCGACGCCTGGAGACCGGTGTCGAACTCGCCCTCGACCTGTCCTACCACCGCCTGCCCGCCGACCAGCGCCAGCTGCTCCGGTTGCTGGCGCTGCACCCCGGGCAGGACAGCGACGCCTACGCCGCGGCTGCCCTGGCCGGCACCGACATCGAGGTCACCCGTGCCCATCTGGACCGCCTGTGCCGCGACCACCTGCTGCACCAGTCCAACGCGGGCCGGTACACCTTTCACGACCTCGTCCGCACGTACGCCACCACCCGAGCCCACGACGAGGTCCGCCCACGCGACCGTCGCGAGGCCCTGACCCGCCTGTTCGATCACTATCTCGCGACGGCCGCCTCCGCGATGGACGCTCTGCACCCCGCCCAGGCGCATCTTCGACCCCGCGTCGTCCTGTCCGGTACCCCCGTGCCCGAGCTGACCGACCCGGACACCGCCCGCATCTGGCTCGACACCGAACGGCCAGCCCTGGTCACCGTCGTGGCCCACGCCGCCACCCACGGCTGGCCCGCCCACGCCATCCGGCTCTCCCGCGTCCTGGTGCAGTACTTCGCCGGTGGCCACAACAGCGACGCCATCACCGTTCACAGTCATGCCCGCCGTGCCGCCAGCCACATCGGCGACGTCACCGAACAGGCCCACGCTCTCGCCGACCTTGGCGTCGCCTATCTCTGGGGCGGCCAGCATCAGGCCGCCGCCGAACACTTCACCAAGGCGCTGCTCCTGTTCGAGCAGACCGGCGACGCTCCCGGGCAGGCCCGGACCCGGACCAACCTCGGCATCGCCGAACAGCGGCTCGGCCGCTACCGCGAGGCCGCCGCCCACTTCGCGCAGGGCGAGATCCTGCATCGGCGAGCCGGCAACAAGGTCGGTCAGGCACGCACGCTGACCAACCTCGGCGACATCGAACAGAAGACGGGTCAGTACGGCGAGGCCGCCACACACCTGCGGCAGGCGCTCGCCCTGTTCCGAGAGACCGGAGACCGGGCCGGCGAGGCGGTGTCGCTGGTCAACCTCGCGGAGGTCGACACGCGGTTGGGTCGGCATGGGGCGGCCGCCGAAAGCCTGGCCCAGGCGCTCGCCCTGTTTCGTCATGCCGGGCACCGCAACGGCGAAGCCTGGACGCTGGACGGGCTGGGCACCCTCCACGTCGCTCGCGGCGAGCCCGCCAAGGCCGCCGAGTACCACCATCAGGCCCTGACGATCCTGCGGGCGACCGGCGACCGGCACGGCGAGGCATTCGCGCTCAACGGCATCGGCGAGGCCGCGCTCGCCGCAGGCCACCCCGCCGACGCTCTTCGCCATCACACCGCCGCCCAGCGGATCGCCGCCGAGATCGGTGCCCGCGACCAGCAAGCCCGCGCCCACACCGGGCTGGCCAACGCCCACCGCGCCCTCGGCGATCCCGACCAGGCCCGTGCTCACTACCACCACGCCCTCGCCATCTTCACCGACCTCGGTACGCCCGAGGCCGACCAGATCCGCGCCTGCCTGGCCGCCCTCGACAACGTCGGCATCCACACCTGAGCGAGATCCCCGGGAAGCCCGCCCGGTGGCTCCCAACCCGGGGATCTCGCGTCTACGGGAGTGGTCGAGAATGACCAACCCCCCGTGGGGTCAGGTGGTGCAGGGGGTGCCGTTCAGCGTCCACCCCACCGGTGGCGGGTTGGAGATGCCGCTGTTGCCCAGAAAGCCGAACGACGTGGCGGCGCCGGGTACGAGCGTGCCGTTGTGGCTGAGGTTCCGTGCCGTCACCAACGCGTTGGACTGCGTCACGCCGGCGTTCCAACTGCTGGTGATCCGCTGCCCGTTCGTGAACGAGAAAGTCAGCGTCCACCCGTGCACGGGCGTGTTGCCGGTGTTTGTGATGGTCACGTTGCCGGTGAAGCCGGCGGACGTCGGGTTGGAGTGGGCTGTGTAGGCGATCCGGCAGGCGCTGTTGCCTCCGGTGGGCGATGGGGACGGGGATGGCGGCGCGGGGTTGCCGTCCACCGCGGCCTTCGGAAGTCCGACGAAGACATCAGCAGCCTGCCGGCCGAGTACGGCGACATCCAACTCGCACGAGACATTCCACATCGGCTCGAGACCAAGCGTGGCGCAGTACTCCCTCGCCGGTTGAAGAACATTCGCGGGGAGGTGGTGGGAGTAGAAGGGCGCTGCCGGGTTGCCCACGTCGACGGCGTCGCAGAAGCGCAACAGTGAGGTGGTGTGGCTGACCCGCCAGCTGTTGCCGAAGACCCCGTACAGGTCGGCGAAGGAGAGCGGCACGCGCAGGGCGTCGCCGTTGCTGGCTTCGAGGAAGTGGGGGTCACCGTTGTGGTTGCCTAGCAGGCCGCGCACCGCCGGGGTCGCGGAGTCCAGGCTGATGCCCAGGTTCACGTACGGGACGGTGCCGGCGATGGCGGTGCTGCGGACGAGGTTGCCGGACGGGTCTCTGAACGTGTAGACGTTGCCCACCCGGTGGATCGCGACTCCGGTGGACAGCAGCAGTGACTCGCCGGAGGGCAAGGTGGTGTCGACTCCGTTCACGACCAGCCGGGTCCCGGAGCACACCGCCAGCCTGGTGTTGCCCATCCGCACGCCGACTGACTGGTTCACCGATGCGTTGGGCCGGGTCGGGGCGCCAGACTTCTTGCGGGTCTGCACCTCGAACGTGGTACCGGCCCGGGCCTCGACGAAGTCACCCGTAGCCTGGAAGTCGTAGTACGTACCGGCGAAGGTGTACTGGTGAGTGTCGCCGACGGCAACGGCGGCCTTGCAGCCTGCCAGCTCCTGATTCTTGGCTGCCTGGTTGATGATGAGGGCCGGTGCCGGCGATGTGGGGGTCGCACTCGGTTTGGCGAAGTTGAGGTTGTTCCTCTCCTTGCTGTAGCCGACTTGTTTGCATTCGGGCGCCTTCGGACTGCCGTCGACTATCGTCGTGCGGAGGTTGAAGTCGGCCTCCTTGTTGAAGACGGCTGTGGATCCGTTGCCGAAGCCGAACACGTTGAACTCGACCTGCGTCCATCCCGGTCCCGCCTGGCCGGGCTGCGGTGGCACGTCCAGCACGTGAAGGACCTCCGGACTGGACGTCGAGACGGCGTTCTGGTTTCCATCGTTGAACGTGACCATGTCGACGACGACGGTCTCCGCGCCGACCGTCTGCGTCTGCGTCTCCGCTTCCAGCTTGAAGCCCGGAAGCGCGATGTTCCTGATCGGTATGTAGGGAAGCGGGCCCGCCGCCCTCTCGCGTCTCAGCCAGCAGTGGACCTCGCCGTCGTCCGGGACCTCGGTCCAGTCCGTCGGGCAGGGCTTGCCCTGGCTCGCATCCGGGTTGTAGGCCAGCAACCAGTAGTCGATGTAGAGACGGCTGGGCAGCTCATTCGGGACGGTTTGCGGGGTGTTGGCGAAGATGAATTGCTTCCAGCCCTCACACAACCCGGGAGTCGGTGAACTGTCGCACTCCTTGACCTTGAGGCGGTTGGTGTTGAGCTGGAGCGTGTAGCTGTTCGCCATCACCGGCCCGCTGGTAGGGGAGGAGTTCACCGTCAGCAGGTCTTTGTCCTTGACATCCTCGAACGTGCCGGTCGCCCTGGTGATGTCACCGGCATCCGCAGGTCGCTCCGTCACGATGCCCATCCCGGTGCCACCACCGATATCCCGCCGCGCAGCCGGTACCCGGTTCGGGGACATCGGGATCGCCGGCGAATCCACGCAGGCGGTCTCCCGCCATTCGACCTTGGGATAGGTCGCGTTGAAGCACCCGTCCAGCGATGGCCGCGGAGCCTCGACGATCTGCGCATTCCAGTCCAGGAGATTCTCCTGTATGGCGGGATGCTCCGCTTTACTGGCCGTGTGGACGACTCCCATTGTCAGTAGGACAGCCGCGATCGTGGCGCCGATCAGCCCGAGTCGTGCTCGGCGTTTTCGCGGCAGCAATCTCAGCATCGTTTCCTCCCCAGCGCATGTGAAACCGCCTAGCGCCCGTCTGCGGGCGGGTCTTGCTGCCGAGGGTCGCGCGGTGGGGGGCAGGCTGGGGAAATCCCATACAAACCCATAAATGTCTTCGTGGTGTTGGCACTCCCAGCCACACCTTTTCCACCTTCACGATCTGGCACAGCGTCCGCGAGATGACCGACATGGTCCACGGCCGTAGCGGGTGTCGGGACCGGCGTCGTGGTGCGACGCCGGTCCCGATCGGTGCTGTCACCGCTCAGCTGTGGCCGCCTCAGGCCGCGCTGAACCGCCACTGCTGGTTGGTGCCGCCGTGGCAGGTCCACTGCAACAGTCGGGCCCCGTCGGTGGTGGCGGCGGAGTTGACATCCAGGCAGAGCCCGCTCGGCACACTCTTCACCGTGTAGACCCCGGCCGTGCTCGTCTGGGTGGCGGTGAACTTCTGCTGGTTGCTGTTGTTGCAGGTGGCCTGTTGAAGGAAGGCGCCCGCCGTGGTGGAGCCACCGATCACCTCGGCGCACTTGCCGCTGTGCACCGCCTTCAGGTAGACGGCGCCATTACCGGCGTCGACCGCCTGCCACTTCTGGTTGTTGCCGCCGGTGGCCGCCCACTGGTGGATCTGGGCGCCGTCGGCGGTGGAGACCCCGCTGACATCCATCAGCTTCCCGCTGTGCTGCGCGGTCAGCGTCCAGGTCTTGCCCGCCACCCCGTCACCGGGAGGTGGGGTGACCGGGCCGCCGGTGCCGACCCCGGGCCCACCGAAGGTGTGCGAGTCCAGGTCGAACCAGTTGTTCCCGCTGCCCTTGAAGACCAGGTACAGGGTGTGGGTCCCGGCCAGGGGAGTGACGTTCACCGGCGGGGTGGATTGGTAGTTGTCCCACCCTCCGGTGCTCGGCACCGGGGTGGTGGCCAGCAGGGTGCCGGTGGGTGAACCGGCCCGCAGCTCGATGGTGCCGCCGCCCGAGGGGGAGGAGAGGCGGTAGCTGACCGTGTTGATGCCCGACAGGCTCATCGGGGTGAAGGCGATCCAGTCGTTGTTGGAGATGTCCCCGATCCGCTTGCCGCTCTGCGCGCCCGCCTGGTCGATGATCCGGGTGCCGGACTGGCTGCTGTAGTACTCCGCCTGCTTGTGCTTGGGCTGGAGGATCACCTGGGCGTGGCCGGTGAGTGGCGCCGCCCCACCCGCCCCACCGTTGTCGGTGTACCGGGCGTTGAGCACGTAGAACAGGTTGGCCCCGTCCGGGTGCCCGCCGAGCAGGTCGGTCGGGATGGTGCCCGAGCAGCCGGGATAGTCCGTGGTCTCGTGTGCGTGATCGTCATGGCCCAGGGCGGGGTTCAGGAAGACCTTTGTGCAGTCGACCGGGTCCCCGCCGGGGTCGGAGACACTGATCTGGTACGACACCCGGTCACCGAAGGTGAGCATCCCACCGTTGGCCGGGGTGGTGATGGTGACCACCGGAGCGGTGTTGCCGACGGTGATCTGGACGTTGGCGAAGCCGCTCTTGCCGGTGTTGTCGGTGACCTTCAACTGGGCGGTGTAGTTGCCGTTGCTGGTGTAGACCTTCGACGGGTTGGCCGCCGTCGAGGTGGTGCCGTCACCGAAGGTCCACTGGTAGCTGAGCGTGTTGCCGGGGTCGGGGTCCATCGACCCGGCACTGGAGAACTGCACCGTCAACGGGGCGTTGCCGCTGGTCGGGGTGCCGGTGGCCTTGGCGATCGGGGAGCGCCCACCCTGCACGTAGTCGATCCGGTACAGGCCGGAGTCACTGTTGCCGCCGCCGAAGTTGGTGCCCCACTCCAGCAGGTACAGCGATCCGTCCGGGCCGAATTCCAGGTCCATCGGCTTGTTGAACCGGCTGGTCGTCAGGAAGGGGTTGGTCCGGGTGACCGCGGTGGCCGAGTCGAAGTGCACCTCCTTGATGTAGCTGCGGGACCACTCGTAGAAGAAGTGCACCCCGTCGTAGTACGGCGGGAACTTTGTCTGCGAGGGGTTCGCCGGGTCGTACCGGTAGACCGGTCCACCCATCGGCCCCGAGCCCCCGGAGCCCAGCTCCGGGAAGGTCTGCGAGGTGCCGTAGCCGTACCAGATGTTGGGGGCCACCACCGGTCGCAGGTTGGTCAGGCCGGTGTTGTTGGGGGAGTTGTTGACCGGGGCGGAGCAGTTGAACTTGGCGCCGACCGCACCGGTGTCCGGGTTGTACGGCGCGTACGGCTGGTTGTCGCCGTGGCAGAAGGGCCAGCCGTAGTTGCCCGGGGCCTTGATCACGTTGAGTTCGACGAGACCCTCCGGGCCCCGGTTGGTGGTCGGGGGATTGCGGTCTGGCCCGTAGTCGGCCAGGTAGACCCAGCCGTTGGCCGGGTCGATGGAGAACCGGAAGGGGTTGCGGAAGCCCATCGCGTAGATCTCCGGACGGGTCTGCGCGGTGCCCTGCGGATAGAGGTTGCCGGACGGGATGGTGTACCCACCACCGGCCGAGGGCCGGATCCGCAGCAGCTTGCCCCGCAGGTCGTTGGTGTTGCCGGCGGTACGGGCGGCGTCCAGCATGTGCTTGCCCGACCGCCAGTCCAGCGGGGCGTAGCCCTGCCAGTTCGGGTCGAGGTTAGGCGCCACGTCGTCACCGGTGCCGATGTAGAGGTTGCCGTCCGGACCGAAGTCGATGTACCCGCCGGTGTGGCCGGGCTCCGGGTAGGTCCGGTCCCGGTAGGCGGGGATGTCGATGACGGTGACCCCGCTGGACATGTTCAAGGTGTCACCGGTCAGGGTGTAGCGGGACACCCGGTTGATGTCCGTGCTGCTGTTGGCCGGTGAGTGGTACAGGTAGACGTACCCGTTGGTGGCGAAGTTGGGGTCCAGGGCCAGTCCGGTCAGCCCGTCCTCGCCCCCGGTGTAGACGCTGAGGGTGCCCGCGGTGACCGTGCTGTTGGTGCTCGGCTTGAAGATCTTGATCTGGCCGCCGCGTTGCACGTAGAGCACCCGGCCGTCCGGTGCCACCGCCAACGCCATCGGGTCCACGGTGTTGTCGTCCAGGGTGCGCTTCTCGAAGTTGCCCCAGACGGTGCCGCCGCAGTCGCCGGGCTGGTTGCCGGCGGCCCACTTGACCCCGCCGAGTACATGGTTGCGGAAGTGGGTCTCGCTGTAGGACGCGATGGCGTGGCCCATGGCCGTGGCCCAGACCCGACCGCCGCCGACGTTGCGACACCAGGAGATCGGATGGTCCGGGCCCATCGCCCGGGATCCCGGGTTGTAGGTCCGTTCGTCCGCGGTGACCAGCACGTGCACGTCGCCCCGGGGGTTCTTGTCGAAGTTGTACCACTCCTCGCTGCGGTTCCAGCGGTCCGGCAGGCCGGCCGTGGAGGGGTGCTTCTTGTCGGCCACGATCGCCGTGCCGGGCAGCACCCCGGGGGAGTGCTCGGGCATGTGGGCACCGGCGTTGATGGTCTGGTCCCACCAGGGGTACTCGCCCTCGATGCCCATGTCGGTGGCGTTGTGGACGGCGACGATTCCCTTGCCGGAGGCGAGATACCCCTCCACGGCCTGGCGTTGGGCGGCCGAGGTCCAGACCATGCCGGAGGTCTGGAACATGATGAGGACGTCGAAGGTGGCCAGGTTGGCCGGGGTGAAGACGGACGAGTCCTCGCTGTGCACCAGTTCGAAGTTGTCGGCCGCGGCCTGCTGCTGGAACATCGAGACCCCGGCGGGAATCGAGTCGTGCCGGTAGCCGGTGGTCTTGGTGAACAACAGCGCCCGGAAGGCGGGCGCCGCCGTTGCGGGATTCACCAGCGCGAGGGCCAGTAACAGACCCACGATCACACCGACGATTGGTGTTCTGCGACGCATAGCGTCTCCTTCGGGGCGGGCGGAGCTACCTGTGGTGGTGTGGTGCGGGTCGGCCACGTCGCGTCGTCCGGTCGGCAGGTGGACTCGCCGGTGGTCACGCAGCGTCATGCCCGGGCGGCGACTGTCCCGTGGTGGTCAGGGGTCGGGCCTGAAGCTCTATTTATAGAAGATTGCAGATGTTAACGCCAACATCGTGAGGCCGCGTACGGCGGTGACCTGCCCTCTGGATGCACCGCGATGCACGCTCACCTGGCCTGCCGCTAGATCCAAACTCGCTGCCAGGTGGGGGATTGCGAACTCATATCCGAACATCTATCTTCATACGTGTGATGTTTTGGTCATGTCAAGCGAAAGTTTGAGCACGACCACACAAAGTGCCGCTTGCGAGGCGGGAACCGGGCGGGTCGGCGGCCGGAGGATGGCCGGAAGCCGTGGAAAGCTCTCGCCTTTGACTACTATGCGTGAGGATTGGCGATGCCAGATCGAGGCCCGGACGCCCTGCTCGCCCTCCGCGGCATCGGCAAGTCCTTCCTCGGCGTCGGGGTCCTGCACGGGATCGACCTCGACGTGGCGGCGGGCGAGGTGCACGCCGTGGTCGGCGAGAACGGCGCCGGCAAGTCCACCCTGATGAAGATCGTCTCCGGGGTGTACTCCCCGGACGCCGGCACCATCCACCTGGCCGGAGCGCCACAGGTGTTCCACAGTCCCCGCGCCGCCCAGCGGGCCGGCATCGGCATCATCCACCAGGAGTTCAACCTGCTGCCGGAGCGCACCGTCGCGGAGAACGTGTACCTGGGCCACGAACCGGTACGCCGGGGCCTGGTCGACCGGCGGCGGATGCTCGACTCGACCCGACGCCTGCTGGCCTCGGTCGGGGAGACGAACCTGCCCGCCGAGGCCCCGGTCAGCCGGCTCAGCGTCGCCCAACAGCAGGTCGTCGAGATCGCCAAGGCCCTGGCCCTGGACGCCCGACTGATCATCATGGACGAGCCCACCGCCGCCCTGGCCGACCACGAGGTGGCCCTGCTCTACGGCCTGGTACGCCGCCTCCAGGAGCAGGGCATCGGCATCCTCTACGTCTCCCACCGGCTCACCGAGGTCTTCGACCTGGCCGGCCGGATCACCGTGCTCAAGGACGGTCGACGGGTCACCACCCTGGGTACCGCCGACACCACCCCCGCCGACCTGGTGCGGCACATGGTCGGACGGGAGCTGTCGCACTACTACCCGGACCGGGCCACCGGGCAGGAGATCGGCCCGGTCCGGCTGGCCGTGCGCCGGGGCGGCAACCGGAAGCTGCGCGACATCGACCTGGCGCTACGCGCCGGGGAGGTGCTCGGCGTCGGTGGCCTGCAGGGCTCCGGGCGCTCCGCGCTGGCCCGGGCCCTGTTCGGGGCGGTGCCCTTCAGCACGGGCGAGATCACCGTGGACGGCACCCCGATCCGGATCCGTTCCCCGCGTACGGCGATGCGGGCCCGGATCGCCTACGTCAGCGAGGACCGCAAGGGTGAGGGGATCGTCGCCCGCCAGTCGGTGCTCGACAACGCCCTGCTGGCCAGCCGTGCGGTCTTCGCCCGCCGCTCCGGTCGCGCCGCCCGCACGGTACGGGTGCGGGACCTGCTGGCCGCCGTCGAGGTCCGCGCGGCCGGCGACCACCAGGAGATCCGCTACCTCTCCGGCGGCAACCAGCAGAAGGTCGTCCTGGCCCGCTGGCTGGCCGTCGACCCGCGGATCCTGATCTTCGACGAACCCACCCGGGGCATCGACGTGGGGGCGAAGTCGGCCATCCATGACCTGGTCCGCCGACTGGCCCGCGACGGCGCGGCCGTGCTGATGATCTCCTCGGAGCTGCCCGAGCTGCTCGGCATGAGCGACCGGATGATCGTCATGCGGGACGGTCGGATCGCCGGTGAACTGCCCGCCGGGGCCACCGAGCAGGACGTGCTGGCCCTGGCGGTCGGGACCGTACGGGAGACGGCGGCGTGAGCGCCCTGCCCCTGTCGCCCGCCCGCCGACCGGTGCCGGGGGTCTTCGTGGCCCTGGGCCTGACCCTGGCGATCGGCTGGCTGGTCGTCGCGATCGACGGCGGGCAACTGTTCAACCAGTCCACCACGGTCAGCCTGCTGCATGTCGCCACCGGCCTGGGGTTCGTCGCGGTAGGGCAGACCCTGGTCATCCTCGGCGGTTCGCTGGACCTGTCGGTGGCGTACGTGGTCAGCCTGAGCACCCTGGTGGCGGCCGAGACGATGAACGGCCGCGACGGGGCCCTGCTGCCCGCCGTCGGCCTCACCCTGCTGGTCTGCGCCGGCATCGGGCTGTTCAACGGCCTGCTGGTCACCACCCTGCGGATCAACTCCTTCATCGCCACCCTGGGCGTCGGGCTGCTGCTCAAGGGCTACCTGGACAGCAGGTACGACGGTCCGGCCGGCAGCACCGCCCCGGCCCTGGTGCAGACCCTCGGCTACCAGCGGGTCGGACCCGTACCCCTGGCTTTCCTGCTGTTGCTCCTGGTCGCCGGGGCCGGCTGGCTCCTGCTGTCGCGGACCCGGTTCGGTCACCACCTGATCGCCGTCGGCGGTGATCCGGAGGTCGCCCGGCTCTCCGGGGTCCGCAACGACCGGGTCCGGGTGACCGCCCATGTGCTCTGCTCCCTGTGCGCCGGGCTGGCCGGGATCTACCTGGCCAGCCGACTCGGCTCCGGAGCACCCCGGGTCGGCACGGAGGGCCTCTACGACCTGGAGTCGATCGCGGCGGTGGTGATCGGGGGCACCGCCCTGGCGGGCGGACGGGGCGGGGTGGTCGGCACCCTCGGCGGGGTGCTGCTGCTGGCCGGCATCGACGCCATCTTCAACCAGCTGGCGGTGGACTCCTTCGCCAAGCAGGTCGTCCGAGGCGTGATCATCATCGCCGCGGTGGCCGTCTACGCCCGGCGAACCCTGCGGAAGGCGGCCCCGTGAGCACCCAGACCGTCGCCCGCCGCGCCCGGTGGCGGTGGCCCGGTGGACTCCTGCCGATCCTGGCGCTGCTGGCGGTGCTGCTGGTGCTCATCGGGATCCGGCAGCCCGACTTCCTCACCCCGCCCTCGCTGATGTCCTTCCTCGGCCGGTCGGCGCCGATCATCCTGCTCGCCGCCGGCCAGTACTTCGTCATCGTCTCCGGCGAGTTCGACCTCTCGGTCGGATCCCTGGTCACCGCGCAGGTCGTGGTCGCCGCCCGGCTGATCGACAGCGACGGGTCACGGACCTGGCCGGTGGTGCTGGTGCTGCTCGCCGGAGGCGCCCTGGTCGGCCTGGTCAATGGTCTGATCACCACCCGGCTGCGGGTGCCCTCCTTCGTCACCACCCTCGGCATGTTCCTGATCCTCGTCGGGGCGGTCTACCTGTGGTCCGACGGCGCCCCCAAGGGGGGTCTCAGCGAACAGTTCCGCCAACTGGGCCGACGCGCCGTCGAGGAGGTGCCGCTGCTCGGCCGAATCCCGTACGCCCTGCTGGTCCTGCTGGTCCTGGCGGCGGCCGCGATGCTGCTGATGCGCTCGGACTTCGGTAGGACCCTGGTCGCGGTCGGCGACAACCCCCGCACCGCCGAGTTGAGCGGGGTACGGGTGTGGCGTACCCGCACCATCGCCTTCGTCCTCAGTGGCCTGGCCGCGGCGGTCGCCGCGATCCTGATCGGCGGCTACGGCGGGGTGTCCTTCCAGGCCGGCGCGGGCCTGGAGTTCGGCGCCATCACCGCGGTCGTCCTCGGTGGGGTGGCCCTCGGTGGCGGCCGGGGTTCCGTGCTCGGCGCGATGCTCGGCGCCCTGGCCCTGGAACTGCTCTTCGCGTTGATGAACTTCTCCGGCGTCTCCGGCGCGCTCCGGCCGAGCGTGCAGGGCGCCATCATCCTGATCGCCGTGGCGGTCACGGCCCGGCGTCTCTCATCCAGATAAGGGGACCTCCGTTGAAACGTTGCCTGACCGCGCTGGCCGCGGTGACCCTGTTGACCCTCGCCGGCTGCGCCACGGACACCCCGGTGGCCACCGGATCGGGCAGCCCCTCCGCACCGGCGGGCGCCGGCACCGGCGAGCAGTCGAAGTTCTTCGACCAGGCCGACTACGACGCCGAACTGGCCCTGCTGGACGCCACGGCGACCGGGCCGGCCGACAAGCCGTGGGAGCAGGCCCTCAACCCGACCATGACGGAGACCACGACCTTCAAGAAGCCCGGCCCGTACAAGATCTGTTTCTCCAACGCGGCCCTGAACAACCCCTGGCGGCAGGTCGGCTTCAAGACCATGCAGGCCGAGGTGGCCGCGCAGGCCGACCGGATCAAGGAGTTCGTGCACGTCGAGGCCGAAGGCAAGGACCAGAAGCAGATCGCCGACCTCAACGACCTGCTGGGCCGCGACTGTGACGCCCTGATCGTCTCGCCGAACACGACCGCCACCCTGACCCCGGCGGTCGAGGCGGCCTGCCGTACCGGCCTGCCGGTCATCGTCTTCGACCGGGGGGTCGACACCAACTGCCCGGTGACCTTCATCAACCCCATCGGCGGGTACGGCTTCGGCCACGTCGGGGCCGAGTTCGTCAGCCAGCGGATGAAGCCCGGCGGCAAGGTGCTGGCCCTGCGCATCCTGCCCGGGGTGGACGTGCTGGAGACCCGCTGGTCCGCCGCCAAGGTCGCCTTCGACAAGGCCGGGGTGGAGGTCGTCGGGGTCGAGTTCACCGACGGCGACCCGGCCAAGACCAAGAAGATCGTCGACGACTACCTCCAGCGGTACGGCACCATCGACGGGGTCTGGATGGACGCCGGGGCGGTGGCGGTGGCGGCCGTCGAGGCCTTCCAGGACGCCGGCAAGCCGGTGCCCCCGATCAACGGCGAGGACCAGCTCGACTTCCTGAAGGTGTGGAAGGAGGCCGGCCTGAGCGCGATCGCACCGACCTACCCGACCTACCAGTGGCGCACCCCGATCATCGCGGCCCTGCGGGTCCTCGACGGCCAGCCGGTGCCCAGCCCCTGGAAGCTGCCCCAGCCGACGATCACCCAGGACAACCTGGACAGCTACCTGGACCCGGACATGCCGCCGCTGCACTACGCGATGTGCGGCTGCACCGACCTGCCCGGGTACCCCCAGCGCTGGAAGTAGGTCCGATGTTCGAGATCGGCGTCAACCCCTGGGTGTGGGCCTCCCCGGTCGACGACACGGCCCTGGCCGAGCTGGTGCCCCGGATCGCCCGGTTCGGCTTCGACGCGGTCGAGCTGCCGATCGAGCAGCCGGGGGACTGGGACCCCGCCCGGACCCGGGACCTGCTGGCGGCCCACGGCCTGAGCGCGGCCGGGGTCTGCGCGGTCACCCCGCCCGGCCGGGACCTGGTCGACGCGCCGCCGCAGGTCGTCGAGGCCACGGCGGGGTACCTGCGGGGTTGTGTGGCGGCCGCGGCGGCCCTGGGTGCCCCGACGGTCGGTGGGCCGGTTTACGCCTCCGTGGGCCGGACCTGGCGGATGACCGGGGCCGAGCGGGCGGCCTGCTACGCCGACTTCCGCAAGGCCCTGGCCCCGGTCGCCGAGCACGCCGGGGAGCTGGGGGTGTCCATCGGGGTGGAGGCCCTCAACCGCTACGAGACCAGCGTGGTCAACACCGTCGAGCAGACCCTGGATCTGATCGACGGTCTGCCCCCGAACGTCGGCCTGATGATCGACACCTATCACATGAACATCGAGGAGGCCGACCCGTACGCCGCCCTCGCCATCGCCGGCCCGCACCTCAAACACGTACAGGTCAGCGGCACCAACCGGGGGGCGCCCGGGGCCGACCACCTGGACTGGCCCCGGCTGCTGGCCGTGCTGGCCACCACCGGGTACCGGGGGGCGGTCTGCATCGAGTCGTTCACCCCGGACAACGACACCATCGCCACCGCCGCCTCCATCTGGCGACCCCTGGCCCCCTCCCCGGACCGGCTGGCCCTGGACGGCCTGGCCTACCTGCGCGGAATCCTCGGCTGAGCTGCGGGGCGACCACGCTGGCTGTGGGACTGCCACGGCGGCACCAACCAGCAGTGGGCCCCGCGGAACTGATCCCCGGGTGGTGGGGTGGGGGTCGGGCCCGCCCCACCACCCGGTCACCGCAGGTCCACGCGAGCGCGGGACCTCGCGCCGCCCGGTCGTCAGTGGGGGCGCGGACCGGTCTCCGAGGTCTGGGAGATCTGGCGGGTCACGTGGCAGGCCACTTCACGCAGGGCGTCGATCTGGCTCGGGGTCAGACCGTCGATGACGTAGTGCCGGACGGCCGCGACATGACCGGGGGCGGCGGCGACCACCAGATCCCACCCCGCGTCGGTGAGGGCGGCGATGGTGTAGCGGGGACTGTCCGGGTCGGGCGCGCGGCGGAGCAGTCCGCGTTGTTCGAGACGCTTGACGACGTTCGACAGGCGGGACAGCGAGCAGCTGAGGTGGTTGGCCAGGTCACTGAGCCGCATGGTGCGTCCGGGGGTCATGGACAGGACGCTGAGCACGAAGTAGTCGAACAGGGTCAGATGGTTGTCCCGCAGGAGTTGGGCGTCGAGGGCGCCCGGCAGGTTGAACATCAGTTTGGCCAGCGCAAGCCAGGCGTCGCGCTCGTGGTCGGTCAACCACCGAGGTTCCTCGGGCATGTCCCCAAGGGTACGGCCGTCCACCGGCCGTCGAAGTGAGGGAACTCTCTTTCTGTTCAAGCTTGAACAGACTCGTCTAGAGTGGGTTCAACCTTGAACCTACTCATCCGGGAGTCCCAGTGACCTTGTTCCGTCTCGACGCCAGCATCCGTTCGCACGGTTCGGCCAGTCGCGAGATCGCCGACCTCGTCGAGCAGGAGTGGCTGGCCACTCACCCCGGCGACACCGTCACCCGTCGTCACATCGGGGTGGACACCCTGCCGTCGACCCTCTGGGCCGCGGCGCTGTCCGCCGGCATGACCCCCACCGAGGAGCACACCGCCGAGCAGCGGGAGGCGGTCGCCCTGGCCGCTGCCCTCGTGGACGAGTTGCTCGCCGCCGACGCACTGCTGTTCGCCGTACCCCTCTACAACTACGGCGTCTCCCAGCACTTCAAGACGTACGTGGATGTGGTGTTCGCCGACCCTCGGGTGACCGGCCAGTCGTTCCTGGCGGGTAAGCCGGCCGTGCTCGCCACCGTGCGGGGCGGGGCGTACGGTGCCGGAACTCCCCGCGAGGGGTGGGACCACTCGACCCCGTACCTGCGTCGGATCATCGCCGACTGCTGGGGCGCCGACCTCACCGTGATCGAACGGGAGTTCACCCTCGTCGGGGTCAACCCCGCGCTCGACTCCTTCACCGACACGGCCGCGCAGATGCACGCCGGAGCGTTGCAGTCCGCCCGGGAGGTGGGTAAGGCCCTCGGCGCCGGCCGCGCCTGACCCGGTTGAGCCGATCGGCCGAACGCGTCGAGCGGCCTCGAACGTACTCGAGTCGCCGGCAGTTAACCGGCCCGGTGACGCAGGAGGGCACATCCGGCCGGATGTGCCCTCCTGTCGTGCGGTGCGTTACAGGTTGGCGCAGTAGCCCACGCTGAAGGTGCTGGCCCCCGGCTTCAGGGTGCGGTTCCAGGCCACCCCGCTGATCCGGTAGCTACCGTCGGCGAGACGCTCCCGCTTGAAGTTCCAGGCGTCGTAGATGTCGCCTTCGAGCTGCACGGTGGCCGACCAGTCGACCGGCTTGTCGCCGGTGTTCGTCGCGGTGATGGTCGCGCAGTAGCCGCCACCGCTGTCGGAGTACCACCGGGTGAAGGTCTTCAGAGCCACCTCGACATTGGACCCGGCCACCAGCCGGCCGACTCCCCAACGCGCGGTGCTCTGGTAGCCCGCACCCTCCTGCTCGGCCCAGTTGCGGATGCTCGTCCGGGTGCCCTCGGAGGCGTCGTTGACCTGGAAGTCCAAGCCGTGGAAGGTGTCCAGACCACCGTATTCGAGCAGGCTGATCGCCGCCTCCACGGTGTACCCCGTCGAGGTGCGAACGGTCGCGCTCTCCAGTCGGTTCGCCTGGAACCCCTCGTCACCGGTGCCGAACGACACCACGTTGTCGGCGTTGATCCGGATCTGGGTGTCGTCGTACCGGAAACTGCCGTTCTTGAAGTTTCCGGCGTCGACGTAGATCTCCACGGAGTCCTGGATCCAGGGGTCCGAGCCGGAGACGTCCACCACCGGGTCGGTCACCTCGGCCAGCACGTACAGGGTCTGACCCCGCCAGAGGGTACGGACCTGGGCGCTGGCCCCGTCGGTGCCGGAGACCTGCTTGTCCGTGGTCACCGTGGTGGCGTTAGCCCAGGCGGCGTCGACCGAGCCGTCGATCACCGGCGCCTCGGCGGCCTGCCGCACCTCCAGGTACGACAGCTCCTCGACCAGGGTCAGGGTGCCCACCGCCCCCGGGGTGTTCCACCCGGAGGTGGTGTCGTCGTCCCGCACCTGCACGTCCAGGGTGCGGGTGTCACCCTCGGCCGCTGCGGACAGCGGCAGGTGGGCGACCAGGTGGTAGCCGCCCTCCCGGTCGGCGGCCACGGCCGGCACGTCACCGCTGCCGTCGCGGGACACGTGGTAGGTCTCGCCGCCCAGCACGAAGCTGACCCGGTCGGTGTCGGAGACCGTGGTGTCGTCGACCGTCACGTACGCGGTCAGGTGGTCCGGCGCCCACCGCAGCTGGAACCGGGCGACGTCCTCCACCTCGTGCAGCGGCAGCTTGCGCCAGGTCAGGTCCGTCGGCGCGGCGGCGGTCAGCGGCACCTCACCGGCGAAGACGCTGGCGGTACGCAGCCGGGCCGGCAGCTCACCGTCGACCGCCCCGTAGTAGGCCGGCTTGGCGCGCAGGTTGTCGTCGAACAGCAGCGGCCCGCCGTTGCCGGAGCGCCAGGAACGCCCGTCGGTGAGCCCCCAGACCGTGACGGTCAGCAGATCATCGGCGTACGCCCGGAAGATCCGGAAGGCGTCCCGGTAGTAGTAGCCCTGGTCGATGAACTTCGCCTGGGTGGCCGGGGTGCCGGTGGTGACGTCGAGTTCGGTGACGGCCTGGGTGACCGGCAGATCCGCGAACGTCTCCAGCGCGGTCTCCAGGGCGCTGATCGGCATGGCCAGCGAGACGTGGAACTGGTGGCCCACCCCGTGCACCGGCACCCCACGGGCCAGCAGCCGCTGCACCAGGGCCAGGTAACGGGCCTGCTTGCCGCTCTGCTCGGTGTTGTAGTCGTTGATGAACAGGGTGACCGGCCGCTCCGCGCCCTCGGCGGCGTAGACCTCGTTGAACGCCTCGTCGGCGTAGGTGAAGGTCAGGTCGATGAAGCTCTCACCGAGGATCCGGTACCACTCGCTGCGGCGCAGGCCGTCGCTGTACTCGCCACTGTCGCTGACCACCTCGTTGACCGCGTCGAAGGCGTACAGCGGGTTGGTGGGGGAGCCGAACTTGCCGTACCGCTCGCTCATCGACTCGGCGACGTTGAAGATGTGGGTACGCAGCCGCTCTCGCAGCACCTGCTGGTCGGCCGCCGAGGTGGTCAGCGGCTGCCCGGCGGAGTCGGTGAAGAACCAGGCCGGGGTCTGGCTGTGCCAGACCAGCACGTGACCGTAGACCCGCAGGTCGTTGTCGCGGGCGAAGTCCATCATGGTCAGCGCCTGCTCGTGCGGGCGGAAGTTGCCCGCCTCGTCGTACCAGGCCTCCGGCTTCATGTGGTTCTCGGCCGTGATCTGGTTGAAGTGCCGGGTCAGCAGTTGGGCGGGGGCCCCGATGGTCTCCCGGCTGTCGATGGCCACCCCGACCGGGAACTCCGTGGTCTCGTGCAGCGGGGTGAGGTCCTCGATGACCGGCGGCTCGGGCACCCGTACGACGATGTCGTCGGCGAGGAAGTCGCTGGTGTTGCCGGGCACGTCCTCGCCCTGCCAGCGGGTCTCGAAGTAGAGGAAGGCGCTGTCCGCGGCCGGCATGGTGAACCGGGCGGTCACCTCCGTCCACCCCGAGTTGGTGATCGTCTCGAACTGGGCCAGGGTGCTGAAGGACTGGCTGCTCCCGGTGGTGCTGGCCAGGCTCAACCAGATCTGGTCGGCCGGCTGCCCCTCGGCGAACCGCAGCCAGGCGCTCAGCTCGTAGGTCACCCCGGCGGTGAACAGGCCGGTGACGTCCCGACCCAGCCCGGCACCCTGGTTGACCCGGTCGCTGACCAGTGCCGCCGAGGTGCCGCCGTGCGCGACATCGGTGATGGTGACGCTAGGGGCCCCCGGGCCACCGTCGCGTGGGCCCCAACTGTCCAGGCCGTCCTCGAAGTCGGTGTCGATGACGATCGTGCCCGGCGCCGGCCCGCCACCGCCGCCGTCCTCCGGCGCGGTGATCAGCACGTCGTCGAGCAGGAACGGGGTGGTGCCCTCGGCCTCCACGTACAGGGTGGCGGCGTCCAGGCCGGTGGGCAGGGTGTACTCGCCGCCGATGCGTACCCACTCGTCGGCGGTGGTGCTGACGTTGTCGCCGATCCAGGTGTAGGTGTTGTCACCACCACCGGCCGGGGTCGACTCGACGGTGAAGTGCACCCCGGCGGTGCCCTCGGTGCCGGCCGGAAGTTTCGCCCACGCGCTGACGGTGTATCGGATGCCCGGCCGCAGCAGGGTGGTCGCGTTGGTGGCGGGGCCCTGCCAGTCGGCGGTGCGGCCGGTGACGGACAGGCTGCTGTCGCTGTCGCGGCCCTCCTCGGCGAGGGCGAGGGTCACCTCACCCCGGGGCCCCCAGGGGGCGTACGAGCCGGACTCGAAGTCGTTGCTGAGCACGACCTCGGCGGCGGCGGCCGGGGTGGGGGCGACGGTGACGGCCGCGACGAGCGCGGCCGAGCACAGTACGGCGAAAGTTCGTGATCGGCGTCGTGATCGATGGGACGGATTCCACAGGCGCATCGACTGGTCCCTTACGCAAATTGGACAGTGGTGGGGGTGCCTGACATCGGGGTTCCGGACAGATCCAAGCGCGTGCATGTTATGTCGAGCCCATCCCGATGGCCAGAACTTCCGGAAGTTTTCGGAAAGTTGCGCGGGTCCGGCGCTGTCGTCGCCTGTCGTCGCGCTCGGTCGGGTAGTCCGATCGATGCGTGCTGCGATACACCATCTGGTATTGAGGTTCCTGGCACGTTCCCATATATAGTGTTGCCTGCAGCTGGTTCGGCCGTCACTCCACGACGGCCGAGGCAAGAGGGAACCCGGTGAAATTCCGGGACTGCCCCGCAGCGGTGAGTGGGAACGACCGCCGTCAACTAAGCACTGGGCCCGCCAGGTCTGGGAAGCGACGGCCAGTAGGCACTAACACGCCCACGAGTCCGAAGACCTGCCAGCGCGCCGCGCGCGTACGTGTGCGGCGGTCGAAGGCCGCGCGGGACGGCCGACGCCATCAGCTGGTCATAGACGGCAGTCAGGCCGTCCGGTGACCGGCGGCGTCCTCCCGCGTGCCCGTCGACCTTCACCGACCGGTACGAGGAGGGACCATGACGGTGACCCGGGAACAGGCAGGGCCGGAACAACGCCGGCACGTGATGCAGGTCCGTAAACGCAACGGCGACACCGAGCCGGTGGACGTCAACAAGATCGTCAAGGCCGTGGAGCGCTGGGTCGCCGACCTGGACGAGGTCGACCCGTTGCGGGTGGCGACGAAGACGATCAGCGGTCTGTACGACGGGGCGACCACGGCTGAGCTGGACAAGTTGTCGATCCAGACGGCCGCCGAGTTGATCAGCGCGGAGCCGCAGTACTCGAAGCTGGCGGCGCGGCTGCTGGCCGCGTACGTGGACAAGGAGGTTCGTGGGCAGCAGGTGGCGAGCTTCAGCCAGTCGATCCGGTACGCCCACGGTTTGGGGCTGATCGGGGACGCCACCGCCGCGTTCGTGGCCCGCAATGCCCGCAAGCTGGACGATGCGGTCGATCCGGAGGGTGATCTGCGGTTCGAGTACTTCGGGCTGCGGACGGTCGCGGACCGGTATCTGTTGCGGCATCCGCAGACCCGCCTGGTGGTGGAGACCCCGCAGTACTGGCTGCTGCGGGTCGCCTGCGGGCTGTCCCAGTCGCCGGGTGAGGCGATCGGCTTCTACCGGCTGATGTCCAGCCTGGCGTACCTGCCGAGTTCACCGACGCTGTTCAACTCCGGCACCCGACACACCCAGATGTCGTCGTGTTTCCTCGTCGACTCGCCCCGCGACGAACTCGACTCGATCTACGAGCGGTATCACCAGGTGGCGAAGCTGTCGAAGTTCTCCGGCGGCATCGGCATCTCCTGGACCCGGGTGCGGGGCCGGGGCGCGTTGATCCGGGGCACCAACGGCAGGTCCAACGGCATCGTGCCGTTCCTCAAGACCCTGGATGCCGGGGTGGCGGCGGTCAACCAGGGCGGCCGGCGCAAGGGTGCGGCCTGTGTCTACCTGGAACCCTGGCACCCGGACATCGAGGAGTTCCTGGAGCTGCGGGACAACACCGGGGAGGAGTCGAGGCGTACGCACAACCTGAACCTGGCCAACTGGATCCCGGACGAGTTCATGCGCCGGGTGGAAGCCGACGGCGACTGGTCGCTGATCGACCCCTCCGACGCGCCGGAGTTGCCGGACCTGTACGGCGAGGCGTTCGACGAGGCGTACCGGGCGGCGGAGAAGAAGGCGGTCCGCACGGTCAAGGCCCGTGACCTGTACGGACGGATGATGCGCACCCTCGCGCAGACCGGCAACGGGTGGATGACGTTCAAGGACGCGTCGAACCGGCTGTCCAACCAGACCGGCGCACCGGGCAACATCATCCACCTGTCGAACCTGTGCACCGAGATCCTGGAGGTCAACAGCGACACCGAGACGGCGGTGTGCAACCTCGGGTCGATCAACCTGGGCGCGCACGTCACTGCGGACGGCATCGACTGGGAGAAGCTGCGCGCGACCGTCCACACCGCGGTGCTCTTCCTCGACCGGGTCATCGACATCAACTACTACCCCGCGCAGCAGGCGGCGGCGTCGAACCCGCGCTGGCGACCGGTCGGGCTCGGGCTGATGGGCTTGCAGGACGCCTTCTTCACCCTGCGCATGCCGTTCGACTCCATACCGGCCCGGGAGCTGTCCAGCCGGGTGCAGGAGGAGATTCTGCTGACCGCCCTGGAGACCTCGGCGCAGCTCGCCCAGCAGTTCGGCCCGCACCCGGCGTACGCCGACACCCGCGCGGCGCGCGGTGAGCTGCACCCGGACCTGTGGGGCGCCGACGTCACCCAGGTGCAGCGGTGGACCGCGCTGCGCGAGACGATCGCCGCGTACGGCCTGCGGAACTCGCTGCTGGTGGCCATCGCGCCGACAGCCACCATCGCCTCGATCGCGGGCTGCTACGAGTGCATCGAGCCGCAGGTGTCCAACCTGTTCAAACGCGAGACGATGTCGGGCGAGTTCCTCCAGATCAACACCTACCTGGTACGCGAACTCAAGGCGCGAGGGCTGTGGACCCCGCCGATCCGCGAGCAGATCAAACGCGCCGAAGGGTCGGTGCAGGGCATCGCCGAGCTGCCCGAAGACGTACGGGAGTTGTTCCGCACCGCGTGGGAGCTGCCGCAACGGGCGCTGATCGACCTGGCCGCCGCCCGTGCCCCGTTCATCGACCAGTCGCAGTCGCTGAACCTGTTCATGAGCGCGCCGACCATCGGCAAGCTCTCCTCGATGTACCTGTACGCCTGGAAGTCCGGGCTCAAGACCACCTACTACCTGCGCTCGCGACCCGCGACCCGCATCCAGCAGGCCACCGTCGCCGTCACCCCGACCGCCACGCCCGTCGTCGCGGTGAGTGATGACGAGGCACTGGCCTGCTCCCTGGAGAATCCCGAAAGCTGCGAGGCCTGCCAGTGACCACCGTCTCCGAATCCCACACCAGCACCGGCACCAGCTCGGGGGAGCAGCAGATGCTGCTCGACCCCGGCATGGACCTGACCCTGCGGCCGATGCGCTACCCGCAGTTCTTCGACCGCTTCAAGGACGCGATCAAGAATACCTGGACCGTCGAGGAGGTCGACCTGCACGCCGACCTAGCCGACCTGGCCAAGCTCTCCCCGGCCGAACAGCACCTGGTGTCCCGGCTGGTCGCCTTCTTCGCCACCGGCGACACCATCGTCGCCAACAACCTGGTGCTCAACCTCTACCAGCACATCAACTCCCCGGAAGGCCGGCTCTACCTGTCCCGGCAACTGTTCGAGGAGGCGGTGCACGTGCAGTTCTACCTGAACCTGCTCGACACTTACGTGCCCGACGAGAAGCAACGGTACGAGGCGTTCGCGGCGGTGGAGAACATCCCCTCGATCGCCCGCAAGGCCGAGTTCTGCTTCAAGTGGATCGACTCGATCTTCGAGCTGCGGGACCTGAAAACCCGCGCCGACCGGCGGGCGTTCCTGCTCAACCTGATCTGCTTCGCCGCCTGCATCGAAGGACTGTTCTTCTACGGCGCCTTCGCCTACGTCTACTTCCTACGCTCCCGAGGGCTGCTGCACGGCCTCGCGTCCGGCACCAACTGGGTGTTCCGCGACGAGTCGATGCACATGGCCTTCGCCTTCGACGTGGTCGACGCCGTACGCGCCGAGGAACCCGACCTGTTTGACGCCGAGATGGAGCAGCAGGTGCGCGACATGCTCGCCGAGGCGGTCGACTGCGAGGTCCAGTTCGCCGCCGACCTGCTGGAGCAGGGCGTCTCCGGGATGCCGCTGGCCGACATGCGCCAGTACCTGCAACACGTGGCCGACCGGCGACTGGCCATGCTCGGCATCGAACCGATGTACGGCTCGACCAACCCGTTCGCGTTCATGGAACTGCAGGACGTGCAGGAACTGTCCAACTTCTTCGAACGCCGCGTCTCGGCCTACCAGGTCGGCGTCACCGGCACAGTGGCCTTCGACGACGACTTCTGATCCCGGTTTCATCCGATCCGCCGTTTCGGCGGTATGGCGGTCACCCACCCACCCGGATACCGCCATACCGCCGAAACGGCTTTCCACATCCCCGCCAAACCGGTGCGTGGGTTGAAGCAGAGCAAAGGAGGTCGGTGGAGGTTGAGCCCATGCACTCCGTCGGGGCTGTAGGGCGAGTACGCGTCAGGCAGTCAGGACGCAGAATTCGTTGCCGTCGGGGTCGGCCATCGCCACCCGGCCGGTCTCGCTCAGACCGGCGTCGCGCCGGCCGGTCTCGCCCCGGCTCGCATCCAGGTCGGCGTCGATTCGGGTTGCACCGAGGGCGAGGAGGCGGTCGACCTCTGCCTGCTGGTCACCGCCGGGCTTGGGAACGACGTCGAAGTGCAGGCGGTTACGGCCCAACCTCGGCATCAGTGGTGGGCCGCCCCAGGTGATCTTCGGGCCGCCGTGCGGCGATCGGATCGCGGTCTCCTGGTCCTGGTCCCACACCAGCGGCCAGCCGAGCGCAGCAGCCCAGAAGTAGCCGACCTGCTGCGATCCGTCGCAGGCCAGCGCGCCGACGAACCCGCATTCGGCGAGGAAGTTGTTGCCGGGCTCGATGACGCAGAACTCGTTGCCCTCGGGATCGGCGAGGACCACGTGCTGATCCTCGGGGCCCTGCCCGACGTCGACGTGCCGCCCGCCGAGCGCCAACGCCCTGGCCACCGTCTGCCGCTGGTCCTCCAGGGAGGTGCTGGTCAGGTCGAAGTGCATCAGGTTCTGGCCGATTTTGGGCTCCTGGCTGGCGAGGAAGCGGAGCCGGAAGCCGGTGTCGTCGGTGGGCAGAAGGGCGACTCCGTCGAGTGGATCGTCCGTCACGCTCCACCGCAGCAGTTCCGACCAGAAGCGCGCGAGCCGCGACGGTTCATGGGCGTCGACGCAGAGCGCGAACAGGTGACATGCCATCTCGTTGCTCATCTCCGCTCCGCAGACCGACCACCTCGACCACACCGCCAGCCGGTCACCGTCGACCGACCACCGCTGGACGGAAGCGTAAGGCCGAGCCACGACGGGCGCAGCTGAGTAACTAGCGGCCGAACCTCCCGAGCAACTCCGGCCCGATCGGGTGGTGCAGCAGGTGCAGGGGCGCGGCGTCGATGCCGGCCTCGGTGAGCGCCCGCGCGTACGCCGCTGCGGTCGCATCGTCCACCAGGCCGTGCACCAACGGCAGGTCCGCGACGGTCGACCACAGTAGCGATTCCAACCGGCAGGAGGCGATCGTCCCGGGCAGCCCGAGCACGTTGCCGTCGACCGGCACCGGCGGCAGGTCCCCGGGCATGTCGCGTTCGGTCTCGCCGACGTGCAGGAGCCCACCGCCGACCACCAGGATGTCGTGGTCGCGGCGCATCCGGGTCAGGGCCTTCGCGGTGTCCAGTGCGGGCGGGAACGAGTCGTCCACCACGATGGTGCCGGGTGCCAGCCGGTCGACCTCGATCGGTGCGGTGGCCGCGCTCGTCGCCGCGATGATCACGTCCGCTGTGTAGCCGGCCGGGGCGATTCCCGGTGCCGACGGGCACACCTCGATGGTGCCGGCGAAACCGTCCGCCCGCAGCCGCGCGGCGTGCTCGCCCAGTCGGGGCGCGGCGGCGGGAACGTCGCAGAGCACGAGTCGGGCGGGCGGCTGGTCGGCCCGGGTGAGCAACAGCCGCAGCGCGGAGAACCCGATCGAACCGAGACCGACCACGGCTAGGTCGCGGCCGGCGAGGCTGCGCCCGGTGGCGGCCAGCGCGGCCTGCACCGTGCGGACGACGGAGACGACGGTGACGGCATGGCCGGTGGTCACCGCCACCCCGCTGCCGGTACGGCGCAGCACCCCGAGGCCGTAGCCGGTGCGGGCGGGAATCATCCCGGCCAGCGACACGCAGCGGGCGCCGAGGCGGGCGGCCAGGTCCACCGCCTCGGTGGCCTCGTCGGCAAGGGCGTCCCCGGGGGCGGTCAGCTCGTCGGCGAACCGGGGCAGGCAGACGAAGCCGGAGACGCCCAGCGGTGTGGTCAACTGCTCCAGCAGACGCGGCCGGCCATCGGGAAAGAGCAGTTCGCGTAGCTGGGCCCGGGGCAGGCTGTCGGCGGGCAGCCCGGCGATCGCGGCGAGCTGGGCCGGCGGCGGCAGGTAGCCGACGATGGCCGCGGCCAGCCTGGTCGGTCGGCCGGAAACGGCCGTCGTCGCCGGCACGGTGGTACCGGTGACCACGGCCGGCGTGGCCGGCTGGTTCCCACGGGCCGGGCTGGTGTGCTCGGCGGCGGCGGTCAGGTCGACGTGGAGCCAGTCGGCGAGCCGGCGCAGCTCGGCCGGGGTGACTGTGGCGGGACAGCCGCGCAGGGTGACCCGGAGCCCGGCCCCCGTGGGGCGCGCGGTCAGGAACAGGTCGGTCCCGAGGGGCGGTGGCGCCAGCTCACTGTCGGCGTCCCAGTCGAGGCTGAGCCGATCGGCATCGCTCGGCACGGAGGGCGGGGTGTCGACCACCATCGGCGACGGCGCATCGACGACCTCGCGTGATGCCGTATTCGCTGCGGCGGCCGGTAGCGGGGTGCGGGCGGAGAAGTCCAGGAAGCTGAAGAAGAACTGCGCTCCGATGGGGGTGCCGCCCGGGCCGGTGGGCACGGCCGCCGCGATCGACGGCGGATCGTCGTACCGGCGGGCAGTAGCGACCTCGGCCCCGACGTGGGCGAGCTGTTCGGCGAAGCCGGCCGAGCCCTCCAGCCGCAGCGGCAGCATCGCCGCGCACGGGCCGAAGATCCGGTGCAGGTCCGGCAGCGGATGATCCCGACCGGTCAGCGCCAGGCCGAAGACCAGGTCGTCCTGTCCGGTGAACCGGGCCACCGCCCGGTGGTACGCGGTCAGCACCGGGGCGTACAGGGTGGTCGCCGCCGAGGCGGCCAGCCGGCGCAGCCCGGCGACCACGGTCGCGTCCAGGGTGAAGCCGCAGACCGGCTCGGAGGTATCGCCCGGGTCGGGCGCGCTGCCGAGGGCGGGTAGCACCGGCGGCCGGTACGGGGTGCCGAAGCGTCCGCGCCACCAGCCGTGGGCCTCCGGGTCGGGTGGGCAGGCGACCCGGTCGGCCAGCAGATCGACGTAGTCGCGGAAGTGGGTGCGCAGCGGAGGCAGCCCGTCGGGCTGGTCGGCCACCAGCCGGTGGTAGACCGTCAGCAGTTCCTGGCCGAGCAGGGCCGCGCTGTAGCCGTCACCGATCAGGTGATGGGCGTGCACCAGCAGAATGTGCTCATCGGGGGTGAGCCCCAGCAGTTGCAGCCGCAGCAGGGGCCAGGCCCACGGTTCGAAGCGACGGCCGCGCTCCTCGGCGACCAGGGCGCCCACCTCCGCGGGCCCGGCGACCGCCCGGTAGCCGACCGGCAGCCGCAGCGAGGCGGGAAGCTCCTGCTGGACCGGGGGACGGGCCCCGGCGGGAAAGACGGTACGCAGCATCGGGTGCCGGGCCACCAGCAGGTCGACGGCGCGTTGGAAGACGTCGCGACGGAGCCGACCGCGCAGTCGTAGCCGGGCCAGCCAGGCGGCGCCGTCGCCCGGTGCGATGGCGTCGGCGAGCAGGAAACCGCGCTGGGTGGCCGTCACCGGGTAGGGCCCGTCCACCGGGCCGCTGACCCGGTCGGTGGCTGCGGTGGTACGGCCCGTGCCGTCGGTGGTACGGCGCGGGGCAGCGGTGGCGTCGATCTCGGCGGCGAGAGTCCGCAGGGTTCGGTGCTGGTAGATGACGGTCGGGCTCGGTGCGGCCGGGAACTGCTGTTGGACGCGGGCGAAGACCTCCAGGGCCAGAATGGAGTCGCCGCCGAGGGCGAAGAAGTCGTCGTCGGGCGCTATCGTCGGCAGGTCGAGCAGCTCACCCCAGATCCGGGCCAGCCTCGCCTCGGTTGCGGTGTGTCCGCCGGCAGCGGCGTCCGCACCGGCAGGTGCCGGGAGTCGCTTCGGGCCGGCGGCGGGTGCGAAGCCGCCGAGTGCACGCAGCCGGTCCCGGTCCACCTTTCCGGTGGGAGTAAACGGAAGCGTGTCGAGCAGATGGATGCGCGCTGGGACCAGCGGCTCCGGCAGCCGGTCGGCGAGATATTCGCGCAACTGGGCCACCGTAGGCCCGGCTCCCGGCGCAGGGGCGACGAAGGCATGCAGCCGTGGATGCGGCTCGGCCTGGTGCAGCACGGTCGCGGCGGTCACCGCCGGATGGGTACGCAGCACCGCCTCGATCTCACCGGGCTCCAGCCGGTGCCCGTGGATCTTCACCTGGTCGTCGAGCCGACCGAGGAACTCCAGGGTGCCGTCGGCGATGGCGCGAACCCGGTCGCCGCTGCGGTAGTACCGTTCGCCGTCGAGCCGGGTGAAGGCGGTGACGGTCAGCGCGGGCTCGTCGAGGTAGCCGGTGGTGACGCCGACGCCGCCGATCAGCAGCTCGCCGGCCGTCCCGGGTGGGCAGGGGTTGCCGTCCGGGTCGACCACGCGGATCCGCGCCCCGCCGACGGGCCGACCGATCGGCAGTCGGCGTATCGCCTCGTCGGGGCGGTTGTCGATCAGATGCCAGGTGGCGTTGATCGTCGTCTCGGTGGGGCCGTACAGGTTGGTGATCCGGCAGCCGTCACCGAACAGGTCGAACCACCGGCGTACCGGCACCGGCGACAACTCCTCCCCGCCGACGTGGACCCACCGCAGGGCACTGAGATCCGGCCGTACCCCCTCGCGGGTGGTGCGGTCCTCGGCGGCCCGCAGCAGCCGTTCCCAGAGGGTGGGCACCGAACTCCACACGGTGAGCCGGTCCCGCTCCAACCGGGACAGCAGCACCTGCGGGTCGCGCAGTTCCGATCGGGCGAAGGTGACCACCGTGGCCCCGACCAGCAGTGGTGCCAGGATCTGCCGGACCGAGGCGTCGAAACAGATCGACGAGGTCTGGGCCAGCCGGTCACCGGCGCGGTAGCCGAAGGTGTCGATGGCCCAGTCGAGGTAGTTCGACATGGACCGGTGGGTGATCGGCACCCCCTTCGGCCGTCCCGTCGAGCCCGACGTGAAGATCACGTACGCGGTGTCGTCCGGCCCGGCCGTCGGATCCCCGGGCCGGACCGTCGGGCCGTCCAGCGGAACCGCCGGGACGTCCAGCCGGGTCATCATGCCGTCGAGTCGGACCGCCGTGCCGTCGAGTCGGGCGGCCGTGGTCGCGCAGTCGTCGTCGTGCAGCACCACCCGGACGCGGGCGCGGTGCAGTTGTCCGTCCAGCCGGGCCGGGGGATGGGCGGCGTCCAGCGGCACCCAGGCCGCTGCCGCGCGCAGGATCCCGACCACCCCGATGATCGAATTCGGGCCGGGGGCGGTGAGCAGCCCTACGTGTTCGCCGGGGCGTACCCCGTGGGCGAGCAGCAGCGCCGCCACCCGGTCGGCGGCCTGGTCCAGTTCCCGGTAGGTCACCGTACGCCGACCGTCGGTGATCGCCGTAGCGTCCGGGGTACGCCGGCACACCGCCCGAATCCGGGCGCTGACGTCCATGGCGGCGGGCTTCGGTCGTACGCGGCGATCCTGATCGCCGGGCTGCCGCCCGGCGGCGAGGTCGACGAGTTCCTGGTGGTGCTCGGCGGCGAGCCGGGCCACCGTCTGTCGCCGGAACAACCGCAGCGGGAAGTTCCAGGACAGTCGCAGTGTTGTCCCCGACTCCCACCACAGCAGGCTGAGCCCGGTGGCGGCGGAGCCGGAGCCGGCCGCCGTCGGGGTGACCGTCACCGGGCAGTCGGGATCGGTGTCGACCGGGAAGCGGGCGAAGCTGAACCCGGCCGGGCTGGCGGTACGCGGGCCGCTGTCGGTCGTCGGTAGCAGCCGGGCCAGGTCCAGGCTGGACACCGAGCCGTGCCGCTGTGCCTCGGTCCAGGACTGTCGGAGGCGGTCGGCCAGCCGGGCGGCAGACTCGGACGGGTCCACCTCGACCAGCAGCGGCAGGGTGTCGGCGAACGGCCCGACGAGCCGTTCGATGCCGGACATCCGGGCGTCCCGGCCGGCCCGCGCCACGTTGACCGGCACCCGGCGCTGCCCGCTCCACCTAGCCAGGCACCGCAGATACCCGGCGAGCAGCAGGTGGAACAGGGAGACACCGGCGTCGGCGGCCCGCTCACGCAGCCGCGCCACGAGCGCGGGATCCAGTTCGTCGGTGTGGGTGACGCAGGGCGGGGCGGGCAGGCCCCCCGGGTCGCCGTCGTACGGCAGCCTCAGCGTCCACCCCGGATCGTCGAACCTCCGACGCCAGTACGCCAGATCCGTCTTGCGTGGCGGGGTGAGGGCAGCGGCGAAGGCGGCGAAACTGCCGATGGCCGGCGGCATCGTGGGGGTGCGTCCCGTCACCAGTTGGCCGTAGTCCGCCCAGAGTTGTTCGCTGAGCAGGTGGAGACTGAACCCGTCGGCGGCGGCGTGGTGCAGCACCAGGATCAGGTGCGAGCGGTCGGATCGTTCCTGGGCCAGCACCGCCCGCAGCGGCGGTTGCCGGGTCAGATCCACCGGCGTGTTGCAGAGCTGCTCCTCCAGTGCGGTCAGCTCACCGGTCAGGGGCCGTACGTCCAGGCTGATCGCGGCGGCGGCCGGGGGCACGATCACCTGCCGGGGGGCGGTGACGTCGGCGAGGAATCGCACCCGCAGCATCGGATGCCGGGCGACGAGGCCGGTCAGGGCCCGGTCGAGCAGCCTCGCCTCCAGTGGCCCTGTGACGGTCTGCCGGACGAAGGCGTACCCGGCCATGCTCGGGTGCAGTTTCTCGTTGACGAACCAGGCCCGCTGCACCGCAGTGAGGGCGAACGGCTCTCCGTCGGCGAGCGAGCCGGCCGGTGATCCCTCGCCCGCCGCCGGGCTAGCCACCTCCGGCGACGGTGCGGCCGGGTGGGCCGGGGGTCGTCCCGGGTCGGGTTCCGCCAGCGCGGCGGCCAAGGTGGCGACCGTGGTGTACTCGAAGAACAAGGTGACCGGCAGTTGCCGCCCGAGTTCGTCCTCCAGTCGCTTGACCAGGTCGACTGCGGCCAGGGAGTCCAGTCCGAGGGCGAGGAACGAGTCGTCGTCGGCGATCTGGTCGCCGGGGCGGTGCAGGGGCTCAGCGAGCAGTCGGCGCAGCAGTCGCGCCAGTTCCTCGACATCCGAATGCTGATGACGTGCCGACCTGCTGGCCGAAACCTCGCCCGCCTTGGCGATCTCGGCGGTCCCGGGCTCGACCGGCTGGGCAGCCGGACCGGCGGGCCGGTCGCCGTGTGCCTGCACGCGGCCATCGACGTGTTGACCCCGTCGGGCGACGGCCGCCGAGTGCGCGGTCGACGCTCGCCGGTCCGCGACGATCAGGTGGGCGGCGTCGACCTCCCGGGCAGCCAGCAAGGCGTCCAGCGCGGCCCGCGCGGTCAGCGAGCCGGGGAGGTCGTGGCGGGCGCTACCTCGGGCAGCCATCCCCGTGTCGCTGACGGCGGCGAGGCCGACCGCCTGGAAGGGGCGGCCGGTCGCCCGATGGGCGGCGGCGAAGGCGTCGAGGAAGGCGTTGGCCGCCGCGTAGTCGCCGATCGCGGCGGCCAGGCCGGGCAGCACCGCGCTGACCGAGGAGAAACCGACGAGCGCCGCCCGGTGGTGACCCTGCCGGCGCAGCGACTCCTCCACCAGGTAGCTGCCGCGTACCTTGGGTGCCAGCACCGCCAGGATGTCCGGGATCGACTTCGCCGCCAGGGTGCCGACCCGGACCGTGCCGGCGGCGTGCCAGACGGTCCCCACCCGGGGCAGCCTGGCGAGCAGGGCGTCGACATCGGCCGGCACGGTCACGTCGCACCGCTGGTAGGTAGCGGTGGCACCGGCCGCGGCCAACTCGTCGAGCAGACCGGCCGGGGCCTGGGCCGACCGCCCGGCCAGCAGCAGGGTGGGTCGTCTCCGACGGGCCAGGGTACGGGCCAACTCGGCGCCGAGCCCGCCACCACCGCCGAGGATCACGTGCACGTCATCGGACGGTGCCGTACTCGGCTGCGAAACCGGGGTCGACACCGGCACCAGGTGCCGTTCGAGTCGGCGTCCGGCCCGCCAGGCCAGCCCGGTCAACTGGTCGGCGGGGTGCGCCGTGGCCTCGGCCAGGTGCAGATCGGACAACTCCCGGCACACCGCCTCCACCCGGACGGCCAGGTCGTCCACGCTGGACAGGTCGACCATCCGGGCCCGCAGGCCCGGTCGCTCGTCGGCCAGCGCCGCGCACAGTCCGCCCAGCACCGCCTGCACCGGGCGGGGACGCTCGTGGTGCCCGGTGACCTGGACGTCCTCGGTGACCACGAGTAGCCGCCCCAGCCGGTCGTCCGGCTCGTCGAGCAGGGCACGCACCGCGCCCACCTGGTCGGCCACGGCGCGATCGAGGTCGGCCACCTCCGCCAGGTCGACCGCGTCGCCGGCGAGCAGCACGGTCAGCTCCGGCGGCGTATCGTCGTCGGTCTGCGGTGTGACCTGGACCGTGACGCTGCGTTCGCGCAGTGCCGTGGCGAGTCGGGCGGCCAGGTCACCGCCGGCACCCGGGCCGCGCAACCGCACCCGGCCCGGCAGGTCGCGGCCGACCACGGCTCCCGGCCCGCCGGTGGTCGACGGCGTCTCCCGCCAGGTGACCCGGTGCAGGGGTAGCAGCGGCGATGGCGGATGAGACCGTCGTTGGAACGGGTATGTCGGCACCGGCACCCGCCGCCGGCCGGCGTGCAGAGCGGCCCGGTCCAACGGGCCACCGAGGGCCCACAGCTGTCCTACCGCCGCCAGCACAGCCTCGGTGGCCTGCGGCCCGTCCAGGACGGTCAACACCCGTGCCGGGTTGACCCCGACGTGTGGCGACACGGCGCGCAGCCGGCCCGAAGCGCCCAGGTCGACGAAGGTGTCGTACCCGTCGGCGCACAGCTGCTTCAGCGCGATGCGCAGCTCCGGCTCGGTCGATGGGGTCGCGGTGGCGGCGCGGCGAATCGCCTCGGCCGGGTCCAGCTCACCTCGGCCTGCCGCCGCCGCCAGGTCACCGACGCCGACACCGAACAGCCGGTCCGGCCGTACGCCCCAGTCGGTGAGCTGACCGACCAGGGCGAGCCCGACCGCCACCGCCACCTGCCGGGCGACCTGCGGATCGGCGGAGCCGGTCAGACACCAGGTCAGCAGTGGTCGGCCCTGTACGGTCGGGGCGGCGACCTCGGTCAGCCGGTCACGGAAGGCCGGCAGTCGGTCGTGCAGATCGCGTACCGCCGCCGGGGTCGGCGGGCCGTCGGGGAAGACGAACGCCGTCCGGGGTCGTCGGCCCACCGGCTCGCGGTGCTCGTCCAGCAACTCGGCGGCCCGGTCCAGCCGGGCGGCCAACTCACCGTCGGCGACGACCGCCACCCGGTACGCGGCGTCGTCGCGGGCGGTGCCGGAGCTGGCGCAGACATCCGCCTCGGCCAGGTGGGGATGGGCCCGCAGATGGGCGGCGAGGTCCCGAGCCGCCTGCCGAAGCGCCGGCACCGAATGCGCGCTCAGGGTGGCCAGGCCGATCTCCGGCCCGCCCGGCCCGCCCGGCCCGCCGGGCACGGTGGCTGGGGGTTCGCGCAGGATCGCGTGGGCGTTCGTGCCGCCGAAACCGAAGCTGTTCACCCCGGCGACCAGGGGGCCCGGTGCGGTCCAGGGCCGTCCCTGGGTGACCACCTCGAAACCGGCGGCGGCCAGGTCGCAGCGAGGGCTGGGTCGGGTGTGGTGCAGGGTGGGCGGCAGGTACCGGTGCCGCAGCGCCAGCACCACCTTCAGCAGGGCCGGGAAACCGGCCGAGTTGAGCAGGTGACCGAGGTTCGTCTTCACCGAACCCAGCCCGCGCGGCACCTGATCGGCCGGCGGTGGGTAGGCCGCCGCCAGGGACCGGACCTCGACCGGGTCACCGAGTTCGGTGCCGGTGCCGTGGGCCTCCACGTACGACACCTGGCCCGGGTCCACACCGGCCTCCCGGTACGCCCGCGCGATCACCTCCCACTGCCGGTGCGGGTTAGGCGCGAGGATGCTCAACGCCCGCCCGTCGTTGCCGATAGCGGTCCCGGCGACCACGGCCAGCACCTCGTCCCCGTCGATCTGCGCGTCGTTTAGGCGACGCAGCACCAGGGCGGCCCCGCCCTCACCGGGGACGAAACCGTCCGCCTCGGCGGCGAAGGCGCGGCACCGTCCGGTGGGGGAGAGGGCTTCGGCGGCGTCCAGCAGCCGGTACCCGGTCTCGGCGAGGTTCAGGTTCACCCCGCCGACCACGGCGATGTCGCATTCGCCCTCTGCCAGGCTGCGGGCGGCCAGGTGCAGGGCCACCAATGCCGAGGAACAGGCCGTGTCGACCGCGATCGCCGGCCCGGTCAGGTCCAGGGTCTGCGCCAACCGGGCCGGTATCAGGTTGCGCAGATTCCCGACCAGGGCGCCCGCCCCACCGGCCTGCCCATCGGCCGCCAGCAGCTGCGGGTAGGCACTCTCCCCGACGGCCGCGAAGACCCCGATGCGGTGCCGGTGCCGGCGGGGCCCGGCGTACCCGGCACGCTCCAGGGCCTCGTGCCCGATCTCCAGGAACAGTCGGGCGTGCGGATCGGTGAGCCGGGCCTCCTGATCGGTCAGACCGAAGAACCCGGCGTCGAAGAGCATCGGATCGTCCAGGAAGGAACCCCACCGGGTGGTTCCCTCCGCGCAGGCCCACCGGTGCGCCGGGACCACCTCGACGGTGTCCACGCCCTCGACCAACTGCTGCCAGAACCGCTCAAGGGTGTCCGCGTCGGGAAACCGGCAGGCCATGCCGATTACCGCCACCGGCGTCGGGCCCTGCGTCGGGGCCTCGGCGGTCGCCTCGGTCGGGTGCGGCTGCGGTGCCTCGGCCAGCCGGTCGGCGAGGGTGGCCACCGTGGGGCAGTCCCGCAGGTCCGCCGGGTTCAGCCGGGTACCCAGGGCGTCCTCCAGCCCGGCTAGCACCTCCATGGCCTTGAGGGAGGACCCGCCGATGGCCAGGAACCGGTCGTGCGGGCCGATCGTGGCGGGCGGACGGCCCAGCACCCGGGCCCAGACCTCGCGGACGAGGGCCTCCAACTGCGGCCCGGACCGCCCGGCGGACAGGACCGGCCCGGCCACCACCTCCGGGCCCTCGGCGACCGGGGTGCACCAGCGTCGTTCCCGGTCGGCGAAGTCGCCGGCCAGGTACCGGTCGCGCATCCGGCGTCGGCGCAGCTTCCCGCTGGTGGTCCGGGCGAAGGCGCCGGGCGGCAACGGCAGCACCCGCACCTCGTCGTGACCGCAGGCCTCCGCCACCCGGCCCCGCACCGCGGCCAGCACCGCGGCCGCCTCCGCCGGTGGGCGGGCCCAGGGCACGAACACCACGATCCGTTCCCCACCGGAGCCCGGGTCGGTCGTCCCGACCACCACGGCCACCTCGCCGGGCAGGCCGGGGGTGGCCACCGCCACGGTCTCCAGGTCCGCGGCATGGAAGGTGCGGCCGTTGACGAACACCACGTCCTTGGCCCGGCCGGTGAGGCAGAGCCGCCCCTGGCGCAGGAAACCCAGATCGCCGGTACGCAGCCAGCCGTCGACGAAGGTGTCCCGGGTGGCCTGCGGATCGCGGTGGTAGCCCCGGGCCACGTTCGGGCCGCGTACCTCGATCTGGCCGACCCGCTGTTCCGGCAGGGGTCGACCGCCTTCGTCGACGACGCGTACCGCGCACCCGGTCACCGGGTGGCCCAGGTCCATCAGTTCGACCGCGTGCGGGCCGGGCCGGGTGGGCACCGCCACCCCCCGGCTCAACTCGGCCCGGTCGAGCACCTGCGGTTGGGCCACCTCGCCGGGCGGGGGGAAGGTGACCGCCAGGGTCGCCTCGGCCAGCCCGTACACCGGTCGCAGGGCGGCGGGGTTCAGCCCGGTGGCTTGGGTGTGGGCCAGGAAGGACCGCCATACCCTGGGTGAGATCGGTTCCGCCCCCACCACCACGCAGCGCACCGCACTCAGGTCGAGGCCGGCGAGGGTTTCCGCCGGCACCCGGCGGACCGCCAGGGCCAACGCGAAGTTCGCCGCGGACAGCAGGGTGGCCCGGTGCCCGTGGGCGGTGGTGAACCACAGCGCCGGGCGTTTGGCGAAGGCCAGCGGAGGGATGCGTACCTGCTTGAGGCCGACGGCCAGCGGAGTGAGGTGGGTGCCGATCAACCCCATGTCATGGAAGTACGGCATCCAGCTGACCAGGACGTCGTCCGGGCCGGCCTGGCTGGCCAGCCTGGCCTGTTCCAGGTTGGCCAGGACGTTGTCGTGGGTCAGCTCCACCCCCCGGGGGGCACCGGTGCTGCCGGAGGAGAACTGGAGGAAGGCCAGGTCCTCCCCGGCGGGGGTGGGCAGCTCCTCGATCGGGGTGCCGGTGCGCAGGTCTGCCACGCGCAGCACCGGCCCGGCCAGGCCCTCGGCCACCGCTGCGGTGGCGGGGTCGGTCACCACCACGGCGTCGGCGAGCAGTTGCCGTACGGCGCGTACCCGGTGGGTCTCGGGGGGCAGGGGCACCGGCACCAGCCCGGCGGCCAGGGCACCCCAGAACATCGGCTGGAAATCGTCGCCGGCGTCGGCGAGCAGGAGGGCGGGAGTGCCGGGGGAGACCCCGGCGGCTCGGAAGCCGCCGGCCACTCGCAGCGACTCGTCGCGCAACTGGCCGAAACTGACCGTACGCTCCGTGCCGTCCTCCCGGACGTGCACGATGACCTGCTCCGGGGCCCGGTCGGCGGCGTCGAGGAGGACACCCAGCAGGCCCCGGTGGGCACCTGGCCCGATGGCAGTCGACACAGCAGGATGGTAGGTGGTAGAGATCTTGGGCCCGGAGCCGGAGGTGTGGGTGGCCCTCGGGGTCAGTGAGTATCGGGACCGGTGGCCGCCGTAGCCGTCAGCGGTCGATTGTCGGCCGGCGGGTCGCCGGTGGCCGGCCCGCCCGGGTCGGACACCAACTCACTGGTCGGGACCGACTCGTCGCAGGACCGGCAGCGCAGGACCAGGTCCACCGGATGGTCGCAGCGGGTGTGCACCAGGGCCCGGTCGGGCGCGGGTTGGGCGCCGGGGCAGTTCCGCTCTCCCCACTGCATCAACGCGGCCAGCACGGGGGCCAGTTCACGCCCCCGCCCGGTGAGGCGGTACTCGTGCCGCACCGGCCGGTCCCGGTAGGGGATCCGTTCCAGGATGCCGGCCTCGACCAGGGTGCTGAGTCGTTGAGCGAGGACGTTGCGGGCTATGCCGAGGCTGTCCAGCAGGGACTCGAAGCGGCAGTCACTCCCCATCGCGTTGCGCACGATGAGCAGGGTCCAGCGCTCGCCGACCACCTCCAGAGCCCGTGCGATCGAGCAGTCCTGTCCGTACCCGCGAGGCGCCATCGGGTCATCGTAGAGGCGTGTGATCCACCGCTACCCTCCCTGCCCGACCACGGGCGCACCGCGCTGCCCCAGCAGCAGCGCGGCCACCAGACCGGCCACGGTGAGTCCGGCGGCCACCGCGAAGGCCGTGGGCAGGCCGGCGCCCACCGGTGCCGGCAGCTGCGAGAGGGACTGCTGGGCGACGAGTACGGCCGACACGGCGGCCAGTCCGAGCGCCCCACCCATGCTGAACGAGGCGTCGGACAGGCCCGAGGCCGCGGCGGAGTCGGCCTCGGTGGCATCCAGGGTCACCCCGATCTGTGCGGCGACGAAGGCCGCGCCGGCACCGACGCCGACCAGGGGCAGCACACTGAGCAGGTAGACCGTGGACAGCGGACTGTCGACCATGGCCAGGGCCAGCAGGCCGGCTCCGGTCAGGGACAGGCCCGCCAGGGCCACCAGCCGCAGCCCGTGCCGCAACACGACCGCCTGACCGAGGTACGAGCCGATGACCGAGGACAGGGTCAGGGCCGTCATCAGGGCACCGAACCTGGTGGCCGAGAGCCCCAACACCTCCTGCCCGTACAGGGTGATCAGCAGCAGCACCCCTTCGATCACCGTGCCGGCGATGAACAGCACCCCCAGGCTGCCCACCCGGTTGCCGGACAGCAGCGGTCCGGGTCGGATCAGGCGGCGCCCGGTGCGCGCCTCGAGGGCCAGGCCGAGCAGCAGCAGCACCGACGCCCCGGTGAGCCGCAGGAGAACACCGCCGGTGAGGCCGCCAGGTCCGAGCGCGGCGATGATCGTCCAGCCGATCAGGGCCAGGGCGCTGATCAGGCAGGTGGCGCTGGCCACCTCCAGCGGATGTCCGGAGCGGCCGCACCGGTCCTTCGGCAGGATCGGGACCAGCAGTACGGCGACGATCCCGATGGGCACGTTGAGCAGGAACACCCATCGCCACCCGAGATTGTCGGTGAGCAGCCCGCCGAGCAGCAGCCCGGCGGTGCCGCCGAAGGCGCCGATGAGGGTCCAGAAGCCGAGTGCCCGGGACCGGGCCGGACCGGGGCCGAGGGCCATGGCCAGCAGTGGCAGGGCGGTCGTGGCGACCAGGGCCGCACCGACACCCTGCACGATGCGTGCGCTGACGAGCACTTCCCCGGTCCAGGCCGTCGCCGACAGCAGGGAGGCGGCGGTCACCATCGCCAGCCCGGTGGTGAACAGCCGACGCCGACCGAAGAGTTCGGCCAGCCGGCTGCTGAGCAGCAGTACCCCGCCGAAGGTGATCAGGAAGGCGGACATCAGCCAGTGCGTGCTCGCTGTGGACAGTCGCAGTGCCTGCGCGATGCTCGGGATGGCGGGATAGATGATGGTGCTGTCCAGCGCCGCCATCAGGAAGGACGCGCCGAGGGCGCCGAGGGCCAGCCGTTGCCGTCCGCCGAGAGGGGTTGCCGACGCCGACGCTGCGCTTGAGTTGTCCACCATCCAGCCCCTTGGTTCCCCGTGTCGTGGACGCTGGTTGCCGGTGAAGCACCTCAACGTGCCGTCAGCTCTCAACGACCACGGTGGCCATGGTTACGACGACGGACCCGGATAACCCGGTCGTGTCTGGGTGGCCCGGGCGCCGCGCGTGCGGACGGCCCACAGCCCCGTCGGTCCGGTTTTGAAACTTACGTGGGCAAATGAAGATAGCAGCAGTGCCTTTCCGGCACGACCCGGTGCTCGCCCGGTTCTCCCGGGTGGCGCCACACCTGCCGAGCGGGTTTCCCGCCCGATGGGCGGCAGCGGGGCGCCGAGTGCAGTTCAAGGGGGCGATCGGGTGCCGAGACCTCGAGGGTGTGATGCCTGGGACGGGCGCGGTTTCTCCGAATGTGGCATGTGGGGTGGGGTGCCGATCGGGATCTGCGCAGGGCGGCACCGACCGGCCCACCGGGCTGATCCGGCGGGCCGGGTGGGGGTGAGGTCGGGGTAGGTCGGGTGCTGGCCGCCGGGCTCAGGGCTGGGGGAGGGCCAGCAGGATCGGCGGGTCCAGGGAGGTCATCCGGCGCAGCTGGAGGTCGGCCTCGATGGCGCTGGGTCGGCGGCTGATGGTCAGTGGCCCGTGTACGCCGATCAGGGCGTCCTCGTCCGTCCAGTCGGCCTCCCAGTAGTCCTGGCGGCCACGCACCCGGGAGCAGGCCAGCACGTACCACTGCCCGGGAGGTGGGCTGTCCAGTCGGTAGGGGCCGGGTCGTTCGAGCACGGTGCACCGCACCGGACGGCCGAGCGGGACGGGGTCACGGAAGAGCCCGATGAAGGTCAGCCGGTCCTTGGTCTGCTCGGAGGCGGGTGGGTGGACCACGCCCTGGATCGCCGGGACCGGTGGCTGGGCCACGGTTCGGTGGTCGACGGGCACCTGCGGTGTCACCCCACGCAGCCTGCGGTAGGTGCTGGGGGAGACCCCGACACTGCTGCTGAACCGGGAGCTGAAGGTGCCCACACTGGCGTAGCCGACCTCGTGGGTTATCTCGGTGACGCTCATGGATGTCGACAACAGCAACTGTTTAGCCCGGTGCAGCCGCATGACCATGAGGAAGCGGCCTGGGGAGATGCCGGTGACACGTTGGAAGATTCGGGTGAAGTGGAACTTGCTGAACATGGCTGTGCGAGCCATGCCGTCCACGGTGTGCGGTTCTGCCAGATCCTCCCGGATGGCTTCGATTACCCGACCGACGGCACGCTGGATACTGTCTTCCATCGCATCCCCCAATCCGATGGCTGCGCTTGTGGCGACGTTTTGTGGGCTGAGGACTGATACGGCAGAGGTGGGCGTGTGGCGATACGCCGTCTAGCGAGAAAGGGGTTTTGTTAACCCGGGTTTTAATTGCGGGAGAAAGTATCGGCTGCTGGCGGAGCGGAGCTGTTTGGTGACTCAGGGTTATGCTATCTGGCGGGGAGTAGTTAATCAACTACGGATCATGCAGGTCAATGCTGGGTCCAGGCTGACCCCGGGCGGGTCCGAAAAACGGACCCTTGGCTCCAATGCGGCGACAGCAACATTTGGGATCGACCCCCGGGATCGGGTCGGCCGATTCGTCGGATACCCACCCGCAGAAAAGTTGGCAAATGGGGCGATCCGTCATTCCGGCGGGTGGCCTCGACGTGTCAGCCGGATACCCGACCTCGTCGCAGGTGGTACTCGCCGACCCGGCCGGGGTCAGCCTCGGGTGCTGGAGAGCTGCCCCGGGCTGCGGCCCGGACCGGCCGGCCCCCGATACGCCTGAGCGATGTCCAGCCAGTGCTCGGCATCGCCGCCGACGGCCCGTACTGCCAGGTCCTGCCGGTGCCGGCGGCGCGTGACGAGCAGGCAGAAGTCCTCGGCGGGGCCGGTGATCCGCTGCTCGGCCTCCGGCGGGCCGAACGCCCACACCGTGCCCGACGGGGCGGTGATCTCGAAGCGGAACTCCACCTCGGGGGGTGTCAGGCCCCGGGCCAGGTACCCGAAGTCCCAGGTCCGAACGGCGAAACCGACCAGGTGGCCGAGTCGGTCCGTGGGAGTCGGTCGGATGCCGAGGGCGTCCGCGACGTCGCGGCCGTGCGCGAAGACCTCCATCATGCCGGCCGCAGCCAGCACCGGTGCCGGCAGTGGCCGCACCAGCCAGGGCACCGGTTGTCCGGCCGGTACCGCGGCCAGGGCCTTCTCCGCGATGGCCCGCTCGGCCCGCCAGCGCGACAGCAGGACCGCGGGTGGTTCGACGACGAAGTCGGCCATCGCGGCCGCCACGTTGGCGTCGAAGTCGTCGCTGAGCCGGGAGGTCACCTGCTGGAAGGCGGCCGGCTGCGCGGCGGCCAGCCCAGCCAGCCGGAAGGTGGCGGCCAGGTGGGCGATCTGGTGCCGGATCGTCCAGCCCGCGGCCGGGGTCCCGATGTCCCACTGGTCGTCGCTCAGCTTGGCCACGATGGCGTCGAGCGCCTCACTCTCCGCAGTGAGATCGTTGATCACGTCTGGTGTCTGTGACACGTCGATACCTCTTCCTGAAATGGTTGGTCGGCGACCCGTTACCCGGGATTTTCGGCGAGTATCGATTTCCCCACCTATTGGCGTACATCACTACCCTTGAGTAGGTGTGGTGACCTGTTCGGACACGGTGGGTGCCAGTCGATTTTCCTTACTGGCGGCGCTTCGCCTTGGTGTGATCAAGTGGAATGGACTTTCCGAGTGTGCCCCAGTCCGCAACCGTCTTTCTTCTTTCTTTGTGCGGTCAGGCGGCTGGTGGTGGTGATGATGGCGACTCGTGGGGGTCGACTCGCAGCCAGCCGGCGAGTGCGGCCAGTGATCATGGAGTGACGCAGAGCAACCAGGGAGTAGGTGGTCGTCCACCGCTGCCCATAGCCTCGGTTCGTCTACCAGACACCGCACGAGACCCTGACGCGACCGGCGTCCGTCTTCCCTGGGGAGAAGCTCATGGCAGGTCTGTGGCGTAACCTTCGCGCACAGCTGATGACGCCGGACATCGCCGAGACGACGATGAGCAGGCGGGGATTCCACGTCAAGGACGAGCCCGGCCGGCAGCGGCTGGAGGCCGTGGGCGCCAGCTTCCTCACCGGCTTCCGGGCTGCCGTCGAGGCCCGGGACGAGACCGACATCGGCCGGCTGAACCTGATCGATCGGCAGTTCCGTGGCTTCGCCTACGAAGGGGCCGCCATGGGATACGCCGTCCTGGACGGGGTGACCGGCGGACGGCGTACCGCCCGGTTCCTGACCGGCGCCGGCTCGCCCCACGTCTACATGGCCTACGTCGGGATCGGCTGGGCGTACGCCAAACTTCCCCGGTGGCGCTGGCGGGCCGTGGCGGCGCCGGACCCGTTGCTGCGCTGGCTGGTCCTCGACGGCCTGGGCTTCTACCGGGCCTACTTCGAAACCGACCGGTTCGTCCGCCGACAGGCGGTCTCCCCGGTGCCGTGGCCGCCCGAGATGCCCGGTGACTACCCGCGGCGCGCCCTCGACCAGGGCATCGGCCGTGCCAGTTGGTTCGTCGCCGGAGCCGATCCCGATGTCGCCGCGAACATCATCGGCCGCTTCGACTCCGCCCGGCACGCCGACCTGTGGAGCGGCATGGGGCTGGCCGCCACCTACGCCGGGGGTGCCGATCCCGACGACCTGAAGAAGCTGGCCGTCCACGCCGGCCGGTACCGCCCGCAGTTGGCCCAGGGCTCCACCTTCGGTGCGCAGGCGCGACTGCGCGCCGGACTGGTCACCGAGCACACCCCCCTGGCCACCGAGATCTTCTGCGGATGCAGTCCGGAGGAGGCGGCGGCGGTCACCGATCGGGCCCGCGAGGACCTTCCGCCGGACGGCACCGAGCCGGCCTACGAGATGTGGCGACGGCGGATCCAGGCGCACTTCGCCTGAGGCCGCGGACGACGAGAGTGGACGCGGTACCGGGCATGGCCACCACACCCGGCCCGACGCCCCGGGGCCCGGCGTTCGCCGAACGCCTCACCCGCGCGGTGCTGATCCACGAGCCCGGTCGGCTGCTGGTCACCACGACCACCCTCAGCCCCGCAGAGGTGCCCGTCCTCGATGAACCGACCGACCCGGGCGCTCCGCTGCTGCCGGCCGCGTACGTGTTGGAGGCCCTGGCGCAGGGTTGGGTGGCCCTCACCGGACACCGGGGTCCACCGGTGTTCGAGACGGTCGAGTTCGGTACCCCGCTTATGGTCGGCGAGGACGGGGTGCGGTTACGACTGATCGTCTCGGCCGAGCCGGGGACCGACACCACCGTGGTCGTGTTGCGCGGTGAACACCGGGGCCGCCAGGTGACCTACGGACACGCCCGACTGCGCCACCCCGGCCGATCGGCTGCCCGGACCTCCGCCGATCCGGGCCCGGCAGCCGCCCCGCCGATGCCGAACGACCCGCCGGTGGCGCCCCTGCGGGTCGGGGTGCCGGACCGGCCGCCCCGCACCTTCTTCGTCGAACCCGGGCGCTCGGATCGTCGGCTGCGCTACCGCGAGATCACCACCTCGGGCTGCGTGCTGGAACTGACCGGTACGGGTGCGGCGGAGTCCGTCGCCGCCGTGGCAGGTCCGTTGGTGCTCGGTGACCCCGGCGTACGGGCCGCCTTCCTCCGTGCCCTGCATCCGTGGGCACCGGACATGATGCTGCGACCGTCCGGAGTCGACCGGATCTGGCTGGCCGGGGTCGGCCCCTACGAGCAGGTGACCCTGCACGCGACCCACCGCGGCCGGCAGGACCAGGTGCACCGCTACGACCTGGAGATCCGGGCCGGCGGACGCATCGTGGAGCGGTGGACCGGGCTTCGGCTGCGACCGCTGCCCGGCAGACCCGGTCCGTGGCCGGCGCAGCTGCTCGGGCCGTACCTGAGCCGCAGGCTGGCCGAGCTGACCGGGTGCGACGTGGGCGTCGTGCTGGAGCCGGGCCTGCGGTGGAAGTGGCGTCGGCAGCACACCGACCTGGCCGTGTCCCGGCTGCTCGGTGCGGACCCGGCCCTGCACCACCGCCGCGACGGTCGCCCCGAAGTGGGCGGCGGCTGGTGGATCTCGACCGCCCACGGCGCCGGGCACACCTTCGCGGTGGCGGCCCGCACCCCGGTCGGCTGCGACCTGGAACCGGTCCTGCGACGCGACCCCGCCGAGTGGCGTCGGTCGCTCGGCGCGCACCTGGCCTCGGCCGAGCTGATCGTCGCCCAGACCGGGGAGTCGCCGCACCGGGCGGGCACCCGGGTCTGGTCGGCCCTGGAAGCGCTGCACAAGGCCGGGGCCACCGCCTTCACCCCGTTGACCTACGACCGGGCCACCCCGGACGGCTGGCTGCTGCTCACCGCCGGCAGTTGGCAGGTGGCGACCTGTGCCACGACACTGCGTGGCGGGCCGGAGGACCTGGTGGTGGCGGTGGCGACCCCCCGATGAACCGCCGGCCGGCGACGGAGAGTGGCCGCACCGGTCACGGTCCGAACGACCGGCACCGGCCGCCGGGACCACCGGAAACATGTGTGCGTACCCCCCGCGTCGTCAGGAACAACTGCGGACAGCATCAGGCGAGATGCTGACCGGTCGATCGACGTAGACCATTGGGGTACGCCGGGCTGGATGAATGTGACGGAGGGCGCCAGCGTCTCCGGTGGTGACTTGAATTGCCTGGTCGCCGATTCGTGCCCTGCGTTTTTCTGTCAGTTCGAGTTGAGCCTCAGAGGTGATGCCCGTGCCCCCGGCAATGGAAAGCAACCAGCGACGGACAATGGTGCTGGAGGCGTACGCCGACACGATTCTGCCGGGCCACAAACGGTGGCCGGGGGATCGGGCCGTGGCCGGTGTCTCGCCCGACGGCGGGGCGGTCGCCGCCGGCGCACTGCTGACCCTGCGCTCCGAGGAGGGCGGCATGGCTCCGGCGCTGGACACCCTGGCCGACAGACTCGACGAGCACGCCCAGGAGTACGCCGCCGAGACCGGCCTGGACCTGGACCCCACGGTCCCGGCGTTCGTCTCGCTCGACTACCCCGACCGGATCCGGTTGGTGCAGCGCCTGACCGACCCCACCCACCCGGAGCGGGAGGCCTGGACCGGTCTGGCCATGTTCAGCGTCATCGCCTTCGACGCCGCCGCGCACTCGCACACCGAGGAGGCGCTGGCCGCCGGCCATGTGGGACTGAACATCATCGGCTTCCGTCGGCCCGGCCCGGACGGGCTGTGGCGGTTCGACACCTACAGCTACGGCCGCCAACTGGCCCGGCCGCATCCTGACACCACCCCCTCCGGGAGCCCCGCATGACGAGTTCCGAGAGCACCGACGTCCTGGTGATCGGTAGCGGCTTCGGCGGTGCGATCACCGCGTACCACCTGGCCGCAGGCGGCGCACGGGTGGTCGTGCTGGAGCGCGGGCCGTGGCTGTCCGGGGAGGAGTTCGAACACGACTTCAAGTTCGGCTCCTCGTCGACCCGGGTCTTCGACTTCGTCATCGGCGACGGAATGAGCGTGCTCAGCGGCAACTGCGTGGGCGGCGGCAGTGTCGTCTACTTCGCCGCGATGCCCCGCGCCCCCCGGTTCGTCTTCGACCGGCAGGGCCGGTTCGGTCACCGGATGTGGCCGGGCACGATCTCCCGGGACACCCTGGAGCCCTGGTACGACCGGGTGGCCGAGGCCCTGCCGGTCACCCAGACCAGCTGGGACACCGTGCCGTTCTCCGGTGGCCTGTTCGGCGCGGCCTGTGACCACGCCGGACGGACCGCCAACCCGGTGCCGGTGGCGTTGGACCAGGCCAAGTGCACCAACTGCAACTGGATGATGGCCGGCTGCCGGTTCGACGCCAAACGCTCCCTGCTGCTCAACTATCTGCCGGCCGCCCTGGCCCACGGCGCCCAGATCCGTCCGCTGCACGAGGTGCAGCACCTCTCCCGTACCGACGACGGTGGCTACCGGGTGCACTACACCGTGCTGGACGAGGTCGACTATCGGGTCGAGGTGGACAGCGGCACCATCGACGCGAAGATCGTGGTGATCGCCGCCGGGGCCGGCGCCACCCCGGTGATCCTCAAGCGTTCCGAGCCGACCCTCGGCCCCATGCCGCACGCCGTCGGTCGGTACTTCTCCGGCAACGGCGAGCGACTCAACACCGCCATCTTCGACGAGGGCCGCATCCGCGAGGTGCTCGGCCTCAGCCGGCCCGACGGGGTGCCCTACGAGGCGTACCAGATCGGCAAGGGCCCCTGCGTGGCCAACTGGGACAAGCTGGACGGATCCCTGCCGGAGTACGAGCGGTACTCGCTGGAGCAGTTGTACTTCCCACCCGGCTTCGGCACCATCCTGGCCCAGGTGCCGGACGCGGTCGGCCCCACCTGGTTCGGGGCGGAGAAGAAGGAACTGTTGCGCACCTGGCAGTCCTGGCTGACGGTCTTCACCATGAGCGAGGACGACAACGAGGGTGAGTTCGGTGCCCTCCCGCCCAGCGGCAACGCCGTGCGGCTGTCCCAGCAGATGCTGGCCCGGGGATCGCTGCGCTACCAGCCCACCGAGAACACCCTGCGGGGCTGGGCGCTGTCCGACGCGGAGGTACGCGACATCCTGGAACGCGACGGGCTGTCCCGGGTGATGCCGTGGACCAACGACGTGGTGGGGGCGTACACGGTGCATCCGCTGGCCTCCTGCCGCATCGGTGACAACCCGGACACCTCCGCCCTGGACGACCGGCACGAGCTGCGCGACCATCCCGGCATCTTCGTCACCGACGGCTCCGCCGTACCGGCCGGTCTGACCGTGAACCCGGCGATGACCATCGCCGCGCTGGCCGAGCGGGCGGTGCCCGGCATCGTCGCGGCGGCGCGGGAACGCGGGGTCCCGGTCCGCTACGGGGCGCCCGCCCCGGACGGGGCCACCAGTGGCCGTGCCGCCGTGCTGCCGCTGGTACGCGGCACCGTGCAACGGTGAGTGGCCTGTACGCCAGGGTGGCCCGGCGTCCCTCCCGGGGACACGTACGCCGGGTCACCCCGGTGCCCATCGAACGCGCCGAGGGCCTCACCGCGGTGGTGTACGGGCAGGTGGAACGGGACTTCGGCATGCTCGCCCCGCCGGTGAGCCTGCACTCGCCCGCCCCGCAGGTGCTGGCCGCCTGCTGGGTCGTGCTGCGCGAGACCCTGGTCGCCTCCGGCCGGGTGGATCGGGCCACCCGGGAGGCCGTGGCCGTCGCCGTCTCGGCGGAGAACTCCTGCCCGTACTGCGTGGAGGTGCACGGGGCCACCATGGCCGGCCTGCTGCCCGCCGCCGCCGACCCGGCCGGTGCCGCCCTTCGGGACCGGGTGAGCCAGTGGGCCCGGGCGGGCACCGACCGGACCCAGGCCGGCCACACCCGGCCGCCGGTCGCCGCCGACCAGGCCGTGGAACTTCTCGGGGTGGCGCTGGTCTTCCACTACCTCAACCGGATGGTGAACGTCTTCCTGGAACCGTCGCCCCTGCCGCCCGGCCTGCCCTCGGTCATGCGCGGCGGAGTACGCCGGGTCTTCGGCAAGCTGATGGCCCGGGGTACCCGCGGCGACCGTCCGCCCGGTGCCACCCGGGACCTGCTGCCGGCCGCGGCACTGCCGGCGGACCTGGCCTGGAGCAGCGGCCACCCCGTGCTGGCCGACGCACTGGCCCGGAGCAGCGCGGCCATCGAGGCCGCCGGGCAGCGGTCGGTGCCCACCTCGGTGCGGGAACTGGTCACCGCCCGGCTGGCGGGCTGGGACGGCCGGCCGGCCGGGATCAGTCGCGCCTGGGTCGGTGAGGCCATGGGTGATCTGCCCGGCGGCGACCGGGCGGCGGGGCGGCTGGCGCTGCTCACCGCCTTCGCCTCCTACCAGGTCGACGACCAGGTGGTGGCCGAGGTACGGGCCACCGGAGCCGACGACCGGGCCCTGATCGAGTTGACCGCCTGGGCCAGCATGGCCGCGGCCCGGGTGGCGGCGGCCTGGGTCCCCCTGGACCCGAACGCACCGCCGAGCTGATCGGCACGACTCCCCGGCTTCGACGGACCGCCGCCGAGCCGGGGAGCCGCCGAGCCGGGAGGCAGCCGCCGGGGGAGTCAGCGCGGGTCGACGGCCAGCCCGGCCTGCCGGCGACTGATCAGACCGGCGCGGTGCAACCAGGCCACGGTGTCCCGGATGGTCTCCGTGATCGGGCGGGTGGGGGCGGGCACCTGCGGGCCGGTACGCAGATCGCAGTGGCAGGTGTAGACCGCGCCGTACTCCACCGGGACATGCCAGGGCGAGATCCGCTGCACCGCGGATGCGGCCGCCCCCACCGGCAGCACCGCCGCCGACGGCAGGTAGCCGACCGGCAGCCGACGCCCGGTGACCTCGCGTACCGCCGCGACGAACTCCCGGGTGGACAGCCGCTGCCCCGGCGCCAGCAGCCGCCGTGGCCCCGCCCCGGCTCGCAGCGCGGCGACATGCAGGTCGGCCACGTCCCGGACGTCACCGACCGGGAATCCGCCACCGGGCCAGATGGGCAGCCACCCGCGCAGCAGGGCCCGCAGCCGGGCGAGCTGATCCCCCAGGTGCGGGTCGTGGGGGCCCAGGGTGGCCATCGGGTAGGTGATGACCACCGGGGCCCCGGCGGCCTGGTGTCGGCGGGCGACCTCTTCGGCCGCCGCCTTGGTGGCCATGTACCGCTCCCGGGGGCGGCCCACCGGCAGCTCCGTGGCCAGCGGCGCACCCCCGGTGGGGGCCAGGGCCACCACGGAGGAGACGTGCACGATCGTCTCGGCCCCGGCCGCGCGGGCCGCCTCCAGCACGATCTCGGTGCCGCCGACGTTGACCTGCCGCATCTGCGCATGGCGGCGGGTGTCGAAGGAGTAGAGGCCGGCGGCGTGCAGGACCCCGGTGCAACCCGCCATCGCCCGGGTCACCGACTCCGGGTCGGTGACGTCGCCGCGCACGGTCGCCACATCCGCGGTGGACACCCCGAGGGGGCCGAGAGCCCGTCCGACCGTGTCCGGGTCCCGAACCAGCAGCCGCACCTCGTACCCGCCGCGCAGCAGCGCCGCGACCGTGTGCGAGCCGATGAAGCCGGTGCCGCCGGTGACCAGTACCCGCACGTCGTCACTGCCCTTCGATGGAGGATGGGACGGGTGGCCGGCGCCGGCCGGGGGGTCACCAGCCGGCACCGGAGCTGTGCCGAGGTCAGCGTGCGTCGCGCGGGCTGTTCTGGTAGGCGGCCAGTCGCCAACCCTCCGGAGTACGGACCAGGAGCCAGGAGGCGCGGATGGCCCGCTCGGCGGCCACCTCGGTCTCGCCGGGGGCAAGCACACCCCCGGCGGTCAGCAGCAGGGCCACGTCCGGGCCGAGGAAGCGGACGTCGAAGGGCTGCCCGGTGACCCGGGTGCCCTTGTAGGGGCCGGCGAAGCCCTGCGCCATGAAGGCCCGGATCTCGTCGCGGCCCTTGCGGAAGTGGCCGGGCAGGATCATGGTGCCGTCCTGGACGAACACCTCGGCGAAGGCGTCGGCGTCGTTCGCCGCCCAGGCCTGCACGACACGTCCGGGCACGGCCGCGACCGCGGCCTGATCCTCGCTGGACACCTGCGGGGTGAGGTGGTTGACAGTCACGGTGGTTCCTTCCGTCCTGGGCGGTCACGTCCTGGCTGAGGAGGGGTTCGGTCCTCGGCCCTTCGGTGGCGCTCATCGGCACGTACCGGTCGGGCGACGGGCCCGCCGGAAGCGGGCGCCCCGGCCGGGGCATAGCCGCTCACCTGTGAGAATCACAGTGGTCAGCGGGGTGCCGCATCTCTGCGAGTGCCTCGAAGTCAACACCGCAGCATGCAAGACGAAAGCCGCGCGCCTCCGCCTGAACGACCAGCAGGCGGAGGTGCGCGACGGGCAGGCGAGGAGTTTCCGGCCTCAGTGGTGGGCGGGCTCGTCGGGGGACCGGTCGGCCTGACCGGAGACGGTCGGCGGCCCTCGGTGCCGGGCGGGGCGCCGCACCAGCAGGGCCAGCACGACCAGCAGCACCAGACCGTCGAGGACCAGCAGAGTCGCGCCCACCGGGTCGATGCCGTGGGCGTGGTCGGCGTCGTCCAGGATCGGGTCGGGGACCTCCGTGAGGCCCTGCGGGGGTACGCCGGTGCCGACACTGAAACGCAGGATGCCGGTGGCGTCCCGCCCGTTGGTGAAGGTGATGTGGTACGCGATGCTGTAGTCGCCCGTCCCGATCGGCTGGATCGGCTGACGCAGCCCGGCCTCGCCGTCGGTGCGTACCCGGCCCTCGTTGACCGGATTGCCGGACCGGTCCCGCACGGTGACATGGGACAGCACCGCGTCGGCGCCGGTCGAGAGCTGTAGGGTGACCGCCTCCGGGGCGGTGCTCAACACGGCACCGTCGCCCGGGTCCACCGCTAGGACCCGGGCGGGGGTGCCGTCGGACTGCCGGGTGACCGCGGCGATGGTGAGGGCCACCCCCACAGAGGCGAGGGCGATGACGATGGCCAACGTTCGGCGCCCGGCAGACATGACGACGATCAGCTGCCGGAGGTGGCGGCGGCCAGCCGTTCGCGGCCTTCGATGGTGCAGTTGCACCGCTGCAACTGCACCTCCTGGGCGTTGGGGCGCAGGTGCAGGTACATCGCCACCAGCATCGGCAGGAAGACGACCGAGTTGTAGAACAGGTGCAGCTCGACCCGGGGGATCAGCAGCTGAGCGAAGCTGGTCGGCACGCTCGTGCCGGGCAGCAGGAAGCCGATCTGCACCTGCAACAGCAGGAACAGGTGCTCGATGTGGTGCCAGAACTGGAGCGCCAGGGCGATCGTCCACCAGGTGCGGGCCCGGCCGACGAAGCCGGGACGCAGGGCGAACAGGCCGATCAGCATGACGATCGCGTACGCGTAGTGCATCCACTCGGAGCTGACCAGCCACGGGAAGGGCATCCCCAGGACCCCGCGGGCCTGTGGCCGCGCCCAGCCCAACACCCAGATCTGGTACGCCTGAACCAGGTGCTCGGCCCAGTGGGCCAGCACGATCAGCATGTACAGACCCAGCACCGCACGGTGCTGGGCTTCGTTGATCGTACTGATCACCCCACGCTGGGCGGCATGCTCCTTGGCCACTGTCATGTGGACTCCATCCAGAGGGCTGGGTAATTTAGCGAACACGCTAGGTGATGGGAGTCCGGTGCGCTTATTCCGGATTGCGCACTTTTCGATCTTCGGGTTCGGTGGCCCCAGGTTGCCTGCTCAGGCGGTGAAGCCGCCGTCTGAGGTGATTACCGCACCGTTGACATTGACCGCCTCCGCGCTGCCCAGCCAGCAGACCAGGGTGGCGATCTCCTCCGGCTGGGCGGTGCGGGTGACCCGGTGGAAGGCCTTCGACAACCGCTCGTACGCCCAGGGCACCCTCGGGGCGGCCGTACGCCCGATGTTGGTCTCCACCCCGGCCGGGCAGATCACGTTGGCCCGGATCCCCTCCTCGGCGTAGAGGACGGCGATTGACCGGGTCATGCCGACCAGGGCGTGCTTGGAGGTGACGTACGCCGTGCCGGCCACCGCGCCGGTGAGCCCGCCGATGGAGCCGACATTGACGATCGCCCCGTCCCCGGCCGCGCGCATCAGCGGCAGCACCGCCCGGGTCAGCCGCATCGGGCCGGTGACATTGACCGCCATGACCCGTTCCCAGGTCCCATCGTCCACCTCGGACACCGGCAGGAAGTGATCCATGATGCCGGCGACGTTCGCCAGCAGGTCGATCCGGTCGCCGGGCAGGGCGGCCACGATGCGGTCCACGTCCGCCTGCACACTGACGTCACCGACGACGGTCAGCACGGTCTGCCCGGCGTCGGCGATCAGCTTCTCCGTGGCGGCCAACCCCTCGGGGTCTACGTCACAGCCGAGCACCCGGGCGCCCTCGGCCGCCAGCCGTACGGCGACCGCCTGACCGATGCCGGAGCCGGCTCCGGTCACCAACGCCACTCGTCCCGCGTACCGCTGCTCGTTCATCATCGACTCCTCTGCTCCGCGGCCGCAGACCCGGCCCGCTGCTCTCAGCCTCCGCCGGGCGGACCCGGCGGCGGCAGGGCCACAGGTCCCACCCGCAGGGGCCGACCGGAGTGGACGGTGACCTGCGTAGCGGACGGCGCCGGTCGAGCTTCGTCCATCGGGGACAGATGTGATTGAACCGAGGGGTGCCGCGCTCCGTCATGCGGGCGCACGCATTCGAAAGGACCTGGTGGGTCCGTCGGTTCAGCCAACGGAGGGCAGCATGACGGTGAGTACGGGTGTCTTCGCGGGCCGCAAGGCCCGGCTGGGTGGGAAGGTGGCCCTGCTGACCATCCTGGTGCTCGCCCTGGGCCTGGTCGTGGTCCTGTCCAGCAGGTCGGAGGCGGTCATCCGGGAGCGGGTGACCTTCGTCAACGCCACCGGCGAGACGTTGTGGATAGGTGCCGGTGAGAGCGGGGACGGTTCCCGACCCATCCCCGACCTGCCGGTCCTGCGGCCCGGGGAGTCCGGGACCATCGTCATTCCCGACGACGGCGCTCCCGGTCATTGGCGCGGCCGGTTCTTCGCCCGGCAGCGGTGCAGCGGAGAACCGGGTAGCACCTTCAGCTGTCTCGTCGGCGACTGCGGGGTCTATCCGGATCGCTGCGAGCGGGGTGCGCAACCGGTCAGCCTGGCCGAGTTCAACTTCGACCAGAACGACCCGGTAGCCCCCTGGTACAACGTCAGCTACGTCGACGCCCTCTCGTTGACGATCACCATCGAGGCGCCCGGCGGGCCGCCCGCCCCGGTGACCGGAACCTGCATCAGGTGGGACTGCTCCGGTGGGCAACTGCTCGCCGCCTGCCCGGAGGCGCATGCCGTGATCGATCCCCGCCGGGGAGACCGGATCAACTGCGTCAACCCCGAACGGGACGCGGAGAGCGCCTACACCGCAGCGCTGCGCCCCTTCGGCCCACGGGCCTACCTGTGGTCCACCCACGACCGGGTGCCCGGTAACGAGACCGTCCTCGGTTGCCCCGGATGCGCCGACTTCGTGGTCACCTTCCGCAACGGCGGAACCCCGGTACCGCAGCGGGTCGAGCAGCCCGCCGTCCCGGACGACGCCGGCTTCGCCCTGCGGGGGTACGAGGGCAAGTGCATCGACGTGCCCGCCGGTGTCTCCGCCGACGGGGTGGGGTTGCAGCTCTGGAGGTGCAACGGCACCCCGGCCCAGTCCTTCTCCAAGGGCCCCAACGGATCGCTGATGCTGCTCGACAAGTGCATGGATGTCGCCTGGGGGTCCCGGGACAACGGGGCCAAGGTGCAACTGGCGCACTGCAACGGCGGCCCGGCGCAGGTCTGGGTGGTCGAGGACGGCCAGGTGCGCAACCCCCACTCGGGCAGGTGCGTCGACGTCCGCGACCGGAACTCGGCCGACGGCGCCGCCCTGCAGATCTGGCGGTGCGCTCCCGGGCAGGCCAACCAGACCTGGCAGCCGGTGGGCCGCTGAACCGACCGGGTCCAAGGGGCGGCCGGCCCCCTGCGCGTTGCGCAGGACGATGCCGGTGACTGATAGGAAGTCACACGGTGCGGCGCCGTTGACATGACGGGCACCCACCCTCCGCCGCACCGGAACGGGTGCCGCACCGCGCGAGGAAGACGGAAGGACAGCAATGCAGTCAGCTGGTCGGGGCAGGGCGTCGAGGTCGGCCCCGCAGACATCGGCGGGGTCGCACCGGATGCGCCGCTGGCGAGCGAGCCACTGGTGGACCCTGTCGCTGCTGCTGACGGTCCTGCTCGTCCCACTGGCCGGGGGGACCCCGGTGACCGCCGCGCCTCCCGACGAGACCGGCAAGTACTACGTCGTGGGGCCGCCGGTCAACGGCCAGCGTGACTATCTGTACAGCATCGCGCTGCGTACCCTCGGCAACGGCAACCGGTTCCGGGAGATCATCGAACTGAACCGGGGTCGGGAGCAGCCCGACGGGGCCACCTTCACCGACGGGGTCGAACTCGCGCCCGGCTGGGTGCTCGTACTGCCGAAGGACGCGGACGGGCCGGGAGTGCGGACCGGCCGCCTGCCGGCGATCCGCCCCCCCACCCCCTCGACCCCGCCCAGCCCGGCGACCCCCTCGCCACTCTCACCCTCGCCGCCTGCACCGCCCTCACCGACCCCTGCACCGCCCTCGCCGAGCGGCTCCCCGTCGTCCCCCGCCCGGTCGGCTCCCGCCGAGGACCCACCGGCTCCGGCCGACACCGGGCCCCCGGCCCAGGCCGCGCCGTCCCGGCTGGCCGGGGTCACCCCCGACCTGGTGCGGGTCGGGGCGGGAGCCCTGGCCCTGGGACTGGCCGTCGTAGCACTCCTGGTGCTGCCCCGACGGGTGTACCGGATGCGTGGGGTGACCCTCGATGACGGCCCGTGGCCCCCGCAGCGGCACCACACCCCCACCCCAGCCGAACTCGCCGCCAGCGCCGCCCCACCCGACCTGACTGTCCCGCAGAAGCAGAACCCGGCAGCCTCCGCTGACCCGAAACCGCCCGGCGCTCGCACCACCGAAACCTCGCCAACCTCCACCCAGGACCCGGAGCCTCCGCCAGTGGTTCCTGCGGCCCCACCCGCAGCGGCGCCTGGGCCTCCATCCTGGCCGATGATGCCCGCGGCCCCATCCCGGCCGGCGGTGTCCGTGGCGGTGCCCGAGGGCCCTGCGGCGGCGGTGCCCGCCGCTGGGACCGGGCCCGGCGCGACGGCAGCGCGGTCGGGGAGTGGGCAGGAGGACGGTGGGCCACCCCGGCCGGAGTTGCCGGCCGACGGCGAGGTGCCGTACGTCCGGACCGAACTCAGCACCGACCACGGCCCGATCCTGGTGCGGCTGGTAGGTGTCACGACCGGCCCGGCAACTGCCGCCTACGCCTGGCTGGCCGAACACGAACCGGCACCGGCCGCCGCCGTACCCCTGGTGCTGGGACGGGCCGGGCCCTGGCGGCTACAGATCGACCTGGGCCGGGCCCCGGACGTGTTCACCCTGGTCGGGGCGGTGCAGGAGTGTCGCCGGTTGGCGGCGGCGTACGCCCTTCAGTTGCTGGCGGCGGGGGTGGTCGTGGCCGTCGTCGGTGACGCCCTCGACGCCGACCTGGTCGAGGGCTGCCGCCGCCTGGCCGCCTGGCCGCAGACCCCCGAGCTGGGACCCGGGCCGTACGTCGTCATCACCACGGACGCCGCCGCGGGGGTACGTGGCCTGTCCGCCGGGTCCGCCGGGCGCGGCATTCCGCTGGTGATCGGTCCGGTCCCGTACGGCCGGTGGTCGGCTCAGCTCGGCGGTGGGGACCCGAGCTGAGGCAGGATGGCCGGCAGCGGCCCCTGCTCCAGGCGGGGTACCCGCTGCCAGGCACCGGACTCGGCCCGGTACACCCGGCGTACCCGCACCCGTGAGTAGGAGCGGCTGGGCAGGATCAGCTCCACCTGGGCGGCGCGCAGGGCCTCGGCCCGACTGCGGACCCGGTCCAGCGGGGCCAGCAGGTCGGCCGTGGCCGTCACGTCGATCGCGCGATCTCTGGGCACCCGCAGCTCCACCAGCAGCCGTCCGTCCCGTACCGCCGGCTGGTCCCGGTACAGCCGCAACCAGTGACGTGGCAGGCGTACCCGCTCGGCGGGCAGCAGGGCGTACGCCCGACGGGTGCCGAAGGCCGGCCAGCGGCGCACCTCGTGGGGCAGACCGGCGATCAACCTGGCGGGCCAGCCGCAGCGGATGGACACGGTCTCACCGGCACACTCCCCGGCCGGGGTCAGTTCCCCGGTGTGCTCCACCGCGAAGGTGTCCACCGCGAAGACCCGGTCCAGCCGGGCCGCCGGCAGCAGGTACGCCTCACGTAGACCCCGCAGGTGTTGCAGCCGGGCGGGCAGCCGAGCGTGCAGGGCGGCCATCGGGATGGCCCCACCCGGATCCACCCGCACCCGCAGCAGGCGGCGACCCTCCGGCACCGACCGGGGATCGAGGAAGGCCAGCAGGAACAGTTCGGCACCGGGCAGGCCCTCGCCCACCGCCCGAGCCTGCACCAGCGAGGCCACGAACGCCTCGAACGGCTCGGCGTTGACCTGCTGCCCCGGGGACAGCCACCCCAGGCCGTACCCCGGCGCGCGACGGTCCTCGCCGGTCAGGGCGGGCCGGGGCAGCGGGGTGGTCGGAACGGCCTGCGTCCCCGGCGCCACCTCCCCGACCCGTACCGGCTCGGCCTGTTCCTCGGCCTGACCCGCAACCGGCTCGGCCAGCTCGTCGGTCTGGTCCGCAGCCCCGTCGACCTGGTCCGTGACCGACTCGGCCTGCTGCGCTGGCTGGTCGGCCGTGGGGGCGGGTGCCGGCTCGGCGGGGGGCGGTACATCGGCGTGGGGTGCCGGTGAGTGCGGGGTCTGCTCCGGCTCGGCCTCGGGCGGGGCCGCCGCAGGTGCGGTCAGGGTGAGGGAGGTCGACATCGGCACCAGCAGGCCGGTGGGGGTGGTCCGCAGCGCCGGTGGACCGGAGGCGAAGGGCGGCCGGTACGCGTACCACTCGGCCGGTCGGCCGGCGTGGTCGAGTGCGCGCAGGTCCTGCCGGTCGTCGACGAGCTCCGCGCTGCCACCCGGCGGCGGGGTCCAGACCGTGGCACCGGTGGTCTCGGCCAGTTCCCGGGCGTGGGTGCCGAGGCTGCGTTGCTCCTCCGGGTCGGAGGGCCAGGTCAGCCAGAGGCGCAGGTCGCTGCCGTAGAGCGGCAGGTCCCCGAGCAGGGCGGCGAGCTGGTCGCCACGGTAGACCCGCTGGGTGCCGCCGTAGTCGCCGATCAGGAAGCCACCGGGTCGGGCGGTGACCGCGACGGTCACCAGTCCCTTGGCGACCGTGCCCAGCCGGTGCGCGGTGGCCCGCCGGGTGACGAAATCGGCCCGGGTGGCGAGCACGAGACCCCCGCGCAGGGGCAGACTGACCACCCCCGTACGGGGACGGACCAGGCCCCGCTCGACGGTGAACCAACCCGGCAGGGGGGTGGCCAGATCGGGCGGCTGGATCACCAGCCAGTCCCGGGCTCGGCGGGCCTGGCGGTCGACCGGTACGGCGTGCAGCGGCCCGCCGGACCCCCCGTGCTGGCGGATCTCCGCGCCCTCGGGACTGACCAGCACGTCATGGGCGAGCAGCCCGGCCACCTCGCTGAACAGTTCGGCGTGCCGGGCGCCGTCGTCGGTCAGGATCCGTACGTCGTCGGCGGCCTCACCGGAGCGTCGCACCAGTTCGGTGATGGCCCGTGCGGTCAGGGGCCGCTCGGGTCTGGTCGGCAGCACCAGCCCACCGCGGGTGCCGGAGGTCAACCAGAGATCGAACAGTCCGGGGATCCGCCGGTGTCGACGGGGGTCGAAACGGTGGGCGGTCAGCGGCTGGTCGTCGTTCGCGTCGATCGTCATGGTCGTGGCGTACATCTGCTCTCACCAACGTCCGCAGGTTTGCGCGTGCAGGTGACGGCCGGCGAACCACCACATCATCTGGTCTCGTGGCCCTTGCGTCATCATGACGATGGTCACTGGTCGTAGGTTCAGCCGAGTTCGACGTTTTTCTCGATCCGATTGAACGGATACGGTCCAGATCCGCTGTAGAGGGTGTCGCCCGGGTTTTCGGCCGGGCTCCCGAAGGAGGAAGATCAGTGCTGGCGAAGCGCCTCAACGTAGGACGCCTGCTCGCGGGAGTGGTGGCTGTCTGCTGCATGGTCGTGGCGATGGCCGGTACGGCGACAGCCCGCAAAGCGCCCCTGGACCCGCAGGCGTACGTCAAGTACTACGTCGTCACGGCGGCGTACCAGGGACAACCGGAGAACCTCACCGCGATCGCCACCCGGTTTCTCGGCAGCGGTGAGCGGTCTGCGGAGATCTACAACCTCAACGCCGGTCGGGTGCAACCCGACGGGGCCAGCCTGACCGACCCGACCCGGCTCAACCGCGGCTGGTATCTGGTGTTGCCGTGGGACGCGGTCGGCGAAGGGGTGAAGTACGGGCAGATCCCCGCCGGCCCGGGGAAGCCCACGACCTCACCCGGGCCCTCCCGTACCCCCAGACCTGCCTCCAGCCCGACCTCCGGCACCAGTCCCAGTCCCAGCCCCTCGCGCAGCCCCAGCCAGAGCCCGTCGCCCAGCGGCACCTCCGACACCGCCGGCTGCACCCCGGTCGCCGGATCCAGCAGCCGTTCCGACTGGGCCCAGCTGCGGTTGGCCATCGACGGGGCCTGGGACCTCAGCCGAGGCAACGGGGTCATGGTGGCCGTCGTCGACTCGGGGGTGGACGGTCGTCTGGAAGAACTCAGCGGACGGGTGACGGTCGGGGCGGACGTCACCGTGGGCAACGGCCGCGGCGACACCGACTGCCTGGGCACCGGCACCGCGATGGCGAGCATCATCGCGGCGAACACCGCCGTTCAGCAGACCCCGGTCGGCCTGGCCCCGGACGCCACCGTCCTGCCGATCCGGATGATCGGCAAGTCGGGCACCGCCCGGCCCACGGACGCGGCGAACGCCATCGAGGTGGCGGTGAGCGCGGGCGCCTCCGTGGTCGCCCTGGGCTCGCATGTGGACCTGTCCGCCCCGGCGGTCATCGCCTCCCTGACCACCGCCCTGAACCACGACGTGGTCGTGGTGGCGGGTGCCCCGACCAAGCCGGTCACCCTGCCCTCGCCCGGCGAGCCCGAGGCCACCGGCGCCCTGCTGCTGGTCGGCGGGGTCGGGGCCGACAACAAGCTGGTCGAGGACTACCAGCCGGAGACGGTGGAGGTGGTGGCTCCCGGAGCGGACGTGACCGGAATCGGACCCGGAAAGACCGGCCCGTTGAGCTACAGCGGCACCCGCTTCGCGGTGGCCTTCGTGGCCGGGCAGGCGGCGCTGGTGCGGGCCGCCTATCCGGAGCTGAACGCCACCCAGGTCGAGCAGCGGATCCGGGACACCGCTGATGGGCTGGGGGAGCAGACCCCGGACAGCAGGTACGGCACCGGAATGATCAATCCGGGGGTGTCGCTGGCCCGGACCCTGGACGGTGAACAGCCGACCGGAGCCGCGAGCACCGGCGGCGGTGGCGGGGGAGGCATGGCCACCCTCGTCCTGATCGGGGTGGCGCTGCTCGGCGGTGGCGCCTTCCTGGCGCTGGGTCTGCACCGTCGGCGGGCCTACAGCTGAACCAGCTACGGAGAACGGGGGTACGGACCGCGCGGTCCGTACCCCCGTTTCTGGTCGACTCGGTGTGCTGATTACCGCAGCTTCCAGGTCTGCTCGGCGTTACCGACGTAGATCCAGAGTTCCAGCGGCTTGTTCTTGGCCCCCATCTCCACGTCGACGGCCTTGCCGTTGAGGGCGCTGATGATGCCGCCCTTGTCGTTGATCCGCCAGGACTGCGCCGGATTGCCGCTGCAGATGGCCACCTGGATGGCGGTGCCGTCCTCAGAGGCACCCCAGGCGATGTCCATGCACAGCCCTTGGGAGCGGATGGTGCCGTCGTTGCGGACCACCCACCACTGCGCCGGTTCCTCCTTGCAGGTGCGCAGTTCGAGTCGGGTGCCGTCGCCGTTGCTGCCGGAGCTGACACACAGCCCGGTACGCGGATGGAAGATCTGCTTGGCCCCGGAGGGACGCTGGGGCTTGGGTGCGGTCGTCTTCGGCGCGGCGGTCGTCGGCCTGGTCTGGACCGGGTCAGGTTCCGACGGTGCGGTGGTTCCCGACTTCGGGGACGCCGACGGCGAGGTGGCCGGCGGACTCTCCTGCGGATCCTCCTCTGCCGGCGGCTCGGGAGTCTCCTCCGCCGGGGGTGCCGTGGTCGGCCCGTCGGCCGGTGCGGACCGGGCCAGTCGGGTGTCCAGCACGTAGAGGTCCGTGAGCGCCTTCACCGCCCGCAGGAAGGTCTCCGTCGGCTGGTCGAAACTACCCCCGCTCTGCCGTACTGCGGTGGGACCGTTGCGGTACGCGGCCAGGGCCAGCAGGTAGGGATCGCCGTCCAGCTTGGACAACTCGTCGATCAGGGCACACATCGCCTCTCCCACGGCCGGGATCGCGGTCTGCGGATCCCAGGCGGATCCCCGACCGGGGCCGTGGCTGCGCCACACCTCGGGCAGGAACTGGGCGATGCCCCGCTGCCCGGCGGGACCGAGCCGGTGGGGGTCGAACTCGGACAGGGCCATCACCTGGGCGGCCACCATGGCCGGGGTGACCTGCTCGCAGACCGACCCGGCGGTGACCACCAGCGGGACGTACGGCGCGGGCACCCCCTTGGTGTTGCCCGCCGGTGGGGCGGCCGGGGCCGGCGCCCCGGGCCCACCGAACTGCTTGAGCTGGCCGTAGTACCCGGCGTAGCCGCTGGCCAGATCGACGTACTCGACGGCCTCGGCGGGGACCCCCTGGGCCTGGGTGACCGCGGGCAGCCCGGTGTGGAAGGCGGCGACCGCCGTACGCCACTGGTCACCGGTGATGCCGGCCAGCCGGAGCCGGCCACTGAAGTCACACATCTGATGGGCCAGGGCGAGCACGTTGGCGGCGATGTCGGACCGGCGGGCGTCCGGCCACGGCTTCCACGCCTTCCAGTCCTCGTCGTCGAGACCGGCGATGCCCCGACCGCCGGAGGCGGTCTTGCGGGCCCGGTTGTCCAGCCCCGACTCGGCCATCAACTGCCCGGCCAGCCGGGCCGGGGTGAGCATCGGGCACGAGCGGGCCGCGGCGACGATGGCGGTCAACTGCTTGTCGGTGACCTTCGCGCCGATCACTGTGTCGTCGCGGGCGGAGGCGACCCCCCAGTTGATGGTGGCGATGACGGCGGCGAGCACCGCCAGCGCGGCCAGCAGGGCCGCGAGCACCTTGCGGGGCGTGCGGCCGAAGCTGATCTTCTTGCGTACGAGGTCGGTAGTCACGGGCCATCCCTTTCGGCGTGGCGACACCTGTCGTGACGGATCGCCACCGTCTGGCGTTCAAAGCCGACCGGGATTCTTTCAACCGATGTCGGACGGATCTGAACCGGAGGCCACCCTCATCCGTCTATCGGACGGTGTCGCCTCCGTACCAAACCGTCTGAAGTGGAGCGAATAAGGGTGCTGACCAGGATCGATTCAACTCGTCCTACTCCGGTCGATGTCGTCGTCGGCCGCCGGGCGACCTCAGCGACGTCACCCCGCAGGCGTACGACTATGCTCGCTGCCAGGGCCGCGAGGGCGAGCAACGTCCATCCGGCCGGCAGGATGCCATCCGTCCGTCAGGGAGGCGGTCTGTGTCGGCGGTGCCCAACGAGTCGATCGCGCCATCCATCCCAGACGGTGCCGTCGGCGATTCGCCCGCCGCCGAGCCCCTGCTCCGGCAGATCGTCGAGGAGTACCGTCGACCCCTGCACCGCTTCCTCACCCGCCTGCTGCTCGGTCAGCAGGAACTCGCCGAGGATCTGGTCCAGGAGACCTTCCTGCGGGCCTGGCGCAACGCCGACCGGCTCGCCGCCGACCCTTCGAAGATCGCCCCCTGGTTGTACACGGTGGCCCGGCATGTCGCGATCGACGCCATGCGGGCGCGGCAGGCCCGACCCCCCGAGGTCAGCCTGCCGGACCTGAACCGGGTCCCCACCACGGACGACGAGATGGAACGGGTGGTGAGCGTGCACGCGGTGCGGCTCGCCCTAGGAAAGATCAGCCCGGAGCATCGGGCGGTGCTGATCGAGATGTACTACCGGGGCGCCTCGGTGGCCGAGGCGGCGGTGCGGCTGGGGATACCCGAGGGTACGGTAAAATCCAGAGCCTATTACGCGGTACGCGCACTGCACGCCGCGATCGGCTCGACCGAGTCGTCCTGATCCCGAGGTCGCCCGGGCCCAGACAGACACACCGCGTGGTGCCGACCCGTTGAGGAGAGGGCTGGATGCGCGTAGGCGGGGATCACTCCGTGGCCGATCAGGAGAGGCTTGCCCTCTACCTGATGGGCGCCTTGGACGACGCCGAGCGGGAGTCGTTCGAGGCCCACCTCGCCGACTGCTGGCACTGCCTGGACGAGGCGGCCCAGGTCGGTCCCTCGATCAGCGGCCTGGCCGGCCTGGACGATGTGGACTGGTCCCTGCCCACGGACGAGTTCCCACCTCCCGTGGCCGCCACCGACGCCGCCTCCCCGTCCGCCGACTCCTCGTCCGGGTCGCCACCCGCCAGCTCGTCGCCTGTTGTGGCCGACGAATCGGTGGTTACCCGGTCGCACGGCAGCCCTTCGGGCGCCCGACCGGCCGACAATCGACCGGCTGGTAGGCGTACCTCGGGGGCGCGTCCGGCGACGACCGGCGGCTCCTGGCGGCGGCGTCGGGCCCTCTGGGCCGGGGCGGCGGCCGTGATTCTGGTGCTGGCCGGTGGCGTGGTGGTGGTCAACGAGTGGACGGCCCGTACCGATCCGGTGCTGACCGCCACCGGGGATGCCCCCGGTCATGGGGCCAGCCTCTCCGTCGTGATCACCCCCGGGGGCCAGGGCAGTGCCACGATCCGGATCACCGCCACCGGCCTGCGGCAGGGCACCCGCTATCGGCTGTTCGCGGTGACCCGCGACGGTGCCACCCATGTCGTACGGGACTGGACGGCCACCTCCGGGCCGCAGGAGGTGGCCGGTGAGACCTCCCTGCCGGTCGACGAACTCTCCTTCATCACCGTCGGGCTGACCGACGGCTCCGCGATCGTGACCGCCCCGATCGCCCGCACCCCCGCCTCGCCTCGCTGACGGTCGACCTCCGTCTCCCGGGCTCGGCTCCGCCACCCCGGCGCACCCTCCTCCGGCCGTCCGTGACCGGGCGGTGGGCCGACCAGTCGGATGCCCGTACCGCCGGGCTCGGTGGCCCGGTCCGACGCCCGGCGGAGCCGGGGCAAAAAAATCCCTGACTCGTCCTGAACCGACCGACCGCGCGCGCCGTTAAGCGGCCGTCCCCGGTGGCTGGACTGCCATCCGGTGACCGAGAAGGCGAGCAGGGAAGGGAGGCAGGGCAGATGGGCAACGGGTCCGTGGCGCTACGGCGGCCGGAGGCTTCGACCGGTCGGCCGGGCCACGTCGATCCACTGGCCGGCCCGGCCTACGGCGATGGTCCGGCCTACGACGACGGCACGGCCTGGCCGCACGACGGCCTCTCCGAGAAGGGCATCGGGTGGATCGGCGCGCACGGAGGTGCGGGCACGACCACCCTGGCCGAGCTGTTGGGCGGTACCGACATCGGCTGCCGCTGGCCGGATCCGGCCCTGGCCGAACCCGCCCGGGTGATGGTGGTCGGGCGCACCAACCTGACCGGACTGCGGGCGGTCTCCCGGGCCCTGCACGCCCTGCGGGAGGGCCGGCATCCGGCCGGAATGCGGCTGGTCGGGGTGGTGCTGATCGCCGATGCCCCCGGTCGGCTGCCGGCGCCGCTGCTCGGCCGGATCCGCCTGCTGCGGTCGATCGCCCCGGTGCACCGGGTGCCCTGGATTCCCTGCCTTCGGGTGGGGGAGGAGCCGAAACGGCTGGGCCGGCAACTCGACCGGATCGCCGCCCTGGTGGCCACCGAGGCGCGGAGGCGGTCGTGAGCAGGATCCTGCGCCTCCTCCTCGTCGCGGTCGTCGGCCTGGGGTGGGGTCTGCTGGCCCCCTCGGGCGCTGCTGCTGCGGCGGAGGACACCTACACCCTGAAGATCCACGGGGGTAAGGCCGCCTTCCTCTACACCCTCTGCCTGAAGACCGACACCACCATGAAGAACCCGCGCGGCAGTGACCGGGTCTGCTCCGGCAAGAAGGGCTCGACCCACGGGTCCTTCGACATGAGCGCCCCGTACGTGTCGGGCGACAGCGTGAAGATGGACATCGAGATGCACACCGGTCTCGCCGGTGAGTCGGTGACCAAGGACAACGTCGACATCACCGGAGCGCGCAGCTGCACCCTGTCGGGGGCGGTGCACGCCGGGAAGTTCCAGTGCGACAGCCCGATCAACTCGGTCAACTTCGAGCCGCCGGTGGTCGAGGCGTACACCGTGAACACGAATCCGAAGAAGTCGGTCTCGCAACTGCTCAATCTGATGGCGTGGCTGGTGAGCGCCGCCGCGGTGGCCGGTCTGCTGATCACCGGCGCGACCCTGGCCGCGCAGCTGCGTCGGGGCGCCATGGAAGAGCGAACCGAGTACACGAAGAGCATCGCCTTCGTCTTCACCGCCTGCCTGATCGCCACCACCGCCGGTCCGTTCGTCAGATGGCTGGCCCTCACCGACTGATCATCCGGCCGGCCCACCGCCTGAACCACCCACATCCGATTCCAAGGAGCCGCAATGTCCCTCTCCGACCTCTACTACGGCAGCCTGGCGCAGGCCACGACCCTGCTGGCGGCCCCCGGCCCGGCCCCCGACCCGACCGGCGGTGGCGGCACGGTGCCACAGCCCTCGATCAACGGAACCCTGCCGCTCGGTCTGTCCGACAAGGTCCAGCAGGTACTCGGCCTGCTCGCCTGGGCGGGTACGGCGGCCGGTGTGGTCGGTGTCCTGGTAACCGGCGCGGTGATGGCCATCTCCCACAAGCGCGGCGAGAGTTCGGAACACATGAGCCGCCTCGGCATGGTGCTGGGCGGCTGCATCCTGGTCGCCACCGCGGGGCCCATCGTCACCTGGGTGTTCGGTACGGGAACCTCCGGCACCTAGCCCTACTGGCAGGAGCAGACGGTCACCGCGATCCGGGAAGGCACCATGAGACTGAGATACACATCCGACGACGACGCGGATCAGGACAAGCCCTTCTGGCAGCACCGCCGCTGGCAGATGTCGGCCGGTTTCCTCGCCCTGGCCCTGTTCACCGGCACGGTCGCCGCGATCAACGGCGACCCGGGGGCCGGGCCCAGCGTCGCGGCCACCCCGGGTCCGGTGATCGGCACCCTGGGCCCGGACGGCAGCCGCCCGCAGGGCTGCCGCACGGACGACTCCGCGCAGCGCATCCCGACCAAGGTGCCCACCGACATCTCGTGGCGTCCGCTGAACGGGGCCAAGGTGCCGCGCTCCGCCTCGGCGGGACCCCGCAAGAGCACCGGAGCGCTGCTGTGGTGCTTCGCGCACACCCCGATGGGGGCGGTGATGGCGGCACACACCATCTCCCGGCAGATGAGCGGCCCCGACTGGCGTACGGTCAGCCGCCAGCAGCTCGTGCCCGGCCTGGGGCGGGACTACTTCGACGCGATGCGGGCCTCGATGGGCGAGACCGGGCCGGTGCAGACCGTCAACACCCTGGCCGGGTTCCTGGTGCTGCGGTACTCGCCGAGCACGGCCAGCATCCGGGTGCTGATCCGGCAGGCGAATCTGGTGTACGCCTCGGTCGACTACACCGTGGACTGGAACGGCGTCGACTGGCAGCTGCGGCCACTGAACTCCGGTGGCCTGCACACCCGGGCCGCCCCGGTCATCTCCCTCGTCGGCTTCGTGCTGTGGAACGAGGTGTGACATGGAGTGCGCCACCGGTGACGCCGTCTACATCGGCACGATCGGCCAGGTCGTCGGCTTCTTCGAACGCGGCATCGACGGCATCCTCAGCGACATCGCCGCCGCCATCATGGGCGCCGCGGTCGAACTCTTCGCCAATCTGGGGGACATTCCGACCCTGGGTGACCAGCAGCTCAACGAGAGCATTCACATGCAGACCGACTGGCTGGTCGTCACCATCGCGGTGGCCTCCCTGCTGGCGGCGGCCTTCCGGGTGGCGCTGGAACGCAAGGGCCAGCCGCTGACCGTGGCCCTGATGGGCCTGGTCCGGATGGTCCTCACGGTGGGCGCGGCGTGGACCGTGATCAACTGGCTGGCCAGCGAGGCGGACGTCTACTCCCACCATCTCTACGAAGAGGGCATCAAGGCGCAGCTCAAGCTGATCGCCAACTGCGGCACGGACGGGCTCACCGCCTTCCTGCTGATCATCGTCGGCTTGTTGCTGCTGATCGCCGGCTGCGTCCACATCATCCTGATGTACATCCGGCTGGGGGTGATGGTGCTGCTCACCGGCACCCTCCCGATGGCCGCGGCCGCCTCCATGTCCGAGTGGGGCGGGGGCTGGTGGCGCAAGCACATCGCCTGGATGGTGGCCTGGCTGGCCTTCAAACCCGTCGTCGGGCTGATCATGTATTCGGGGGCGGCGATGATCGGTGCCACCGGTGACAACGCCAAACATTACAAACTCGCCGGTGCCGCCGTGCTGCTGATGGCCGCGGTCGCCCTGCCCGCGCTGATGCGGCTGGTCGTACCGGCGATGGCTACCCTCGGCTCGCGGGACAGCAGCGGTACCGGCGTGGCCGTCGGCGGCGCCGCGGCCGGTGTGGTCGCCAGCGGCGCCAGGAAGATCGCCGGTGCTGGCGGCCGGGCCGGCTCCGCCATCTCCGGCCGGCCGAAGCCGCCGAGTGGCAACAGCACCCCCACCGGCGGCGGCTCGGCCGCCTCCTCCTCCGGCGGCTCGTCGGGCGGCTCGTCCAGCGGCGGAGCGTCCGGTGGCTCCGGCGGTGGCTCCGGTTCCGGGAGCCGGTTGGCGGCAGCCGGTACGGCGGCGCGGCGGGTCGCCGGAGGTGCCGTCGGCGCCGCCGCCTGGACGGTGGGCCAGAGCGCCACCGTCGTGCAGAAGACCGCCAGCGCGGTCAGCACCACCCACAAACACGCCAGCGATATCGCCAGCGGGGCCCTCGGGGACCGGGACTGACCGATGCCGCGACGAGGAGAAGGACCATCGTGAGTACGACCGCGGAATCCATGAAGACACCGACGTACGGAAACTGGCGTCGCCCTCGCAAAGCCGGGCTTGGCTCGCTGGGCCTGGTCGGGACCGTCGGCCTGTTCGGCGGGCTGGTGATGGTCCTGATCTCCTCCATGATCTCCCTGAACACCGCCCTGGTGGTGGGGTTGCCGCTCGCGCTGATGCTGGCACCCCTGGCGATCCGTACCGCCGACGGCCGCAACGTGTACAACATGGCCGCCGTCCGGATCGGTTGGGTGCGTCGCAGGTCGCTGGGGCGGCACCTGTACGCCTCCGGCCCGCTGTCGGCGCGACCGGGCGGGCGGTTCCGGCCACCGGGACTGCTCAGCCGGGTGACCATGCTGGAGGGGCGGGACCCCTACGACCGCCCGTTCGGGGTGCTGCACCACCGCCACCGTAACCAGTACACCGTCGTGCTCAGCTGCGAGCCGGACGGCGGGTCCCTGGTCGACTCCGATCAGGTCGACACGTGGGTGGCGCTGTGGGGGGAGTGGCTGTCCCGGCTGGCCCACGAGCCGGGGTTGCGCGGCGCGGCCGTGGTCGTGGAGACCGCACCGGATCCGGGTACCCGGCTGGCCACCGAGGTGCTGGGGCGGATCTCACCGGACGCACCCCCGGCCGCCCGGGCCGTGATGGAGGAGGTGGTGCGCAACTATCCGGACGCCTCCTCGGAGATGAACACCTTCCTCACCCTCACCTACTCGGCACCGGGTGGGGCCCGTCGGGACCACGACACCATGGTGGCCGATCTGGCGCTGCGGCTGCCGGGGGTGCTCAGCGGCCTGGTAGCGGCCGGTGGGGGGTCGGCGGAGCCGCTGTCCGCCGAGCGGATCGCCGAGGTGGTCCGGGTGGCGTACGACCCGGCGGTCGCCGCCGAGGTCCTCGACGTACGCGCCCAGCACGGTCACACCGGGCTGGACTGGGCCGACGCCGGGCCGGCCGCGGCCGTCGAGACGGTCAGCCACTACCAGCACGACTCCGGGGTCTCCCGCAGTTGGCTGCTGACCCTGGCACCTCGGGGCACCGTGCGCTCCGGGGTGCTGCGCAGCCTGCTCGACCCCGCCCTGGGCATCCGCCGTAAACGGGTCGCCCTGGTCTACCGCCCGATCGACCCGGCCACCTCGGCGAAGATCGTCGAATCGGATCGTCGGTCCGCCCAGTTCATGGCCAACTCGACCCGTGGCCTGGTCCGGGCCCGGGCGGTCTCCGAGATCGAGGCGGCCGAGCAGACCGCGGCGGAGGAGGCCTCCGGGGCGGGTCTGGTCGAGTTCTCCATGCTGGTGACCCTGACGGTCGACTCGGTGGCCGACATCCGCGATGCCGAGGTGACGATGCGCAACCTGCTCGGGGCCACCCGGATCGCGATGCGCCCGGCCGACCGGATGCAGGCCGCCGCGTTCTCCTGCGCCCTGCCGGTCGGCATCCTGCCCTGGGAGCAGACCATGGTCCCGCACGAGCTGAAGGAGGCGCTGTGAGCGCTGCCGGCCGGTTCCGCCTGGGCGCGGGGTGGCCCCGCGGTGCCGCCGGGGCCGGAAACGCGATGTCCGACCTGGTGGTGCCCCCGGTCGAGGAGCAGGACATCGAACCGGACGAGGGGGGCCGGCCATCCGCGAGGGAGTTGCGCCGCGCCCAGCGGCGGCAGGCCCAGCAGGCGGCGGCCGAACAGCGCTACCTGCGGCGACTGGCCCGGGCCAACCGGGAGGACACCGTGCCACACCGCGGCTCGTACGCCCTGGGTGGTGGTCGGGTGGCGGCGTTCGATCCGCCCACCATGTGGCGGGCCACCACCGTGCAGGCCTGCGGGCTCTGGCCCTTCGCCTCCGGTTCCGGCGCTCCGATGACCGGGGTCCCGCTGGGGCAGCACATCCACACCGGGGCCACCGTCTGTGGTGACCCCCTCAACTGGTTCACCCGGGCCCGGTACATCTCCAATCCCTCCCTGTTCATGCTCGGCATGCCCGGCCTGGGCAAGTCGACACTGATCAACCGGATGTTGATCGGGTTGAGTGCCCAGGGGGTGGTGCCGCTGGTGCTCGGTGACCTCAAACCGGACTACGCCGACACCGTCCGGGCCCTCGGCGGACAGGTCATCTCCATCTCCCGGGGCGTCGGCGGCCTGAACATCCTGGACCCGGGCGCGATGGGCGCCGCGGCAGCGAGGATCGGGGGACAAGCGGGGCAGGCCCTGGAGGCCGAGACCCACGGCCGGGTTCTGAACATGGTCGCGGCCCTGCTCACCATCGTCCGGGGTGGGCCGATCAGCGACCACGAGCAGTCCGTGCTTTCCGCCTGTCTGCGGCACCTGCGGGAACGTACCCCGCAGGGCCAGACCTTCCGGCTGCCGCAACTGCTCGCCGTGCTGGAGGAGGGACCGCCCCGGGTCCGGCAGGTCACCCTGGACCGGGGGCAGGAGTCCCGCTACCGCGACGCCGTCGATCCGCTGCACCGGTCGTTGCTCGGCATCCTCGACGGCCCGCTGGGTGACACCTTCGCCTCGGAGACCTCCACCCGCATCGACCCGGACGCCACCGCCGTCTGCATCGACATCTCCCGCATCGGCGAGGCCGACGGGCAGTTGACCGCCGCCGCGATGCTCGCCGCCTGGTCCGACGGGCTGGGTACGGTGGCCGCCTCGCACGCCCTGGCGGACGCGGGGTTGGCGCCCCGGCGCTGGTTCTTCACCGTGCTGGACGAGTTGTGGCGTCCGCTGCGGGCCGCCTCCGGCATCGTCGACCGCATCGACGCCCTCACTCGGCTCAACCGGTCGCTCGGCCTGGCCGACGCGAAGATCACCCACACCCTCAAGGACGCCGAGGCCCTCGGCAGCGAGGCCGACAAGGCCAAGGCCCGGGGCTTCGTCGAACGGGCCGGCATGGTGGCCTGCGCCGGTCTGCCCCGGGCGGAGATGGAGGAGTTGGGCCGAGTGGTCGGGCTGTCCCGCCGCGAGATCGATCTGGTGTCCTCCTGGTCCTCCCCGCCGGGCTGGGCGCAGGACGGCGGGAACGAGGAGCCACCCGGCCGGGGCCGGTTCCTGATCAAGGTAGGTGGCCGTCCGGGCATCCCGATCCGGGTGGCGATCACGGACACCGAACGCCACCTGCACGACACGAACACCCGCTGGATCGCCAACGGAGAGGCGGACCGACTGCTGGCCGAGCGGGCCGCCGCCGTACGCGCGGTGACCGGCGGGGACCTGGTAGCCCCCGCCCCGTACAGCGAATCGGGGCGGCGATGAGCCGCCCGGGGGGAGTGGGGGGCGACTGGCTGCCCTGGCTGATTCCCGGCTTCGCCCTGCTCAACCTGGTGATCTTCGTGCCGTTGTGGCTGGGCGGCACCCTGGCCGCCCTGCTCGCCGGGCACGGCTGGCAGCCGCCGCCGTTCACCCCGCAGGTCTACCTCCACCTGGTCACCGGTGCCACCGACCAGGTCTGGCCGGGCGTACCCCCGCATCTGGTCTACGGCGGGGCCGCCGCCCTGCTCCTGGTCGCCGCCTCCCCGGTGGCCCTGCTGGTACGGGGGATCGTGCGTCGCCCGCGCCGACCGCACGGCCTCGCCGGTCCCGCCGAACTCAGCGCCATGACCGGCAAGGGGATCGAGGCCCGCGCCCGGGACCTGCGCCCCGGGCTCAAGGAGGTGGCCCGGCTGCGCCCGGACGACACCGGCAACCTGCTCGGTGACCTGATGCCCGCCGGGCCGGAACTGCGCTCCTCCTACGAGGACGTGGAACTGGACCTGATGGCACCGCGGGCCGGCAAGTCCACCGGCATAGCCATCCCCCGGGTGCTGCGGGCACCCGGCCCGGTGCTGCTGACCTCGAACAAGTCCGACGTGTTCACGGTCACCCGGCAGGAGCGCACCAAGGTCGGCCGGGTGTGGACCTTCGACCCGCAGGGCATCGCCTACACCGAACGCGACATGTGGTGGGACATGCTCAGCGGCTGCGACACCATCGAGGGCGCCCGACGCCTGGCCGGCCACTTCGTCAGCTCGGTCAACGACGACTCCTCCAAGAAGGACTTCTGGATCGCCGCGGCCCAGAACACCCTGACCGCCCTCTTCCTGGCCGCCTCCCGCAGCGGGGCCACCGTCAACGACCTGCTGGCCTGGCTGGCCGACCCGGCGGACCGTACCCCGGTCGACCTGCTGCGCGATGTCGGCATGACCGCGATGGCCGAGCAGTTGCAGGGCACCGTCCGGGGGGCGGTCGAGACCCGCGACGGCATCTACGAGACCGCCCGGCAGTGCGTGGCCTGCCTGCTCGACCCGGAGATCCTGGCCTGGGTCAGCCCCGATCCGTACCTTCCGCAGTTCGTCCCGGAGCAGCACGTCCTCGGCCGGGACACCCTCTACCTGCTCTCCAAGGACGGCGGCGGCTCCGCGGCCGGGGTGATCGCCGGGCTGGCCGACGCCGTCATCCGGGCCGCGGTGGTCGCCGCCGAACGGATGGGCGGACGGCTGGATCCGCCGATGACGGCCATCCTGGACGAGGCGGCCAACGTGTGCCGCATCTCCGACCTGCCCGACCTCTACAGCCACCTGGGTTCGCGGGGGATCAGCGTGGTGACCCTGCTGCAGAGCTACCGGCAGGGGGTGCGGGTCTGGGGCGAGGCGGGGATGGACGCCCTGTGGAGCGCCGCCACCATCAAGCTGCTGGGTGCCGGGCTGGACGACGCGGACTTCGTGGACAAGGTGGCCCGCCTGGTCGGGCAGCACGATGTGCGTACCCCCAGCTACTCCCGGTCCAGGGACGGCTCCTCCCGGTCGGTGTCCTACCGACAGGAGCAGGTGCTGCCGGCCGACAAGATCCGTGCCCTGCCCAAGGGCAGCGCCCTGCTGCTGGCCACCGGGGTACGCCCGGCGCTGATCCGGCTGCGCCCCTGGTTCAAGGAGCCCGACGCCGGGCCCATCTCCGCCGCGGCCAAGGCCGAGGTGCAGGCCATCACCGACCGGGCCGCGGCACGCTGGCGCCGCCGCGAGTCCCACCGGGCCGGCTGACCGGCATGGCGTTGCGTAAGGCCCAGGCGGCCCGGCAGGCCGGTAGCTCGATCTTCAAACTGGACGCCTCCCAGCTGCTCTGGGCGGTCATCTCGGTGGTCGGGCTGTTCCCGCTGGTGGTCCTGGCGCTGCTGGCCCTGATAGTCCTGCTGGTCATCTTCGCCATGGCCGGCGGCTCGCAACTGACCTCGGCCTCGGCGGACCCCTCGGACCCCAACGGGCAGACCTCCCGGGTCAACGCCCTGATCGAACTCTCCGGCGGCGACGGCCGTGGGACCTTCGACCCGAGGAACATCCCGGACCAGGATCTGGTCGCACCGATCCGGGAGGCCGCCAAGAAGTGCGACCTGCTCACCCCGGTGATCCTGGCCGCCCAGATCGACTACGCCTCGGCCTTCGACCCGGACATGGAGGGCCCGCAGGGCCGCAAGGGGCTCTCCCAGTTGACCCCGGAGGTGTTCGACGAGTTCGGCGAGGACGACGACGACAGCGGCGAAGCCTCTGTGCTCGACCCCGAGGACTCCATCCACGCCCATGCCCGGTACTTCTGCCACCTGGCCGAGAGGACCGGGCAGCTGAGCAAGGAGAAGAAGGTGGTCGGTGACCACCTCAGCCTGACCCTGATGGCCTGGGAGATCGGCCTGGAGACCGTCGAGGCCCAGGGCGGTATGCCGGTGCTGGCCCTGGGCGCCTACCCGTTCCAGGTCCGAGGGTTGTTTGAGAAGTACACCTCCACCGGTACGGAGGAGCCCGACCCGGACCCCGTGACGGACGAACCGGATCCGGAGCCCGACGGCGATCCCGATCCCGACCCCACCCCGCCCGACGGGGACGGGCCGGACGTCGACGGGTCCACCCTGCTCAGCGAGTCGGTCTTCACGGCGATGTTTCCGAACCGGAACTCGTTCTACACCTACGCCGGGCTCCGGGACGCGATGGCGAAGTTTCCCGCCTTCGCCGCCACCGGGGACGAGCGGACCCGCAAGCGGGAACTGGCGGCCTTCCTGGCCAACGTCAACCACGAGTCCGGTGGCCTGGTGCACATCGAGGAGATCAACCAGGCCGCCTGGGGCAACTACTGCGACACCGGTCAGCCGTACGGGTGTCCGGCCGGACAGACCGCGTACCACGGACGCGGTCCGATCCAGCTCAGCTGGAACACCAACTACAAGGCCGCCGGCGACGCCCTCGGCCTGGACCTGCTCAACCAGCCGGACCTGGTACGCGACGATTCCTCGGTCGCCTGGCAGACCGCGCTGTGGTTCTGGACGACCCAGACCGGGGCGGGCACGATGACCGCCCACTCCGCGATGACCGGTGGCGGGGGCTTCGGCGAGACCATCCGCACCATCAACGGCGCCCTGGAATGCGGTGGGGGAAATCCCGCCCAGGTACAGGCCAGAGTGGCGGCCTACGAACGCTTCGCCACCAGTCTCGGCGTGGAGGTCGGAAATGAAGACAACCTCACCTGCTGAAGGACATTCTTGAAAACGGCGGCGATCGGGTGAACCGGTTGGCCGGAGCAGCCGTTGTTGCTGGTGCTGCGGCCAATCCTGCCGCAGCCGGTCAGGAGGTAGACGACAATGACTCAACCGGGGTACGGGCAAGCATCCCAGAACCGATTTGACGATCTCGCGGCGGTCGTCCCGGATGTCCGTGGGCAGACATGGCTCAAGGTGCGGGTCTACATCAACAACAAAGAGGTTGATCTGCCGCTGGCCGACGGCTCCCTACTCAGCGACCGGATCTTCAGGAGCAGGGACCACACCTACCGGAGTTCGTCCTTCTCGAACTGGCCTGGCGCCTCTGTGGATGTCGCAAACACGAGGAGCGAGGCCGAGGTCGGCGCCTGTGAGGAGACGTATCAGGCGCTGCGGAGATACGCCACTACGCACGCCGCAGGCGCTCAACGGGTCGAGTTCGAGTTCACGGCGGTGAACGGCACCTGCAATCCGTGCAAGGAACGCATTGAACGCCTGAGGGAAAGGATCAAGCCCCTGTTTCCGAACGCGCAGGTGACGCGGGGTGAAAGGTCACGGGTGACAGCCCGGGCCAACTACAGCGCCGCGTCACCGGCATCGGCGGTGCCCGGTAGGGGAGGCCTAACGACCTACGGGTTTGCGCCCGGGCAGGCCGAGCTGCGGGTGAGCGCCCCAGCGGTGGCGGCGGGGCTAACCGGTCGTCAAGCCCTCTACTACCAGGGCATCCTGAGCGACCAGAGTGGCTCCGGCCTCGTCGATCCGCAGCACCTGAGCCAGATTCCCGACCACGCGGGCCCCGCCCGTACCGACCGCAGTTCACCCTCCGGTTCACTGCGAACCCCCTCACCCACCAGCTCCGACCCGGGCAACCCCTGGCAATGGTCGGAGCGTGACGGAACCTACATCAGCCGGACAGCGGACCAGAGGGAGTGGGCCATGGATCCGGCGGAGCGCAGGCCCGTTCCGAGGGAGACCTTCGATCAACGCTACCCGTACGGTTACCAGAACCAGGCCGGCCCATCGTCGACGACTCAGGGCCAGGGTCAGGGCCAAGGCCAGGGCCAACGCCAGCGGCGCAGCTGAGGCGGGAGGGGTCTGCGGTGGCCGTGCGGACGGCCACCGCAGACCCACCCTCAGCGGTCCATCGGAAACGGTTCCACGACTGGCGTCGTCTTGGCCCGGTGTGATCCGGTCTTGCAGCCGGCGAAGGGGCCGGCCGGGTCCCGCAGCGAGTTCATCACCGGGCCCAGGTAGTCCCGGTGCCAGTTGGCCGGACCCAACGGACCGCCCGCATAGCCGGTCAATTCCTCCCAGGCCAGCCACAGCGCGTGCAGTTGGACCACCGCCTCGGCATGGTTCCACCACTGCGGACACCAGGGCGCTACCGAACTCACCTCACGGCCGTACGTGGGCAGCAGGACATGCTCCACCCAGAGGCTCAGCCGGACCATTGCCTCGTCGTACTCCTGGTCGTCGAGGAAGGAGATGAAACGCGGCCGGGGTGGCGCCGGTGGTGGCGGCGCTGGGACGGCGACCGTCGCCGGTGCTGGCGGTGAGTCGTACACGGTCGTCATTTCCTGCCCTTGGGTTTGGGTTGCTGCCATCCCTGCGCACCGCCCAGGGTGTGGGTGTACGCGGTCATCCGGGTGGACGAGGTGGCGGTCACCAGGGGGATCCGCTCCACCTCGCCACCGAGCATCTGCCGACGGCGGGCCTCGCTGGTGATGGCGCGGAGCTGGTTGCCGAGCGGGCCGTCGGCGAGGCCTGCACCCCTGAGGGAGTCGGTCAGGTCGATGGCGGTCGACTCGTTGTGGACATGCGCCGTCGCCTGCGCGTACTGGATTCGGCTGTTCACGTGGTCCCTCCATGCGGGGTCCTGGTTGACCGCCCGGTCCTGGTCCAGGGCGGTTGTCACGACGTCCCAGTTCTCCTGGATGGTCGCGAACTGCCGTTGGTAGGAGGCGACACACTCCGGATCATCCGCGCTCTGACCGGGCAGGTGCATGTTGACCCCGCGCAGGTCAGGGTCGTCGGGGTGCTGATAGACCCGGTCGGCCTGCTCGTGGCCACCCACTTCGTGCTGGAGAGTGCCGTGGGCCGTCAGGCCCGGCTGGCCCGACTGGGAATACGGGAACGAAGGGTCGTAGGTGACCGCGTTCCTGGGAGCCGCGGTAGCTACCCATTGCGCGGACTGACCGTCGCTGGTTTCGCGGAGATCGATCCGACTCAGGTTCTGCGCGGTCACATCCCGGGTGTCGGCGGTGTCGGAGTCCGAACTCGACTGCGGCGAGGTCCTTCCACCCATGGAGCGGACCGTCTGGTCATATCGCCGCCGCCGCATCCTGATGTTTTCCGTGTTGTCGCTGTGTTTGTCGACCATGTGCTGCTCTCCGGAGAAGCTCGGGGAATGTGCGGACAACCCCCTGACGAAGCGAGAGCGGAGTCGGTTCACCGCAGGCGGCAATCTCTGCCACCGCCGTGCCGGGCCTCCCGCCCCTGGTCCACACCGCTGAGTGTTGGCGGCATCTCCGAGCACCGGGTCCAGTGATGCAGAACACGTGACGTGTTTGTCTGCTGACCGTTAATTCATGGGCGTGGCGAAACAGGAGCGGGCTAATCTGCGCTGCGGGTTCGCGCCCATGGTCATGCCCGCCATCGCCGGCTGGTGCCGGCAGTGACGCCCGACGGGCACTTTCGATTCAGGAGACCTGGTGAAACAGCAGTCTGTCCCGACCTCGGACAAGCTCGACGCGGCGGTTCTCAAGGTGGCCGGCGTCGTCGTGCTCGGCGCGATCATGTCGATCCTCGACGTGACCGTGGTCAGCGTCGCCCTGCCGACCTTCCAGAGCGAGTTCGACGCCTCGTACGCCCGGGTGGCCTGGACGATGACCGGCTACACCCTCGCCCTGGCCACGGTCATCCCGCTCAGTGGGTGGGCGGCCGACCGGTTCGGCACGAAGCGCCTCTACATGCTGGCCCTGGCGCTGTTCACCATTGGGTCCGGGCTCTGCGCGACCGCCGACACCATCGGGCAGTTGATCGCCTACCGGGTGGTGCAGGGCCTGGGCGGCGGAATGCTCATGCCCCTGGGCATGACGATCATGACCCGGGCGGCCGGGCCGCACCGGATCGGTCGGCTGATGGCCGTGCTGGGCATCCCGATGCTGCTAGGCCCGATCGGCGGCCCGATCCTCGGCGGCTGGCTGATCGATGTGGCGAGCTGGCACTGGATCTTCCTGATCAACCTGCCGATCGGCTTGGTGGCCCTGGTGTACGCGCAGATGGCCCTGCCGAAGGACAACCCCGAGCCCTCGGAGTCCTTCGACTTCCTCGGCATGTTGATGCTCTCGCCCGGCCTGGCCCTGTTCCTCTACGGCGTGTCGACCCTGCCGGAGACCGGCACCTTCGCCGACAACGGGGTGTGGGTGCCCATGCTGATCGGCGCGGCCCTGGTGGTGGCCTTCGTCGTCTACTCGTTCCGGCCCCGGCACCCCCTGCTGGACCTGCGGCTGTTCCGTAACCGCCGATTGACCGTGGCGGCGGTGACGATGTTCGTGTTCATCATCGCCTTCATGGGTGCCGGGCTGCTGTTCCCCAGCTACTTCCTCCAGGTGCGGGGCGAGTCGACCCTGGCCGCCGGTCTGCTGATCGCCCCGCAGGGCATCGGGGCGATGGTGACCATGCCGATCGCCGGGATGCTCGCCGACAAGGTGCCGGTGGGCCGGACGGTGCCCTTCGCCCTGCTGCTGATCATCGCCGGGTTCGCCACCTTCACCCAGGTGGACGCGGACACCTCGTACGTGTTGATCTGTGGCTCGCTGTTCGTGATGGGTCTGGGCATGGGTGGCACCATGATGCCGATCATGACCTCGGCGTTGCGGACCCTGACCGGGCACGAGGTGGCCCGCGGCTCCACCCTGGTCAACATTCTCCAGCAGATCGGTGGCTCCATCGGAGCCGCGGTGATGTCGGTGATCCTGACCAACGAGCTGAACAAGTCCACCCCGATCCCGGGGGTGACCGACCCGAACGGGAACCCGGTCACCGAGGCCGGCCTGGCCATCGCGGCCCAGCAGCAGCCGGAACTGCTCCAGCAGTTCCCGGTCGAGCCGTCGCTGATCGAGCGGGGGCTGAACTTCGCCGCCGACGCCTTCGCCAGCACCTTCTGGGTGGCCTTCGCCCTGGTCGCGTTGACCCTCATCCCGGCGGCCTTCCTGCCCCGTCGGCGCGAGCGGTCCCACCTGCTCGACGACCAGCCCGGGGACCAGCCGAAGGCCCCGGTCGTCATCCACTGACCGGCTGTTGCGCCGGCCGTCGGGAGCCTCCCGGCGGCCGGCTCCGGCGGCTCCCCGCCGCGTGTCTGACCCGGACCGGCCCCCCTTAACTCAAGATTCGGTCAACTGGGCCCGACGCAGGCCGTCAGGCGCGACTGGCGCCGGTAGCTTCTTCCCACCCATGCCTCGAGTAAATAAGGAGGGAAGAATGCGGCGCACGCGACAACGCATCGCTCTTCTCGTAGTACCCGTGCTGGTGGGCAGCGTTCTGCTGGCCGGCCAACCGGCCGTCGCGGAGTCCGCGGCAGCGCCGGAGCCCACGGCCGAGGCCGGTCGCTCCCACCTGGAGCACGCGGACAACGCCGACGTGGTGCGGATCCACCTGACCGGGTCGGACATGCTCGACCGGGTGGTGGCTGCGGGCTTCGACCTGGAGCACGGCCTTCAGCGGGTGCCGGACGGCATCGAGGGTGAAGCCGTGGTGACCCCCGAGCAGCGCGTCGAACTTGAGGCGATGGGGGTCCGGATCCTCGCCGAGGGTGAGGGCTTCACCTGGAGCGACGAGGCCGACGGTGGGTTCCAGGCCGTCGGTGCCCGGGCCGCGACCGCCCGGTCGATGCCCGAGGCGACGACCATGTCGACCCAGAGCCACGAGGCGGCGGTACGTATCGCGCGCGCCGACTGGTTCACCACCAAGGGCCAGGGCTTCCTCTACGTCGAGGCGCGCACCACCGAGGGTGCGCAGACCGACCCGATCGTCGGCATGCAGCTGGAGAACGACTCCGGCCAGGGCACCGACTTCGCCTTCGCCCGGACGATGAGCCGGTTCATCGACTCCGGCCAGTACATGTTCCACCGGAACCTGTTCAAGCTGGACACCCGGCCGAGCCAGATCCGGGTCACCAGCTCCACCGGTGGCGTCGCGGTCGGCCCGGTGTCCGACTGGTTGGAAGACGGCGAGCCGCCGCTGACCGACAAGCCGGGCTACAAGTGGAACCTGGTCGACGGGTACAAGCACCCGCAGCAGCTGCACGACCGGATGGACGAGATCGCTCGGGAGAACCCGAAGATCGCCGAGATCGTCTACCTGCCGTACAAGACGAACGGCTACCAGCGGAAGGCGCAGGCCACCATCGGTGGCACCGGCCAGTCCGCGGTCGTCGTCACCTCCGCGGCCTGGGGCCACGAGGGCGGCAACGACATCACGGTCGAGTTCGTCGACCGGCCCGGCGCCAACCTGCCGCTGTCCGTTGAGGTCAACGGCAAGGCCGTGCGGGTCCTGCTCGCCAAGGACTCCTCCGGTGCGCTGGCCAGCACCGCCGCTGAGGTCGCGACGGCCCTGAAGACCCAGTCCAACGGGCTGATCGACCGCTCGCACCCGTACCGCACGAACGCCGGCACCGGCATCGTGGCGCCGACGGCGCCGGTGGCGCTGAGCGACTTCCTGGACGAGAAGCGTGTCGGTGCGCCCGAGGGTGACGTGCCGCGTGGCCCGAACACGGTCCGCGTGCTGCGGATCGGCAAGCACCGTGACGGCAAGAAGCCCGGTGTCCTGATCCAGGCCCAGGACCACGCCCGCGAGTGGGTGCCGGCGACGACCACCCTGGAGACCGCGGAGCGGCTGGTCGCCAACTACGCCACCGACAAGGAGACCAAGAAGATCGTCGACAACACCGACATCTTCCTGATCCCCACGAACAACCCCGACGGGGCGAACTACAGCTTCTACAACTTCGCCTCGCAGCGGCGCAACATGACCAACCACTGCCCGGACGCGGACGCCGACCCGGCTCGCCGTAACTCGTGGGGCGTGGACCTGAACCGCAACTACCGGGTGGGCTCCGCCCAGGACGGTTACGCCGGCGGTTCGTTCGTCTGCACCAGCAACACGTACCAGGGTCCGGAGAAGCTGTCGGAGCCGGAGGCGAAGAACATCGTCTGGCTCGCCGAGACCTACTCGAACATCAAGTTCTTCATGTCGGTGCACTCCAACGGTGGCCAGCTGTTCTGGCAGCCGGGCGCCTACAAGGCCGACGGTCGGGTCACCACCCCCCGTCCGCCGCTGGGTGACGAGATGTTCTACTGGCAGGCCGCCTCCCGCATCCTGTCCCAGGTGAAGGCGTACCGGGAGACCGTGGTCACCCCGGAGAACGTGGGTGGCTCCTCCGACGTGCTCTACTCGTCCGCCGGCAACGTCCGCGAGGACCTGTACCACACCTACGGCATCTACTCCTTCGGCTGGGAGGTCGGTGGCTCGGTCTACAACCCGGCGACCGGCAACTGGCAGGGCGGTTCCTTCCAGCCGCCGTGGGAGGGCAACCCCGAGCTGGTCAGCGGGCACGCCGAGACCATGGAGTACGCCAACGGCATCATGGAGATGTTCCGGATCGCGGCGGAGTGGGGCAAGGACAAGAAGGCCCCCACCTCCACGCTGGTGCCGGGCGCCGGCCGGTTCTCCGGCCCGGTGGACGTACGGTTCGAGGTCAGCGAGCCGGCGACCATCTACTACACCACCGACGGCAGCCGCCCGACCCTCGACTCGCCCCGTTACAAGGCGACCGAGTTCCGGGAGCCGGGCGAGGTGTTCCACGTGACCGAGACGACGACCTTCCACTGGTTCTCGGTCGACGCGGCGGGCAACATCGAGAAGAACTACGACCCGTCGAAGGCCGACAAGCGCAACAACTTCAACAAGGCCACGATCACCATCGGTGACGCGGACCCGGACAAGCCCAAGAAGGACAAGAAGAAGGACAAGAAGGGCAAGGGCAAGCCCAAGAAGTAGTCCGCTGAGGTATTCGGTGCCCCGTCGGTGCGAGTTGTCGCACCGACGGGGCACTGCTCGTCGGCGACGAAATTTCTCCGTCGGTTGTCGAATCCGGCCGGGCCCGTTCGACGTTGCGGTGAAGGCACCACAGCTCGTCGATGAAGGAGACCCGCACCATGCGTACGTTGATCGTCACCGAGTTCATGTCCCTGGACGGCGTGATCGATTCACCGGGCGGGGGCAGTCACCCGCACGCCGGTTGGACGTTCAAGGACGTGCCGATGGACGAGGCCGTGTGGGAGATCAAGGCCCGCGAGGAGCAGGAGGCGGGGGCGTTGCTGATCGGCCGGGTCAGCTACGACGAGTTCGCCCCGGTCTGGCCGACCATGGAGGAGTTCGCGGCGTACAACGCGATGCCGAAGTACGTGGTGTCGACCACCCTCACCGATCCCCGGTGGCACAACACCACGGTGTTGCGGTCCCTCGACGAGGTCGCCGCCCTCAAGCAGGGCGAGGGCGGCACCATCCTGGTGCACGGCAGCGCCACCCTGGCCCAAGGGCTCGCCGCGGCGGGTCTGGTCGACCGGTACCACCTGCTGGTCTTTCCGCTGCTGCTCGGCGGCGGTCGGCGGCTGTTCGCCCCGGAGGGGGCCGACAAGCAGCGGCTGACCCTTGTCGAGCACGCCACCTATGGCAACGGAGTGCAGTTGGCGATCTACGACGTCATCCACTGATCCGGCTGGGTGGGGTACCCCCCGGTCACGGGGCCGGGGGGTACCGGTACCAACCACGTCACCAGCGGGAGCCACCCTCATCTCGGACCCGGGGTCGCAGGCTGCGCGGTTGTCGACGGCAACTGTTGCCGGGAGGTGAGGGGTCGCTGAGGGTGCGGTCATCGACCCCGGTCTAGACTTCCCTTCATCTTTCGGGGTAAGTCCAGACGAGACTGAGGTGTGATCGTGGCGGACGGTGCGGCCGTGACCGGTGGCGAACGAAACAGGTCCACCTTGGACACCGGTGTGCCGCAGACCGCCCGGATCTGGAACTACCTGCTCGGCGGCAAGGACAACTTCGCCGCCGACCGCGAGGTCGGCGACCAGATCATCGCCAACCTGCCGCAGCTGGCGGAGAACGCCCGCCTCTCCCGGGCCTACCTGACCCGGGCCATCCGCTACCTGGCCGGCGACGTCGGCATCCGGCAGTTCCTCGACATCGGCACCGGCCTGCCCACCGCCGACAACACCCACGAGGTGGCCCAGTCGGTGAACCCGCAGGCGCGCATCGTCTATGTCGACAACGACCCCCTGGTGCTGACCCACGCCCGGGCGTTGCTGGTCGGCACCCCCGAGGGCGCCACCGACTACGTCGACGCGGACCTGCGGGACCCGGCGGGCATCCTTCGCCAGGCGGCCCGCATCCTGGATCTGGGCCAGCCGGTGGCGCTCATCCTGATGGGCATCCTCGGTCACATCGAGTCCGACCAGGAAGCCAAGTCGATCATCGACAGCATCATGGCCGAACTGCCCTCGGGCAGCTACCTGGCGATGTACGACGGCAGCGACACCAGTGAGGCGGTCACCGAGGCGGCACGGATCTGGAACGTCTCCGCCAACCCCAAGTACCACCTGCGCAGTCCGGAACGGATCGCCGCCCTGTTCGAGGGACTGGAACTGGTAGAGCCCGGGGTCGTCTCGGTCACCCGCTGGCGGCCCGACGGCGCCGATCCCGACCCCGCCGAGATCGACCAGTACTGCGCGGTCGGCCGCAAGCCGTAACCAGCGGGAGGCGCTGTCACCGGCGGGAGGCGTTCTCACCGGCGGGAGGCGTTCTCACCGGCGACGGTCGCCGCCGGCACCGGCACGGTCGCCGGCCTGGTGGTGCGGGTGCGTTGGACCAGCGCGATGCAGGCCAGCACCACCAGGGCGGCCGCGATCGAGGCCGGGGTGACCCGTTCGCCGAGCAGCAGTGCCGACCAGACCAGGGTGAGCACGGGCTGGGCGAGTTGGATCTGGCCGACCTGGGCGATGCCGCCCCGGGCCAGTCCGGCGTACCAGGCGAAGAAGCCGAGGAACATCGACACCACGGTGAGATAGCCGAACGCCGACCAGGCGCCGGCGTCGGCGTGCGGGGGATAGGCCAGGGCGGCGACGGCGGTGATCGGCACGGTGACGGGCAGCGAGAGCAGCAGGGCCCAGCAGATCGTCCGGGCGCCGCCCAGTTCCCGGGCGAGCGCGCCGCCCTCGGCGTACCCCAGACCGGCGAGCACGACCGCCGCGAGCAGGAACAGGTCCGCCACGGCCGGGGTGCCGAGCACCGCGCCGTTGGCGAGGAGGAAGGTGAGGATCGCCAGCAGTCCGCCCGTGCTGGCGACCCAGAACAGCGGCGGCGGGCGTTCCCCGGCGCGCAGCACGGCGAACACGGCGGTCATGGCGGGCAGCACGGCGATGACGATCGCGCCGTGCGAGGCGGTCTGGGTGGTCAGCGCCAACGAGGTGAACAGCGGAAAGCCGACGACCACGCCGAGGGCGACGAGTGACAACCGGCGCCACTGACCCGGGCTCGGCCGTGGCGCCCCGGTGACCCGCAGATAGGCCCAGCCCAGCAGCGCCGCGCCGACGCAGCGGCCGAAGGCGACGAACCACGGATCGAGTTGCTGTACGGCGATCCGGGTGGCCGGCAGCGACATGCTGAAGGCGAGCACGCCCAGCGCGCCGAGCATCAGACCGACCGCCCGATCGGGCGGCGTTACCGTCGACCGGGCAGTAGCGCTACTCTCTTCTCTCATGAATGACGGTAACGCATCGGGCCGCGTTATCCAAGATCTGCGTCGGCTGGCCGCCGTCGCCGGTCCCGGCACCCGACTGCCCTCGGTACGCGAGTTGACCGGTCGGCACCGGGCCTCGCCGGTCACCGTCGCCGAGGCGATCCGGCACCTCGTCCGGGAAGGCCTGGTCGAGACCCGGCCCGGTCGAGGCACCTATGTGGCGGCCCGGCCGGACGAGCCCCGTACCGCCGACCTGTCCTGGCAGACCGTCGCCCTCGGCGCCCGCCGTCCCGGCGAGGAGGAGATGCAGGCGTTACTGGCGTTACCGCCCGCCGGGGCGATCCCGCTGTCCGGCGGCTATCTGGAGGCGGAGTTGCAGCCCGCCGCCGCCCTCGGCGCCGCGCTCACCCGCGCCGCCCGACAGCCCGCGTCGTGGCAGCGTGGACCGGTCGAGGGACGGGCGGACCTGCGCGCCTGGTTCGCCCGCGAGGTCGGCGGCGGGCTGCGCGCCGAGGACATGGTGATCTGTCCGGGTGGCCAGGCCGCGCTGTCGACGGCCCTGCGGGCCCTCGCCACGCCCGGCGACGCACTGCTCGTCGAGTCGCCGACCTACCTGGGTGCGCTGGCCGCCGCCCAGGCGGCGGGGCTGCGGGTGGTGCCGGTGCCCGCCGACTCAGACGGAGTACGACCCGACCAGCTGGCCGCCGCGTTCGCCCGCACCGGTGCCCGGCTGTTCTACTGCCAACCCCTGCACGCCAACCCGCACGGCGCCACCCTGGCCGCCCACCGCCGAGCCCAGGTCGCCGAGGCGGTACGCGACGCCGGGGCGTTCCTGATCGAGGACGACTACGCCCGTGACCTCACCATCGACGGGTCGGCCCCGCCGCCACTGGCCGCCGAGGACCCGGACGGGCATGTCGTCTACCTGCGCTCGCTGACCAAATCCACCGCACCCGGGCTGCGGGTGGCCGCACTCGGCGCGGTCGGGCCGGCCGGTGCCCGGCTCCGCGCGGCCCGACTGCTCGACGACTTCTTCGTCGCCGGCCCACTGCAACAGGCCACGATCGAGTTCCTCACCGCCCCGGCGTGGGCGCGTCACCTCCGGGCGCTGCGTACCGCACTGCGGGCCCGGCGCGAGGCGCTGTTGACCGCGCTGCGCCGGCACCTGCCGGACCTCGTCGACCGACAGCCGGTGCCACGCGGCGGCCTGCACCTGTGGCTCCGGCTGCCCGAGGGCACCGACGACCTGACGTTGGCCGCCGCCGCGGCTGCCGAGGGCGTCGTCGTCTTCCCCGGTCGTCCCTGGTACGCCGCCGAAGCACCGGCGGCGCACCTGCGCCTCACCTACGCCGCCGCCGGGCCCGACCTGATGGACGAGGCCGTCCGGCGCCTGTCCCGTGCCCTGGACCAGCAGGGCCGCGCCCCTCGACGGTGACGGTGCCACCGGTGCCGCTGCCGACGAATCACAGGTCACGGCGGCGGAACACCAGCCCGGTGAGGCCTAGCACGAGCGCCACCCAGAGGACCGCCCAGGCCAGGTAGGTGAGGGTCAGCGAGGCGTCACTGAGGAACGGGTGGCCCTGCATGGCCGGGCCGAACTGCATCAGCACGGTCGGATCCTGGAAGGCGTTCATCGCCCCCCGCCACAGCCCGTCGGTGGGCAGCAGCATCCGGGACACCGTACCGACCCGGGCCACCCCCTCGTTGTCCAGCGCGGTGCCGAACGCGCCGACCACCCCCGCGATCCAGGTGGCACCGAACAGGCCGACGGCCACCACCCCGGAGGCCATCGGTGAACTGACGCTGGAGAGCAGCAGCCCCAGGGTCAGCAGTACGACGGTCTGCGCGGCGAGCAGCGCCAGGCCGGTCACCGGCTGCGGCGGCCAGTAGCCGACCGTGACCCGTACGACCAGTAGTTGAGCCAGGCCGGCCAGGGCGACGAAGCCGGCGCCGAAGGCGATCAGCCCGAGCCACTTGCCCACCAGCACCGCGAACCGGTGCACCGGTCGGGCCAGGATCGCCAGGGCCGCCCCGGACTCGATGTCACTGGCCAGGGTGGGACCGGCGAGGAACGCCGTACCCAGGGCGGCGATCAGGCTCAGGCCGAACATCACCAGGTTGAGCACCATGGCCGCGACCAGCCGGGCCTCGCCGCTGGTCAGCCCGCCGAACTCGGCGTCGATCCGGGAGAACCCCCAGGCGCTGAGCGCCAGCAGCACCACCGTCAGTGCGCCCAGGGAGCGCAGCACCCGCCGCCGGGCGGCCTCCTGGAGGGTCAGGGCGGCCATGGTGAGTACGGTCCGAAAGATCATCACCGGTCGCCTCCGGCACGCAGGATGGCCAGCAGCCGCTCCTCGAGACTGACCCGCCCCGGCTCGACCGCGTGTACCCGCACCCCCAGGCCGACCAGGTCGGCCACCAGCTCCGGTACGGCGGTCGGCTCGGTGTCCAACAGCCGGACGGTGAACAGGTTCCCCTCCTGGGTCAGGGCACCGGCGGCGGCCAGCCGGTCACGGGCCCGCTCGTCCACCCCGTCGAGCCGCAGCCGCAGCTCACCCTGGCCGAGCAGGTCGGCCAGGGTACCGGCGGCGGCCACCCGCCCGGAGTCGAGGATGACCACCCGGTCACAGACCCGTTCCACCTCGCCGATGAGGTGCGAGTTCAGCAGGACGGCCACCCCCCGAGCCTTGAGGGAGAGCAGCAGGTCCCGTACGTCGGCCCGGCCCAGTGGATCCAGGGCGCTGGTCGGCTCGTCCAGGACGACGAGTTCCGGGCGGGCCACCAGCGCCACCGCCAATCCCAGGCGCTGCTGCATGCCCTTGGAGAAGCCCCCCACCCGGTCCTCGGCCCGGTCGGCCAGCCCGACGGCGGCGAGGCACTCCTGCCGCTGTCGTGGCGGCACCTGCGTCCCGGCCAGCCGGACGTGCAGGGTCAGCACCTCCGCGGCGGTCAGCCACGGCTGATACCGGAACAGCTCCGGCAGATAGCCGACCCGAGCCCGCGAGCGCGGATCACCCGCCGGTCGTCCGAGCAACTGCACCTCGCCCCCGTCCGGTCGGACCAGTCCCAGCAGGATCTTGATGATGGTGGTCTTGCCGGCGCCGTTGGGGCCCAGCAGCCCCACCACCTCACCCCGGTCGACCGTGAAGGAGACACCGTCGACTGCGGTGCGTCGCCGGTACCTCTTGCGCAACTGCGAGCACCACACCGCCGGGGTGGGTGGCAGTTCGGCCAGCAGTCGCTCCGCCGCTTCGACCGATCCGCCGTCCTGCACCCCGGCAGGCGTGCCGTCCCGCTCGACGAGGAGGTCCCGCTGGGCGAGGTGCCGACCGCCGTTCCGGGTGACCGGGCCCTTCTCTGCGGCTACCCGGCCGCTCGGCCGGGCCTCCGGGCCGGTCACCGGTCCCACCGCAGGCCGCGCGCCACCGACAGCACCTCGTCGGCGGTCAACGGCCCGGCCACCGCGGTGACCGTCCCGGCGTCGACCCAGACCACCCCGGCCAGTACCCCGTCCCGCGAGGTGAGCACCGTGGCGGACTTCCCGTGCACCTCGGTGGTGCCGGCGGTCAGATACCGGGCGTTGACCGGCAGCGGCAAGGTCGTACCGTCGCCGGTGAACTGCCGCAACTGGGCGGCGAGGTTCTCCGGCAGGCCCGGCAGCGACAGCAGGTAGTCGACCGCCGTGGACAGCTCGATGCCGGAGGAGTACGCGGTCGGGGCGGCCATCCGCGCCACGATCAGGTTCGGCACCCCCCGCTCGGCCGCCCACACCGCGGCGACTCCGGGGCCGGCGGTCAGCCGGAACTGGTTGCCGTCCAGACCGGCGGGCGGCTGCGGCAGCGGCTCACCGGCCGCCGCGGCCACCTGCTCGGCCTTGGCCGCCGAGAAGGTGAACACGGCGCTGGTGCGGTCCCCGACCTGGAAGGTCGGCTCACCGCTCACCCCCCGGGGCAGTCGGTCGACCCGGGGCAGGGGCAGGCCGGTGACCCGCTGCGCCTCGGCGGCGTCGCCGACCTGACGGACATTCGCCGCCTCGGTCATCTCCACCTCGCCGTACGCCGACAGGTCCGGCAGGGCGACCAGGTCGGCCTGGGCGATCGTGACCGGGGCGATCCGCTCGGTGTGGAAGATCTGCAACCAGTTCCCGGCCGCCGCGGCCCCGGCCCCACCCACCAAGGCGACAACGGCGACGGCCGCGACCACCGGGCTGCGCAGCGCGGCCCGCCACCGCCGTGCCCGGGGGGCCCGGACCCGGACCGGGTCGGGGTCGCCGATGGTACGGATCAGCCGCTGCCAGCCGGCCTCCACATCGACCTGCGGTGGCTCGGCCAGCGCCGCCGCGCTGATCGCCGCGTCCTGTCGGGCCGCGGCCAGTGCCGACAGGCAGGTAGGGCAGTTCGCCACATGTGCCCGGTCGGCGTCGGTGACACCGGCCGGCTCGTCCAGCAGCCGGCGCAGCGTGCCGTCACTCGGATGACGCATGACGGTTCAACTCCTTGCGTAGGGCGGACTCGGCCCGGCGTACGGTCGTGCCGACACTGCCGGGGGAGAGGTCTAGCGCGGCGGCGACCTCGGCGTAGCTGAGACCGCTGTGCCGCAGCAGGAGGGCGACGGCCTGTCGGCGGGGCAGTTGGGCCAGGGCGGCCCGTACCCGTCGACACTCGTCGCGGGTCACCACCGCCTCGGCGATGTCCGGGGCCGCCTCCGGGGGGCCCGCGAACTGCTCCCGGGCGGTGCGGCGGCGGCGGGACCGGACCTGGTTCAGCGCGGTGTGCGCCGCCGCGACCGACAGCCAGCCCACCGCCTGACCGGCCGGCACCGAGGAGCGCCCGAAGGCCAGGAACACCTCCTGGGCCACATCCTCGGCCTCGGCGCGGGACCCCAGGACCCGGGCGGCGACCGCGACGATCCGGGGATAGCTGGCCCGGAAGACCTGTTCGAGATCGGCCCGGATGCCGCTTTCTCCCGCTGCGATCGACCCGAGCACGCCACCCCCCTCGCGTACGGTCGGCCCGGCGGTGTGGCGGGCGGGCCCGGACACCGTCGGCGCGGGGGCCACCCCTGCCCGCCCGACTCGACCAGCTTCCTCCTCCATACCTGGTAAGCACCGTCGACCGCCCGGAAGTGACACCCTCGGCAGGAAATGTGGCGACACGAAGGGGTGGTGCGGCAACCAGTGCCGCACCACCCCCCTAACGCCACCCCTAGGCGTACCGGGTCGACGCCCTCAGGTCGAAGCGGTCCAGGTTCATCACCTTGACCCAGGCCGCGACGAAGTCCTGGAGGAACTTCTCCTGGCCGTCGGCGCTGGCGTACACCTCCGCGATGCCTCGGAGCTGGGAGTTCGCACCGAAGACCAGATCGACCGCGGTGGCCGTCCAGACCACCTTGCCGGTGGCCCGACTCCGGCCCTCGTAGACGTTCTCCGTCGAGGTGGACACCTTCCACTGGGTGTCCATGTCGAGCAGGTTGACGAAGAAGTCGTTGGTCAACATCCCGGGCCGGTCGGTGAGCACCCCTAGAGGGGTCTGTCCGGTGTTCGCGTCCAGGGCCCGCAGCCCGCCGATCAGGACGGTCATCTCGGGCGCGGTGAGGTTCAACAGGTTGGCCCGATCCAGCAGCAGGGTCTCCGGCGACAGCTTCTGCCCCTGGCGCACGTAGTTGCGGAACCCGTCGGCCCGGGGTTCGAGCACGGTGAAGGAGTTCACGTCGGTCTGTTCCTGGCTGGCGTCGGTACGACCGGGGAAGAACGGGACCGTGATGTCGTACCCGGCACTGCGGGCCGCCTGCTCGATGGCGGCGCACCCACCCAGGACGATCACATCCGCCAGGGAGATCCGCTTGCCCCCGGACTGCCCGGCGTTGAACTCCTCCTGCACCCCTTGGAGCACCGGCAGGACCTGGGCCAACTCGGCCGGGTCGTTGACCGCCCAGTTGCGCTGCGGCTCCAGCCGGATCCGGGCCCCGTTGGCGCCGCCGCGCTGGTCGGTGCCCCGGAAGCTCGCCGCGGAGGCCCACGCCGTACGGACCAGTTGGGCCACGGACAGGCCGGCGGCCAGCAGGGCCGCCTTCAGGCTCTCCAGGTCGGCGACGTCGACCAGTTCGTGATCCACCGGCGGCACCGGGTCCTGCCACAGCTGCGGCTCGGGCACCCACGGCCCCAGGTAACGCGACACCGGACCCATGTCCCGGTGCAGCAGCTTGTACCAGGCCTTCGCGAACGCCTCCGCGAGCTGGTCCGGGTGCTCATGGAAACGCCGCGAGATCTGCTCGTAGATCGGATCGGCGCGCAGCGCGATGTCGCTGGTGGCCATCATCGGGGCGTACCGGATCGAGGGGTCGTGGGCGGAGGGAACGGCGTCGGAGGCGGCACCGTTCTTCGGCCGCCACTGCTTCGCCCCGGCCGGGCTGTCGTGCACCTCCCACTCGTACCCGAAAAGGGTGTCGAAGTAGCTGTTGTCCCAGGTGATCGGGGTGGGGGTCCAGGCGCCCTCCAGGCCGCTGGTGATGGTGTCGTTGCCCATGCCGGTGCCGAAGCTGTTACGCCAGCCCAGCCCCTGCTCCTCCAGGGGGGCGCCCTCGGGCTCCGGGCCCAGGTAGCTGGCGGGGGCGGCCCCGTGGGTCTTGCCGAAGGTGTGCCCACCGGCGATGAGGGCCACGGTCTCCTCGTCGTCCATCGCCATCCGCCGGAAGGTCTCCCGGATGTCCCGGGCCGAGGCCAACGGATCCGGAACCCCGTTGGGACCCTCCGGGTTGACGTAGATCAGTCCCATCTGCACCGCACCCAGCGGGCCGGAGAGTTCCCGGTCACCGCTGTAGCGTTCGTCGCCGAGCCAGGTGTCCTCCGGCCCCCAGAAGATCTCCTCCGGCTCCCAGACGTCCTCGCGCCCGAAACCGAAGCCGAAGGTCTTGAAACCCATCGACTCCAGGGCACAGTTGCCGGCGAAGACCAGCAGGTCGGCCCAGGAGATCTTCCGACCGTACTTCTGCTTGACCGGCCAGAGCAGGCGGCGGGCCTTGTCCAGGTTGGCGTTGTCCGGCCAACTGTTGAGGGGGGCGAAGCGTTGCGCGCCGTCGCCGGCACCGCCCCGACCATCCTCGATCCGGTACGTGCCGGCGGAGTGCCAGCTCATTCGGATGAACAGCGGACCGTAGTGGCCGTAGTCCGCCGGCCACCACTCCTGCGAGGTGGTCATCACCTCGAAGACGTCACGTCTGAGGGCCTCGACATCCAGACCGGCGAACTCGGTCGCATAGTCGTATGTCGCACCCATCGGGTTGGCCCGGGGTGAGTGCTGGTGCAGCACCTGAAGGTTGAGCTGGTTGGGCCACCAGTCCTGGTTCGTCTTCGGTCGACCCGGCTTGGGAGCCGGGGAGGGGATTGCCGGGTTCTCGCTTTCGGACACGTCTCTCCTCTGCAAACGGATTCTCGCCTATGTCAACTGAACGTCCCGCTTCCGGGACACTGCGTGACGCGCCAGGATGCGTCCGCTGGGGCTACCGCCCTCAGTAGCGTGGCGTACACCGAGCCCGTACCGCCGGTGGTCGCCGAAATCGGCGGACCGGCGTTCACCCCGATGCGTAGGAGACTGAAACGTGAATCCGTCTGAGCTGCCCACGTCGCCGGTACGCCAACTGCGGCTGGTCGTCGAGGCCGAGGACTACGAGGCGGCGGTCCGGTTCTACCGCGACGTGCTGGGCCTACCCGAGCAGGCGGCCTACAACGGTGACGGCGACGCCCGGGTGGTGATCCTGGACGCCGGCCGGGCCACCCTGGAGATCGCCAACCCGGCGCAGAAGCGAATGATCGACGAGGTGGAGGTCGGGCAGCAGGTCGCGCCGAGATTGCGAGTGGCCTTCGAGGTCGACGACACCCCCGCCGCCACCGACCGCCTGGTCGCCGGAGGCGCCACCCAGGTCGCCCCACCCACCACCACCCCATGGCACTCCGTCAACGCCCGCCTGGACGCCCCCGCCGGCCTGCACATCACCCTCTTCCAAGAACTGCACACCCCCGAAACCCGCACCACCCTGGACGGCTTCACCACCAACCCCTAACCCGGAAGTGTCCTGTCGCCCAGCCCTGCCCACGCCCTGTTGATCAAGAAGTCTCGAAATCGCGTTCTGGAGACCACAACCTCTTGATCAACAGGGCGGGGGAGGGGCGGGGGCAGCCGGGCGGAGGCGGGTGGGTGGTCAGGGGTGGGGGAGCCAGGGGGTCAGGATGTCGGGGGTGGCGATGGACTGGCGGATCTGGTCGCGTTCCGGGGCGGTCAGCGGCAGCGCGCGGAGTCGGTCGCCCCAGGCGGGCACCAGGTCCACCTTGCCCAGCGCGGTCGACAGTTCGATCAGGGCGGCGAGTGCCAACGCCTGCTCCACGGCCGGGGCCTGGTCGCCGTGCCGACGCAGTCCAGAGTTGAGCGCCCGGAAGGCGGCCTGGTCGTCGTTCTTGAACTCGCGCAGGATGCTGGCGTTGTGCAGCACCCGGGCCAGACCGGAGAGCTCCTTCGACCCGCCGTACTCCAGCTCGGCCGGCTCGTCGCGGCGGATGAAGGTGATGGTGTTGCCGGACGGGTCGACGACGCTGAACCGCGACGCACCGGGCCGGTAGCGGGTGATCCGAGGCAACCCCTGGGACAGCACCTTGCCGTACGTGCCGCGCATCCCCGCTACGATCGCGGCATGGTACGGCGCGACCGCGTCGACCATCACCAGACAGCCGACGGTCTGTTCGGCCGGCTCGAACCCGCGCGGCGGACGGCCGTAGTGCAGTTCGAAGCCGCTGAACTCGAAGGCCAGGAACAGGTAAGGCTTGCGTTGCTCCCAGGTCACCGCGAAGCCGAGGGCCCGCCAGAAGGCGATCGTCTCGTCCACCGCCGCACAGGGCAGCAGCGGCACAGTGGTCTCGTTCGGCCTTATCCGTTCCTCGGTCATCTGCACCCGTACCCCCTGCTCCGGTCGATGTCCTGACCAGTGTGTCCCGCCCACGTCGTAGTACCGGGGCCCCGGGCCACAGGCCCCGATCGCCTGGTCTGATCTGCGCTCGGGCGAACCCCGCCGGCAACCGATGCACATCGATGTCTTGACAGTGCACAGGCGGCCGTAAACACTTGCGAAACAAGCCGATAACAGTGATCCCGGCGGGTCGCCGGGGTTGTTGTTAACGCTCACAAGCGTTGTCCCTGGACCCCGCCGGCGAGGAGAGCAACGGATGTCGAGAGTTCTGGGCCGGGTGGGTGCGCTGCTCGCCGCCGTCTGCCTGCTGTTGCTGCCCGCCGCGCAGGCACCCCGTGCCGAGGCCGCCGCGCAGGCGCCGGGAGCTGCCGCGCTGGATCCGTTCACCGGGTACCTGATGGCGCACTTCACCGGGGAGTCCGCCACCGGGGAACAGGTCTACCTGGCCCACAGCTCCGACGGGCTGACCTGGCGCGACCTGAACAACGGTGCCCCCGTCCTGCTCTCCACCATCGGCACCCGGGGGGTCCGCGACCCGGCCCTGGTCCGCTCACCCGCCGGGGACCGGTACTGGATCGTCGCCACCGACCTGCGCATCGCCAGCGGCACCTCGTGGAACGACGCCGCCAACCGGGGCAGCACCTCCCTGGTGGTGTGGGAGTCCCGCGACCTGGTCAACTGGTCCACCCCCTGGCTGATCAACGTCGCGGGTGGGATCCCCGGCGCGGGCAATGCCTGGGCGCCGGAGGCCATCTACAACCAGGCGACCGGCGACTACGTCGTCTACTGGGCGACGAACTCCGCCCGCAACGGGGTCACCAAGCACCGGATCTGGTACGTGCGCACGACCGACTTCCGCAGCTTCACCGCCCCGCAGCTGTACATCGAGCGTCCGGGTGGCGGTCAGGGCATCATCGACACCCAGATCATCGAGGTGCCGAACAGCGTCGGCGGCTACCGCTACTACCGGGCCTCCGCCGACGGACACATCACGATCGAGGCCAGCAACTCGATCCTGGGCTCCTGGACCAGCCTGGGCAACCTGTCCCACCTGGGCATCTCCAACGGCACCGGCGGCGGCAACGTGGTCGAGGGGCCGATGTGGATGCAGTTCAACGGCCGCAACGAGTGGGCGCTGTACCTGGACCAGTACGCCACCGGCCGCGGCTACCTGCCGATCACCTCGACCAACCTGGGCGCTGTCACCAACTTCCGCACCCGGTCCGACTTCCACATGGGGGCCAGCCGCAAACGGCACGGCTCGATCCTCAACCTGACCGCCGCCGAGGAGAGCCGGGTGCTGGCCCGCTGGCCCAGCAACGCCCCGGTCCACCGGATCCAGGCGTACACCCACCAGGACCGCTATGTGCGGCACGCCAACTACGACGTACGCATCGACGCGAACGTCAACCCCGCCCAGGACGCCCAGTTCCGGATGGTGCCCGGCCTGGCCGGCAACGCCGGTTACGTCTCCTTCGAGTCGGTCAACTATCCCGGGCACTACCTGCGGCACTACGGGTTCGACTTCGTGCTGGCGGCCAACGACGGCGGTGCGGTCTTCGCGGCCGACGCCACCTTCCGGCAGGTCCCCGGGCTGGGCAACAGCGGCTGGTCGTCGTTCCAGTCGTACAACTACCCCGACCGGTACCTGCGGCACTACGACTACCAACTGCGCCTGGACCCGATCACCGACACCCAGGCCCGCAACGACGCGACCTTCCGACTGACCTCGTGACCCCTCCGGGGTACTGGCGTCACGGCCGGTGGCTCGTAGGATTCGGACAGGACATCGCGCGGCGGCGGGAGAGGCCATGGGCAAGGGCGTCTATGTGCAGGAGTTGCCGGGCATCGGCAGACGGTACGACGTGGACCTGGGCAGCCACACCCAGCGGATCTCGATCGTGGTACGCCGGGACGGGACCCGGGACCTGTACGTCCTCGCCGCCGGGGCGGACGATCCGGTGGCCGTGATCGAGATGTCCGAGGAGCAGGCTCGCAAGGTGGGGGCTCTGCTGTCCGGCACCTACTTCACGGAGTAACCGCCCGCAGACGACCCCCTCGCGTCCACCTCAGGAGTCTCCGCCGTGCACGCTGATCTTGTGGGTTTCGGTGCCCTGGTGCTGATCGCGGGCCTGCTGGCCCGCTTCGGGAGGCGGATCAACCTGCCCACGGTGCCGTTCTTCATGCTCGCCGGCATCCTGCTGGGTCCGGGCACTCCGGGCCCGGTGCTGGTCTCCCATCCCGAGGATCTGGGCCTGCTCGCCTCGCTGGGGCTGGTCCTGCTGCTGTTCCACCTGGGGGTGGAGTTCCCGGTCGAGCAGGTGCTCGGCAGCGGCAGACGGCTGTTCGTGGCGGCCGGGGCATACATCGGCCTGAACATCGGGGCCGGGCTGATCTTCGGGTTGGCCCTGGGCTGGGGCGGCTACGAGGCGTTCGTGATAGCCGGGGCGCTGGGCATCTCCTCCTCGGCCATCGCCACCAAGCTGCTCATCGAGCTGCGTCGGCTGGCCAACGCGGAAACCCCGGTCATCCTCGGCATCATCGTGATCGAGGACCTGTTCCTGGCCCTGTACCTGGCGTTGCTGTCGCCGCTGCTGTCCGGGGCCGGATCGGCCGGAGAGCTGGCCCTGCGCATCGGGCTCAGCTTCGCGTACCTGGTGGTGCTCTTCGCCGTGGCCCGGTACGGCGCCCGACTGGTCGGCAGGATCATCGACAGCAACGAGGACGAACTGCTGGCCATCCTGATGGTCGGGCTGGTGGTGCTGGTGGCCGGCATCTCGGCCGAGATCGGTGTCTCCGACGCGATCGGCGCCCTGATGATCGGCCTGGTGGTGTCCCGTACCCCGATCCGGGAGCGGGTGGAACGGCTGGTCCTGCCGCTGCGCGACGTCTTCGCGGCGGTGTTCTTCGTGGCGTTCGGGCTCAGCATCAACGTCGGCGCGATCGGTTCGGTGGCCGTACCGGTGCTGCTGGCGGTCCTGCTGACCCTGGCCACCAACGTGCTGGCCGGTCTGATCGCCGGGCGGTTGTTCGGGCTCAACCAGCGGGGCACGGCCAATGTGGGCCTTACCGTGCTGGGGCGCGGCGAGTTCTCCCTGATCCTGGCCACCCTGGCGCTGGCCGCCGGGCTGGATTCCCGCCTGGGCCCCTTCATCGCCCTGTACGTGCTGGTGCTGGCCGTGACCAGCCCGCTGCTCGCGGCCAACTCGCGCTACCTGGCGCGGGTCATCCCCGACCGGCTGCTGCGCGGCAACTGGCGGTACGTGCGGGAGGAGACCATGAGCACCGCCTGCACCCACCTGGACCGGATCAACATCACCGAGTCCGACGCCGAGGCCTGCCCGCAGTGCGTGGCGTCCGGCGACGACTGGGTGCAGCTGCGGATGTGCCTGACCTGCGGCGCGTTGGGTTGTTGCAGCGACTCGGTGAACAGCCACGCCGAGGAGCACCACCGGCAGACCGGCCACCCCCTGATCCGGTCCCTGGCGCCCGGCGAGGACTGGCGCTACTGCTACCTCGACGGTGCCCTGGTCCGCGCGCCGATGGGCGCGGCCCGGGAGTAGCTCCCGGGCCGCAGAGGCCGGCTCAGTCCAGGCGGTACAGCACCGCCCCGTCGATCTCCTCCCGGGTGATGCCCAGACCCTCTACCGGTCGGAAGGTCACCCCGTCCCAGGGGGTGCCGGCCAGCCGATCCGGCAGGACGACCACGGACCGGATGCCGGCCTGCCGGAGGAAGGCGATGCTGCCCGGGTCGGGGAAGGACATGCTCATCGTGCGGATGTCCTGCTGGCTGGGGGGTACGAAGTTGGCGAACCCGTTGGCGACCCGGGGGAACCCCTCGGTGGACCAGAGCATGACGTGGAATTCGGAGATGCCCTCTCCGGGGAGGACCAGCAGGGGTTCGGGGGCCGCGCTGATCGCCGTGGGCGCGGGCGGCACCTCCGGGTGGGGGGTGCGGTTGACGCCCTCGGCCAGCACCAGCACCAGCGGCACCACCAGCACGATTCGCCCGGCCACCCGCTGCCACCCCGTGTCGGGCAGTTGCCGCACGAACTCCGTGATCGCACCGGCGGCCAGCACGGCCAGCAGCAGGCTGGTCCAGACCATCAGCCGCCCGGGGGTGCGCAGGGCGTCCCAGCCGGGAAGCAGCCGCGACAGGGTCAGGTAACCCGGATCGCCGCCTCCGGCGAGGTTGCTGCCCAGCCCCAGGGCGCCGCTGACCAGCACCCCCAGCCCCAGCATGAGGCGGTAGCGCAGGCGGAACGCCGAGTAGCTGAGCCCGGCCACCCCCAGCATGATCAAGGTGACGCCGGGCAGCAGGGTCATCTCCGGGGGCCAGGACAGCTGGCTGCGGGCGGTCTCGAAGTAGTCGCCCCACAGCCAGGAGTCCGCCGGGGCGACCAGGTATCCCCGCAGTGGCGGGGAGAACATCTCCGTCCAGGACAGATCGCGGCGGGCCTGCGGGTACAGCTCCACCACCTTCAGGTAGGTGGTGCCCAGCCAGATGCACACCGCCCCGAAGAGGGCGCCGCCGACCAGGTTGGCCACCACCACCCGGCGGCCCAGCACCCACCGACCGCCACGCCACCGGGACCACCCCAGCCCCACCGCCACCACCACCCCGGCGGCGGCCAGGATGTAGATCAGGGGCAGGCCGATCGCCAGACCTAGGCTCACCTGCCAGGCGGCCACCAGCCAACCGGCCACGATCCAGCCGGGGCGGTGCAGGTCCGGCCGGTGACCCTCGCGCAGGGACCAGCCGTGGCCGCGGGCCAGCATGGCCAGGCAGAGGGCGATGCCGCCGGTGGAGAGGATGTTCAGGTGGCCGCTGTGGGCCATCCGCCACGGCGCGAAGGCCCAGGCGATGCCGGCGACGGCCGCCGCCGTGCGCACCCCACCCAACTGGCGGACCAGGGCGTACGCCCCGACGAAGGCCAGCGCGTAGGCGAAGACGAACAGCAGGTTGTAGCGGAACACCGCAGCCTCGACACCGCTGCCGAACAGACCGGCGGGGGCGTACCCGAGCAGGGTGTCCGTGTAGACGTAGCTGTAGGTGGCCGGCCACAAGGCGTTGGCGTGCCAGATCGCCAGCGGGTCGGTGAGCAGGGCGTGCCCGGCCCAGGCGACCTGCCAGGTCTGCAATGTGGGATCCGCCAGGTCGCCCGGGATGGTGGTCCACGGATTCTTCAGGGTCGGCCAGGTGAGGACGACGGCCAACAGCAGACCGGCCAGCGAGGCCAGGGTCCACTCGTGGCGCAGCAGGCGCGAGGCCGTCCGTCCGGCCGCCGCCAGCCGCCCGGCCACACCGGTCGACTCGGCCGGCGATTCGGGCCGGTCAACCTCGGGTTCCCGGCCCTCGACGGAAGAGGTTTCGGGCAGCTCTCGCCGTGTCGTCTCCACGTACCCTCCTGTCGGTGCCGATGTCGGCGTACCAGCCTCGCATCGTTGGCAGAGAAGCGCCATCATCGATGAGTTCTGGAACTTCCGGGACCGCCGACCGGAGCCCTGCGTCCCAACCGATGGGAGACGCCTCAGCGGGGCCGGTGCAGCCGGCGGTACACCGGGGCCAGCCGCTTGTGCAGGTCCCGGTAGACGGCGAAGATCTCGTCGTAGGTGGCCCGGTGCTGCGGGATCGGGGTGAAGACCCGATCCGTACGCATCAGGTCGGGGATGTCGCCGAAGCCGAGCCCACCGGTGCCGACCGCACCGATCCACCCCGCCCCCCGGGCGTTCACCGCCAGCGGTCCGGCGTCCCGGCGGATCTCCACCCCCAGCACGTCGGCGAAGATCTGACACCAGGAGTCCGACAGGGCCCCGCCGCCGGTGATCGCCAACGAGGTGACCGGGGTGCCCAGGAACCGGTCGACCGCCCCGGTGAGCCAGCGGGTGTTGAGGGCCACCCCCTCGAAGACCGCCCGCAGCAGGTCGGAGCGGTTGGTGTCCAGCGAGATGTTGAGGAAACCGGCGCGCAGGTTCGCGTCGTCGACCGGGGCCCGCTCGCCGTACAGCCAGGGGGTGTAGAGCACCCCGTTGGCCCCCGGCGGCACCCGGGGGATGATCAGGTCGAAGGCGTCGAAGATGGTGCCTTCGTCCCGGCTGAGGTGACCGGCGCCGAGCAGGGGATCGTCGTACTCGACGACCTTGTCCCGCAGCCAGGTCAGGTTGGCCCCGGCGGTGGCCTGCAGGGCGGTCATCAGGTAGCGGTCCCCGATCGCGCAGGGCACCGAGGCGATGCCGGCCGCCACGTCGGTCTTCTTGGCGGGCACGTGGGCGGCGATCCAGGAGGAGGTGCCCAGGTAGAGGTGGGCCTGCCGGTCGCCGGTGGTGCCGGCCCCGATCGCCGCCGCGGTGGTGTCGATCGCCCCGGCCACCACCTGGACCGACTCGGGCAGCCCCAGGTGTGCGGCGGCGGCCGGGGTCAGCGGGCCCAGCACCTGGGTGCAGGCCACGATCGGCGGCAACTTGTCGGCGTCGATGCCGCAGTCGGCGACCAGGGCAGGGGAGTACCGGACCTGGCCGGGGCGGCGGTTGTCGGTCACCCAGGAGGTGAGGATCGAGTCGACAGTGGCCACCGTCTGACCGGTGAGCTTCAGGTTGATCCAGTCCAGCACGTTGAGGAAGGCGGTGGTGCGGGCGTACACCCGGGGCAGTTCGTCGCGGACGAACAGCATGTGGGCCGCGGGGTCCTTGCCGGTGGGGGAGGGCATCCCCCCGGTGAGCCGCAGCCACCGCGCGATGCGGCGCACGGACATTCCCTGGTACGCGGGGAAGCCGCCGAACTGTCGACGCAGGTGGGGTGCTCCCCGCATGTCCAGCCAGGAGATGCACGGGGTCAGGGGTTCCCCGGCGGAGTCCACCGCGATGGTGCCCTCACCCTGGGTGGAGGCACAGACCGTGGTCACCGCCCGCATCTGGTCGGGATGGGCCCGACCCAGGTCGGCGGCGACCGCCCCGAGCGCGGCCCACCAGGTCGCCGGATCCTGTTCGGCGCCGCCCCCGGGCAGCACCCGCAGCGGCAGGGACCGCTGCGCCCAGCCGGTGACGGTGCCGTCGGCGGCGACCAGGGCTGCCTTCAACGCCGAGGTGCCCAGGTCGACCGCGAACACCTGAGGGGCGGTGGCGGCCACCGGCTCAGACCCCCTCGACCAGGGCGAAGACCTGATCGAAGCGGGTCAGGGCGTCATCGATGACCGCGTCCGTGTCCGCCATCGAGGTGTACATCCGGGAACCGGCCAGGGTGATGATGCCGTGCGCGGTGTACGCCGCCCCCATCTGCTCCATCAGCCGCTTGCGGGCCTTGTTCTCCTTGAGCAGCTTCACCGGGTGCCGCATGTCCAGCAGCATCACCCCGCTGCACTCCAGGTGCACGATCGAACCCTGGTTGTACGCGACATACGGCAGCCCGTACGAGTCGATCAGTCGTTGCAGTCCCCGGGTCAGCCGGTCACCGGCCCGTCCGGCGATGACCGGCGCGTTGGTTCGGGCCATCTCCTCGATGGCGAAGTAGCCGGCCGCGCAGGACAGCGGGTTGGCCGACAGGGTCCCGCCGACCTGGATGTGCGCCCCGCTCTTACCGTCCAGGCCGGAACCGAAGACCGCCATCACCTCCGCGCGACCACCCACCCCACCGGCCATCGGGTAGCCCCCGGAGACCGCCTTGCCGAGCACGGTCAGATCCGGGGTGACCCCGAAGTAGCCGGCCGCCCCGCCCAGACCCAGCCGGAACCCGGTGACCACCTCGTCGAAGATCAGCAACGCGCCGAACTCGTCACACAACTCGCGGACCTTCGCGTTGAAGTCCCGGGGTGCGGGCCGGGTGCCGGATTCCGGGCCGACCGGCTCGACCACCACGGCCGCCGTGCCGCCGCGCAGCCGGTTCTCGATCAGCTTGCGTCTGAGCTGCCCGAGGTCGTGCGGAAACGCCTCCCGGGTGCGGGCGGTGGCCCCGAAGGGGATGCCCTTGGCGTTCATCCGGTACGTGCCGGGCACCCGCAGCCCGTAGACCATCGTGTCGGACCAGCCGTGGTACGCCCCACCGACCTTGATCACCATCTTCTTGCCGGTGAAGGCCCGCGCGCCGCGTACCGCGGCCATCACCGCCTCCGTGCCGGAGCCCAGGGCGCGGTACATCTCGATGTGCGGCATGTACCGGTGGATGATCTCGGCGAGTTTGAGTTCGTACTCGTGGAACAGGCCGGTCACCGGGCCGCACTCGCGGACCACCTCGGCCACCCGCTCGTTGACCGGGCCGTAGTTGCTGCCCAGGATGGTCGGCCCACCGGCCTGGAGGAAGTCGATGTAGGTGTTGCCGTCCCGGTCGACCAGGTACGCCCCCTCGGCCTTCTCGATGGCCAGCGGGAAGGGGTAGTTGAAGGCCAGGTTGTGCTGCACCCCGCCGGGGATGCGCCGTTTGGCCCGGTCGGTGATCTCCTTGCTGGCCCGACACTTGGTGTCGAAGTAGTTCAGCACGTCGAGCAGGGCGTCGTGCCGCAGCCCGCGGATCGGCTGGGCGGTCAGGGCCTTCAACCGCCGCAGCACGTCCTCGACGTCCGGGTAGGTGCTGATCGCATACCCCAACCGGGCGGCCTCGTCTCCGCTCGCCTCCGGGTCGACCGCCTCCGCCGTGGTTTCCGCGGCGACCGCGTCCGCGCTGGGCAGCGGCTCGTCGGCCGGCACCCGCAGCGGCTCCACCGCCTCGGTGATCTGGGCGGCGATGCGCTTCTCGTCGGCACGCAACTTGCCGAAGGCGATCTCCCGGATCGCGGTGGGGATGGTGAAGACCCGACCCGCCTCGCTGGTCAACGCCAGCAGGTACGCGATGCAGACCTTCTCCAGCAGGGCCATGTTGAACACCGCCCGATCCGGGTCGGTGCCCACCGCCACCACCCCGTGGTTGGCGATGATGAAGGCGTTGTCCCCGCTGGCCACCTTCTTCTGCACGTTGCGGGCCAGCAACGAGGTGCCCGAGGGGGCGTAGTCGATGATCGCCACCTCCCGGCCGAGGAACCGCACCTGCTCGTCGGTGAGGGCCGGGATCGGCTTGCGCAGAAAGGCCAGGGCCGAGGCGTACGGCTGGTGGGTGTGCACGATCGCGTTCACGTCCGGGCGTTCCCGGTAGATGTTGGCGTGCATCCCGCACTCGATGGAGGGCTTGAGTTCCACCCCGGAGTCGTCGGGCACGTGCTTGCCGTCGAAGTCGACGATGCAGATGTCCTCGACCCGCATCCGGTCGTAGTCGTAGTTGCTCGGGGTCACCGCGTACAACCGGTGACCGGGCACCCGCACGGACACGTTGCCCTCGGTGGCCTTGAGGTAGCCACGGTCCAGCATGGTGCGGCACATGTCGACCACATGCTGGCGGGACCGGCGATGCTGCACGGCACTCTCCTCGGTCGGGTCGGCGGTGGGGTCCATGGTGACCCGGAGCGCGCGTCGAAACACCGTCCCGCCGGCAGCGACATTTCCCGGCTTTTTCATCCCGGCGTGACAAAATCGCCGGGTGACCGTGCCCGGGTCCGCGCCCGCCTGGCGACGCCTCTCCGCCGATCTGGCCACCGCCATGCGTCCGCACCTGCCGGTGACGGTGGACGCCGTGGCGGTCGCGGTCACCGAGGCCACCCCGGCCTTCGCCGGCATCGTCGACGACAAGTTCGCCCGGGACGTGCGGCACGCCGTCCAGGTCGCGCTCGACCGTTTCCTCGACCTGGTCGGCACCGACGAGCCCGCGCTGCCGGGCTCCTTTCGGGAGGTCTTCGTCGCCCTGGGTGCGGCCGAGGCCCGCGAGGAACGCGGACCGGAGGCGCTGCTCGCCGCGCTGCGGATGGCGGCGCGGCAACTGCTGCGTACCGCGTCACAGTCACTTTCCCGGGTGCGTCCGGTCGGGACCGAGGAGTTGATCGACCTTTCCGACGCCGTCATCGCGTACGTCGACGAGTTGGCCGCCGCGAGCACCGACGGGTACGCCCTCCAACTGCGTGAGCAGGCCGGCGAGGGCGACCGTCGCCGACAACTCGCCGAGCTGCTGCTGCGCGGCGACGGCATGCCCAGCACGGTCGCTGCGGCGGCGGCCCGGATCGGCTGGCCCGACCTCGACGTCGTGGTGCCGGTGCTGCTGCCGCTGAACCAGGCCCGAGACCTGCGGTTCCGGTACGGCCCGGACGGGTTGGTGGTCGAGCGTGGCCGCGACGCGGTGCTGCTGCTGCGGGCCGGACCCCGCGCCACCCGGGCCGCGCTGACCGAGGCGCTGGCCGGGCGGTGGACCGTGGTCGGCCCGGCACTCGCGTGGTCCCAGGTGCCGGCGGCGGTCCGGCTCGCCGAGGTGGCCGCCGGGCTGCTCGGGCCCGACCCGGGCCCGATCTTCGTCGACGATCACCTGGTCGCACTGGCCCTGCGCGGGGAGACCGGTGCACTGGCGGTGCTCACCGCCCGCCGCCTCGCACCGCTGGCCGACCTGCGCCCCACGCAGCGGGAGAACCTGCTGCCCACCCTGCACAGCTGGCTGCGACACTGGGGCTCGCGGGCCGAGGTGTCCGCCGAGTTGTTCGTGCACCCGCAGACGGTCAGCTACCGGCTCAAGCGCCTGCGCGAGTTGTACGGCGACCAGTTGGACGACCCGAGCGCCCGATTCGAGCTGATGGTGGTGCTGGCCAGCCGGCGACGGGCGTACGACCCTTGAGCCGGTCCACCGACCAGATGGCGGCCGCCGGAGCGGCGAACACGGTGGCGAACACAGCGACCGTGGTCGCGCCGACGCCGATCCAGGCCATGGTGGAGAGCTCCTGCACGTGACCGAGCTCTTCGGAGGAGATGCCGATGGCGGGCACCATCAGAAACGCCGTCCCCACCGCTGCGGCGATCCAGCGCCACCGCCGCATCGTGATCGCGGCCGCAAGCGCGGCCGGTGCCACAGCGACGACGTAGATGAGCACGATGAAGAACGTCCCCGACCAGTTGAACCTGGGGTCACCGTCGGCCGCGAGGGTCACGAGGCGCATGAACAGGCGCGACAGCAGCCCCAGGACGACACCGGAGCCGATCGCACCGACAACCGCACTCGCCAGAACCTTGATTGCCCGCATGGAGGCGGAGTTTAGGCAGGTGAGCGGGTGATGGCCACACCATTGTCGATCTCCTTACCGAAGATCCATTGCCGGCAGTGCGGCATCAGCCGGTGGCGGCGCGGTTTCCCATTGAGTTCCCACTGGCCTCCCACTCACGCGGGTCAAGCTGCATCGACGGCCAAACGGCCGAGGATGATGAGGGTAGAAAGTGCACAGCCAACTCAATGCCACCGGTGGCGCGGTGGCATCCAGGGCGGACCTACCGGTCGGCCTGCAACGGGGCGGTCGACACCGCTGGTGGCGTAGCCGCGGTCTGCGGACCCTGACCGCGCTCGTGGTCGCAGTGGGCATGGCGGCGTCAGGCATCGTCGTCGCGCCATCGGCCTCCGCCAACAACGCCTCCGTCTCGGTCGACGATGCGAGCCTGCGTCGGGCCCTGTTCACCATGCACATGCGGGCGCGAATCAACGGCGCGGACGGCTTCAAGGACATGATGCTCAGCGCGGAGATGGTCGCCTACCGCCAGTTGCATCCGCAGGCCACCCGACAGCAGATCATCGAGCACTCCGTCATCCGGCGGAACTTCTACAACAGCCGGCTGACCGCGGACGACCTGGAGCGTCCGGCGTACCAGTTCGTGCTCAAGCTGCTGGAGCTGAGCGCGATGGCACCCGGCGGCACGGTCGCCGCGCCCATCATGCGGGAGTTGATGGAGTCGACCGTCGGCACCCAATTGCGCAACTACGGCTCGATGGTGGATCAAATCACCGCCGCGCAGTTCCAGCATTCCTGGTTCCAGCAGGCGTACGAGGTGCAGAACTGGATCTGGCACGGGGTAGCGAACCTCTCGCTGGCCGACAGCACCTTCCGTGACGCCTGGAATGCCACGTTCGGCGTGCAGTACAACGTGGACGGTGGGGCGACCATCGACAGTCTCGCCGCCGACCCGTACCTGGCGACCTGGCTGAACGTCAACGCGATCCTCGACAACCAGCAGAACAACCAGCAGTGGCTGGCCGACACGATGGCGCAGCTCGAAGACCTGCTGGGTGCGATCGGCGGCCGGGTGGACGGCTACAACGAGGCGTTGCGCGAGCTGCTGGAGCGCTTCCCGCTGGACAACGGGGCCCCGCAGCCCACCGCACAGGACCGCCAGGCCGCGATGCGGCAGGCCAACACCGCACAGCAGTGGATCAACGGGGCGGCCAGCGCGGTGGAGGTGCTCGCGCTACTCGCCGGCTTCGTCGACCCGCGGGCCGGGCAGACGGTCGCCGCGGTAGGCCGAGCGGCCAGCCAGATCGCCACGGCCATCAACCAGTATCTGCCGACCGTTGCGGGCCTCGGGCTCGGTGCGGCGCTGACCTCGATGAGCACGCTGGCGCTGACCGGCAACGTGCTGGGGGCGATCTCGGCTCTGCTGCCGATCTTCGCCGGTGGTCCCAGCCCGGAGGAGCAGATCCTGGAGCAACTGCGGGCGCTGCGGCAGGATGTAGCTGATCTGCGGACCAACATGAACGACCGCTTCGACCGGATCGAGCGCGGGCTGAGCACCATCTACGCCGACATGTTGGAGCAGTTCGGTGTGGTGATCGAGCTGCAGAACGCCACGAACAGCCAGCTCATCCAGATCAACGAGCGGCTCGCCAAGCTGACCGAGCAGGTCGACATGTGGGGCAGCGCCATTTTCGCCAACCAGAAGACGGCGGCGGTGAGCGACATCAAGCGTCGGATCAACCGGGGCGTCGGGTACGAGGCCCGGACCGGGCAGCGGCTGCCGTACTCCGACACCAGCGTCAACTACAGCGACCTCGCCGAGGACCTCGTCTTCGACGCCACCGAGGTGGCGCGCGACAGTCGATTCATCGCGCCACTGGGCGCGACCGACTCGAATCAGGCCCTGGACATGTACGGCACCTACGGCTCCATCGGTTACCTGCACAACTACGGCAAGGGCAACGGGCTCGGCTCGGGCAGCAACGAGGTGCACAACCCGGTCGACGCGGAGGCGTGGCTGCTGGCGGCCACCGGGTACCAGATGCTGCTGGCGCAGAACCCGCAGCATGGCGCCCGCACCGACAGCGAGCAGTCCGACCGGCTGCTCGCGGCCGGCAACCAGATTCAGGAGGCGGCGCGGGACCTGAGCCGGGCGAAGAAGGACCCGGTTGCGCCCTACGGCCACCTGAACGACCTCATGCGCAACGCCATCATGCAGTACCGGGTGACGGCGTGGGAGATGTCGAAGCGGGCCGCCGTGATCCGCGACGAGATCCGCGGTGGGGGCCAGCACAACCCGTTCGCGGGCCCGAAGCAGGACGTGCCGGCCGGCCAGAAGCCGACGGCTGACCCGGCCACCGTGCCGTCCTGCACGGACGGCGGAGTGGCCCTGAGTCGACCGAGTCAGGTCCGCTACGCCGACCTGCCGCAGGCGCTCTGGGTGGCGCAGTACGGCCGGGCCGACTCGCCGGTCCAGCTCTGCCACGATTCGGGTTGGACCAACGTGGACATCCGCACCTCCGGTCGGTGGGAGGTCACCACCGCCGATCTCCAGTTCACCATGCGGGTGCGGCAGAAGTGGAATGGCACCTGGCGGGTGGTGCGGGAGTGGAAGAAGGTCTTCGCTCTGGGTGAGGTCTGCCGGGTGCACGTGGACGGCACGCCCGGCGCCTGCCGTCGGGCGTCGGAGGACATCGCCAAGTGGGACTCCACCTACAAGGCGCAGTTCCAGCAGTCCGCCAGCTACGTCGACAACACCGAAGATGCCCGCGTACGGTCGACCAACTGGCTGCACCAGCAGGCCGCGGACTACTACACCCGGGTCAGCCGGGAGCTGACCAACCCCAACCCGACCAAGCCGGAGGAAACCCTCTACCACCTGAACCAGCAGCTCACCAAGCAGGCGCGGTTGATGACGTCGTACATCAAGCTCGGTTTCGGCACCGCCCTGCAACAGGATGAACGGATCAGCAGCAACCTGGTGGGTCGGTTGCGCACTCCGTCCGACATGGATGGAATGAACCTGGTCACCGGCCCGTACGAGCACGCGCGGTCGAACTACTGTGCCGACAACGCGTTCCCGTGCAAGCTGAAGCCGGAAGCCGCGATCGAGACGTCGCCGTTGACCGGCGAGTCCCGACTCGGCTGCAATCTCCAGACCACCCTCGACCCGGTCGCGTACTGCCTGGAGTACCTCACCTACCAGCGCACCGACGTGATGCGGGACCAGCTGGTGCTCTGGTCGAAGAAGCTGGCCGACAAGGAGTACGTGGAGGGACTGCCGGCGGTCGAGCTGGCGTTGCAGAGCATCCGCACCGCCCAGGCGGTCGCCGCGGCGACGCCGGTCCAGTAAGTCCACACCGATGAGATGGCAGATGCCCGGCGAACCGCCGGGCATCTGTCGTTCTCTGGATTGGGACTTGCCTGAACTCCCGGCACTCTGTTGTGATCATCGACGGCCGATGATCATAAGAGCAGTGGCACCCGGCGTCGCGGCCGACGCCGGTCCGGTGGGGAGATTCGTGCACGTCCACTTCCGGGTTCTCGGTCCGTTGGTCGCGGAGGTCGACGGCCGGGAAGTAGACCTTGGCGGCCCCCGTCAACGGGCCGTGCTCGCCGTCCTGCTGACCGCCCACGGCAGCAGCGTCTCGGCGGAACGGCTCCTGGCGCAGGTGTGGAGCGACCGGGAACCGCCCGCCATGACCACCCTCCTCGGCTACGTGGCCGCGTTGCGTCGGGCGTTGGAACCCGACCGGGCCGCGCGCGCCGCCGCTCGACTGCTGGTTCGTGAAGGCCCGGGATACGCGCTGCGGATCCCGGCCGAGGCAGTCGACGCGGAGCGCTTCACCCGCCTGGTCACCGAGGGCGGCCGACACCTGGACCGCGGTGAACCCCAGGCCGCCCTCGACCACCTCGACGAGGGGCTTGGGCTCTGGCGCGGACCCGCGTACGCCGATTTTCCCGACGCACCGTTCGCCGCCTCGACGGTGGCTCGCCTGGATTCGTTGCACGCGACGGCCCGGGAGCTTCGGCTCGCCGCCCTGCTCGACGTCGGCGAGCTTGCCACCGCGATCGGTGAGTTGCAGGCACTCGTCATCGAGCATCCGCTGCGTGAGCGAGGCTGGGAACTGCTGGCGATCGCCCTCTACCGGGCGGGCCGTCAGGGCGACGCGTTAGCCGTGCTGCGCGAGGCACGCGAGCGGCTCGCCACCGAACTCGGCACCGACCCCGGCCCGTCGTTGCTGCGGGTCCAGGACGCCATTCTGCGGCAGGACGAGGCGTTGGGCGCGGCTGCACCACCGGCACCCGCCAAGGCCGTCACCAGCATGCCGGCGAACCGGAACCTGCCCGCCGCCATCTCCTCCTTCGTGGGACGCACCACCGAACAGGCCCGACTGCACGCCCTGCTCGCCGCCCACCACCTGGTGACCGTGACGGGCCCCGGTGGGGTGGGCAAGACCCGGCTGGTCACCGAGAGCCTGCGCACCCGCACCGACCCCGACGGCCCGTGGCTGGTCGAACTGGCCGGGGTGCCCGACGACGCGTTGCTGACACGTACCGTCGCCGACGCCCTCGGCCTGCCGGTCCCGGCGGGTCCGGCCGAGCTGGCCCGGCTCGTCGGTCCACGGCGCACGCTCATCGTTCTGGACAACGCCGAGCACCTGGTGGGTGGGGTCGCCGAGCTGGCCAGCGGGCTGCTCAGCGCCGGTGAAGAGGTGCGAATCCTGGTGACGAGCCGAGAGCCGCTGGGCATTCCCGGCGAGGCGCTGCTGGAGCTGGCCTCGTTGCCGCCGGAGGACGCGGTGCGGCTGCTGATCGCCCGGATGGCGCTGGTGTTGCCCGGCGACGCGCAGACCGAGGTGGACTGGCCAGCCGCCCGGAAACTCTGCGAGGAACTGGACGGCCTGCCGCTGGCCATCGAACTGGCCGCCGCGCAGTGCCGGGCGTTGTCGTTGCGGGACATCCTGAGCCAGTTGGACGACCGCTTCGCGCTGCTCGGCACCGGGCCCTCCGGGAACCACCGGCACGTCACGCTGAAGCGGACCATCGAGTGGAGCTATCAGCTGCTCACCCCGGCCGAACAGCAGGTGTTCCGCCGACTCAGCGTCTTCGCCGGTGGGTTCGACCTGGACGCCGCCCAGCAGGTCGGCGCGAGCCCCGAGGTGCCCCGAGTCCTCGCGGTGCTGCTCGGTCTGGTCCGCAAGTCGCTGGTCACGGTCGAGGGCGCACACCAGCCCCGGCGTTACCGGATGCTGGATTCCATTCGGCACTACGCCGCCGATCTGCTGTCCGAGGCCGAAGGGGCGGCTCTGCGGCTGCGGCATCGGGCCTGGCTGCTCGGCCTGGTGGAGGCCGCCGAGCCGCGACTGCTCACCACCGACGGCGCGCACTGGATGCGGCGGCTCCGGCTGGAACGGGACAACATCGCGGCCGGCCTGGAATCGGCCCTGGCCGCCGGGGACACCCTCGGCGCGGCCCGGATCTGCGCCGCCCTGGCCTGGTTCTGGTTCCGGACCGGGCAGATCACCGACGGCACCCGGTGGGGGTGGGCCGCCGAGGCGGCCCTGCGTGACGAGGTCGCCTCCGACAGCGCACACGAGAAGGAACTGCTGCTGATCCGGGCCCGGCTGCTCCTCGCGATCGGCGGGGTCACCTACCTGGTCGGGGACCACGCCCAGGCGGCGGAGGTCTTCCGTATCTCGGCCGAACTCGCCGAGCGGGTCGATGCCCGAGACGTCCGGGCGACCGCGGTCAGCTATCTGGCGTCGATGCTCATGATGGGCGGCGACGTGCCCGGCGCGCTGAGCCTGGCCGACCAGGCCGTAGCGCTGGCCGAGGCGGTCGGAAACCCGGGCGCGCGGGCGGAGGCGCTCACCGTACGCGGCCAGATCAGTCGCGCCGTCGCAGACCTGGACCGGGCACACCGGGAGTTGACCGAGGCGAACCGGCTGGCCCGCGAATGTGGCCACTGGTGGGCCGTGCTCTCCTCGGCCTGGGCCGACAGCAAGGTCAGCGTCGACCAGGGGCGTCCGGAGCAGGCCCTGCATACGCTGCAGGCGCTGGCGCGCGAGACCGACCCGGGTAACGACCGGGCGAGTTGGCTGGCGCTCGTGCACTCCCTGGCCGGGGTGCTGGCCCGCCTCGGCCAGGCCGACCGCGGTGCGGTGCTGCTCGGCGCGGTGGCGGCGCTCGGCGCAGCCATCGGCTACTTCCCGGAGCGGATGGACCCGTACGACGCCCCGGCTAGCGCGCGCGCCGTCCGGGAGGCGCTCAGTGACGAGGCATACCAGGCGGCGACGGCACGGGGTCGCGTGCTGGACTGGGCGGAGTTGGTGTCGCTGGTACGCCAGGACGACCGCGGTCACCCCACGGCGGCACAGCGTGCGGATGCGGCCCCCACCGAGCCTGCTGTCGCGGCTGTCGTGAGGAGTTAGCCGGGGCGCGGTCCGCACGAGATGAGGCATGGTGCCCCGGGCCGCCGGTCGGTAGGGTCGGCCCCGTGGACGCTGTCGACACCGCCGCCCGACTCGGGGTGCCCGTCGAGGAGGTCGAGCGGGTGCACCGGCTCGCCGGTGACCGGCCGTCGGCGCCGCTACCCGCCAGAGCCGACGCACCGGCGTTGCTCGACCGGCTCGCGGTTCCGCCCGACGACGCCGCCGAGATCCTCGCGGGCTGGCCCGAATCCGGCTCACCACAGTGGACGCCGGAGCTGCGCTGGCTGCTCGACCGCTCGATCGCGCTGGTTCGCGCCAACCTCGGGGGCCACGGCTGGCTGCCGCCCGGTCCGGAGTTGCCCCGCGACCGAGGACCCGCCTGGCGGCACCTCTACGTGTACGCGTACCTGGCCCTGGTCGACGTCGTCATGGCGTACCACCGCGATCACGGCATCCCCGGCGCGGTGTCCTGGACGACCTTCGCCGACATCGGCCGGAACCTGGCGATCGACCGACGGATGAACGGCGAGGGCTGGCCGGTCATGCAGAGTTGGCTGACGCTGCACATGCGCGGCAGCCTGTACGAGCTTGGCAGGTTGCAGTACCACCGCGCCGGCACCACCATCGACCTGCACATCCCCGACTCCGGCCCGTTGACCCCGGAGGCGATCGACACGTCGCTCAACGAGGCCCGGGAGTTCTTCCCACGCCACTTCCCCGACGAGCACTACACCGCCTTCGCCTGCGGCTCGTGGCTGCTGGATCCGCAACTGGCGGAGTACCTGCCGGAGGACTCCAACATCGTCCGGTTCCAGCGCCGGTTCGAGTTGGAGCCCTACGAGCAGCCCGAAGGGCTGGATCCCGACGTCGAAGTCCTGCGGTTCGTCTTCCGTACCCTCACCACGCCGCTGGACGCCCTGCCCCGCCGTACCCTGCTGCAACGCGCGGTCATCGACCACCTGACGGCCGGTCGCCACTGGCAGTGGCGGCGCGGCCGATTTCCCCGCTAGCGCGGGCCGAACGGCGATCGCCGTGCCCTGCCGCCGCCAACACCTCGGCGAGCATCCGATGACCCTGGGCTTCGAACGACTCGTCACCCACCTGGTGGGCCCACGCCGCGGTGCCGATCGCCGCGCGGACCAGGGTGCGGTACCACGCGCCCGCCTCGCGCGGATCGGCGCCGTAGCCTTCGAGGAAGGCCGCTTCCAGGCGCGGATCCCGACGGAATTCCTGTACGGCCAGCCGGGCGAAGTCGGTGAACGCGGGCCGCAGCGCCGCCCGGCCGAAGTCGATGATGCTCACGACGCCGTCGTGCACGAGCCAGTTGCGGGGCTGCCAGTCACCGTGGGTGGGGACGAGGATCGCGGGCGGGGTCGGCCAGTCGGCGATCTCGGCCCGCAGCCGCGCGACGGTGCGCGCGGCGATCCGGTGCGGTCGGTCGAGCCAGAGCAGCGACCTCTCGTTCTCCCGCAGTTCGTAGTCGTCGTCGCTCACGGCGTTCTGGGCGTGCAGCAGCGCCAGCAACGCGCCCGCCTGCCGGTACGTGTCGGGCTGCTCAGCGTTGGTGGTGCCGAGCACCAGTTCTCCGGGCAGGTAGCGGGTGACCAGGAGTTTCTCCGGCACGCTGCCGTGCACCAGGGTCGGCGCGCGACCCCGGTCGGCCCAGGGCCGCAACCAGTGGCGGTGGGCGTGCAGTTCCCGCTCTGTCTGGCGGTCGTCGGCACCACCGGCCTTGACGATGAACCGTGACCCGGCGCAGGAAACCTCGATCACCCTCGTCGCCACCAGACCCCAGCTGTGGTCCCGCACGAGGGTCGCGCCCGGAAGCCACCGCCGCAGCAGGGCCCGCTGCCGTGGCGCGAGGGCCTCGTCCCAGCCCGGCACTGCGGCAGGAAACGGCCCGGTGCGATCGGCCCGGTCGGATGTCAGCCCCTCGTCGACCAGTTGGCCGGCGATGACGAACGCGGCGGCGGTGCCAGCGGTGTCCTTCGCCGACTGCGCCGTCGGAGGGTGGGCGTACTGCGTGATCCAGAGACCGGGGACGACCGCCACCTCGCCGGTGCGCACGAACCCGAGACCCTCGTACAGCCTTCTGGCGGGCCGGTTGTCCCGTCCCGTCGCCACGACGGTTCGACGGTGACCGGCCGAGGCGAGAACTGCGCCCACCAACGCCCGGCCGGCACCGCGCCGATGCGCCGCCGGATCGACGACGAGCCGGTCGATGTCCACCACCGAGTCGTCCTCCGACCAGCCGATCGCCCCGATCAGCCGGTGTTCCTGGAAGGCGCCGAGCCACTTCAGCGGCGCAGCACGCAACTCGTCGAGAGTCTCGTACAGCGGCGGGATCCGGTCGTCGCCGATGATCGCCGCCTCCACCGCGTACGCCGCATGCTGCACCGCCAGCAGCGCCCGTGCCAGGGACTCGTCCCCGCCGGGTGCGATCTCCCGGATCTCCATGGCTCGATCCCGCCTCCCGAATCAAATTTTGGGCGACCGCCCGATCCTGCACCATGACGGGCATGGGGAAGGCGCAGGTCGCCCGCCCATGATCGCGCTCGATCCGGGATCGAGTGGCTATCCTGCGATGGATAGCCACTCGATGCTAGATCGAGCGTGAACTCTCGCCGTCGTGGCCGGGTGGCCGCATGCGGGGTCAAGCGCCGCCGTCGTGGTCGCGGGGCGATGTCAGGGTGTCGCGGAGTCCGTCGGGGGTCATTCCCAGCGGAACAGGAGGGCGGCTACCAGGGTGCCGACGATCACTGTCGCGCCGAGACCGAGCAGGGGTGCTGCCTCGACGGCGGAGCCGGTCCAGGCGGACGAGATGGCCTCCACGGCGGCACCGAAGGGCAGCCAGCCACCGAGGTCGGCGAGCGGATCGGGCAGCGCGTCCCGGCCGCCGAACATGCCGCCGAGGGCGCCGAGAAGGAAGAACGCGACCAGGCCGAGGGCCACGGCCGAGTTGGGCGTCGGTGCGACCGCCGCGACCATCATGCCGATGGCGTACATCGCCGCCATCGTGAGCGCCAGCACGCCGAGCGCCACGGCGATGTCGGCGGGCGGGCGTGCGTCGAACACCAGCAGCGCCACCCCGGCGGCCAGCGTGATGCCGGTCAGGGTCTGTGCGATGCTCACGATCGCCTGGGCGGCCAGCACCAGAGCCGGCGAGACCGGGGTGACCGCCAGCCGCCGCAGGATGCCCGAGCGTCGGTAGTAGGCCAGGAAACTCGGCATGTTGATGATGCCGATCATCGCCACGACCATGGTGACCACCAGCGGGAGGACGTACACCTCCAACGCCGTACGCCCGTCGGCCACGACCTGGCTACCGGCGGAACCCGCACTGGTCAGCAGGATCAGCAGCGGCAGGCCCAGCGGGACGATCAGCCCGGCGGTGTCCCGTACGACCATCCTGGCCTCACATCCGACCAGGACCAGCAGGGCGCGCGCCCCGGGGCGATGGGGCAGGGCAGCGGTCGTCATGCCGCCTCCTCCAGGTTCTTGCCGGTCAACGCGACGAAGGCTTCGTCCAGGGTGTCGGTGCCGGCCCGACTGCGCAGACCGGCGGGGGTGTCCACGGCGATGACCCGGCCGGCGTCCAGGACGGCTACCCGGTCGCAGAGCCGTTCGACCTCCTCCATCGCGTGGCTGACCAGCAGAAGGGTGACCTGATCGGACCTGAGCCGTTCGATGGTGCCCCACATGCGGCGCCGGGCGGTCGGGTCCAGGCCGGTGGTCAGCTCGTCGAGGATGGCCACCCGGGGCCGCCCGACCAGCGCCAGGGCGATCGAAAGCCGCTGTTTCTGCCCGCCGGAGAGCTTCTCGAAGATGGTCCGGCGTTGCCGGGTCAGGTCGACCAGGTCCAGCAGTTCGTCCGTGGGACGGGGATCGGGGTAGAAGCTGCGGTACAGCTCGACCAGTTCGCTGACCCGCAGCGCATGATGCAGGTAGGCGTCCTGGAGCTGCACGCCGAGCACCTGCCGCAGCCGGGCCCGGTCACGGCGGGGATCCAGGCCGAGAACGCGTACCCGCCCCCGGTCGGGGACCCGGAGCCCGGCGATCATCTCGACGGTCGTCGTCTTGCCCGCGCCGTTGGTGCCGCACAGGCCCATCGTCTCACCGTGCGCGATGCGCAGGCTGACCCCGGTCACCGCCTGGACGCGGCCGTAGCGCTTGGCTAGGTCTTCGGCGAGGACCGCCGGCTCGGAACTGGTCATGTCCGCCACGCTACGAGCACAACCATGGTCGATTCCCGTACCGGAAGTCATGACCCCCGACCATGACTTCCGGCACCGGTTATCGGGGCGAAACCCATCTAGGGTGGCCACATGCGACGTGTCGGCACCGAGGAGTGGTCCGGTCTCGCGATGCTCGTGGTGGCGGTGGCCGTCGCCACCCCCGGTCTGTTCGGCGGCGCCGAACTGCGGATCGGGCGGGGCTGGTGGATCGCCCTGTTCGTGCTGCTGCTGGCGGCGCTGCTGACCGCACCGGCCGCGTCCGGGCAGCGCCGGGTGCGGCACCTGGCGTACGGGGTGGCGGTGGTCGCGGCCTGGGCGCTGGTGCTCACCATCCACCAGGTGGGGCTGCTGCCGGTGCTGCTGGTCCTCACCGCCGCGGTGAGCGTCTACCTGGTTCCGCTGCCGGTCGGGCTGGTCGTGGTAGCCCTCAACACGGGGGTGATCATCCTTGTCGCGGTGCCGACCACCCGTACGCCGGGGGAGCTGGGCCTGATAGTGGGTTTCTACCTGCTGATCCAGTTGGCCTCGCTGCTGAGTGCGATGACCCTGCTGCGGGAACAGCGGATGCGCCGGGAACTCGCCGCGGCCCATGTGGAGTTGAAGGCCGCCGGGTTGCGGTTGGAGGAGTCCGCCCGGACGGAGGAACGGCTGCGGATCTCCCGGGAGCTGCACGACCTGATCGGTCACCAGTTGACCGTGCTGACTCTGGAGTTGGAGACCGCCCGACACCTCGACGGCCCTGCGGCGCGACAGCATGTGGAGCGGGCCGACCGGGTGGCCCGGGAACTGCTCAGCGACGTCCGCACCACGGTCGGACACCTCAGGGCGGAGGCCGTCGACCTCGAGGAGGCCCTCCGGCGGTTGGCCCGTGACCTGCCCGGCCTGGAGGTGTCGATCGAGGTGTCACCGCAGGTGTGGGTGGACGACGAACGGGCAGCGGCCCTCGTCCGCGCCGCCCAGGAGATCATCACCAACACGATCCGGCATGCCGAGGCGCGCGAACTGCGGATCTCGATCACCGGTGACGACGCGGGGATCGTGCTCGACGCGCGCGACGACGGGCGGGGTGCGGGTGATCCGGCGTTCGGTAACGGGCTACGTGGCCTGCGGGAACGGTTCGAGGCCCTCGGCGGCGACCTGGCGGTGGAGGGCTCGGCCGGGTTCCGGGTGACCGCGCGGATGCCGACGCCATGATCCGGGTGGTGGTCGTCGACGACCAGACCCTGATCCGGCAGGGCATCCGTGGGCTGCTGGAGGTCGCCCAGGTCGATGTCGTCGGTGAGGCGGCCGACGGTCGGGAGGCCCTGGCGGTGATCGAGCGAACCGCACCCGACGTGATCCTGCTGGACCTGCGGATGCCCCGCTACGACGGCATCTGGACCATCGAGCAGTTGCAGGCCGCCGGCATCGACATCCCGGTGCTGGTGCTGACCACCTTCAACGACGACGCGCTGGTGCTGGCGGCCCTGCACGCGGGGGCCCGCGGCTACCTGCTCAAGGATGTGACCTTGGCACAGCTCACCCGGGCGATCCGCACCCTGGCCGACGGCGGCACCCTGATCGCCCCCTCGATCACCGAGCGGATGCTGCGGGCGATCCGCTCCGGTCCCTCCCCGGCCGGCCCGGACGCACCCAGGGTGGCCCGCCTGACCGAGCGGGAGCGGCAGGTGCTGCGGCTGGTCGCGCACGGCTACAACAACCGCGAGATCGCCGGTGCGCTGTTCCTGGCCGAGGGCACGGTCAAGAACCACGTCTCCACGATCCTGACCAAGCTGGGTGCCCGGGACCGGACGAACGCGGTGCTGCGTGCCCTGCACGAGGGCATTTTGGACTGACCCGGGGCGTCGATGTCCCGCACCCCGAGCCTGCGGACCTGCCGGGACCCTGCTAGACCATCCTCAGGGCCTGGCCACCGCGCACCGGGTGGCGGGGACCCTCGACGCGCTCGGCGCCACGGCCTGGCCGTGGCGTGATCGCGCACCTGAACCGCGCCGGAAGGAAACCGCCCGTGACCCTGACCGTACCCGCGTCCACCCTCGACTACTTCGGGATCGACTCCCTCATCGACGAGGACACCCGGCACCTCCAGGCCGCCGTGCGGGCCTTCGTCGACCGGCGGGTCCGGCCGCACATCGCCACCTGGTACGAGGACGGTCAGTTGCCGGCCCGGGAACTGGCCCGGGAACTCGGGGAACTCGGCGTGCTGGGGATGCACCTGACCGGGTACGGCTGCGCCGGCACCTCGGCCACCGCCTACGGGCTGGCCTGCTACGAGTTGGAGGCCGGCGACTCCGGGTTGCGCTCCCTGGTCTCCGTGCAGGGTTCCCTGGCCATGTACGCGATCTGGCGGTTCGGGTCGGAGGAGCAGAAGCAGCAGTGGCTGCCCCGGATGGCCGCCGGTGAGGCGATCGGCTGCTTCGGGCTGACCGAGCCGGACTTCGGCTCGGACCCCTCCGGCATGCGCACCCGGGCCCGCCGGGACGGCGGCGACTGGGTGCTCGACGGCACCAAGATGTGGATCACCAACGGGTCGATCGCGGACGTGGCCGTGGTGTGGGCCCGCACCGACGAGGGGGTACGGGGGTTCCTGGTGCCCGCCGGCACCCCCGGCTTCACCGCACCGGAGATCACCCGCAAGCAGTCCCTGCGCGCCTCGGTCACCTCCGAACTCGTCCTGGACGGGGTCCGGCTGCCCGCCGAGGCCATGCTGCCGGAGGCGGCCGGGTTGTCCGGGCCGCTGTCCTGCCTCAACGAGGCCCGGTTCGGCATCGTCTTCGGGGCCCTCGGCGCGGCCCAGGACTGCCTTCAGGCCACCATCGAGTACGCCCGCACCCGGCAGATCTTCGACCGGCCGCTGGCCGCGTACCAAGCCACCCAGCTCAAGCTCGCCGACATGAGCCTGGAACTGGGCAAGGGCATGCTGCTGGCCATGCACCTGGGGGTGGCCAAGGACGCCGGCACCCTGGACCACCGGCAGGTGAGTCTCGGCAAGCTCAACAGCGTCCGGGAGGCCATCGCGATCGCCCGGGAATGCCGCACCATCCTCGGGGCGGCCGGCATCACCCTGGACTATCCGGTCATCCGGCACGCCGCGAACCTGGAATCCGTGCTGACCTACGAGGGCACCTCCGAGGTGCACCAGTTGATCATCGGCCAGGTGCTCACCGGCCACTCCGCCTTCCGCTGAGCCGACCCGCCCCGGGGTTTCCCCCGGGGCGCACAGGCCGGTCAGCCGGTGCTGCGGGGGCGGGCGCCGTCGAGGAAGAGGGCGACGATCCGGGCCGGGCCGGTGTCGTCGGTCAGGTCGGCGGCGCGGGCCAGGTGCAGGAAGGCGTTCATCAGGAACTCCGGTTCCCCGGCGACCAGGCCCGCCTGTCGTGCCTCGGTGAAGAACTCGGTGACCGGGGCCAGCAGCAGGGCGACGTAGCGGGCCGAGACGTGGTCCCTGGTCGCCTCGCTGACCAGGGGAAGGGCGTCGTAGATGCGCTGTTCGAAGGTGATCGCCTCACCCTTCTGCCCGGCCACCACGGTGGCCAGGGCGTGCAGCCGCTGCTCGACCGCACCCGGGTCGGCCAGGGCGGCGGCGACCTGCCCGCCGACGGCCTGGATGTAGCGTTCGGCGACCGCGATGTAGAGGTCCTCCTTGCCACCGGGGAAGTGGTGGTAGATGGAGGGCTTCTGGATGCCGACGGTCCGCCCCACCTGCGCCAGGGAGATCCCCGGGTAGCCGGTGGCGGCCAGTTGCTCGGCGAAGGCGTCCATGATCTGGACGCGGGTGTCAGGCTGCGGACTCATCGGTTCTTCCTAGCGGTGCGCAGGGCCAGGGCACAGGCGGCCATCCCGGCGACGATCAGGACGGCGACTGCGGCCACCCCGGCGGGGGCGGCGGTCAGCGGGTCGCCGCCACCGAGCTGACGGGCGGTTTCGACGATATAGGTCAGCGGGTTGACCATCGCGATCACCCGCATCCAGGTGGCCAGGTCGTCCACCGGCGCGAAGACCCCGGTGAAGAAGGAGAGCCCGAACACGGCGAGGGTGACCAGGCCGGTGGTGGAGGCCGAGACCGACCGGATGGCCAGCGCGGTGCTCAGCAGCGCGACCCCGAGCCCCAGGGCCGCCAGCAACAGGAACACCCCCAGCACCCCGGGCCAGCTCTGCGGACGGTAGCCGATCAGGGCCGCGCCGAGGACCGTGACGACCATCTGCACGGCGACCGCCAGCAGGGCGGCGACGACCGGGCCGACCAGGAACGGCACCGTGCTGCCGTGGGCCAGCCGCAGCCGGTCCAGGTAACCGCTGGTCAGGTCGCGCAGGACCAGGGTGCCGGCGGCGCCCGCCCCGGTGGCCACCCCGGTGAGCAGGATCAGCGGCAGCAGGAAGGCGATGAAGTTCGTCCCGTGCAGGTAGCTACTGCCGACCGTGGTGAGCTGCCCGGCGTAGACGAGCAGGAAGAACAGGCTCTGCGCGACCGGTGAGATCAGCAGCGCGGGCGAGCGGAGCACGGCCCGGGTGGATCGGCGTACGGCGGCGAGAACGACCGGAGCCGGAGTGCGACGGGGCGGGGCGACCGCCAGCGGGAGGGTCATCGGATGCCTTTCGGTGGGGGTCAGCGGGCGGCCAGGGCGACGAACACGTCATCGAGCGAGGGTTCGCGCAGGTGCAGTCCGGTGAGGTCTCCGGTGCGGTCGCGGATCTCGTCCAGGGCGTCGCGCAGGGCGGCCGGGTCCTCGGAGATGCTCAGGCGTACCCGGTCGCCGTGCTCCTCGTCGGCATGGAAGCCGATCCGGGAGTGGGCGACGAGGGCCTTGGCGGCGGCCTCGCTGGTCAACTCCAGGGTCAGGGTGCGGGTGCCCACCCGTTGTTTGAGGGAGGTCGGGGTGCCCTGGGCGACCAGCCGTCCCTCGCGCAGCACCGCGATGTCGGTGGCCAGGACGTCGGCCTCGTGCAGGTCCTGGGTCGAGATGAGCAGGGTGGTGCCGCCCTGGTTGAGCCGGTTCAGTTCGGCCCAGAAGTCGAGCCGGGCCAGGGGGTCCAGGCCGGTGGTGGGCTCGTCCAGGATCACCAGCCTGGGCTCGGCGACCAGGGCCACGGCCAGGTCCAGCTTCCGGCGGGTGCCGCCGGAGAGGGTGGCCACCCGGGAGTCGCGGTGCTCGCCCAGGTCGAACAGGTCCAGCAGGTCGCGGGTGCGCTGGGTCCGCTGCCGCCGCCCCAACCCCAGGGCCACCGCCTGGAAGTCGAGCACCTCGGCCGGGGTGGCCAGCGGGTCCAGGGCGTTCGACTGCGGCGCCAGGCCGATCAGGCGTCCGGCCTCGCGGGCCTGGGTCACGGTGTCGAACCCGCCGACCCGGACCGAGCCGCTGGTCGGTACGCGCAGGGTGGCGATGATCTCCAGCAGGGTCGATTTGCCCGCGCCGTTGTGCCCGAGGACGACGAAGCGGCTGCCCGGCTCGACCCGGAGGGTCAGCTCGTCCAGGGCTCGGCGGGTTTTGTAGATCTTGGTGAGATCGGTGATCTGCACGATGGGATCCGGGGTCATGGCACCAGCCTACCTACCGATAGGTAGGGCGTTCGAACGGGAGTCGACCAGCCCCCGTGCGGGGCGCAAATACCCGGTGCCCGGGTGTGTTGGCGGGCACTAGGGTGTCGCCCCATGAGCCCTGCGGAGATTCGGCCCTTGGCCGCCGGTGACCTGACGGCCTGCGGCGAACTGCTGGCCCAGCGGCACCGTCGGCACCGCACCGCACAGCCGTTGCTGTCCGCGCGCTTCGAGACACCGGAGGCCGCCGTAGCCGAGGTCAGGGCCGCCTTCGAGACCCCGGAAGCCTCCGGGGCGGTGGCGATCCGGGCCGGGGTACCGGTCGGCTTCGTGCTCGGGGCGCCGAAGACCTCGCCGCTGTGGGGGCCGAACATCTGGGTCGAAGCGGCCGGGCAGGCGACCGTCGACCCCGAGGTGATGCGCGACCTGTACGCCGCCGCCGCGACCCGCTGGGTCGACGAGGGCCGTACCGCCCACTATGTCGTCGTACCGGCCCATGACGAGGATCTGGTCCGGGCCTGGTTCCGGCTGGGCTTCGGCCAGCAGCACGCCCACGCCGTCCGACCGGCCACCAGGCCGGCGGCGGCACCCCGGCCGGAAGGGCTGTCGGTGCGCCGGGCCACCCCGGCCGACATTCCGGACCTGGCCCGGCTCGACCTGGAACTACCGGTGCACCAGGGACTGTCCCCGACCTTCTCGGCCGGCCGGGTCGGCACCGTCGAGGAGGGCCTGGAGGACTGGGCCGAGGAGATCGACGACCCGGAGTACGTCACCTTCGTCGCCGTCCGCGACGGCAAGGTGGTCGGCTCCGCGATCGGGTGCGCCTTGGAGAGGTCGAGCGCTCACCTGGGCCCGGCCCGCCCGGACAACGCCGGGTTCCTCGGCTTCGCCGCGGTGTTCCCCGCCGCCCGTGGGGCCGGTGCCGGTCGGGCCCTCGGCACCGCCGTCCTCGACTGGGCGGTCGACAGCGGTTTCGACTGCGTGGTCACCGACTGGCGGGTGACCAACCTGCTGTCGTCGCGCACCTGGCCCCGGCTCGGCTTCACGGAGACCTTCCTGCGCCTGCACCGCACGATCGGCTACTGACCGGGGGCCCCGAAGATCCGGCGCAGGGGGTTGGGGGCCGGTCCTCGCTTGCTCCACTCCCGGGGATAGCCGAGCGAGACCTCCTCGAACCGTACCCCGTCGTAGTGGGTGGTGCGGGGGATGTGCAGGTGGCCGTAGACCACCGCGGCGGCCCGGAACCGGACATGCCAGTCCGCGGTGAGCACGGTCCCGCACCACTGGGCGAACTCCGGGTACCACAGCACCTCGGTGGGCTGACGCACCAGCGGCCAGTGGTTGACCAGCAGGGTCGGCAGGGCCGGGTCGGTGGCGGCCAGGCGACGTTCGGACTCGGCCACCCGGGCGTGACACCAGGACTCCCGGTCCGGATAGGGGTCCGGATGCAGCAGCATCTCGTCGGTGCAGACCACCCCGGTGGCGTACGCCTGCCGCAGCGCCTCCTCCTTGGTGGCCGCCCCCGGCGGCCGGAAGGTGTAGTCGTAGAGCAGGAACAGCGGCGCGATCGTCACCGGCCCGCCCGGCCCGTGCCAGACGGCGTAGTCGTCCTCCGGGGTGAGGACCCCGATGTCCCGACACATCCGGACCAGCTCCCGGTACCGGTGCTCGCCGCGCAGGCGTACCGGATCGGCGGTGTGGGTCCACAGCTCGTGGTTGCCGGGGGCCCAGATGACCTGGGCGAACCGGCTGCGCAGCAGGCGCAGGGTGGCCTCGATGTCCGCGAAGCGTTCGCCGACGTCACCGGCGACGATCAGCCAGTCGTCCGCCGACTCCGGCTCGATCCGGTCGACGATCCGTCGGTTGTCCGGGTACGCGACATGCAGGTCGCTGGTAGCGAAGAGTGATCCGGTCATCCCCCCGATCATGCCAGCCCGCCGGCCGTCCGACAGCCCTCGAAAGTGCCGTAGTGCCGCGCACCTGACCCTCGACCGTCAGGTGGCGTGCCTGAGCAGGTGATGCAGGAGGCTGACGACCTCCTCGGGAGTGAACTCCATGGCGTTCTCCCCGACGGTCACCTCGAACGAGCACCGGTCGGGGTCCGGCGCCGACCGGGTACGGCCGAACAGCTCCACCCCGGTGTCGGCGAGCAGGGTCTCGGCGGCCCGCTCGGCGGCGGCCGGGCCGACCGGCAGGTGCACATGGAACAGCGGCGTCTGCGGTGGGTTCGGCACCACCCGGGCCACCCCGTCGGCCGTGATGGCCGCCGCGATCGCCACCGCGTGGTCGCGGTATGCCGCCAGCCGGGGCAGGTGGGTGTCCAGGCCGTGCAGGGCGGCGAGCGCGATGGGCCAGGCGTCGTAGACGTCGCCACCGAGCCGACGCCGCCAGACCCGGGCCTCCGCTAGGAGGTCACGCGGCCCGGCGAGCACCGCCCCGCCGGTGCCCTGAAGCCCCTTGTAGAGCGAGACGTACGCGGTGTCGAACAATCCGGCGATCTCCGCGAACGGCCGGGCGTAGTACGTCTGGGCCTCCCACAGGCGCGCACCGTCGAGGTGGATCGCCGCACCCCGTTCGCGCATCGCCGAGGTCTGGGCGACCAGGTCCTCCCACTCCGGCAGCAGCCCGCCGATGTCGCGCTGCGGGAGTTCCCAGAGCACCGCCGCCAGCGGTTCGCCGAGGGCGGCCAGGTCGGTAAGGCGCATCAGCCGGTGCCGGTCGCCGACCGGGTGACACCGCAGACCGTGCACGACGGCGTACCCCTGATGCTCCCAGACCTCCAGGTGGCTCTGCGGATGGGCGGCGAACGCCCGACGCCCCCGGCGGTCGGCGTGAATGCGCAGGGTGACCTGCTGCGCCATCGTCCCGGACGGGAAGAACAGCGCCTCCTCCTTGCCGAGCAGCGAGGCGATCCGCCGTTCCAGGACGGCCACCGGACCGTCCGGGCCGTTGGGCGGTGTGTCGGCGTCGACCTGCGACAGCATCGCCCGCAGCAGCTCCTGCGGGCGGCGACGCAGGGCGGAGTGCAGGAACAGGGACCGTCGTACGGCCCGGGCCGGCGCGGGCTCCTGGGGCTGGCCGGCGTCCTGCGACGGAGAGGGCTCGGGGCTCATGCCGAGCAGCCTAGCTTGTTGCAAACTAGTTGCAATAGCCAAGATCATGTGATCGGGCGGGGCTCCCGACGAGAACGAGCGGGTCCGCCACCGCAGTACCGGTGGCGGACCCGTGGGTCGTACGTGGTGGGCTACCGGCTCAGAAGACGAGGGCCTTCTTGCCGCCGACCACCGGCAGGCGCAGCTCACTGTGCTTGGGTGCGACCCGCAACTCGGTGCCGCCCAGCGGCAGCAGGGTGTACGCCTGGTCGGTGGAGAAGACCACCACACCGATGCGGTGACCCGCCGGGAAGACGTAGTCCTTCGGCTCCAGGGTCCACGTGAAGTCGTACAGCTTGCCCTGCTTCAGCGGCTCGCTGCGCGAGGCGCTCTTGCGGTTCTGCGGGTCCATCCATCCCCGGGTCACCACGGTCGGTGCGGCGGTCGAGCCCTCCGGGCCGTAGTTGACCAGGTACGCGGTCAGGTTGGCGTTCGGCTTGTTCTCGATCGCCATCCGCAGCCGCATCTCGGCCCGCCCGGAGATCCGTACCTCCTCGGTCAGCGCCGGGGTGCGGTAGACCAGCCGGTTGGGGTTGGCCACGTCCGGGGCGGCGACCAGCGAGTTCGGCGTCAGGGTGCGGCCGTTGTCGACGAAGCTCTGCTCGGTGGTGGCGTCCTTGGGCCGCTTGCCGGCGGTCAGGGTGCCCGGGCCGGTCGGGTCGGTGGCGCCGAGCTGGAGCTTCACCTCCCGGGTGGCCGGGTCCGGCCAGTTGGCGTACGTGGCGTTGACCCGGTTCTCACGCTGCACCACCGCGGTGGGCTCGTTCATGATGCCGTTGGGCACGTTCCACAGCCAGAAGTCGAACCAGCGGTTCTCGGTCTGCTTGTAGGTCCAGGTCTGACCGTCCGGCAGGGTAACCGCGGCGGTGTTGCCGGGGGAGCTGTGCCCACCCTGGTGCAGCCAGATCTTGCGCGGCACCTTGTGCTCGGCCAGCTCGTCCCACCAGCCGGCGAACTGCTCGGTGCGCACGTTCCAGTCGTTGAGGCCGTGCACCACGAAGACGCTGGCCTTGACCTTCTTGGCGTCGAGGTAGTCCCGGTCGGCCCAGAACTTCGAGTAGTCGCCGGTGACCCGGTCCTGCTCCTCGGTCAGCTGCGCCATCTCGTCGGCGCAGTGGCCCTCGGAGCGGGCCCGGCCGGCGGTGTACTTGGCCAGGATGTCGGCGTCCTCGCCCTGGTAGCCGCCGGGGGCGACGACCAGGCCGTTGGCCCGGTAGTAGTCGTACCAGCTGCTGATCGCCGCGACCGGGACGATGGTCTTGAGACCCTTGACCCCGGTGGTGGCGACCTGGTTGGGCAGGGTGCCGTTGTAGGAGGCGCCGGTCATGCCGACCGCACCGGTGCTCCAGTCGGCCTTGGCCGGCGCGCCGGCGGCGTCGTAGCCCTCGGCCCGGCCGTTGAGCCAGTCGATGACCGCCTTGGTGCCGAGGGTCTCGGCCTGGTCACCGCTGGTCGGGCAGCCGTCCGAGTCGCCGGTGCCGACGCTCTGGCCGAGCACCACCGCGTACCCGCGCGGCACGTAGTAGTCGTCCAGCTGGCCGGGCAGGTTGGGCTTGGTCACCGCGCCCTGGTCCTCGACGTCGGCGGACAGCGAGGCGGACCGACGGGTCAGGCCGTTCTGCGGCAGGTCGTCGACCAGCACGCTGTGGTAGGGCACGCTGCCCCAGGTGCCCTTGCGGTACGGGCTGTGCTCGAAGATGACCGGCACCTTGAAGCCTTCGGTGGCGGTCTCCCGGGGACGGGAGATGTCGATCGCCACCCGGTCACGACGGCCGTCGCTGTCGGTGTCCAGCGGGGTCTCGACGTACACCCGCTCGACGATCGCGTCGGCGAAGGAGAAGACCGGCTGGGTCATGCCGTCGGCTACCACGATGCCGGGGGTGGCGGCGGGCGCGGGTTTCGCGGAGACCGGGCTGGCGCTGAGCACCAGGGCACCGGTCACACCCACGCCCACCAGGGCTAGATGGGGGGTTCGACGCACGTAAATTCCCTTCACTCGGCTGTTGGCCGAAGTCAACAAGGGGGTTGGGGGTTGATGATCCACATGCTAGACCTGGTCACCGGGCCGGCGGCACCCCCACTCACCCCAACTGACGTGCGAAAGTCTGAATGGGAGGCCGATGCCGTCTATTCGGTCCACCCTGGTGGGTCAGGCGGCCGCCGCCTGACCCACCGACCTGGACCCTCGCAGGGTCCCCGCCAGGGCGCCCAGCACCTCCACGGTGGAGCCGAGGGCGAAGACGAAACGGTCCGGTCGCAGCAGCACCGCCTCGCAGCGGTGCCGCCGCAGCCAGGGGATGATCACGCTGTCGAGGTCGATGACATGTACCCGCTCATCGGCGGGCTCTGCCCCGGGTGACGCCGGGCCGGCGGCGTCGCCGGGGTGCACCACGATCGCGCGGACCGGCGGACGAGCCGGTCCGCCGGCCGGTACAGAGGTGCCCAGCACCGCGAAACCGGCACCCAGCACCTCGTCCAGCAGGACCGGGACCCCCGACCCGAGCAGGGCCACCCGCGGCTGCGGGAACATCGTGCCCACCGCCCCGTAACGCCGCCCACCGGCGAACAACCCCTGGTCGTACGCCGGAAGGGGCTTGAACTCGAAACGTCGCACGAACCGGCGGACCCGGGGCAGGGTCTGCGCGGCCCGTAGCGCGGTGTCCCGCAGCCAGGCCGCGCGACGGTCGCGGGCCAGGAACACCCGCCCCAGCCGGACACTGGTGGCGGCCATCGCGGCGGTGTGTGGACGTCGCTCGGTCTCGTAGCTGTCCAACAGGGCCGGGTCCGCCTCCCCGTCCAGCACCAGGGCGAGTTTCCAGGTCAGGTTCGCCGCGTCACGCAGCCCGCTGCACAGCCCCTGACCGAGGAAGGGGGGCATCTGATGAGCGGCGTCGCCCAGCAGGAACACCCGACGCTCCCGCCACCGGCGGGCGATGAGCTGGTGGAAGGTGTAGATCACCGCCCGGGTGACGGTGAACCGGGCCGGATCGACATACGGCTCGACCAGGGCGGCGATCCGATCCGGTCGGGTCATCTCGGCCTCGGTCTCGCCCGGCCGGAGCATGAACTCGGCCCGGTAGCTACCCCGGGCACCGGGGGAGACGAAGGCCGGGCGCCGCCAGTCGCAGACGAAGGTGGTGTGCGCCCGGCGGATCCCCTCCGGCGGCACCTCACCGGAGACGGCCAGCCACGGTTCGGCGTAACTGGCCCCGGCCAGGGGGATGTGCACGGCCGCCCGGGTGGTGCTGCGGGCACCGTCGCAGCCCAGCACGTACCGGGCCCGCACCGGGTACGACTGGTCGGTGTGCACGTCGCGCAGCACCAGGTGCACCCGCTGGTCGTCCTGGTATAGGCTGACCAGTTCGGTGCCCAGCCGCAGTTCCACCTGGTCGTAGCGGTCCAGCCCGGCACGCAGTACCCCCTCCAGCCGAGGCTGGTCGAAGAAGTTCAGCGGGGCGTGGCCGAAGCCGAAGTCGACCTGGGAGAAGTCGATGGTGGCGAAGGTACGGCCGGCGGCGTTGAGATAGTCGGCCCGGGTCGGCTGGTGCAGGTCGGCACCGATGGAGTCCAGCAGGCCGACCTGCTGGTAGATCCGCAGCGCCTCGTCGTCGCAGGAGAAGGCCCGGGGCTGACCGTGCGGTGTCGTGCTGCGCTCCACCACCAGGGTGCTGACCCCGCGCAGACCGAGCAGGTTGGCGGTCAACGCCCCGACCGGGCCGCATCCGACCACCACGACGTCGACCTCTGCGGCTGCTGGCTGAGCGGGCTTCATGACTGTTCCTCCCACGGGACCGCCCGACGCTCCGGGCGTGGATCTGACCGGGTCAGCACAGCAACCGGGGGTGGAAGGCCCGTGGAGATGATGTGGAGGTGGTCAGGGACCGGCCGTGGAGAAACCGTTGAGCGGCGGTGGGAAGCGGGCGAGCAGCAGGCCGGCGCCCTGCGCCGCGGCGAGCCGGGCGCCGGTGGCCAGCGCGGCCGGATCCTCGCGGGCCAGACCGCGTACCCGGTGCAGTTCGGCGGCGAACACGGTCTCACCGAGCCGGTCGGCCACGGCCAGGCCCTCCCGCGCCAGCTCCGCCGCAGTGTCGCGGTCACCGGCGGCCAGGTACGCCTCCGCCATCCCGCCGTAGGTGACCGTGCGGGTGGCGCGCAGCCCGGGACGGTAGATGCCCTCCGCGGCGGCCCGCATAGCGGCCAGCCGCTCGGGGGCGCCGTCGCGGGCGGCGGCCCACTCCAGGAAGAACTCACCGGTGGCCACGAAGTGCGGCATACCGTGGGCCGCGCCGATCTCCCGGCATCGGTCGGCGGCGGCCCGCACGGTCGGCACCTCCCGCTCCTGAAGCCCCATCCAGGCGGCGAACAAGGCGGCGTTGGCCCGGCCGTACAGGTCGTCCGTCCGCTCGGCTAGCAGCTCGGCGTCGCGGATGTCCCGGCGGGCGGCCACCGGGTCACCGCGCAGGGACCGGACCAGGGCCCGGAAGTTGTGGGCGGCAAGCACCGGCAGCCGACCCACCTGCCGGCCGAGCTGCCGGGTGTCGACCCCCCGAAGCCGGTCGATAGCGGCGGTGAGCCGATCCTCGGCCACCTCCAGCCGCCCGGTGAAGTAGCCGACCACACCGAGCAGGTACTCACCGGCCGCGACCGTCAGCTCCGTACCGTCGCCCTCGGCCAGCCGCTCGGCCAGCTCGGCGGCACCGGCGTAGTCGGCCTGGTTGGCGGCCAGCTCACCCAGCGCCCACAGGGCCGGCCGCACATCGGTCTGCGGGTCGACCAGGGCCAGCAGGTCACGAGCCCGGGCACAGACCTGGTCGACGGCGTCGGCACCCACACCCACCGTCATCTGGAGCAGGGCGGCCCGGTGCAGTTGCACCTCGAGTTCGGTGCGGGCCGCCGCCGGGGAGGCGGCGACCCGGGCCAGCCGCTGCGCCGCCCGGTCCAGATGACCCAGGGCGTCCTCGTAGGCGAACCGGCGGGTGGCGTCGTCGGCCGCGGCCAGGGTCCACCGCAGATGCTCCTCCTCGTGACCGAGACCGACCGCCCGCCCGTAGTGGTGTGCCAGCTCGGCCGGGCCGACGACCCCGCAGCGCTCGTACGCCTGCGCCAACCGGGCGTGCAGGGTGGCCCGCCGGGGCGGGGCCAACTGCCCGTAGGCGACCTCGGCGAACAGGGGGTGCCGGAACCACACCGCGCCGGGCTCGGCCTCGGCCACCAACTCGGCGGTGTAGGCCGCGCTCAGCGCCTCGGCGATCTCCTCGGCCGGCATCCCGAGGACCTCGGCCATCGTGGTGGCATCCAGATCGCGCCCGGCCACCCCCAGCAGGGCCAGGCAGTCGCGGGCCGGGGCGGGCAGCCTGCCCAGGCGCAGTCGGACGGTGTCCCGGATGCTCGGTGGCAGGTCCGTGCCGGCCGGGTCGGCCCGCAGCAGTTCGGTGATGAAGAAGGGGTTGCCGCCGGTCCGGTTGACCAGCCGCGCCAGCACCGGCTCGGCCGGTGCGGCCCCGGTGCGCTGCCGCACCAGGTCGGCCACCGCCTCCGCCGCCAGCCCGGTCAGCCGCAGTTGGTCGAATCCCGGTCCGCGGGCCAGTTCCGCCACCGTGGCCACCAGCGCCGGGTCATGGTCGTACGGCCGCAGGGTGGCCAGGACCAGCGCGCGGGCACCGGCCAGGGCCGGGACGAGGAACCGCAGCAGCAGCAGGGAATCCGGGTCGGCGGCGTGCAGGTCGTCCAGCACCACGAGCAGCCCGGCCGGCTCGGCCGCCGCGCGGACCAGTTCCGCCACCGCCTCGTACGCCTGGAACCGGGCCGCCGGATCGGGGGACACCTGGCCGGTCGGATCGTGGGCCGGCCCGACGGCGAACCCCTCCAGGCCGGGTACCGATCCGCTGGTCCCGACCTGCGGCATGGCCACCAGGGCCCGCACCACCTGCCGCCACAGCCAGAACGGCGGCGCCTGCCCGAGATCGGGACAGCGCCCCCACACCACCGCCACCCCCTCGGCCTGGGCCAGGGCGGTGACCCTGGTGGCCAGGCTGGTCTTGCCGATGCCCGGCTCGCCGACCAGCACGGCGGTGCGGCCGTGCTCGCGGGTAGCCGCGGTCAACGCCGCCACCAGCCGGGTCAGCTCCGCGCCCCGACCCACCAGCGGCCCCGCAGGGTCACCGGGGGCCCTCGGCCCGAGGTGGGTGTCGGGGGTCCTGGGCGCGAGGTGGGCCCCGGGGGTCTCCGGCAGGTGGTGTGCGCCGGAGGTCCTCGGCAGGTGGTGGGCGTCGGGGGTGTCCGAGGCGGACAGCACGGCAGTCTGATCGCCGGTGCCGGTGCCGGTGCCGGTGCGGGGGAGGACCGGTGGGCCGGCGGCCGGCTCGACCGCCTGGTCCAGGATCGCGGCGTGCAGCTCACGTAGCTGCACCCCCGGATCGATGCCGTACTCCTCGGCCAGGATCCGACGCCCCTCGTCGTAGGCGGCCAGCGCCTCGGTCTGCCGCCCGGCCCGGTACAGCGCCAGCATCAACTGGGCGCGGGCGGCTTCGCGTACCGGGTGGTCGGCCACGAACTGGCGCAGCTCGGCGAGGACGGCGCCGTGCCGACCGGCGGCGACGGCCGCGGTGAACCGGCCCTCCTCGGCGATGAGCCGCAGCTCGGTCAGCCGCGCCGCCTCGGGACGCACCACGGTCAGCTCGGCGGCCCCGGTCATCGGCTCGCCCCGCCACAGCCGCAGGGCGTCGAGGTAGTCGCGTTCGGCGACCGCGGGTGCCCCGGCGCTCAGCCGGTCGGCCGCCCGGTCCACCAGTCGTCGGAACCGGACGGCGTCGATGTCGTCCGGGTCCACCCGCAGCTGGTAGCCCTTCGGCTGGCTACACAGGACCCGGGCCGCCTCGCCGGGGGAGCGGTGCGGCTCCACCGCCCGCCGCAGTCCGGCTACGTGGGTGCGTAGGGTGATCTCGGCACTGGGCGGGGGCCGGCCGTCCCACAGGGCGTCGACCAGCCAGTCGGTGGCGACGAACCGGTTCGGCCGAAGCAGCAGCAGCACCAGCAACGCCCGCTGTTTCGGCCCACCGAGCGGCACCACCTGCCCGTCCCGGACCACCTCCGGCGGCCCCAGCACCCGGAACTGCACCCCACCACCATCTTCGGCCCGACCTGGCCCGGCCGAGTATGCCAGGCGATGATCCGCCGGACCTGTCATCGCTCAACCGGTGTCCTGATCGGAATCCGACAGTCGTCGCGCTGGCGGAGGATCAGCCCATGCTCTTGGCGCCGTCGATGGCCTCGCGGATGATGTCGGCGTGACCGGCGTGCTGGGCGGTCTCGGCGATGAGGTGCAGCAGCACCCGACGGGCGGACCAGCGGGCCCCGGGGGTGAACCACGGCGCATCGGGCAGCGGCTGGCTGAAATCCAGATCCGGCAGGGTGCGGATCAGGTCGTCGGTCTGCTTGGCGGCCTCGTCGTAGGTCGCGAGCACGCCGGCCAGGGTCTCGCCCGGCGACATCTGGAACATCTTCGCGTACTGCTCGAGACTGGCCGGGTCACCGGCGTCAGGCAACGCGGTCGGCCCGGCCTGGATGAAGTTCACCCAGTTCCGCTCGGTGCCGGCGACATGCTTGATCAGCCCGCCCAGGCACAACTCGCTGACGGTGCTGCGCAGGCCGATCTGCTCGTCGGTCAGGTCACGCGTGGTGTTCCGCAGGAAGAACCGGTGCAGTTGCAGGGTCTCCAGCAGGTCGGCGCGCTCGGCGGACAGGGTGGGCTCGGCCATCACAGGCCCCTCTCGTCGGTGTCAGCCGCACGCTATCGGCCACCCCCGACACCTTCACCGGTCCCGACGAGCGCGACCGGTGCGGCACGGAGGGTCAGCTGCCCGCCAGTGCCTCGCGCATCCGGTTGATCTCGACGTTCTGCTCCACGATCACGCTGCTGGCCAGCTCGTTGACGAGGCGATCGGAGCCGAGCACGAGCACCTCCTCGGCCATCTTGATCGCGCCCTCGTGATGCTCGGTCATCATGGTCACGAACATCCGGTCGAACTCCGCCCCGCGAGCGGCGGTCAGACGGTTCAGCGCCTCCGCCGTCTGCATGCCGGACATGGTGTGGCGGTGGTCGCCGCCGGAGTTGCGGTTCAGACCGCGTTCGGCCAGCCAGGTCTCCATGTACTTGATCTCGGGTTCCTGGGCCGCCAGCATCCGTTCCGCCATGCGCTCGAGCTTCTCGTTCTCGGCCCGTTCGGCGACCAGTCGGGCCATCACCAGGGCCTGCTCGTGGTGCGGGATCATCATCGTCATGAATCGGACGTCGGCGTTGTTGTGCGGGTCCCGGGGCAGGGCCGACACCTCGTTCGCCGGCGCCGTCCGGGCCGCCTCACCGGGACGGCCGGGCATCAACACCGGTGCGGTGGAGTCCGGCAGGACGGGGGACTCGGTCGACTGCGAGGGGCTGGCGGTCGCCGCCGGCTCCGACCTGTCGTCCGGCAGCAGGAACAGCACCGCCGCCCCGACGACGGCCACCGCCAGTACCGCCAGTTCGATGAGGACGACCGCCCGCGACTGGCGGAGAACCTTGCCTATCCGTACGCCTTGCACGACTTGCCTCCCGCGGTGGACCTAGCCTGGCCGGGATCGTAACGCGACCTGCGGATATGACAGCAGGGGTTGGTGGCGAGAAAAAGGCGTCATTAGTCGTTCCTGCGGTTGTTCGTGCTCCCGGTGTTGCCTAATCGTGATCATGGTGTCCGGTCTACTGTGGCCCAAATCACAAAAATTCTCGGTGCCGCAGGTTATCGTCCCGCTACCCCCAATTTCACCCACGACGAAGGGTGTAACTACATGTCACAACCGACTGCGCGAGGGAAGCGGAGGGCCGTCCTCGGCCTCGCCGCCACTGGCGCCCTCCTCCTCAGCACGGTCGCGGCGGCGCCGGCAAGCGCCGCCGCGAACGTGATCCCGGGCGTTGACGAGATCGTCAGCAGCGCCAACCTCACCCAGATCGCCAACGTGCCGAAGTTCGGCGGCCTCGCCGCCGAGTCCTCGTACAACAGCGACCTGGCCTTCCAGGGCGACCACGTGTTCGCCGGCAACTACAACGGGTTCAACGTCTACGACGTCAGCAACCCGGCTTCGCCGCAGGTGGTCAGCCAGGTCATCTGCCCCGGCGGCCAGGGTGACCCGTCGGTCTTCGGTGACCTGCTGTTCTTCGCGGTCGACTCGGCCCGCAGCGACGACTCGTGCAACAGCGGTGCCGGCTCGGTGGCCAACCCGGACCACTGGGAAGGTGTGCGGATCTTCGACGTCAGCGACAAGGCGAACCCGCGGTACATCAAGTCGGTCCGCACCGACTGCGGTTCGCACACGCTGACGCTGGTCCCCGGCAAGGACAAGGTCGTCGGCAAGGGCAAGAAGGCCAAGACGGTCAAGGCGACGGACCTCTACGTCTACGTCCAGTCGTACAGCCCGTCGGCGACCGCGGCCTACTGCAAGACGCCGCACGACAAGATCTCGATCATCAAGGTTCCGCTGGCGAACCCGACCAGCGCCTCCGTGGTGTCCACTCCGGTGCTCTTCCCGGACGGCGGCGGCGCCCGCACCAGCGGTTGCCACGACATCACCGCCTACCCGGAGCTGGACCTCGCGGCCGGCGCCTGCATGGGTGACGGTGTGCTGATGGACATCTCCGACCGGGAGAACCCGGTGGTGCTGAGCCAGGTCCAGGACACGAACTTCGCGTTCTGGCACTCGGCCACCTTCAACAACGCCGGCACCAAGGTGATGTTCACCGACGAGCTCGGCGGCGGCAGCGGCGCGATCTGCACCTCGGCCTACCGGACCAACCAGGGCGCGAACGCGTTCTACGACATCGTCGGCTCCGGCGCCGACCGTCGCCTGGTCTTCGCGAGCTACTTCAAGATCCCGCGGGAGAACAGCAACACCGAGAACTGCGTGGCCCACAACGGCTCGCTGATCCCGGTGATGGGCCGCGACGTCATGGTCCAGGCCTGGTACCAGGGCGGCATCTCGGTGATCGACTTCACCGACTCCGCCAACCCGGTCGAGCTCGCCTACTGGGAGCGGGGCCCGCTGTCGGACACCACTCGCATCCTGGGTGGCTCCTGGTCGGCGTACTGGCACAACGGCTACATCTACTCGAACGACATCCAGAAGGGCTTCGACGTCCTCAAGTTGGACGACCCGCGTACCAACAACGCGCGGGCGATCGCCTTCGAGGAGCTCAACGTCCAGACCCAGCCCAGCTACCCGGCCTGCACCAAGGTGCTGACCGGTAAGCAGAAGAAGGGCAAGCTGGAGGTCAAGTCCGGCATCACCTGCATGGACGGGGCGAGCGTGAACGGCTCGATCAAGGTCAAGGAAGGCGCTGGCCTGATCATCTTCAACTCGACGGTGAACGGTTCCATCGACGCGAAGAAGGCCTCGGTGGTGTCGATCGTGGAGAGCACCGTCAAGGGCAAGGTCAAGACCGAGGACATGGACCACAAGCACTGCCACGTCCACAAGAGCAAGGTCACCGGCGGCGTGCACAAGCGCTGATCCGGTAGCTGTCAACAGCACCACAAGCTCCGGCCCGGCGGTCTCCCCGCCGGGCCGGAGCCCTTGGTGGTCCGGGTCAGTCCCGACACAGGGGTACGTCCGGCTCCACGACTGTGCGGTTGATGATGTCCTTGCTGATCAGGGTCGCCTCCTTCGGGATCGGCACCCCCAGCACGATCTCGATCGCCTTGGCCAGGGGTTGGGAGACGTTCAGGCCCTCACCGGCCCGGGCGGTCACCACCAGGGTGGTACCCCGACACTTCACCGCCGGCCCGGCCAGGGGCAGACCCACCCGCCCGGCCGCCGAACCGTTGGTCAACCCCAGGGAGGCCACCACGCCGACGAAGGGGCCCGCGCCGGCCACCGGCAGGCCGAGCATCAGACCGAAGCGGAACTCCGCGGCCACCACGATCGCCTCGACACCCACCGACACCCCGCGCAGGGACTGCATGATGCTCTCCTGCACGGAGAAGGTCGGGGTCAGCACCGAGCCCCCCTCGTACCCGATCGGGCCGGTCAGTCCCCACCGGCCGGTACCCGAGATGTTGCCGTTCTTGGCGGTGAAGGCCGTCTGGACCAGGAACTTGAAGGTCTGCTTGAGGGTGGCCGGGAAGCCACCGATGATGATCGGCTGGCTCAGCTCGATCGGCAGCTCGATCCGCGCCTTCTTGTTGTCGCTCAACCCGCCCTGGGCCCCGGCCGCGATCGTGATGGCCAGGCCCTGCACCCCGTCGATGCGGAACCGGGGGTGGGGGATCACCCCGTTGGTCACCTTCACCTTGCCGGACAGCCGCAGGTTGTCGAGCAGCAACTGGATGTCGAAGTCGACCTTGAGGCCGGAGGCCGCCGTACTGTGCTGAGCGGTCAGGCCCACCTTGGTCCGGCCCGCGTACGCGGTGACCCCCCACCCGCCGATCTTCCGTTCCATGCTGTGGGCCGCACCCGCCCCGCCCGGGGCCCGCGCCGGCCCGAGGACGATCGGGGGTACGGCCAGGTGCAGGTCGGACAGTCCGGCGGGGTCCGCGCCCAGGCCGCTAGCGCCGCTCCCTGAGCCGAGTGCGCTCCCGCCTGGGCCGATGGTGTTCCCGCCCAGGCCGATGGCGTTGCCGCCCAGGCCGATGGCGTTGCCGGTCAGGCCGGTGGCCTGCGCCGGGTCGGGCAGCACGGGGGTGGCCGGTGCCTCCTGCTCGACCACCTCACCGAGCAGGTCGGGTAGCGCACTGAACTGCTGCGTGGTCAGATCCAGCGGTTGGTCGATGGTGAGGTCCGCGTCCCGGATCACCTCGGTCAACTGCACCGGAGCCAGGGTGACCGCCCGGTCCCCGCCGGACTTCTGGACCCGTACCACCCGGCCGACCGCCTGACTGGTGGCAAACATGATCTTGCCGGGCTCCAGGTCCTCCGCTCCCGGCGCGTCCCCGTCGATGACATAGGTGAACCCGTCGTCGCTGACCGAGCGGATGACCTTGCCACCGCCCTCGACGAGCACCACGTCCGGCTGGTAGACCACGGAGTCGTCCGGCTTCGGGGCGTACCCGTACCGGTCGTCGGCCGCCCCGCCGCCACCCGGCAGCTTGACCCCGCTGCATCCGGCGGTCAGCACGACGGCACAGATCAGGGCCAGTGCACCGGCCGATCCACGACGGATGACGGCCGCGTCGACCCGGCCGGCGAACGGATTGCTCAGCATCTTGTGACGCTATGCCGGAGCAGGCCCGCGCCGAATCCGGTGTTTCCCTACGAATCACAGCTGACGCTTGTGTGGCCCTCTCCCGGTCGAGGCGTCGACTGTCGATATGTTTGGCCCCGCCGGGCCGGGGCATGTCTGCCCCCGAGAGGGCAACGTCCCAGGTCGCGGGAGGAAGCGATGCCAGCAGGATCGAGTCCCAAGCGGGAACGGCAGTACGAACACATCAAGGCCAGCGCCAAGAAGCGCGGGGTGGGGGAGCGCCGCGCCGAGGAGATCGCCGCGCGTACGGTCAACAAGGAACGGGCCCGCGCCGGCGAGTCGCGTACCGTCAGCCGATCGTCGCTCGACGACGTCTCCTCCGGCCACCGGGGCGGCAAGCGGTCGCACCGCGGGGCGCAGGGGCGCACCAGAGAACAGCTCTACAACGAGGCCCGCCAACGCGGCATCCGAGGCCGCTCCCAGATGTCGAAGGCCCAGCTGGAGAAGGCCCTGTCGGCTCGGTGAGGCCCGCCGCCATGACGCCGAAACGGCGGGGTGGGCAGCGGCGGGAAACCGCCGTTTCGGCGTAACGGAGTCGATCAGCCCGCGACCGGCGTCGGGATGTCCGACCCGCCCACTAGCCTGGGCGGTATGCAGCAGGCAGTGTCCGGTGGCGGCCCCCATGGCTGACGCCGAGGACGTACGGCGACTGGCGCTGGCGTTGCCCCAGGTGGTGGAGATCGAGAGCAAGGGCTTCGACTTCCGGGTGGCCGACAAGGGCTTCGTCTGGTCGTATCCCGAGCGTCGACCCGGCAAGCCCCGCGTCATCCGCACCGACATCGCCGTGCTGTACGTCGGCGACGAGGCCGAGAAGCAGGCGCTGCTGCTGGGGGAACCGGACAAGTTCTTCACCACCGGCGGCTACGAGGGGTTACCCCTGGTCATGCTGCGACTGGCGCGGGTGGACGCCGACCGCCTCGCCGAACTGGTCACGGACGCCTGGCGGATGCGCGCCCCGGAATCCCTCCTAGCCGAGATCGAGGAGCGCACCGGCTGACCCACGCCTCCGTCCAGACCAGGCCACCGCCTGCCCCGTTGAGGCTGCCGCCTGCGCCCTGACGTTGCTCCCGCTCAGTCGCGGTGCCCGCGCCGTTGAACCTGGCCTCGGGGGTGTCCGGGCAGCCGCCCACCGGACCCGCATTTTGGATCTTGGTGGTTCGGCTGTGGCATGGTGACGGAATGGAACCGCAGGTGGCAGCCGGACAGGCCCGACCCGAGACCGTTCGGCCCGGCCTGCGGTTGCTGCGGGACTACCACCGGCCGACCCTCGCCCGGATGCGGGCGCTGCTGCGCAGCATGACGACCTCGTTCGTGGTGCTCAGCGCGACATTCTGGCTGTTGCCCGGGGTGAACACCACCGGCCTGGTGGGCCTGCTGTGGCTGGTCGGTCTGGTCACCGCGGTCGGCGCGGTGCTACGACCCCTGCTGCTGGCGCTGGCCACCGCCCTCGGTGGACTGGGTGCCCTGGGCATCGGGGTGGGGGTGCAGGCCGTCGTGATGTACGTGGCGCTGCGGCTGGCCCCGGAGGCCCAGGTGGCCGGGTTCCCGGTGGCCTTCGCCGCCGCCTGGCTGGCGGTGGCGCTCGCCGCGCTGGTGAACTGGCTGGCCGACGCCGGCACGGACGACTCGTTCGTCAGTGAGATGCTGCGGTTGATGGGTCGGGTCCGCCGAAGCGCGGACGGCCGCCCGCACTGGCGACGGTGGCGCCGGCGTACGGTCGCGACCACCGGAACCACCGAGGTGGCCGAACCGGCCGAGGGGTTGTTGATCATCCAGCTCGACGGGGTGGCCACCCCGGTGGTGCAGTGGGCGGTGCGCGCGGGCAACCTGCCCACCATCGGCCGCTGGCTGCGTTCGGGCAGTCACCGGATGACCCGCTGGCACACCGGGCTGCCGGCCACCACCCCGGCCGCCCAGGCCGGCCTGCTGTACGGCGAGGTCAACCAGGTGCCGGCCTACCGCTGGTACGAGAAGGCCGATGCCGAGGGTGCACCGGGTCGGCTCGTGGTCACCAGCCGTCCCCGGGACGCGGCCGAGGTCGAGCGGCGGGTCTCCACCGGTCGGGGTCTGCTGCGCGACGGCGGGGTCAGCATCAGCACCGCCTTCTCCGGTGACGCTCCCACCAGCCTGTTCACCATCAGCCGCGCCGGGCTGCCGGGGCGCTCCACCCCGGGCTATGCGGCCTTCATGACCAGCCCGTACGGCTTCGCCCGGGCCTTGGTGCTCGGTGCCGGTCAGGTGTTGCGGGATGTGCACGGGGCCCGACGGCGGCGGGTGCGGGGGGTGCAGCCCAGAGCCGACCGGCGGGGGGCCTATCTGGCCCTGCGGCCCCTGGCCAATCTGCTCAACGACCTCAACGTGGCGCTCATCGCCGAGCAGATGGCCCGCGGTGCCCCCGTGGTCTTCTGCGACTTCGTCGACTACGACGAGGTGGCCCACCATGCCGGGCCGGCCCGGCCGGAGGCGATGGCGGCCCTGGAGGCGCTGGACCACACTCTCGGCATCCTGCAACGACTGGCCGCCGACGGGTCCCGGCGCTACCACGTCGTGGTGCTCAGTGACCACGGGCAGAGTCAGGGTGCCACCTTCCGCCAGCGCTACGGCGAGTCGCTGACCCAGTTGGTCCGGCGACTGAACTCCACCCAGGCGGTCCTGCCGGAGCCCACCGACGAGGAGCAGGCGGGACGCCCCGAGACGTGGGAGCGGGTAGACCGGCTGCTGACCGAGGTGACCGGCCGCAGCGGGATGACCGCCACGGCGACCCGGGTGGCGGTCCGGTCGGCGGCCGAACGCACCGAGCCGATGCGGGCGGCCGAACGCACCGAGCCGGTGCCGGCGGCAGGGCGCACCGAACCCGTGCCGGCGGTGGAGGATTCCGAGCCGGAGACCGTGGTGGTGGCCTCCGGCAACCTGGCGATGATCTACCTGGCCCGTCATCCGGGGCGGCTGACCCGCGACCGGGTCGACACCCTGGCCCCCGGGCTGATCGACGGCCTGGCCGCACACCCCGGCATCGGGCTGGTCGTGGTCGACTCGGCCGCCGGTCCGTTGGCCATCGGGGCGCGGGGGGTGCACCGGCTGCGCGACGGCCAGGTCGAGGGGGAGGACCCGCTGGCACCGTACGGGCCGCGAGCCCGCCAGGACCTGCTGCGCCACCAGCGGATGGCGCACGTCGGTGACCTGGTGGTGATCAGCGCCGTGGAGCCCGGTCTGGAGGAGGTGCCGGCCTTCGAGGAACTGGTCGGCAGCCACGGTGGGCTGGGCGGATGGCAGAACGAGGCGCTGCTCATCCATCCCGCCGACTGGCCGCAGGAGGGTGACCTGGTCGGGCCGGAGGCGGTGCACCACCAACTGCTGCGGTGGCTGCACCACCTGGACCTGCGCGCTCCGGACCCGGCCGAGCCGTCGGAGGAACTGGCCACCCCGGGTTCCGCCGACCGGGTGCACCGGCCGAGGCGGGTGCCGGCTACGGCGTCGCCGGTGGCTGCACCGGCACCGGCCGACGCCGTCCCCACCAGCCCAGTACCTGGCTGACCAGCAGCACGAGCACGATCGCGGCGATCACGCTCTGCCAGGGTTCCGGGAAGACGGCCCGGCCCAGCACCCCGATGGCGGCGTACAGGGCCGACCACAGCAGACTGGCCGGCAGGTTGAGCACGGCGAAACGACGCCAGGTCACTCCGGAGACCGCCGCGGCCAGCAGCACCGGCAACCTGCCGCCGGGGATCAGCCGGGACACCAGGAACAGTGATACCCCGGCCTCGCGTACCCGGGCGGAGACCCGGTCCAGTCGCTGCGGGCCGCGCAGCCAGCGCAGCCGCCGGGCGATGCGCTCCCCGCCCCAGCGAAGGGCCAGGTAGACCGCCAGGTCACCGAGGTAGGCCCCGATCGCCCCGGCCAGCACCACGAGCAGCACGATCAGCGGATCCTGGTACGCGGCCAGGGCGGCGGCACCGCTGACCGCCGCGCCGGTCGGCACCACCGGGACGACGGCCCCGAACAGCACCACCACTGCCAGCCAGGCCAGCGCGCCGAGGGTGGCGGTCATCGCTGCGGCACGGTGACGGACTGACCCGGGTGCAGCACCCGCACCCGGGTGCCGGGGGCGATGGTCGAGGTGTGCCGGGCGAAGTCCTCCCCGGGATCGAAGAACCGGTCCGGACGGATCCGTTCACACCCGACGGGCCAGAAGGTGCCGTAGTGGATGGGCACCGCCCAGGCCGCGGCGGCCCGGCGTACCGCCTCGGCCGCGCCCTGCGGGTCCAGGTGGCCGGGCCCGAGGGTGGGACCCCAGCCGCCGACCGGAATCAACGCCAGGTCGACCGGACCCAGGTCGGCCATCTGGTCGTGCAGGCCGGTGTCCCCGGCGAACCAGGTGCGGGTCCCGCCCTCGACCAGGTAGCCGATGGCGGGTGCCTGCTGCCGGGACCAGGGGCCCCGGCCGGCGGGGTGGACCGCCGGTACGGCGTGGACGGTGACCGGGCCGATGGTGGTCTGCCGGCCGGGGGCCAGTTCGATGCAGTCGCCCGCGGCCGGGCCCAGCCTGCGGCGGACCAGGGGTGCGGCGCCGGCCGGCACCACCAGCGGGGTCCGGGTGGGCAGCCGGCGTAGCGAGGCGAAGTCCAGGTGGTCGGCGTGCAGGTGCGACACGAGTACGGCGTCCGGGGTCCCGGACAGTCGGGGGGTGGGGCCGCGTCTGCGCCGCAGGTGGGCCAGCCGATCCCGCAGCAGGGGGTCGGTGAGCAGCCGCACGCCGGAATCCTCCAGCCACACCGTGCTGTGCCCGTGCCAGGTCAGATGGGCCACACCGACACCCGTACCGCCGCCATGCCTGCCACCGTATCCGCCCGGGTGACCGGCGCCCTCACCCGCCACCCACCGGGGACCGCGGGCCAGCCTTGCAGGAATCGATGAACTTCTTGTTGTGTGATCGCTCACATGTTAGCGTCACAAGCGGCTAGTGGGAGCCGAGAAACACTTGATGTTGGCGCTAACATCTACCAACTCCGATGGCCTTGGCGGTTCCCGGCCACCGCGGTCCCGTCCCGGACCGGCCAGGTGAACCCGAAGCCCACCACCACCCTCAGGAGCCCATGGTGAAACCCGTACCCTCGCTGCTGCCCGGCGCCAGAGGTCGGCGTCGGCTCGCCTGGCTGGCCGTACCCCTACTGCTGGTGACCTTCTTCGCCGCCCCGGCGAAGGCGGACAACCCCATCGTCCAGCACGTCTACACCGCCGACCCGGCACCCCTGGTGCACAACGGTCGGCTCTACGTCTACACCGGCCGCGACGAGGACGCCTCGACCTACTTCACCATGCGGGAGTGGCGGGTCTTCTCCACCACGGACATGTCGAACTGGACCGACCACGGGGTGCCGATGAGCCTGAGCACCTTCGCCTGGGCGGACGCGAACGCCTGGGCCGGGCACGTCATCGAACGCAACGGCCAGTTCTACTGGTACGTGCCGGTGCGGCAACGGTCGAACGGGCAGATGGTCATCGGGGTGGGGGTGTCGAACTCACCCACCGGGCCGTTCCGGGACGCCCTGGGCCGCCCGCTCACCGGCAACGGGGAGATCGACCCGCACGCCTTCATCGACGACAACGGGCAGGCCTACCTCTACTGGGGCAACCCGAACCTGTGGTACGTCCGGCTCAACCAGGACATGATCTCCTTCTCCGGCAGCCCGACCCAGATCCCCCTGACCACGGCCGGGTTCGGCACCCGCACCGGCAACTCCAGCCGCCCCACCCTGTACGAGGAGGGTCCCTGGGTCTACAAGCGCAACGGGATCTACTACAACGTCTTCGCGGCGGAGTGTTGCAGCGAGTTCATCGCCTACTCCACCGCACCCGGCCCCACCGGACCCTGGACCTACCGGGGGACGGTGATGCCCCGGCAGGGTGCCAGCTTCACCAACCACCCGGGGATCATCGACTACGCCGGAAATTCGTACTTCTTCTACCACAACGGTGCCCTGCCCGGCGGCAGCGGCTACACCCGCTCGGTGGCGGTGGAACGCTTCACCTACAACGCCGACGGGTCGATCCCGCTGATGAACATGACCACCGGTGGTGCGCCGCAGATCGGCACCCTGAACCCGTACGTCACCCAGGAGGCCGAGACCATCAACTGGGGCAACGGCATCGAGACCGAGGCCTCCAGCGAGGGCGGGGTGAACGTCGGCTGGATCGAGAACGGCGACTGGATCCGGGTCCGGGGTGTCGCCTTCGGCACCGGGGCCTCCTCCTTCACCGCCCGGGTGGCCTCCGGGTCCAGCGGCGGCAACATCGAACTGCGCCTGGACAGCGCCACCGGCCCCCTGGTCGGCACCTGCGCGGTCCCCGGCACCGGCGGCTGGCAGACCTGGACCAACACCTCGTGCGCCGTCAGCGGCGTCACCGGCACCCGCGACCTCTACCTGCGGTTCACCGGCGGCAGCGGCTACCTGTTGAACATCAACAACTGGCGGTTCACCGGCGGCTCGGCCACCGGCGGGAACCTGCTGACCAACGGCACCATGGAGAACGGCACGACCGGCTGGTCGGTGTTCGGCAGCGGCACCCTCTCCTCGGCCACCACGGTGTTCCGCAGCGGATCACGGTCCCTGCTGCACAGCGGGCGCACCGGCTCCTGGAACGGCCCCAGCCAGGAGGTGACCTCGGCGCTGACCAACGGGCGGACGTACACCACGACCGTCTGGGTGCGTTCGCAGAGCGGCACCCCCTCGGTCCGGCCCACCCTGGCGCTGACCGCCAACGGCACCACGAACTATGTGCAGCTGACCCCGGCGGCGACGGTCAACGCCAACGGCTGGACCCAGCTCACCGGTACGGCCACCGTGTCGTGGAGCGGCACCCTGACCCAGGCCCGCTTCTACGTCGAGACGGCCTCCGGCACCGACGGCCTCTACCTGGACGACGTCTCCTTCCAGTGACCCACAGGCACCACACCATCACCGGCCCGGATCAGCCCGGCCGGTGGTGGTGGGCGGCCTGTCGCGTACCGGCCCACAACTCCTCGTCGGTCATCACCAGGTAGACCAGCGGGCAGTCCTGCGGCCCGGTCACGTCCAGTTGGCACAGGGTGCACGGCTGCCCGGGGCGCAGCGGACATCTGGCATCGGGTTTCCGGCCCGTCATGCGCTCATGATGTCCACAGCGCAGACCCGGGACCAGGGCATTCGGTCCCTGTTCGGAGGGCGGAATGGCGGTGCGGGCCCCGGCGTGGTCGCCGGGGCCCGCACCAAGGGTCAACTCACGGTTGCGCGGCCCAGAGCAGGGCCCGGCCCAACTGCGGTTGCAGCCCCTTCGGGTGCAGCCGGAACGTCGGGTTGGTGCCGAAGAGCACCACCCCGTTGCCGCCCGCACTCACCGTGCGCACGATGCTGGCCTGGTTCGAGGCGGAGGCCTGCCCGTTGGCTCCGGTCCTCGCCCACCAGCCGGCCAGCAGCGGGTCCGCCGCGTACGACTGCTCCACGCTCACCCCGGCCCCGAGGTTGGTGAACCAGACCGGCTGGTTGATGAAGCTGTACGCGCTGGCCTCGGCGGTGACCGGTCCACCCCGGTTCACCACGTTGACCACCCCGCTGGCCAGCGACGGCCCGGCGGTGGCGGTGACGCTGAGCAGCGCGGTCGCGTTGCCGAAGTTCGCCCCGGCGGTGCCGAGGCCGACCACCCCGCCGCCGCGGGCCAGGAAGGCGTCCAACGCCGCCCGGTTGGCCGCAGTCAGGTTCGCCACGTTGAGGTTGCTCGCCACCAGCAGCACGTCGACGTCGTCGGTCAGCGTGTCGGCGAGGGTCGCGGCGGTGACCGCCCGGGTGGCGAAGCCGAGGGCGGCCACGGTGTCCCGGGCCTCGACGCCGCCCAGGTAGCCGACGACGATCTCCTTCACCGGGGTGCCCCGCCAGCGGGCCGGGGCCCGCTCGAAGGTGACCCCGTGGGTACGGACCGCCTCCTGCAGCAGCTTGCGGCTGCCCGGGGTGGTCTGCACCACCACGGACCCGTCGGCCAGCCGGTGCACCCGCAGGCCCTTGCGGATCAGCGAGTTGACCACCAGCAGGTCGGCGGAGTCCTGGAGGTTCAGCCGCACGTCGGTGTTGGCCGGCGGCAGGGTGCCGCTGGCCACCCCGTCGTACACCCGGGTCAGCTGCACCTTGGGCAGCTTGGCGTCCCACAGGGTGTCGACGGTGGCACCCCAGGTCAGCCCGTGGCTCCAGGCCGCCGGACCGGCGTAGAGGTCGTCCACCCGGTCGGTCAGATCGATGCCCGGTTCCAGCAGGGAGTTGACCAGGCCCCGCTTGGGTTGGTGCAGGTCGATGACGTACGAGCCGGCCGGGTAGCTCTTGCCGGCGGCCCGGAAGGGGTGCTTGGCCCGCCACACCCGGCCACCACTGCCGATCAGCAGGTCCACCAGGCGTGCGGCGGCCGGCTCGGAGCGCTGCCCGGCGCCGGTCGGGATCACGTACCCCCGGGGGAAGACCGTCTGGTAGTTGTCCTCCGGGCCCCAGCCCGGCACGAAGCCGTCCGGGATGTCCCGCAACGGCTCACCGGCCCAGCCGCGCCGGTAGACCTCCGCCTGGTCGAAGATCAGTTGGTTGCGGTGGTCCTGGATGTAGCGCAGCGAGGACTTGATCGCCACCTCGTGCACGTCGGTGTTGATGCCGGAGCGCCGAACCCGCTCCTGCGGGGTCAGGTTGGTCCCGCGCGGGTTCAGCGGCGCCTCGATGGTGTACGGGATGCTGCTCTGCAACAACGCGAAGGACGGCACGTAGATCGGCGGGAAGTCGTCCCAGACCCCCGGCGCGTCGTCCCGGAACGGGATGCGGGCCCGCTGGGTCTCGGGGTGGCCGAGCGCCCGCAGGTCCTCCTCGATGCCGAGGGCGTTCGGCAGGGCATGCTTGATGAACAGGTCGTACTCGTTGTTGACGTTGTGCGGCGGGGTGCTCGGGTGCAGCAGGGTCGGGTTGACGTAGCCGTGCAGATCCAGGGTGATGATCGGCTTGGTGTCGATGATCAGCTCGCGGATCAGGTTCGTCTCCGGCTGGGAGACGATGGTCAGATCCCGGTTGAGGTCGTACCCGTTGCCGTTGGGCCGGGTACCGGCGATCCGGCCGTCCGGGTTGGCGGTCACGTTGAAGATCAGGCGGTTGCGCTCCAGCAACCGGACCACCTCGGGGTCGCGGCTGGTGGCGAACTCCTCGATGACCCGCAGCGCCGCGTCGGTGCCCTCCCACTCGTTGCCGTGGAGGTTGCCGTTGACGAACAGCGGGGTCTTGTACCCGGCCAGCAGCTTGCGGTCGGTGCGCGCCCGGACCGGGTCCTCCTCGATGAGGCGCTTCCACTCCTCCTGCTGGCGGGCCTGCTGCCGGGTCTCCGGGGCGGTGACGACGACCGCGTACAGGTCGTATCCGCCGCTGGAGGTGCCGGCCACCCGGGCGGAGACCCGGTCGCTGGCGGCCTGCAAGGCGTTCAGCTTCGGGGCGATGTCGTGGTAGGGGATGACGCCGATCGGGATGGAGGCGTCGGCGGGGTTGGCCGGCCAGACCGGGAGCACGTTCTGCCGGGGGTAACCGGTGATCTGGTGAATGCTCGGTGAGGACGGTGGCACGGCCGGCAACGCCGAGGCGTTGGCCGGCGCGGCCCAGGCTGTCGTGCCGAGCAGGGCTAGGGAGAGCCCGGCGGTGGCCAGGCGTACGGACATGGTGTGCACGATGGACAGATCTCCTGTCGGATGAAGCGATTGCCGTACACGGGCGTGCGGATAGGGCCGGAGACCTACGGCAGGGAGTCGCCCGCTGCGGGCGGGAAGGGGATGACCCGGCGTCAGCGGCAGGGTCGACAGGCAGCGCTGGCGACGCGCAGGAGGTCGATGTGACCTCGCTTCGTCAGGTAGGCGCTTCGCACGACAATGATCTTTATGGAGACACGTCAGAGTGTCAAGGGCCATGCGCTGACCGTCATCCCGAGGTGGGCCGCTCCAGGGTGGACCTGAGGGCGGCCAGCCGGTCCACCGCCGCACTGGCGTACGCCCCGATCCACCGGTCGTGGATGCGCTTGATCGGCAGAGGGTCCAGGTGGTTCCACCGTTCGCGCCCCTTGCGTTGGGCGATGACCAGCCCGGCGGCCTCCAGCACCCGCAGGTGTTGCAGCACCGTGGTCCGGTCCAGGGGGGCCAGCCGTTCGCACAGGTCGCCGGTGGTGCGGGCCTGGTCCTTGAGCAGGTCGAGCAGGCGCCGTCGGGTCGGTGAGGCGAGTGCCTTGAACACCTCGTCCAGATCCTGGTCCGGGTTGTCGGGCTCGGCGCGACCGTCTGACATGTTATAAAAATACAACATGTCAGCGTGAGGAGATCAGCATGGACCTGCGGTTCAAGATCGCCGGCCGGATCAGCCGTCCGGTGCATGAGGTTTTCGAGGCCGTCGTCGACCCGGAGCAGCTCTCCCACTACTTCACCACCGGGGGAGCCAAGGGACGGCTGGCCACCGGGGCCACCGTCAGCTGGGACTTCGCCGACTTCCCCGGCGCCTTCCCGGTCGAGGTCGTCGAGGTGCAGCAGGACCGACGGATCGTGCTGCGCTGGGCGGCCGACGACGGCGAGGAGTCGACCGGGGCCTACCAGACCACCGTCACCATGGAATTCGAGCCGCTGGGCGCCGACCGCACCCTGGTCACCATCGCCGAGGAGGGCTGGCGACCCACCCCGCAGGGGCAGCGTGCCTCGTACGGCAACTGTGAGGGGTGGACGAACATGCTCTGCTGCCTCAAGGCGTGGCTGGAGCACGGCATCGAGCTACGGACCGGCTTCTACGCCTGACCGATGCCGACCGGGGAGCGTTCCGCGGCTCGGAACGCTCCCCGGCTCTCGGCCAACGGTCAGCCGACGAACTTGAAGTAGGTGCGGTACTGGAATCCGTTGTCGAGGGTCAGCACGAACTCCCGGCAGGTGCCGGCCCAGGCGGGGTCGGTCTTCCAGACGTAGTTGTACCGACCGTTGGCGTTGGCGGACATCTTCGAGTTACCCGGGTTGACCGCCTTGACCGGGGTCGGTCGCGGGGTGATGGTGCCGTCCGGGTTGACGGTCTCGAGGGTGTCGCAGTCGACCAGACGCGAGTACGGGGAGTTGCTGGCCAGGATGTCCAGGCCCCGGTTGCCGGCCAGTTGGAACTGCATCGGCACGGCCGATCCGGCGGTGATGGTGTTCATCCCCGAACGGTTGATGAAGTCGCCCCGGCAGGACGGGTGGGTGTCGAAGGCCTCGGTGTTGTCGTCGCGGTTGGTGGTGCCCTGCACGGCGCTGTAGCCCAGCCCACGGCGGGCGAAGGAGGCCCACAGGGTGCAGGAGTTCTCCCCGCCGGTGAGGGCGGCGTCCGCGGCGATGATGGCGTTGCGGCCGGTGACGAAGCCGGGGCCGCAGCCCTGCATCTTCAACCCGTCCATCACCAGTTGCAGGGCCAGGTTGTTGCCCCCGGTGTTCCACGGGTCGTAGACGTTCGGGTTGAACCCGTGCCGGTCGATCAGGTCCCAGGTCATGTCCCAGAGCACAGCGGCCCAGCCGTGACCGATGCCGTGCGGGGCAGCCAGGGAGGTGCCGTTGAGCCAGCCACCGGTCTTGATGCTGTCGTAGGTGAAGGGCTGGATCTCCATGTTCCGCGAGTACGGGCGCGGCCGGAAACCGTCACCGGTGCGGCTGTCCTGGAACAGGGCGTACTGCCCGTAGCCGCGCGGACCCTCGGGGTTGTCGAGGGCGGGGTTGATCAGGGAGACGATCGCGAGGAAGTCGCTCCAGCCCTCGCCCATCTGCTCGTTGCCGGTCAGGCAGTTGACCGTCGGGCCACCGGTGAGCCGCAGCGAGACCCCGTGACCGTACTCGTGGAAGATGGTCTCCGCGCGGAAGGAGGCGTCCCGCATGGCCGGGCGGTCCAGGTTGCGGTGCACCCGACCGGCGGAGGGCAGGGCGGCCTTGATGGCGTTGCCGTCGGCCTGGCTCACCATCACCGCGGGGATGCCGACCGCCGGGTTCATCGACCCGTTCATCACCACCGGGGCGCTGGCCACGTTGTTGACCACCACCACGGCGGCCGCCCCGGCCTGCTCGGCGTTGCTGACCTGGGTGTGGTAGTTGCAGCTGCTGCTGCGGTCGAGCACGGCGATCGCCCCGGCCGGCAGGCTGTACGCGGTGCAGCCGTCACCGGTGTTGCCGACACCGTCGTCGACAAGCGCCATGGCACCGGCGAAGCCGGCCCGGGTGGGCGCGGGGGTGAACCGGGCGTACTCCGCCTGGTAGGTCGCGGCGCCGGCACCCGAGCCGACCGTCACCGCGTTGGGCAGGCCGAACTGGTTGCCCGGCCAGAGGAACATCTGCATCCGGGGCCGGCCGCCGTCCATCGCCGGGGTGGAGAAGTTGGCGTTGTTCTGGCCGGAGCCGTCGTGCGCCTCGCACATCACGTCGTCGCCGCCGACCCCGCCACGGCCGTAGTTGTTGACCTGGAAGTTGCCGGCCGGCTCGTCGAATCCGTAGCCGTAGGTGAGGTCGTGGACGACGTTGCACCAGTAGAACTGGTTGACCACCGCGGCGTCCCGGTAGGTCTGCGGGTGCTCGTCCAGGTCGGCCGGAAAGTCGAAGTTCAGACCCGGTCCGCCGTCCGGGGAGCTGCCCGGGTCGACCTGGTTGTTGGCGTCCCGGTCGGTGTAGGCGTGGGCGTTGTTGCCCCGGGTGATGGTGTACTCCGGACCCGGGGTCCCGTCGGTGTCGTGCCAACCGTACGGCGAGGCGGTCCCCTCGGCCGGGTTGGTCACCAGGTTGCGCGGCCCCTCGTTGGCGTCGTTCTTCGGGAACTCGAAGACCCGGTAGCTGGACCCGTCGAGGACCTGGTTGCGCGGCAGGACGGCCGGGATCTCGATGTCCGCGGCGGTGGTGGCCGCCTGCTGCTCCGGCCGACCCAGGGTGGCGGCCAGGTCCTTGGGGTGGTCGTGGGTGGTCCAGTCGTCGCTGTCCAGCAGCTCACCGGTCTGCGCGTCGACGGCCACGTTCCACAGGTGCGGGTCCGAGGAGTCGTCGATGACCAGCTGCCAGGCCAGCCGCAGCCCCTCCTCGGTCGGCTGCCAACCCAGCTTCGCCGGAATCGGCTGCTCGGAGATGCCGCTGCCGGAGACCACGGTCCGCTGGGCCGCACCACCGGCCCGGCTCATCACCCGTGGGCTCTTGGGATCGGCCAGGTCCAGGGCCTCGGCCGCGGCCTCGACCGCCTCGACCGCGTCCAGCGAGGCCGCGCCGGAGGCCTTCTCGGCCAGGTCGGCCACCAGGCTGTCACCGACGAAGACGACACTGCCGTCCCGGGCCAGGTTCACCGTGGCGGTGGCCCCGAACACCTCCAGGTTCTGGTGCCGCTGGGCCAGGTTCACGTGGGTGACCCCGTTGTGTCGGCTGGTGTACATCGAGGCCACCGCGAGGTCGCTGAGGTCGGCGGCGTCGACCCCGTGCTGGACCGGGTTGGCCCGCAGGTAGTTGACGGCGAGGGCCTCCGGGGCACCCTCGTTCGGGCCGGTGAGGAAGATCGGGTTCGAGTTACCCGCGTCCTCCTCCGGCGCCGCGGAGGCGGGCGCGGAAACCGATGTCAGGGACACGACGAGGGTGGTGGACAACACCAGCGCGGCGTTGCGTCGACCACGAGATCTCCGGGGGGATGAGGGCACCAGAGGCTCCTTCGCTGTACGGGAAACGGCGGCTTGTCGCCGCGCTGCCCCGCGGCCCTGGTAAGCCGCGATGGCAGGGGCCGAACGCACCGGAGGGAGCGTTCCGACGTGCGGGACGCTCCCTCCGGCTCTACCTCAGATCGTTGCCGTGGATCAGCCGATGAACTTGAAGTAGGTGCGGTACTGGAATCCGTTGTCGAGGGTCAGCACGAACTCCCGGCAGGTACCGGCCCAGGCAGGGTCGGTCTTCCACACGTAGTTGTACCGACCGTGGGCATTGACGGACATCTTCGACTTTCCGGGGTTGACCGCCTTGACGGGGGTCGGCCGCGGGGTGATCGTGCCGTCCGGGTTGACGGTCTGCAGGGTGTCGCAGTCCACCAGCCGCGAGTACGGGGAGTTGCTGGCCAGGATGTCCAGGCCCCGGTTGCTGGCGAGCTGGAACTGCATCGGGGCAGCGTCGCCGGCGTCCAGGGTGGTCATCCCCGTACGGTTGATGAAGTCACCGCGGCAGGACGGGTGGGTGTCGAACGCCTCGGTGTTGTCGTTGCGGTTGGTGGTGCCCTGCACGGCGCTGTAACCCAGGCCCCGGCGGGCGAAGGAGGCCCACAGGGTGCAGGCGTTGTCGCCACCGGTGAGGGCGGCGTCCGCGGCGATGATGCCGTCGCGGCCGGCGACCAGGCCGGGGCCGCAGCCCTGCATCTTGAGGCCGTCCATCACGAGCTGGAGCGACAGGTTGTTACCGCCGGTGTTCCACGAGTCGTAGACGTTCGGGTTGAACCCGTGCCGGTCGATCAGGTCCCAGGTCATGTCCCACAGCACGGCGGCCCAGCCGTGACCGATGCCGTGCGGCGTGGCCAGCGAAGCACCGTTGAGCCAGCCACCGGTCTTGATGCTGTCGTAGGTGAACGGCTGGATGTCCATGTTCCGCGAGTACGGGCGCGGCCGGATGCCGGCACCGCTGCGGTCGTCCTGGAAGAGGGCGTACGGACCCATGCCGCGAACCCCGTCGGCGGTGTCGACGCTCGGGTCGAGCAGCATGGTGACCGCGAAGTAGTCGCTCCAGCCCTCACCCATCTGCTCGTTGCCGCTGAGGCAGTTGATGTTCGGACCACCGGTCAGGCGGTTGGAGATGCCGTGACCGTACTCGTGGATGATGATGCCCGCGTCGAAGTCGCCGTCGCGGATGCCCGGGTGGCTGGGGTGCTTGCGCACCGAGCCGGTCACGTCACCGGCGGCGATGGCGGCCTTGATGGCGTTGCCGTCGGCCTGGCTCACGGCGACCGCCGGGATGGCGACCGGCGTGCCGGTCATGGAGCCGGTCAGCACCGGCGCGGCGCTGGTGGCGTTGTGCGCCACCACGACGGCCTTGGCGCCGAGGGACTGGGCCACCTGGGTACGCAGCAGGTAGGTGCAGGCCGCAGTGCCGCCGTCGACGACCGCGATCCAGTTGCCGCTCGGCAGGGTCGCCGGGTAGGTGGCCGGGGTGCAGCCGGTGCCGCCGTAGACGTAGCGGTGACCCGGCAGACCGGCCACCGTGGGGGCGGGGCTGAACCGCGACCAGGTCGCGTCGAAGGAGCCCACGCCGTCCACGACGACCTGGTTCTGGGCACCGAACTGGGGGCCCGGCCACAGGAACATCTGCATCCGCGGGGCGGCACCGTCGGCGGCCGGGGTGGAGAAGTTGGCGTTGTTGGTGCCAGTGCCGTCGGCGGCCTCGGCCCGGACGTAGTCGCCGCCCACGCCGCCACGGCCGTAGTTGTTCATCTGGAAGTTGCCCGACGCCTCGTCGAACCCGTAACGGTGGGTGACGTCGTGGATGATGTTGTTCCAGTAGAACAGGTTCGCCGTCGCCGCGTCCCGGTAGTTCTGCGCGTGCTCGTTCAGGTCGACCGGGTTGTCGAAGGTCAGGCTCGGCCCACCGTCCGGGCTGCTGCCGAAGTCGGGGGCGTTGTTGGCGTCGGTGTCCTGGTACGCGTGGACGTTGTTGCCCTGGGTGGTGGTGTACTCCGCACCCGGGGCCCCGTCGGTGTCGTGCCAGCCGTACGGCGAGGCGACCCGGTCGGCCGGGTTGGTCACCACGGTGCGGGGGCCGTCGTTCGGGCTCTCGGCCGGTCCGGCGTACACGTTGTAGCTGGAGCCGTCCTGCACCGGCTCGTGGGTGTGGAACGCGGCCGTGTTCAGGGTCTTGGACCGGTTGGGGGCGAGGGCGTCCAGGTTCTCGGCGACCTCGTTGTGCTCGTGCTGGGTCGTCCAGTCGTCGACGTCGAGCAGCTCGCCGCTCTCCGCGTCGATGGTGGCGTTCCACAGGTGCGAGTCCGAGGAGTCGTCGATGACCAGCTGCCAGGCCAGGCGCAGCCCGTCCTCGGTCGGCTGCCAACCCAGCTTCGCCGGGATCGGCTCGTCGGAGATGCCACTCTCCGACACCATGGTCTTCTGCGCCGCGCCACCGGCCCGGCTGAGGACCTTGGGGCTCTTCGGCGTGGCCAGGTCCAGGGCGTCGGCGGCGGCCTCGACCGCGTCGACGGCGTTGAGGTCCGCCGTGCCGGAGGTGCCCTTCGCCAGGTCCGAGACCAGGGTGCCACCGGCCAGGATGACGCTGCCGTCCTTGGCGATGTTCACCGTGGCGGCCGCACCGAAGACCTCAAGGTTCTGGTAGCGCTGGGCCAGGTTGACGTGGGTGACACCGTTGTGCCGGCTGGTGTAGCTGGACAGGATGCTCAGATCGCTGAGATCCGCGGCGTTCACCCCCTGAGCGGCGGGGTTGCCGCGCAGGTAGCGAATGGCGATGTCCTCGGCGGCACCGTCGTTCGGGCCGGTGAGGAAGAACGGGTTCGACTGGGCCGGGGCCTCCTCGGGTGCGGCCGAGGCGGGATTGGCGGCGAGTGTGGTCAGTGACGCGACGAGGGTGGTGGTGAGCACCACTCCTGCGGCACGTCGGCCACGAGATCGATGGGGCTGTAGGGGCACCTTTGCTCCTTTTGGGGGTTGAAAGGACAGCGCGGGCTCCGATTCACCACCGCCGGGGCGGTCCGTCACGACTGTCCGCGACACTCGCCTGGTGGTCACTGTGCGTGACCGGGTCCGTGCGAGGTGAATCGCGTTGACGCTACGGTGCAGCTCACGACCGGTCATCCGACGGGTGACCAAACATTTCGATGATTCGCTTATACATATGTCGATTGCATCGGCCGTGACAGGATGGCAGGGTGCCCGACCGGTCGGCTCCCGCCATCGCTTTCGCGACAACCTTTCTGGTGTCCTCCTCTGTGGAGGAGGTCTTCGACCATCTCAGTGATCCGCACAGCTACCTCGGACTGTCGCCGTTGATCGTGGCGGTGGACGAGGTACGCATCAGCCGGGACCCCGAGGGCCGCACGGTGGCCGACTACGTCGCGGTCGAGCGGTTCCGGTTCCTCCGCCTGCTGCGCTGGGACAACCGGATCCGGGTACGCATGGTCACCACCCGGCCGGGCGCCCAACTGGTCAGCGAGGTGGCCAGCCCCGGAGGGGTGCGACTGCGGGCGGTGGTGGACCTGACCGCCGAGGCGACCGGGACCCGGGTGCACGAGCAGGTCACCGCTACCGCCCCGGCCCTGCTGCGGCGCTTCGTGGCCGACCAGGCCCGTCAGGTGGCGGCCTACCGGGCGGCCGAGTTGACCCGCCGGATGAAGGGTCAGGCCGGTTCCGCCTGATGCAGCAGCCGCAGCTGACCGATCTCGGCGACGTTCTTCATCAGCTCCGCGTTGACCCAGGCCAGCAGGTGCGCCACGGTGTGCTCCGGGTCGTGCGGCCACGGGAACGGCGCCACCCGGTCGAGGTCGGCCTCGGTGACCCCGTCCAGCATCTGCTGCCACTGCGTCCGTAGCTCACCCAGCCAGGCGATGGTGGGCGTACCGTCACCGGGCCAGTGAATCTCGGTGCGCTCGCGGGGTGTCCGGCCCTGCAGGTGGTCGAGGGCGACGCTCCACCACCAGCCGATGTGCCAGGTGAGCCAGGCGATGGTGGGCACGGGTATCGGATCGGGCTCGGTGTCGGCCCAGTCCGGCACCCAGTGGCCCGCCGGATCCCGGCGGACCGTCCAGCAGTGTGTGACCGGCTCCCAGCGGAACTGCTCCGGCGTCAACCGCTGAAGGTGGTGGTCGAACAACGACCAGGTCAGGTCGAACTGCCAGCGCAGCAGGTCGCGACGCGAGGAGGACATCGTCGGATCATCGCACCAGGACGTCGTACCGGCCGAGGGGTTTTCGACCGGCGGGCGGCTCACCCGGCGGCGGGCTGCGGCTGCCCGGCGGCGGTGCCGCGTGTCCAGGGCCAGGGCACCTCCCGGTAGGCCGCCTGCACCAGCAGCGCCTCGATGCCGCGCAGGAACGGCTCGATCCGCGCGGCCGGGAAGTACCGGGTATCGGCGGTGACGACCAACTCGATGCCCTCGGGGGCGTCGAGAACCTGGAGGCGGCATCGCCACGGGAAGTGATCAAGATCGGTCAACCAGCGGAAGCGGCTGTCCGGCAGCATCGTCCGCAGAGCGGCCCCGTCCGGGCCCGACCGCCCCGGGTCGACCTCGCGCAGCAGCCGGGCATCGTTGAGATAGCAGTAGGGCGCCAGGAAGGTCCGGTGATCGTGACCCAGGTCGGTGAAGGTGCGCTCCCACACCGCCGGGTCGTAGTAGGCGTGCCGGTAGGCGTCCAACGCCGCCCGCCCGGCCCGGGACAGCAACTCGGTGAAGCCGGGTCGGCCGGACAGGTCCAGTCGACACAACCCGATCTGGTTGAGGGTACCGATGGCCTCGGCGTGCCCGGGTTGGAAGCGGTTGTTGGCCATCACCACGATCCCGCAGGTCTGCTGGCCGTCGCCGGTCAGCCCGGCGGCGGTGGCCGCCAGGATCACGTTGGCGGTGCTGGTCCGGTTCCGCGCCGCCACCAGCCGCACCGCGTGGTGCGCCGCCGTGGACACCAGCGAGCCACGTCGGTAGCGGGGCTCCGGCGCCGGCCCGACCGGGTCGGACAGGCTGGGGGTGAGGTCCGCCAACTGCCGCACCCAGTACTCCACCGCCCGCTGTGAGCGCCGCTGCTCGACCTCGCGCTCCCGACCGGCCAGACCCAGCGACTGAAGGCCGGCAGCGGCGGGTGTGGAGCCGGCCAGCAACACCCGCAGATCGCGCAGCACCAGGTCGGCGGCGTGCACGTCGACGGTGGCGTGACTGAAGACCACCACCACCTGCCGTACCCGGCCGTCCACCGTGACCAGGGCGGCCCGCAGCGGCCACTCGGCCACATGGTCGAACCGGGGTGTCGCCAGCCGGGTGGTCAACCCGGTCGCGGCCGCCCGGCCGTCGGGGTCCTCGGCGGGCCGCGGCACCGGGTGTACGAGCACGGGCAGCCGACCCGAGGCAGCCGCCTCCTGATGCAGTTCGTCGTCACGGCGACGGAACCGGGTACGCAGGGACTCGTGCCGCTCCAGCAGGGCACCGATCGCCGTGACCGCCCGCGCGACCGTCAGCTCCGTGCGGGCGGGGACCGGCAGCTGACGGGGCAGGCACAGCGCCCGGTACCCGGCGGGGGAGTCGAACTCCTCCAGGCTGCGCCACATCGCCCGCTGCCCCCAGGTCAGCGGCGCGTTGGCGGCCCGTCCACCGGCGAAGGAGGCGGAGACGACCTCCTCGCCCTCGGCCAGGACCGCCACGCCCCCCGACTCGCCGCCGACCGGGGCGATGACGGGCGACGCACCGGTGGTGGCCCCCGGTGACCAGGGCCAGGGCACCTCGTCGTGGGCCGCGGCCACCACCAGTTCCTCCATCTCGCGCAGGTGGGTGTGCACGGCGTCCATCCCGATGTACCGGGTGTCGGCGGACAGGGTGATGCCCACCCCGCCGGGTTCGTCCACGACATGGGTCAACATGTGCCAGGCCGTCTGATCCAGCCCCTCCGTCCAGGACAGGGTGCTGGCGGCCATGGCGGCCCGAAGATCGGCGGGGGTAGCCGCCGGTGGCCGCCCGCCACCACCCACCGACAGCCGTACGTCGTTGAAGTAGTACTGCGGCCCGAACATCGCGTCGAAGTCGATGCCCTGCTCCTCGAAGGTCCCGCGTAGCGAGGCCGAGTGGTAGTAGGCGTGCCGCAGGCCGTTGAGCGAGGCGGTCCAGACCCGGGAGAGCACCTCGGTGAAGTCGGGCCGGCCGGACAGGTCCATCACGCAGAAGCCGACCTGACCCAGGTTCGCCACGGCCTCGGCGTAGTCGGTGCGGAATCGGTTGTGCGCCATCGGAAACAGGCCCACCAGGGTACGCCCGCTGTGCCGGGCGGCGACCGCGTGATAGGCCGCCAGCAGCACCGCGGAGGCGCTGACCCGGTGCCGGGCGGCGACCATCCGGGCGGCGGTGCCGATGGCGGACGAGACCAGCACCCCCCGACGTACCGGCGGGTCCAGCCCCGGGCCGGTCTCCTCCCATGGTTCCTGCGGCAGCCGCCGGTACTCCCGCAACCAGTAGGCCGCCGACCGCTCGGAGCGTCGGAGGTCCGGGCCGTGCTGGAGCAGGGCCACCTCGGTCGACTGGGGACCGGGTGGGGTGGGCAGACTTCCGCGCAGCAACAGCAGCCGGAGATCACGCAGCACCACCTCGGCGGCGTGCGCGTCCACCGTGGTGTGACTGAACACCAGCACCACCTGGCGTACCCGGTCGTCCACCGTCACCAGCGCCACCCGCAGGGGCCACTCGGCGCTGTGGTCGAAGGCGACGTCGCCGAGCCGGGTGGCGGCCGCCCGGGCCGCCTCGGCACCGTCGTCCACCCCGGGGCAGACCAGCACCGGTAGCACCCCGCTGGCCACCGCCTCCTGTCGCGGCTCGCCGTCGATCACCGGAAGCCGGGTGCGCAGCGCGGCGTGCCGACTGACCAGCGCACCCACCGCCCGCAGGGCCGTCGGCAGGTCCTTCGCGGCCCGCGCCGAGATCACGATGGTACGCCGCAGATTGAGGAAGCGATGGTTGGAGCCGAACCGGCTGATCGAGCGCCAGAGCACCTGCTGGGCCCAGGTCAGCGGCGCCGTGGCGGCGCCGGTACCGCTGAACTCGACCGGGGCCAGGGGCTCCGAGGCCCACTCGACCGGGATGACGACGTCCGCGAATGGCATTCCTGACGGTAAGACGGACCGTACGGGTGTCGGATCGATCGATCGAGTCTTGCACAGTGGACCGATCAGCCGATTCGCGCTTTCCGATGCGCGATGCAGACTACGGACTCCCATCCGTCATCGGAGTGAGGCGCTGCGTGACAAACGTTGACGCGCCGGCGTGGAGTCCTGCCCGCTCGCCGGAACTGCCCCGATCCACCGATCCCCCGCGTCTGTCGTTCGGCCAGGAGAGAATCTGGTTCACCGAGCAGCTGACCCCGGGCACCCCCGCCTACGTCATCTACTCGACGCTGCGACTGCACGGCCCGCTGGAGATCGATCTGCTCCGGGCCGCCCTGGACGCCACCGCCGCCCGACACGACAGCCTGCGGATGCGGTTCACCGAGAACGCCGACGGGGAACCGGTCGTGCAGGTGGCGCCCGAGGTGCGGGTACCGGTCACGGTCACCACCGCCGAATCCGACCAGGCCGCCCGGGAACTGGTCGCCGCCGCCGTCGACACCCCCTTCGACCTGACCGCCGCGCCGCTGCTGCGGGCCCTGGTGGTCCGGATCGACGACGAACAGCACCTGCTGCATCTGGCGATGCACCACATCGTCAGCGACGGCTGGTCGCTGGACATCGTGATCGGCGAGGTCGCCGCCACCTACGGCGCGCTGCGCGACGGCGGCACCGCCCCCACCGCCCCGACCACCGGGTACCTGGACTACGCCGCCTGGCAGCGGGCCCGACTGGACGGCCCGGCCAGCGGCGACGGGTTCGCCTACTGGCGTACGGCGCTGACCGAGGTGCCGCCGCTGGAACTGCCCACCGACCGGCCCCGCCCGGCCGTGCTGTCGTACGCCGGGGGCACCCACCGCTTCGCCTTCGACGCCGAGCTGACCGACGGGCTGCGCCGACTCAGCCGTACCCACCGCAGCACCCTGTACATGACGCTGCTCACCGGCCTGCAGGCCGTCCTGTTCCGCTACAGCGGCCAGCGGGACTTCGCCATCGGCTCCCCGGTCGCCGGCCGGGTGGTGCCGGAGCTGGAACGACTGGTCGGCCTGTTCGTCAACACCCTGGCCCTGCGCGCCGACCTGTCGCCGACCACCAGCGGCCCGGACACCCCCGCCGAACCCAGCTTCGCGGCCCTGCTCAAGCGCACCCGGGGCACGGTGATGCGGGCGCTGGCCCACCAGGAGGTCCCGTTCGAGCGGCTGGTCGCCGACCTCAATGTGGCGCGTGACGTCAGCCGTACCCCGGTCTTCCAGGTGTTGTTCACCCTGCAGAACTACGACCAGGGCGGCACCGGTTGGCCGGCCGGGCTGCGGGCCGAGGGGGTGGGTACGGACGCCGCGACCGCCCGGTTCGACCTGTCGCTGTACGTCGGGGAGAGCGCCGACGGCCTGCGCGGCATGTTCGTCTACAACAGCGACCTGTTCGACGCCGCGACCGTACGGCGACTGGCGGCCAGCTTCGAGACCCTGCTGCGCGGCGCGATCGCGGCACCGGACCGCCCGGTGGTCGACCTGGACCTGCTGGACCCGGCCGAACGGGACCGCACCCTGGCCCTGGGGCGACCCGACACCGACGACACCACCGGGGTCACCGGCGGCGCCACCACCCTGGCCGACCTGATCGACCGGCATGTCGCCGCCACCCCGGACGCCCCGGCGGTGGTCGGTGAACAGTCGCAGACCCTGACCTACCGGGAGCTGGACCGCCGGGCCAACCGACTGGCCGCCTGGCTGCGCGGGCGGGGGGTCGGCCCGGACAGCCTGGTCGGGGTGCTGCTGGAACAGTCCGTGGAGTTGGCCGCCACCCTGCTAGGGGTGCTCCGCGCCGGCGGGGCCTACCTGCCGCTGGATCCGGAGCAGCCGGCCGCCCGGCTGGGCCTGATGCTCGCGGACGCCCGCCCCAGCATCGTGCTGACCAGCGCCGACCTGCGAGACCTGCTGCCGGCCGAGCTGCACACGGCCTGCCTGGAGGAGGTGGCCGCCGACATCGCCGCCGGCCCGGACACCCCACCCGAGGCCACCGCGACCGGTGACAACCTGGCCTACGTCATCTACACCTCCGGCTCCACCGGCGTCCCCAAGGGGGTGGCGGTGGCCCACCGGCAGGTGCTGCGCTACCTCGACGGGGTAGCCGACCGGTTCGCCGTCGTCCCGGCCGCCCGGTACGGGCTGCTTCAGTCGATGTCCTTCGACTTCAGTGTCACCGTCTTCTATCTGGCCCTGGCCACCGGCGGTGCGGTGCACCTGCTGCCCCGCCGGTGCACCGGCGCGGAACTCGCCGAGCGGCTGCGGGCCCGGCACATCGACTACCTGAAGATCACCCCCTCGCACCTGACCGCGCTCACCGCCGACGCCGAACCGGATGACCTGCTGCCCGCCCGGGCGCTGATCCTCGGCGGGGAGGCCTCCGAACTGGAGCGGATCGCCCCCCTGGCCGCCGGTCCGGCCCGGGTGTTCAACCACTACGGCCCCACCGAGGCCACCGTCGGCGTGACCACCTACGAGGTACCCCCCACCGAGACCGGCGCCGGCCCGGTGCCGATCGGTCGGCCCCTGCCACACGCCCGGGTCTATGTCCTCGACGAGCGGATGCGCCCGGTGCCGGTCGGGGTGCCCGGCGAGCTGTACCTCGGCGGCGACCGGCTGGCCCGTGGCTACCTGAACCAGCCCGAGCTGACCGAGCAACGGTTCCTGCCCGACCCGTACGGCCCACCCGGCGCCCGCCTCTACCGCACCGGCGACCTGGCCCGCTGGCGCAACGACGGGCAGCTGATGTTCCTCGGCCGACGCGACCACCAGGTGAAGATCCGCGGCTACCGGGTCGAACTGGGGGAGATCGAAGCCGCCCTGCGGGACTGCCCCGAGATCCGGCAGGCGGCGGTGCTGCTGCGCGAGGACCGGCTGGTGGCCTACCTGGAACCGGCCACCGAGGTGGACCCGCCCCAACCGGCGCAGCTACGCCGCCGACTCGCCGAACGGCTGCCCGAGCACATGCTGCCCAGCCGCTGGGTGCTGCTGGACCGGCTGCCGTTGCAGGACCACGGCAAGGTGGACCGGCGGGCCCTGCCCGCCCCGACCGACGAGCCGACCACCGATGCCGAACAGGTGGCGCCGGAGGGGCCGGTGGAGATCCTGATCGCCGGGATCTGGCAGGCGGTGCTCGGGGTGGCCCAGGTCGGCGCCGGGGACGACTTCTTCGACCTGGGCGGGCACTCCCTGCTGGCCACCCAGGTGGTGGCCCGGCTGCGGCGGGAACTGCCCGAGGTGCTCGGCGCCGCCGCACCGACGGTCAGCGTGATGGACCTGTTCCGCCACCGCACCGTACGCGAACTGGCCCAACTGGTCGGCGGTGGCGCCACCGGCGACAGCGGGCTGCTGTACGAGCTGACCCCGCCGGTGCCCGCCGGAGCGCGCATCGCCACCATGGTCTGCGTCCCGTACGGCGGCGGCAGCGCGGTGGTGTACCAGCCGCTGGCCGACGCGCTGCCCCCCGGATACCGGCTGCTGTCCGTGGCCGTACCCGGACATGACATCGGGGTGGCCGACGACCCCGCGCCCATCGAGGAGGTCGCGGCCGAGGTCGTCGCGGAGATCCTGGACCGGGTCAGCGGCCCGCTGATCCTCTACGGACACTGCGGTCCCGGCGGGGCCCTGGCGGTGGAGGTGGCCCGGCGGCTGGAGACGACCGGCCGGGAGTTGGAGGCGGTGTATCTCGGCGCGGTCTTCCCCTTCGGCCGACCCGCCGGTGGCCTGCTCGGCCCGCTGCTGCGGCTGCGGCTGGCCGAACGGCTGCGCAGCGACCGGATCTACCGCACCTGGCTCCAGGCCCAGGGCACCAACATCGGGCAACTGGCCCCCGAGGAGGTGCGGTTCCTGATCCGGGCGATGCGCCACGACGCCGAGGTGTCCGAGGAGTACTTCACCGAGCTGATGCGCCAGCGGGTGACCCCACTGCGGGCGCCGATCATCTCCGTGGTGGGGGAGCGGGACCGGGGCACCGAGTTCCACGAGGAGCGCTACCGCGAGTGGCACTTCCTCAGCGACCGCACCGCCCTGGCCGTGATCGACGAAGGGGGCCACTACTTCCTCAAGTACCGGGCCCCCGAACTGGCCGAGATCGTCACCGAGGTGCACCGGCGCCTCGACACCCCCACCCCGGTGGTCGAGACCGGGGTCGACCCCGAGCCGGCCTGGCAGTTGGCCGCCGTCTCCGACCGGGGCGCCGAACCGCCGCCGACCGGCCGGAGCCGGACGGACACCGCGCCCCCACCGAGCATGCGGCGCTTCGGCATGGTCGCCGCCGGACAGATCACCTCCGGCCTGGGCACCGCGCTGACCACCTTCGCCGTACCACTGTGGATCTACACCCAGACCGGCTCACTGGCCCGGTTCGCGCTGTTCGCCGTCCTGGCGCTGCTGCCCGGCCTGCTCATCGCGCCGTTGGCCGGCGCGCTGATCGACCGGTTCAGCCGGCGGGCCGTCCTGCTGACGGCCTGCGCCGCCGCCGGCGGCGGCAACGCCGCGCTGGCCGTACTGGTGCTCCTGGACCGGGTCGAGATCTGGCACTTCTACCCCTTCACCGCCTGGCTGTCGGTGGCGCTGGCCTTCCAACGCCTGGCCTTCGTCTCGGCGGTGCCGCAACTGGTGCCCAAACGGTTCCTGGGTCACGCCAACGGCTTGGCCCAGACCGCCGTCGGCCTCACCCAGTTCGTGGTGCCGCTGGCCGCGGTGGCCCTGCTCCAGGCCGTCGGCCTACGCGGCATCCTCCTGGTCGACGTGGCCTGCTACCTCTTCGCCATCACGGTGCTGGCGGTGGTGAAGTTCCCCCGCACCCTGGCCCTGCAACGCCGCGAGAGCATCGGCGCGGAGATCCTCGCCGGACTGCGGTACGCGCTGCGCCGCCGGGAGTTCCGGGCCATGCTGGCCTTCTTCGCCGCCCTGAACCTCTTCCTCTTCCCGGTGCTGTTCCTGCTCTCCCCACTGGTGCTCGGCTTCGCCGGCCTCGACGAGGTGGCCCAGGTGGCCCTCACCGGCGGGATCGGGGCGGCCACCGGCGGCCTGGTGATGCTGGTCTGGGGTGGTCCCCGGCACCACCGGATGCGCGCGGTGCTGCTGGGCACCCTCGGCATCGCCGTGGCCGCCATGCTGACCGGGCTGCGCCCCAACCTGGCCCTGATCGCCGCCGGCGCCTTCGGGATGTACGCCTGTCTGGCCATCGTCAACGGGGTCTACGCCACGATCATCCAGACCAAGGTGCCGCCGCGCGTACACGGCCGGGTCTTCGCACTCAACCAGATGGTCGCGCAATCCACCCTGCCCCTGGGCTGGGGTCTGATCGCCCCGGCCGCCGCCCGGATCGCCGAACCGATGCTGCTGCCCGGCGGTGCCCTGGCCGACACGGTCGGCGTCGTCCTCGGGGTCGGCCCGGGACGCGGCCACGGCCTGCTCTACGTGCTGTTCGGGCTCTGCATCGCGGTCACCGCACTGGTCTCGCTGGTGATCCCGGTGCTGGCTCGCTTCGACGACCAGGTGCCGGACGCCCCGCCGGACGACCTGGTCGGCATCGAGGAACGCCAGGCCCGGGCCGCCGCCGTGACGACCAGCCCGGCACCGGCCCTCCGGAAGGCGGCCTGAGGTGGCCACGACGACCCCCGCCCCCCGTACGGTGCCGGACCTGCTGGACTGGCGCGCCGGCCTGCACCCGGAACAGGTGGCCGTCGAGGTGCACGGCGTGGCCACCCTGACCTTCGCCGACTGGGCCGCCGAGTCGAACCGGCTGGCCGCCGCCCTGCTGGCCCGGGGACTGTGTCGGGGGGACCGGGTGGGCCTGCTGTTCGGTGCCCACGACTGGACCCGCTTCGCGGTCGCGTACTGCGGGGTGCTGCGGGCCGGCGGGGTGGCCGTGCCCCTGTCCGACCGGCTGGCCGCCGGACAACTCGAGTACGCCCTGACCCACTGCGCGGCCACCGCCGTGCTGCACGGCGACGGGACCCCCGCCCCGACCGTACCGGCCGGGCTGCCGGTCTGGACCTGCGCGGACCTGCTCACCGAGGCGGCCCCTGTCGAGGCCACGGCGGCCCGCCCCGGTGACCTGGCCCAGATCCTCTACACCTCCGGCACCACCGGGCGGCCCAAGGGGGTGGCGGCCAGCCACGCCAACCTGACCGTCGGGGCACCCCGGCATCCCCGCCGGCTGGCCCTGGCTCACTCCCGGCGGTTCCTGCACGCCTTCGCCATCGGCACCAACGCCGGGCAGACCATGCTGCTCAACGCGCTCACCGCCAAGGCCGGTGCGCTGACCCTGCCCCGCTTCACCCCGGTCCGGTTCGCCCGGCTGGTCGAGGCACCCGGCACCGGCACCGTCTTCGTGGTCCCATCGATCGCCGTCGAACTGCTCGACTCCGGCGCCCTGCGCGGGCGGGACACCAGCGGGGTACAGCTGATCGGGTCCACCGCCGCGCCACTGGCACCGGCGGTCGCCGCCCGGCTGGCCGAGGTCTTCCCGGCGGCCACCATCGTCAACTACTACACCTCCACCGAGGCGGCCCCCGCGCAGACCACGATGATCTACGACCCGGCGCGGCGGGAGGCGGTCGGCCGACCGGTCGGCGGGCAGCTGATGGTCGCCGACGCCGACGGCAACCCCCTGCCGGTCGGCACCACCGGCGACGTGTGGCTGCGGGCCCCCTTCACTCGCGCCTACTACCGGGACGAGGCCGCCAACCGGGCCACCTTCCGCGACGGGTGGGTGCGGATGGGCGACATCGGCCGGCTGGACGCCGACGGCTACCTGTACCTCACCGACCGACACCAGGATGTGATCAAGACCGGGGCGTTCAAGGTCTCCACCCTGGAGGTGGAAGCGGCACTGTACGAACACCCCCTGGTCGCGGAGGCCGCCGTGGTGGGGGTGCCGCACCCGGTGCTCGGCTCGGCGGTCGCCGCCGCCCTGGTACCCCGCCCACCGGCCGGCCCGGACGACCTGACCCTGCCGGTGGTCCGCGGCTTCCTCGCCGACCGGCTGGCCGACTACCAGTTGCCCGCCCGGGTCCTGGTGCTCGACCGGCTGCCGCACAACGAGGGCGGCAAGGTGCTCAAACGGCAGCTCACCGACCTGTTCGAGAAATGACAGACACCAGCACAACCAGGGGAGCAGATGTGGGCACCGCCGAGGCGACCTACGCACAGCACGCGGTCTGGTTCACCGAGCAGGCCGGGACCGCCGGCACGGCGTATCACATGGCGTTGGGGGTGCGGTTCGGCGCCGAACTGGACACCCAGTCCCTCGTAGCGGCGTGCACCAGCGTGATCGAGCGGCATCCCATCCTGTCCGCCCGGCTCACCGGCGACGACGACGGCACCCCCCGCCTGGCCCCGGCCGACACCCGCCCCTCGGTCGGCTTCGGCGACCTGACCGATGCCCGGATCGCCGATGAGATCGCCCGCCCCTTCGACCTGCACACCGGGCCCCTGGCCCGGTTCACCCTGCTCACCGGCGCCGAGGGTGACCATCTGCTGCTGGTAGCCGCACACCATGTGGCCTTCGACGGCACCTCCAAGGACGTCCTGGCCCGGGACCTGGCCGTCGCGTACGCCGCCGCCCGGGCGCAGGAGCCCACCGAACCGTTGACCCGCGCGAACGACCACACCGACCTGGCCGCGGCCGAACAGCAGCGGGTCGCCGCCGACCTGCCCGCCGCCCGCGAGTACTGGGCCCGGCACTGGTCCGGCCCCGGTGACGTCGTCCTGCCCGGTCTGCGTCGGCTGCCCACCGGTGCCGAACCCGGTGTCGCCGTGGCCGCGGACCTGCCGGCCGACCTGGTCGAGGGGGTCGACCGGCTGGCCGCAACGCTGGGGGTGACCCGCTTCGAGGTGCTCTTCGCGGCCCTGCACGCCCTGCTGGCCCGCTACGGCAACCAGCACACCCCGGTGGGGGTGGCGCTGTCCACCCGTACCCCCGAACAGGCCGACCTGATCGGACTCTTCGTCAACGAACTGCCGGTCACCGCCGAGACCGGCCCGGCGACCTTCCGCGACCACGCCCAGGCGCTGCGGACCCGGCTGCGGGAGGTGTACCGGCACCGGGCCGTGCCGCTGGCCCATGCCGTGACCGGCCTGCGGCCGGCACCGGCGCTCACCCCGGTCAGCATCGGCTACCGGCGCCGTGGTGCCGAGCCGGTCTTTCCCGGGGTACCCAGCCGGGTGGAGTGGACCCTGTTCAGCGGTGCCGCCCGCAACGCCCTGCACGTGCAGATCGTCGACGCACCCACCGGCATCATGGTCAGCCTCCAGCACAGCCCCACCGCCATCGACACCGAGGCGGTACGCCGCATCGGCGGACACCTGCACACCCTGCTGGCCGCCGTGGTCGCCGACCCGGACCGGCCGGTGGCGCGGCTGCCGCTGCTGTCCGACGAGGAACTCGACCAGGTAGACCGGGCCGGCACCGACACCGCCCGCAGCTATCCGGTCGCGACCGTACCGGACCTGTTCGCCGCCCAGGTCGCCGCGGCCCCGGAGGCCCCGGCCGTGCTCGACGGTGACCTGACGTTGAGCTATGGCCGACTCGACGAGGCCGCCCGGCGGCTGGCTGGGGCGTTGCGGCAGCGCGGGGTCGGCCCCGCATCGCTGGTGGCGATGCCACTGGAGCGGTCCTGGCAGGCGGTGGTGACCATGCTGGCGGTGCTCCGCTGCGGCGCCGCCTACCTGCCGATCGACCCGGCTCACCCGGCCGCCCGGCAGGAGATGGTGCTGGCCGACGCCGCCCCGACCCTGGTGGTGACCGCCACCGGGACCACCTCGGACCGGCCCACCCTGGCCCTGGACGAGGTCGCCCTGCTCGACGGCCCGGTGCCGCCGGACCCGGCCGAACGCCCCGGCGCCGATGCGCTGGCCTATGTGCTCTACACCTCCGGATCCACCGGCCGTCCCAAGGGGGTGGCGGTGAGCCACGGGCCCCTGGCGAACATGCTGTTCGGGTTCCGGGACCTGCTGGACAGCGGGCCGGCCCACCGGTGGCTGCATCTGACCTCGCTGTCGTTCGACATCTTCGCGGTGGAGGTCCTGCTGCCCCTGGTCACCGGCGGGCAGGTGGTGGTGGCTTCGAAGGTCAGCGCCCTGGAAGGCGCGGCCGTGTCGGCGTTGATCCGCGCGGCCGGCGTCACCCACGCCCAGGCCACCCCGTCCGGCTGGCGGGTGCTGCTGGAGGCCGGCCTCGGCGCCCCGGACGACCCCACGCCGCCGCTGGTCGCCCTCGCCGGTGGCGAGGCCCTGCCGGTCACCCTGGCCCGGGAGCTGCGGGCCCGCACCGCCCGGTTGATCAACGCGTACGGGCCGACCGAAGCCACCGTGTACGCCACCGTGGCGGACATTCCCGCCGACCCCGCTGAAGTCACCATCGGCACCCCGCTGCCGAACGTGCGGGCGTACATCCTGGACGCCGCCGGTCTGCCCGCGCCCATCGGCCTGCCCGGTGAGCTGTACCTGGCCGGTGCCGGGCTGGCCCTCGGCTACCTGGGGCGCGACGACCTGACCGCGCAACGGTTCGTACCCGACCCCTACGGTCCGGTCGACGCCCGGATGTACCGCACCGGTGACCGGTGCCGGTGGCGGCCGGACGGGCAGATCGAGTTTCTCGGCCGCACCGATCACCAGGTCAAGATCCGGGGCCACCGGATCGAGTTGGGGGAGATCGACGCTCGGCTGCTGGACCACCCCGGGGTGGCCGAGGCGGTCACCGTGCTCCGGCAGGACACCGACGAGCCGCGCCTGGTCGCCTACCTGGTGCCCCGACCCGGCGCTCTGCCGGAGTCGGCCGACCTGCGGCACCACCTTGCGGCGAGCCTGCCCCAGGCGGCCCTGCCCAGCGACTACGTCACCCTGGACCGGTTGCCGCTGAGCGCCAACGGCAAGGTGGACCGGGCCGCCCTGCCCGCCCCGGCCGAGCGGCCGACCGAGCCCGAGGCCACCGCCCCGGTCGACGACGATCCGCTGATCGCGGAGTTGCGGCTGATCTGGCAGGAGGTGCTGCGGATTCCCGACATCGGGGTGCACGAGGACCTGTTCGACCTGGGTGGACACTCGCTGACCATCACCCGGATCAGCGGACGCATCCAGCAACGACTAGGGGTGGAGGTACCGCTGGACGCCTTCTTCGACACCCCGACCATCGCCGAGATCGCCGACATCGTCCGACAGTTGACGAAGGAGTCCTGAGAGTGGCTGACACTGAACTGCGCGAGCGGGTCGCGGCCCTGGTGGGCGAGGCCACGGCCGGCGAGGTGGCGGCGGCCGACGTACTGACCGGCGACTCCCTGGTCGCCCTCGGCGTCGACTCCCTGGCACTGCTGCGCCTGGTCGACGCGATCGAGCTGGAGTACGGCGTGGAGATCGACCTGGCCGCCGCGCCCGCCCTGGACACCCTCGACGACCTGGTGGCCCTACTGACCACCACCCACCCGGCGCCCACCCCCGACCAGGCCTGACCGGTCGACGGGGTCGGCGTCCGTCGTCGGCCCCGCCCTCGGCCCGGGGTGGGCCCCGCCATATCGGCGATATGGCGGTGTCACCTGCGGTGGGACACCGCCATTCCGACGTAACGGCGGCCTCCCACCGGAGGCCGCCGCCTGCCGGAGGTTGGTGATCGCATTGGTCGGCGCCGCTGTGCGCTAATCTCCCAGCCAGATGGTCGTCGATGCGAGGAGCGTGATGTCCCCCAAGACCGGAAGGCCCTCCTACCTGCTCGATCCGCCCGCCCGCAAGGCCTCTGCCCGGACCCGTCTACTGGCCGGCCTCGCCGCGGCGGCCCTGGTTGCCGGCCTGCTCGGTGGTCTGATCGGCTACTCCGTGGGACGGCCGGGCGAGACCGAGGCGAGCATCGCGCGGCTCCAGAAGGCCGAGGCCGAGCGCGACGTGCAGCAGATCATCGAGCTCACCGAGCTGGCCCACCGCACCGGAGAGGAGCTGTCGCCCATCCTCACCACCATCCGGCAGGCCTCGGAGGCCGGTCGCCCGCCGGAGGCGGCGCAGGTCGGCCAGTGGCAGCAGACCATGCGCCGGCTGGCCGAACAGTTCGCCGATCCGCCGTCGGGTACCACCGCCACCAACGTCGCCCGTGGCGGGCTGCGCAGCTCCGTGGAGCAGGCCGCCATCGCGGTCGACTCGCTGGCCCTGCCCGCTGCCGCGAACACAGCCGAGGAGCGGCTGAGGCTGGCCGCCCGGCAGGCGGCCGTCGCCGTGACCACCTGGTCGGTGGCCGCCACCCAGCTGGATCAGATCAACATCGACGCCGGACAGGGCCACCAGCACGTACACCTGGACACCGGTGGCGCGGACGGCGCCCTGACCCCCGACGGCGCGGCCGAGGGACACGGCGGCTGACCCGCCGCCAGCCCACCCCGGGCGGTGGCGACGGGTGCCGGGTCCGCAGTCCACATCCGGGTGGTCCCTGCCGGTATCGGCCCGGTGGGGATCCGGATGCCGTAGTCGGTCATCCTTCGCAGCAGCCGCCACCGGGGGAGAGGCTGACCAGCGGCAGGTCCCCGCTCGGGGTGACGGAGCAGACGCCGGTCTCGGGCAGGTCCAGCTGCACGTCACGGGCGGCGGTCCAGTCCCCGGCCAGGGCTGCGGCGATGGAGCGGACCTGCTCGTACCCGGTGGCCATCAGGAAGGTCGGGGCCCGACCGTAGGACTTCATGCCGACCGCGAAGTAGCCGGGTTCGGGTTGGGTCAGTTCGTCGACGCCGTGCGGGCGGACGGTGCCGCAGGAGTGGTCGTTCGGGTCGATCAGGGGGGCGAGGGCCCGGGTGCAGCCCAGCACGGGATCGAGGTCGAGGCGCAGTTCGGCGGCGATGCGGTGGTCGGGCCGGAAGCCGGTGGCGGCGATGATCCGGTCGGCGGTCAACGCCCGCCCGTCGGCGGCGGTCAACTGGAGGTGCCCGTCGACGGCGGCGACGGCGTGCACGGCGAAGCCGGTGACCAACCGGACCCGACCGGAGTCGACGAGCAGCTTGACTCCGGTGCCCAACGCCCCCCGGCCGGGTAGCGCGTCGGCGTCCCCGCCGCCGATCGCCCGGTCGATGGAGCCGCCCCGGGTGACCCAGGTGATGGTGGTGTCCGGCTCCTGCTCGGCCAGTTCGGCGAGCGCGAGCAGGGTGTTCGCGGCAGAGTGTCCCGCGCCGACGACGATGGTGTGCCGGCCGGCGTACCGCTCGCGGTCGGTGCCGAGCACGTCCGGCAGCGCCGGGTCGATCAGGGTCCTGGTCCGCGGGTCGGTCTCGCCGTGCGCGGGGAGTCCGTTGGCGCCGAGCACGTTCGGGGTGTGCCAGGTGCCGGAGGCGTCGATGACGGCGGCGGCGTGAAGGTCCTCGCCGGTGGCCAGCCGTACGACGAACGGCGCCTGTTCACGGCCGGCGGTCCGGACCCGGTCGACACCGACGCGGCCGATCGCCGCGACCGGGGCCTCGTAGCGGAGGTGCGGGGCGATCTGCGGCAGGGCCGCCAGCGGTCGCAGGTACGCCTCGACCAGCTCCGCGCCGGTGGGCATGAGTTCGAGGTCGGGGGTGGTCCATCCGGCGGCGGCCAGCAGCCGCTGGGCGGCCTGGTCGAGGTTGTACCGCCAGGGGGAGAACAGTCGCACATGTCCCCACTCGGCCACGGCCGCTCCGGCCGAGGGGCCGGCCTCCAGCACGGTGAAGGGCAGCCCCCGCTCGTACAGGTGGGCCGCCGCGGCCAGACCCACCGGCCCCGCGCCGATCACCACGACCGGGTACGGTCCCTCGACCCGTCCAGCCAGTGGAGCCGTCGCGCTGACATCAGGCGCGACTGATGTGTCGACCGGGTCGCAGCAGCCCGCCTCCGCCGTCACGTTCTCGCTCGGGCCGCAACCGGTGTCGGTCTGCCCAGTGGCCGCAACGGTGCCGCAGCATGCCGCGGCGGTCTGCTCCTCGCTCATGTTCACGACTCTCTCTGCTTGTTGACGTGGGCGGACGCGCGTCGCCGCGACCCGTCCGTCGATCAGGTGATCCGGCCCGCGACCGCGCCCCGGGCGCAACGCGTCAGCCTTCGATCGGTGGCTCGATTCCTGTCGAACCGGTGCCCACTACCTTGCATCCTGGCTAGACAACTGTCAAGCTAGACGCATGTCTGTCCTTCCCGTGCTGGACGCCGCGCCGGGCTGCTGCCCGCCCCTGGCGGTGCAGCCTCTCGCGCCCCCGGTGGCCGGCGAGCTGGCGCCGCTGTTCAAGGCCCTGGGTGATCCGGTCAGGCTGCGGCTGCTGTCCCTGATCGCCTCCAGCACGGAGGTCTGCGTCTGTGAACTGACCGAGGCCTTCGAGGTCACCGGGGCCACCATCTCGCACCACCTGCGGGTGCTGCGCGAGTCCGGCCTGGTCGACAGTGAACGCCGGGGCACCTGGGTCTACTACTGGGTCCGCCGGGAGGTCCTGGACCTGCTCGGCAACCTGCTGTCCGGCGACACCGGCACCCCGAGTCGTGGGGCGCCCGCGCCACCGCCTGCGCGACCCGAAACGCATCAGAATCCGCTGATATCAGCCAATCCTGATGTGGTGCGGTTGTTGGCGGATCCGTTGCGGGCGCGGATCGTGCAGATCCTCGCCGAGGGCCCGGCGACCACCTCGCATCTGGTCGCGGACACCGCAGCGAAGCAGCCCAACGTGTCCGGACACCTCAAGCTGCTGCGCGAGGCCGGTGTGGTGACCGCCGAGCCACGGGGACGCTTCACCTACTACCGGCTGGTCCCGGACCTCCTCCAGGGTGCCGCGCTGCACCTGGCCGACCTGGCCGCGCAGGCCCGGGCCAACTCCGAGAACTTCCGGGCCTGCTGACGTGAGGGCCACCCCGGCCGGCGGAGCACCGTCGGCGGTCGTCGCGCGGCTGTCGCGCCTCGACCGGTTCCTCCCGTTGTGGATCGGTCTGGCCATGGCCGCCGGCCTGCTGCTCGGCCGGCTCGTCCCCGGTCTGGACACCGCCCTGGAGGCGGTCACGGTCGGCGGGATCTCCCTGCCGATCGCCCTCGGCCTGCTCGTCATGATGTACCCGGTGCTGGCCAGGGTCCGCTACGACCGGCTCGACTCGGTCACCGGCGACCGCCGGCTGCTGCTGTCCTCGCTGCTGCTCAACTGGATCCTCGGCCCGGCTCTCATGTTCGCCCTGGCCTGGATCTTCCTGGCCGAGCACGCCGAGTACCGCACCGGCCTGATCATCGTCGGCCTGGCCCGCTGCATCGCCATGGTCATCATCTGGAACGACCTGGCCTGCGGCGACCGCGAAGCCGCCGCCGTCCTCGTCGCCCTCAACTCGGTGTTCCAGGTCCTGGCCTTCGGCCTGCTCGGCTGGTTCTACCTGTCCGTGCTGCCGAGCTGGCTCAACCTCAGCGGCGCCGAGTTGCAGATCTCCGGGTGGGACATCGCGGTCAACGTGCTGATCTTCCTCGGTATCCCGCTGCTGGCCGGCTACCTCACCCGCCGGTTCGGCGAACGCATGAAGGGCCGCACCTGGTACGAGCGCCGCTTCCTGCCGAGGATCGGCCCGGTCGCCCTCCACGGGCTGCTGTTCACCATCGTCATCCTGTTCGCACTACAGGGCGACGCCATCACCTCCCAGCCCTGGGACGTCTTGCTGATCGCGGTGCCGCTGCTGGTGTACTTCGCGGTCATGTGGGCCGGCGCCTACGCCCTCGGCCGGGCCATCGGCCTGACCTACGCCCGCACCACCACCCTCGCGTTCACCGCCGCCGGGAACAACTTCGAGCTGGCCATCGCCGTGGCCGTCGGCACCTTCGGCATCACCAGCGGCCAGGCCCTGGCCGGCGTGGTCGGCCCGCTCATCGAGGTTCCGGTGCTGGTCGCCCTGGTCTACGTCAGCCTCGCCCTGCGCCGCCGCCTCTTCTCCACTGGCCTCGACCGATAAGGAAGGTCTCGTGTCCGACGACAAGCCCAGCGTCCTGTTCGTCTGTGTGCACAATGCCGGCCGCTCCCAGATGGCCGCCGGCTGGCTGCGCCACCTGGCCGGCGACACCGTCGAGGTCCGCTCCGCCGGCTCCGCCCCGGCCGAGACCATCAACCACGCCGCCGTCGAGGTCATGCGCGAAGTCGGCATCGACATCACCGACCAGACGCCCCGGCTCCTGGGGTACGACACTGTGGAAGCCTCTGACGTCGTCATCACCATGGGCTGCGGTGATGTCTGCCCCGTCTTCCCCAGCAAGCGTTACGAGGACTGGAAGCTCGACGACCCGGCAGGCAAGGACGTCGAGGCCGTACGCCCCATCCGCGACGCGATCAGGACCCGCGTAGAGGCGCTGCTCGCCGACCTCCTGCCGACGACCACCTGAGGCGCGGCACGGTTCACGGGTGTTCCTGGCACCGAAGCGGGCTGCCCCGGTGCCAGGAACGGATCGGCCGGTCAGCTCGCCGTGCAGCTCGGGGTCGGGGCGGTGTTCGTGCCACCGAACGTGCCGAGGAAGCCGAACGTGGTGCTGGTGCCCGGGGCCAGGGTGCCGTTGTAGCTGACGTTGCGGGCGGTGACCGCCGATCCCTGGCTGGTGACGGTCGCGTTCCACGCCTGGCTGATCGTCTGCCCGTTGGCGAAGGTCCAGGTCACCGTCCAGTTGCTGATCGCGGCCGAGCCGGCGGTGACGCGTACCTCGGCCTGGAAGCCGCCGGTCCACTGGTTGGTCACCGCGTACGTCGCCGTGCAGGCCTCACCGCCCGGCGGCGGGGTGGTCGGGCCCGGCGGTGGGGTGGTGGGTCCCGGCGGTGGGGTGGTCGGCGGGGGAGTGGTGGTGGGGCCGCCCCAACCGGCGGTCGAGTCCAGCCAGGCGGCGCGGCGCAGCATCCAGTCCCGCAGGTACTGCACCTGTCCCTGCCAGGTGGGTGCGGTCGGGGTGATGAACGGGCCGATCATCCGCGTGCTCAGGTTGGGCCAGCGTTGGAAGTTGCGCTGTGCCGCGTTGGTCAGCGGCGTGCTGAGCGCGTTGAGGCGGGACTGCAGCGCCGCGTCGGACAGCGGGCCGCGGCGCAGCGTCTGCCAGCGCAGCCGGACCTGGTTGACGAAGGCGGGGTCGCGCAGCAGTTGCGTGAACCAGTCGTTGGCCAGTGGCTGTCGTCCCTGCTGGTGCTGCCAGCCGGAGGTCTGGTCGTTGGCGAAGTAGCCACCCACCCCGAAGCTGAGGTCGTAGTCCCACAGCGGCCCGGCGAAGATCTTGGTGTCCCGGTCCTTGTAGAAGTACGCGCTGCGCACGTACGAGTCCATCTCCCGGCTCAGCTCGTTGACGATGAGCTGATCGATGAAGGAGTCCACGTCGATGTACGCGCGATAGCCGGTCGTGGGGTCGGCGAAGTTCGGTGCCCGCAGCACGTTGTGGAACTCCTGGATGTGGTTGCGTAGCCAGTCGCGCTGTTCCGGCTGCAACGGCGACGGGTCGGCGACCTCCAGGTAGTTCCAGCAGGTGGCGGCGGGGCCGGTGCACGGCAGGGTCGGTTCCTCGGCGGCCATCCACTCGAATTTGAAGATGTAGCCGCCGGTGATCCTCGGCAGCGTCCGGTCGTCGGCGCGCAACTGCTTGAGGTCGAGGCGGTTCTTCGAGTTCTTGATCGTCTCGACGATCATGTAGACGCCCATGTAGTCGTCGGCGCCGACCGGTCCGGCGTCGGTGTTCAGATAAAACTCGGCGAAGGCGTACCGGGGGGCGGGCAGGCCCATCTCCCGACCCAGGTCGTAGACGAACGCCTCCCGGATCAGCGCCTTGTCGGTGAACGGGCCGCGCAGCACCCAGTCCGAGTCGGCCGGCATGCCCAGCACCGGGTAGTCGGCGTCATCGTCGTCGTTGTCCCAGAACTCGATCCGGTACGGCGTCTTGTCGAAGCTCGACGACGACTGCCCGCGCAGCCGGAACCCGGCGCGGGTCGCCACGGTGGGCGCGGCGGCCAGCGAGGTGCTGCCCCCACCAGGTTCGAAGATCATGGTGGCGGCGTCGAAGTAGTCCCGCTGGGGACGCCCGGCGCCGTACGAGTCGATCAGGATCACCGGCAGGTCGTGGGCGGTGGTGGTGTTACGGGCGACGTACATGGCGGTGCCGGGCGCGCCGGTGGCGGTCTGCCCGACGAAGGCCTGGGCGCGCAGTTGGGTGGTCCGGATCAGCCGCAGCGGTGCGCCGGAGTACAGCGTCGACGCGGCGGTGGGCAGCCGGCCATCGGTGGTGTAGCGGATCTGGGCGCCGCTGACGGTGGTGCCCAGCGAAACCGTGACCTCGCCGGCGAAGGTGCCGCTGGGAACGGAGAAGGTGATGTCACCGACCAGGTCGTCGGCGGCGGCAGCCGCGACGGCATCGGCCGTGGCGCTGGCGGGGTGGTCGCCGATGCCGGCGGTGGCTGGTTCGGCGCCGGCCGGGGGCGGTGCCGGGACGAGCAGTCCGGCGACCAGCACGGCGGCGACGACGCCGCCGATAGCGCGTGCCGGGGCGGCTGCGATGCGTGTTCTGCGGGCGGTCAGACGCACGATGCCTCCTGGACGGATCGGGGGATGGTGGATGGGGCGGTGCCTGCCGACGGTCTGCTGTCGCGGAAGTGCCGGCGTAGCGTCCGTCGCCACGGCGAGTCCGGCAGTTCCGGGCGCAGGGCGGCCAGCCCGGTGGCGTACTTGGAGATGCGGACGGGCCGCGTTCCCCGCTGCCACAGCATTCGATCGGCCGGTGAGGCGGCCCGGCTGGTCTTGGTCTCGACCACGGCGAGGTCGGGCAGCCGCAGCGTGCGGTCGCCGTCCTGCCAGGTCAGTTCGGTGTCGATGGTGACCCGGCTGGCCGTGGCGGGCAGCAGCAGGGTCATCCGCTGATAGGTGGTGACGAGCACCGGATCCAGCGTGCTGCCCGAGGGCGGACAGATCGCCTCGCGTGCCAACGCCTCCTGCACGAAATCACGTCCGGGATGCACGGTGGCGCGGTCCTGCGGCCGGTACGGCAACCGGTGCTTGGTGATGCTGCCCCGCGCTCCACTGATCTTGACTTCCAGCCAGCACTGCGCGGAATCCAGGTAGCTGCGGGTGCGCACCTTGAAGCGCCTGCGTCGTCGGTACGCCGCGCAGTGGTAGCTGGCCAGCACCGGGGTGTCGAAGTACACCGACTCGTAGCGGAAGGCGCGGACACCATCGATCTCCAACACCCGGGCGTGCGGGGACAACTGGGCCAGCAGGTGCGGGACCTCGTCGAGGGGTACGACGTACTTGCGGTCGATGCGGGTCTGTAGCGCGGCCTGGTCGACGAGTTCGGTCAGCCCGACCGGCGCGAGTTCCGCCAGCGGAGCGGTGATCGGGGTCATCGACCCGCTCCCGCCTGGGCCGGCCTGCCGGCCGCCACCGGGGCGCCACCTCGACCCCGCACCGAGTACCGCACGTCGACCAGGGTGGTCTCGTTGACCAGGTCGAGTCGTTGCACGGTGGCGGTGTGCACCCGGGCGCCGAGCAGCTGTTCCAGTTGGGCGACGAGCGTGACCTGATCGGTGACGGCGGAGTCGAGCACGATGATCTGGTGCCGGTAGTGGCGGAGCAGCCGGGGATGGTCGCCGAGGAACATCACCACGAGGATGAGACCCATCAGGCCGCCGCTGAGCCAGACCGAGGTGGTGCTCAGCGCACCGAGGATGCCCAGGGCCAGGGCGGAGAAGTAGTAGGCCACCTCGTGCTGGTCGAGCTCCGTCGACCGCAGCCGGATGATCGACAGTACGCCGAACAGCGCCAGCCCCAACCCGAGCCCTGCACCGACGTTGCTGGCGCTCAGCGCGCTGGCCACGGCGAGGACGCCGACGTTGACGCCCAGATAGGCGACGACGAGATCGCGGCGACGGTGGCGTGGGAAATAGAGCCCGAAGACGAGCAGTACCACCGCGCAGATGTCGATGGCGAACAGGACGAGCTGCGGCATCTTCTCCGTCCTCCTGGGTCGCTGCCGCGCCGGCCTGGCATCGTCCACGCGATGTGCCGTGCGCGAGTGACGAGCGGCCGAACACGGCCGGAACTTCCGGTGAACTTGCGGGAACGATTGCGGAATCGTAAGCCTATGCATCGAAATAGGTCAATGCTGATCACATGGTCGCCATTGCGACGGCGCTGCCTCCGGCGGTGGTCGGCCGGGTTGATCGGTAGCCCCCGCCTGTCGGAACGGCTAGTTGGTCGGCGGCCTGGCCGGCTGTGCCGCGGGCGCGAGGGCCTCGGTTCCGAAAGCCTTCAGAGCCTTATTGGTATTTGCACTTCCACTGCCGGAATTCGCCGAACCACCATTGATAGACGTCGATCATCTGAGGCGTCCTGCTAGGGGGGTTCAGGTGATCACGGGTCGTGGGGTGCTCGTCGGAGACGAGTGCGGCACCTTCCGGAGCTCCGGCCGTACGGCACCCGGTTCTCCGGGTGTCGTCAACCGTGGGGTAGGCGACGTCGAAACTTCCGAAAAACTTCCGGAAGTCATTGACGTACGTGAAACCGCGCTGTAATACTTCCGGCCAGTAAGGCCGATGCGATCCCTTTGTCAGGGAATCGCGGGCATCGTCCCTAACCCGCGAGTCCGGATTCACGCTGCCCACTCGGGCCACCGGACCCGGAAGGAGCACCAGATGAGCAAGGATTCCCGAGCACCCGGCCGGCCGAGACGGCTGCGGGCGGCCCTGGCGCTGTCTGCTGTCGGTCTGATGGCCGCGGCGGGTGCGGTGGTGTTGCCGAGCAACGCCAGCGCCGCCGAGACCACCCTCGGTGCCGCAGCAGCGCAGAGCGGCCGGTACTTCGGTACCGCCGTGGCGGTGAACCGACTCAACGACGCGGCCTACACGAACATCCTGAACCGCGAGTTCAACCAGGTCACCGCCGAGAACGAGATGAAGATCGACGCCCTCCAGCCGCAGCAGGGGCAGTTCAACTGGGGCAACGGCGACCGACTCGTCCAGCACGCGCGCAGCCGCAACATGCAGGTCCGGGGCCACACCCTGGCCTGGCACTCGCAGCAGCCCGAGTGGATGCGCAACATGTCCGGTCAGCAGCTGCGCAACGCCATGCTCAACCACGTGACCCAGGTCGCCACCCACTACCGGGGCCAGATCGCGTGGTGGGACGTGGTGAACGAGGCATTCGAGGACGGCTCCAGCGGCGCCCGCCGTAACTCCAACCTGGAGCGCACCGGTAGCGACTGGATCGAGGCGGCCTTCCGGGCGGCCCGGGCGGCCGACCCGAACGCCCAGCTCTGCTACAACGACTACAACATCGACAACTGGAACGACGCGAAGACCCAGGCCGTCTACCGGATGGTGCGGGACTTCAAGCAGCGGGGCGTGCCGATCGACTGCGTCGGTCTCCAGTCGCACTTCACCGGTGGCTCGAACTACCCGAGCAACTATCGCACCACCCTGTCCAGCTTCGCCGCCCTCGGCGTCGACGTGCACATCACCGAGCTGGACATCCGCAACGCGCCGAGCGACGCCTACCGCAACACGGTGAACGACTGCCTGGCCGTGCCGCGCTGCAAGGGCATCACCGTCTGGGGCATCCGGGACTCCGACTCGTGGCGTTCCAACGAGAGCCCGCTGCTGTTCGACGGTGGCGGCAACAAGAAGGCCGCCTACACCGCGGTGCTCAACGCCCTGAACAGCGCCGCCCCCGGTGGCGGCGACCCGACCACCCCGCCGCCCGGCACCACCCCGCCGCCCGGCACCACTCCGCCGCCCACCAACCCGGGTGGCTGCACCGCGACGATGACCCCCGGCCAGGTCTGGGGTGACCGCTACAACACCTCGGTCACGGTCAGCGGAGCCAACAACTGGTCCGTGGTCGTCAACATCACCCCGCCGCAGCGGATCTCCGCCACCTGGAGTGGCAGCCCCACCTGGGACGGCAGCGGCAACGTGATGACGATGCGCTCCAACGGCAGCGGCAACACCTTCGGTTTCACCACCATGATGAACGGCAACTCCGGGGCTCGACCCCAGATCGTGTCCTGCACCGCAAGCTGATCACACCACCACCGGTCGTCGGCCGTGCGGGGATCTCCCCGCACGGCCGACGCCCTTTCGGTGCTGCGGCGGCCAACCACCCGCTCGGATACCGTCAGCGCGCCGAACCGGCGTCGAATAGGCGAGGGGTGGCAGGCTGGCAGGCATGGACAGGGAGCAGGTGACCGGCTGGATCGCGGCCTACGAGCGGGCCTGGCGTACGCCGGGCACGGAGGCGCTCGCCACGATCTTCACCGAGCAGGCGAGCTACCGGCAGGGGCCGTACCGGAAACCGGTGGTGGGTCTGCCGGCGATAGCCCGGATGTGGGAAGCCGAGCGGGACGGCCCGGACGAGGTGTTCCAGATGACCAGCGAGGTCGTCGCGGTCGAGGGCGACACCGCGGTGGCGCGACTGGAGGTCCGGTACGGCGACCCGGTCGACCAGGAGTACCGCGATCTGTGGATCATGCGGTTCGCCGAGGACGGGCGGTGCGCGTCCTTCGAGGAGTGGCCCTTCTGGCCGCCGAAGCCGACCGCCGCCCAACCCACCGAAAGCTGACGCCGCAGCGCCTGCCCACGACCTGACCGGCCGCCCCCGTCACCCCGCCGTGCAGGACCGCGACCGGCGGCGGTGAAGCCCACCGGCTCGCCGATGCCGGGTTGCTGGTCGTCGACCGGCCGGTGCGGGTGGCGCCGAGCTTGTCGCCCGGCGCTCCGGAGCAGCTTCACCTGCGCCGCGAGCGTCCGTCCGGCACACCCGAGGCGGACGCCCGCGAACTGGTGGCCGGTCAGGATCGGGCGCTCGGGCGGTAGTCGAACCAGTCGAAGGCCGCGCTGCCCTCGGTGACGTAGAGGCCGAACACCCGACCGGTGAAACCGGCCGCGACCTCGGTGGACAGGTACCGTCCGTCGAGTTCGGCGAGCACTACCGGCCCGGTGTCGGTCAGCACCTCGAAGCTGACCGTGTCGCAGCCGGCCGGGCGTACCCCGAAGGGGGCGCCGGGGGCCGTCACCTGGTCGGCGGCGGTCACCGTCGGGGGGAGCAGGTCATCGGTACGGGTGGCGATGGTCAGGGTGACCGGGCCGGTCGGCACCGACAGCTCGCCGAAGACCTGCCGGAAGGGTCCCACCCGGCCGATCACCTGCACCAGTCCGTCGGCGACCTCGATGTCGTAGTGGTGGGCCTCGTCGATGCGCAGGGTCAGTCCGGCCCGTCCCGCACCGGGGTCCAGGTGCACGCCGGCCCGGCAGTCGTGGTGCTGCTGCCGACGGGCGACCAGGGTGGCCCCGGACCGGTCCAGGGTCGTACCGGTGGCGTGCAGGGTCAGCCAGCCGGGCCGCTCGGTCAGCGACCAGCTCTCCTTCGGCCGCTCCCGCAGCGAGATCCACTCCGGCGTGAGCGCCTCGGTGGCGTCGAAGTCGTCCCGATAACCGCCGGTAGCGGGCGGTGCGGCCAGGGCGGGTGGGCTGCCGGCCGGGGCGGTCATGGTCTCCTCCACCGGGTCCACCACCGGCCAGCCGTCCACCCAGCGCACCGGCACCAGGAAGGTCTCCCGGCCGAGTACGTGGTACGGCGGCCACTGGCCCTTGGCCCGGATGCCCAGCAGCACCATCCACCAACTGCCGTCGGTGGCCTGCACCAGATCGGCGTGGCCGGTGGCCTGCACCAGCCGATCCGTGCTGCGGTGGGTCAGGAAGGGGTTGACCGGGCCGGGCTCGAAGGGGCCCCGGATGCTGCGCGAGCGGGCGATGGAGACGGCGTGCCCGGTGTGCGTACCGCCCTCGGAGACCAGCAGGTACCACCAGTCGCCGATCCGGTACAGGTGGGGGGCCTCCGGGTACTGCCCGCCGGTGCCCGACCACATCGGCACCGGACCCTCCAGCACCGCGCCGGTCTCCGGATCGATCCGGTACGACTCGACCCCGGACACCGTCAACCAGCAGTCCCCGTTGTCGTCCCAGGTCAGCGAGGGGTCGATGTGCGGCACGTCGAGGTGGACCGGCTCCGACCAGGGGCCGGCCGGGTCGGTGGCGGTGACCAGCAGGTGGCGGCCGGTGGTGACATTGGTGGTCACCATGTAGAAGTGGCCGTCGTGGTGCCGGATGGTCGGGGCGTAGATGCCGGCGGAGGCGTGTGTGTCCGGCGGCAGTTCCAGTTGGCTGGGCCGGTCCAGCACGTTGCCGATCTGCCGCCAGTTCACCAGGTCCCGGCTGTGGAAGATGGGTACGCCGGGGAAGTACTCGAAGCTGGAGCAGACCAGGTAGTAGTCCTCGCCCACCCGACACACGCTGGGATCGGGGTGGAAGCCGGGTACGACGGGGTTGCCGAAGGTGGCGGAGTCGGTCATGTGCATCGATGCTAGGCGGCACCCTGCCCGACTCGTACCCCCGGTTCTCAGGGGTTGGGTGGGGTGACCGCGATGATCAGGTGGGCCGGCTCGTCGCTGGCGTTGCGGTAGAGGTGGGCCAGGCGGGAGTCGAAGGTGACCGCCTCCCCGGCGGCCAGGGCGTGCTTCTCCCCGCCGATCTCGGCGACCACCTCGCCGGTGATGACGATCGCGCACTCGGTGGAGGGGTGGGCCCAGGGCTCGGCCGAACTGGCGTCGCCCGGGGCCAGGTAGGCCTGCAGCACCTCCAGGTCCCCCCGTCCCGGGGTCAGCCGTTCGTAGGTGATCTGGCCGGGGGGAGCGGTCAGTCGGCTGCGGGTGCCGGCGCGGCTCAGGTGCACCGCGGGGGCCTCGGGTTCGGAGAACAGTTCGGCGATCGAGGTGTCGAAGACCTGGGCGAGTTTCCGCAGGGTGGCCAGGCTGGGGTCGGTAGCGCCGTTCTCGATCTGGCTGAGCAGCGCGGGGGACACCTCGGCGGCTGTGGCGAGCTGACGCAGCGTGAGGGAGTGCTGCTGTCGGAGGTCGCGGAGCCGGTCACCGAGCATCTAGAACCTCGATCCGATAACAGTGTGGCTGAAATTGTTTGACCAAGCTATACAGGCCTGTCTAGGGTGGTCAAACAACATCCGGGCAATGTTTGGTGTAGGTATACACGCCTCGTTCGGGCAGGAACCGGACGAACGCGAGTCCAGCTACATCCAACCCTGAGACGACGTTCCTGAAAACCCGAGACACCGCGACCGGCGACACCGGCGTCACGTCCCAGGTCGTTGACAATTCGCGGCCCACCCTCAGCGGACCGCGCCGTACGAAGGTAGGAACAGCATGTCGGTGTTCCCCCGCCGGCTTCGCGTCGGAGCATCCGCTCTGGCGGCGCTGGCCATCATCTCCACCACCGCCTGCACGGCCGGCGGCGGTGGCGGAAACGCTACTGGTGGCGGCGCGGCCACCCTCACCGTCAACACCTCGTTCGTCCTCAAGACCCTCGACCCGGGTCGGGTGTACGAGGCCACCGGCCTGACCGCGGTGCACGCCCTCTACGACACCCTGCTCACCTTCGAGGGCTCGGACGTCAGCAAGCCGGTCCCGGCCCTGGCCGAGTCGTACGAGGTCTCTCCGGACGCCAAGACCTTCACCTTCAAGCTGCGCCAGGGGGTGAAGTTCTCCGACGGCAGCCCGCTCACCGCCGACGACGTGGTGTTCTCCCTCAACCGGCTGAAGAACCTCAAGGCCAGCCCGGCGGTCACCGTCAGCGAGCTGAGTGTCAGCAAGACCGACGACAGCACCGTCGTGGTCACCTCGGCGACTCCCAACCCCAACGTGCCGGTGGTGCTGTCGATGCCCTCCACCGCCGTGATCAACTCCGAGGTCGCCCAGCAGAACGGCGCCAAGGACGGCGAGGACGCCGCGCAGGGCGACACCGCCCAGCAGTACCTCGACACCACCTCCATCGGCAGTGGCCCCTACCTGCTCAAGTCGTACGAGCCGGAGTCCCAGGTGGTGCTGGAGGCCAACCCCGAGTACTGGGGTGACAAGCCGAAGTTCGACCGGGTCGTGCTGCGCAACATGGACGTGCAGACCCAGAAGCTGACCATGCAGCGGGCCGAGGCCAACGAGATCTCCCTGGACATCTCCGGCCGGCTGCTCGACGGCCTGCCGGACACCCTGCAGACCTCCGGGGTGCAGGACACCGTCTACTTCCTGTTCCTCAACGCCGACCCGGCCGTGTCCGCGGTGACCGCCGACCCGAAGTTCAACCAGGCCCTGCGGGCCGCCATCGACTACCAGGGCATCGCCGCCCTCTACGGCACCGGTGCCGCACCGGGCGCCGGGCTGGTCGCCCCCGCCTTCCCCGGCGCGCTGCCCGAGGGTGAGGCCTCGACCCGGGACCTGGCCAAGGCCAAGGCGCTGCTGGCCGAGGCGGGCCTGACCAACCCCAAGGTCACCTTCAGCTACCCGGCCATCACCTACAAGGGGGTGGACCTCGGCACCGTGGCCACCAAGGTGCAGGGCGACGCCGCCGAGGCCGGCATCACCCTGGAGTTGAACCCGCAGCCGCTGACCACCTTCCTGGACGAGATGCGCGCCGGGAAGATGCCGATGGGCTTCACCCCGCAGAGCCTGAACTACCCGGTCGCCGACTCCCTGATCAACAACATGGCGCCCGGACAGCCCACCGCCCTGCGGTCCGGCTGGACGGTGGAGCGGGCCGACCCGGCGGTCGTGGCCGCCGGCAAGCAGGTCACCGAGACCCTCGACCTGGCCCAGCGGGCCACCGCGATGCAGGAATGGCAGCGACTGATGAACCAGTCCTCCCCGTACATCGTGCTGGCCAGCAACTCCTCCACGGTGGTGGCCACGGCCGACCTGACCGGTGCGGACTACACCGCGGCCGGCTGGCAGGTCGACGTCGCCGCGGTCGGCCGCAAGTAGCCGGCAGCACCGATGACGACAGTGCAGGACGGCGAGCCGGGCGCGGTCACCACGACCGCGTCCCGGCCCCGGCCGGGCCGCGCGTACCCCCTGCTGGTCTTCCTGGCCAAGCGGCTGGCGATCACCGCGGGCCTGCTGCTGGGGGTCACCGTGGTGACCTTCGGGCTGGTCAACGTGGTGCCCGGTGACCCGGTCACGGCGAACCTGTCCGACCAGGCCCTCAACGATCCGGCCACGGTGGCCGCCTTCCGCGAGAAGTGGGGCCTGGACCAGCCGCTCTGGGCGCAGTACTTCCAGTACCTGGGCAACCTGGTCACCGGTGACCTGGGCATCTCCCAGCAGACCGGCCGCTCCGTCCTGGACGACCTGGTGCGGTACGTGCCGGCGACCATGGAACTGGCCATCCCCACCATGGTGCTGGCGTTGCTGATCGGCACCGGCGTCGGCATGCTCGCCGCGGTCCGCAACGGCCGGTTCACCGACCAGTTGGTCCGGGTGGGCTCCCTGCTGGGCCTGTCCACCCCGCCGTTCTGGCTGTCCCTCGTCGTGCTCTACGTCTTCTTCTACAAACTGGGCCTGGCCCCCAGCGGGGGAAGGCTCTCCACCGCCTTCAGCCCACCACCCACCGTCACCGGCATGTACACCGTCGACGCGGCCCTGGCCGGGCAGTGGGACGTGGCCTGGGACGCCGCCCAGCACCTGGTCCTGCCGGTGCTGGTGCTGACCTCCCTGACGGTGGCGCTGCTGGTGCGCTTCGTCCGCTCCGCCATGCTGGAGGTGCTCCAGCAGGACTACATCCGCGCCGCGTACGCCAAGGGTCTGCCGACCCGGGTGGTGCTGCGCCGGCACCTGCTGCGCGCCGGCCTGGTGCCGGTGGTCACCGTCTCCGGCCTGGCCTTCGCCTCCCTGCTGTCCGGCACCGTGCTGGTGGAGAGCATCTTCGGCTGGCCCGGCCTCGGCCAGTACGCCTACCGCAGCGCCACCGCCCTGGACCTGCCCTCGATCCTCGGCGTCAGCCTCTTCGTGGCGCTGGTCTACACCCTGGTCAACCTGACCGTAGACCTGCTGTACGGCCTCATCGACCCGAGGATCCGGCTGTCATGACCACGATCGCACCGGACCCGGTGGCCCCGGACCCCAAGGTGGACCGGGCCCTGAACCGACGTCGCTGGCTGGGCCGGCTGCGCGGGGGGTCGACCGGTCGGCCGATCTGGCGGCAGCCCATCGCCCTGGTGGCCCTGATCATCCTCGGCGGATGGCTGCTGGTGGCGCTGTTCGCCCCGCTGATCGCCCCCTACGACCCGCTGGCCCAGAGCCCGCAGGCGTACGCCCCACCCTCGGCGACCCACTGGTTCGGCACCGACTCCCTGGGCCGGGACATCCTCAGCCGGGTGATCCACGGCGCCCGGCTGTCCATCCCCCTGGCCCTGGCCATCGTCTGCCTGGCCCTGCTGATCGGCGGCCTGCTCGGGCTGCTCGCCGGCTACCTGGGCCGGTTCGTCGACGAGGCGCTGATGCGCCTGACCGACCTGGTCTTCGCCTTCCCCCAGATCATCCTCGCGATGGCGGTCACCGCCGCCTTCGGCCCGAACACCCGCAACGCCGTCCTCGCCCTGGTCATCGTCTCCTGGCCGGTCTACGCTCGGGTCATCCGCAGCGCCGTGCTGAGCATGCGCGGCGACGACTACCTCAACGCCGCCCGGCTGCTCGGCGTCGGGCCGGTCAAGGCCCTGCGCCGCGACGTACTGCCCAACAGCATCGGTCCGGCGATCGTGCTGGCCACCCTGGAACTCGGCAACGCGGTGCTGCTGCTGGCGGCGCTCTCCTTCCTCGGCCTGGGGCCCCGACCACCGGCCGCCGAATGGGGCTCGATGGTCGCCCTCGGCTCCCAGGACCTGTCGATGTGGTGGGTCAGCGTCTTCCCCGGCCTGGCCATCCTCACCGTCGTGATGGCGTTCAACGTGCTCGGCGACGCACTGCGCGACCGGCTGGACCCCCGCTACGCGAAGGGACGCTGAGATGGCGCCGCTGCTCGACGTCGACTCCCTGGCCGTCACCCTGCCCGGCCCGCGCGGCCCACTGCCGATCCTGCACGACGTGTCGTTGACCGTCGAGGAGGGCGAACTGGTCGGCATCGCGGGGGAGAGCGGCTGCGGCAAGAGCCTCACCGCCCAGACCCTGCTGGGTCTGCTGCCGGCCGGTGCCAGGGTCAGCGGTTCCGCCCGGTTCGCCGGCACCGACCTGCTCGGCCTGGACCAGCGCGGCTGGCAGCGGGTCCGGGGGGCGGGCATCGCCATGGTCTTCCAGGACCCCACCGCGGCCCTGCACCCGATGCTCACTATCGGCCGGCAGCTCACCGAACACATGCGGGTGCACCTGCGGATGGACCGCCGGACCGCGAACCGGCGGGCGGTGGAACTGCTCGACCAGGTCCGTATCCCCGACCCCGAACGGGCCCTGCGTTCCTACCCCCACCAGTTCTCCGGCGGAATGCGGCAACGGGCGGCCATCGCCATCGCCCTGGCCGCCCGCCCCCGGCTGCTGATCGCCGATGAACCCACCACCGCCCTGGACGTCACCGTGCAGGCCGGCATTCTCACCCTGCTGGACCGGCTGCGCGCCGAGACCGGCCTGGCCGTCGCCTTCATCACCCACGACCTGGGGGTGCTCAGCGCGTTGACCACTCGGGGCTACGTGTTCTACGCCGGGCGGGTGGTGGAGACCGGCCCGACCGGGGCCCTGCTCACCGCACCCACCCATCCGTACACTGCGGCGCTGCTCGGCGCCCGCCCGCACGGCACCCAGGCCGTCGGTACCCTGCGGCCCATCCCGGGCGGCCCACCGGCACCCGGCCAGGCCCCGCCGGGCTGCCCGTTCCAACCCCGCTGCGGGTACGCCGAACCCGCCTGCGGCAACGCTCCACCGCCCCTGGCCCCGGCCGGTGAGCACCGGTCGGTGGCCTGCGTGGTCCGCCCACACCTGGAGGTGGCAGCGAGATGAGCGACCTGCTGCGGATCAGTCAGGTGCAGGTGGAGTACCGCGCCCGGGGCGGTGGGCGGGTCCAGGCGGTCGCCGGGGTCGACCTTCAGGTGGCCCCCGGCCAGATCGTCGGCCTGGTCGGCGAATCCGGCTGCGGCAAGTCCTCGCTGGCCCGGGTGGCCGTCGGGCTGACCCCGCCGAGCGCCGGGGAGGTCAGCTTCGCCGGCCGCCCGATCACCCCGCTGGGCTGGCGGCGCAGACCGGAGACCGAAATCGGTCTCCAGATGGTCTTCCAGAATCCGTACGCCTCCCTCAACCCCCGGCGCACCGTCGGCGCCCAACTGCGCGACGGCATCCCGGCGACGGTCACCGGCGCGGCCCGCGAGGCGCGAGTGACCGAACTGCTCGACCGGGTGGGCATGCCCGCCGAGGCCGCCGACCGCTACCCGCACCAGTTCTCCGGCGGGCAACGGCAACGACTGGCCATCGCCCGGGCCCTGGCCCCGCAACCCCGCATGATCATCGCGGACGAGCCGGTGACCGCCCTGGACGCCTCCTCCCAGGCCCAGGTGGTCAACCTGCTGGTCGGGCTGGTCCGGGAACTCGACATGGGCATGCTCTTCATCTCCCACGACCTGGCCCTGGTCCACGAGATCGCCGACGTCACCGCGGTGATGTACCTGGGCCGGATCGTGGAGACCGCACCCACCCGGGACCTGTGGCGCGACCCCCGCCACCCCTACACCCGGGCCCTGATCGACGCGGTGCCCCAGATCGGCCCCACCCCCCGGCTGCCCGCCACCCTCGCCGGAGAGGTACCCGACCCGGCCAACGCACCCACCGGCTGCCGGTTCCGGCCCCGCTGCGCCCACGCCTTCGCCCCCTGCGGTGACCAGCCACCCCACCTCGACCTCGGCGGACGCAGCGCCGCCTGCTGGCTCAACGACCCCACCACGGCCCCGTCCGTGGCCGCCCACTGAGGACGCCGCCATGCATCACGCAACCGAACAGGTCCTGGTCAACCTCGCCCTCTACGACGGCATCGACGACCACCTCCAGTCCGACCGGGGCGTCTGGATCGGCGCCGACGGGATGATCCGCGCCGTCGGCCCGGTCGACGAGGTGCTCGCCGAGGCCGGCGACGTCCGGGTGGTCGACCTCGGCGGTGACGTGGTGATGCCCGGCCTGACCAACATGCACGTGCACCTCTCCCTGGGCCTGCCCGGTCACCTGGCCGACGAGGTGCACCGGTCCAACCTGGCCGAACTGGTGCTGCTGATGGCCGACTCGGCGCGGCGCACCCTGCACGCCGGGGTCACCACCGTCCGGCTGGTCGGCGAGGGCCGCTACGCCGACTTCGCGCTGCGTAAGGGCATCGAGGCCGGTGCGGTGGACGGTCCCCGGATCTTCACCGCCGGGCACGCACTCTGCTGCACCGGGGGCCACGGCTGGGAGGCCGACGCCCTGGAGGCCGACGGGGCCGACGGGTTCCGCAAACTGACCCGAGCCCAGATCCGGGCCGGCGCCGACCTGATCAAGGTGTGCATCTCCGGCGGCATCGCCGGCCAGTACGAGGCCATCGACACCCCGCAACTGCTCGACGACGAGATGGCCGCCGTCATCCAGGTCGCCCACGACTGGGGCCGCAAGGTCACCGCGCACGCCGGCCCGGCCGACACCGTACGCCGGGCGGTCCAACTGGGCCTGGACTGCGTCGAGCACGGCTACGAGCTGACCGACGAGGTCACCCGGCTGATGGCCGAACGCGACGTCTGGTACGTCCCGACCATCGTGGTCAGCCGCTGCGAACAGTTCTTCCGCGACTCCGGGGTGCCCGGCTGGCTGATGGAGCGGGCCCTGGGGGCCGGCCCTCGGCACTGGGAGAGCCTGCAACACGCCATCCGCAACGGGGTGCCGATCGCCCTGGGCAGCGACATGCCGCCGCACGCCGGCTACGACGAGACCACCGCCACCGTGCGGGAGTTGGAGTTCATGGTGGAGGCCGGGATGCCGGTCGCGGACGCCCTGAAGGCCGCCACCATCCGCCCCGCCCAGTGGCTCGACGCCGACGACCGGCTGGGCAGCCTCACCGCCGGCAAACACGCCGACCTGCTGGTGCTGCGCGACGACCCGACCCGGTCGGTGTCCGCCCTGCGTACCCTGCACACGGTCATGAAGGGCGGGGTCGTCTACCGCGACGACCACGGCCGTACCCGGACATCCCGATGACCGCCGTCGGTGCGGTCGCCGACGACTACCTGGCCGCGCTGGCCCACCTGGACCCGCAGGCCGCCGAGGCGGCCGGGGGCACCCCGGAGTCGCAGTTGGCGGACCTCTCCCCGGAGGCCTTCGAGGCCCGCGCGGCGCTGGCCCGGCGGACCGCCGCCGCGTTGACCACGGCGACCGCCCAGGACCCGGCGCAGCGGGCCCTGGCCGGTGCCCTGGCCGAGCGGCTGGACAGCGAGATCGCCCTGCACGAGGCCGGTTTCACCACCCGGCTGCTGGCCCCCCTGGCCACCCCGGTCCACCTGGCCCGGCAGGTCTTCGACAACCTGCCCCGGAACACCGCCGCCGACTGGGCCGACCTCGCCGCCCACCTGCACCGGCTCCCCACCACTTTGGACCAGTACGCCGCCACCCTGCGCCACTGCGCCCAGCGCGGCCACCTGGCCGCCCGACGGCAGGTGCGGGTGGTCGCCGAGCAGTGTGCCGACTGGACCGCCACGGACTTCTACGGTCGCCTGATCGCCGGCTACCCCGGCGGCCCGCTGGCCGACCGGCTAGGCGAAGGGGCCCGCCGGGCCACCGCCGCCACCGAGGGGTTCGCCGCCTTCCTGCGCACCGAACTGGCCCCGATGGCCTCCGATGTGGACGGTGTCGGCCGGGAGCTGTACGAGGTGACCTCCCGCGCCTTCCTCGGTGCCACGGTCGACCTCGACGAGCTGTACGCGTACGGCTGGGAGGAGCTGGCGCGCACCGAGGCCGAACTGCACGCCGCGGCGGCCGACTGCGGCTACCCGGACCCGGTCACGGCCCGCACCGCCCTGGACGCCGACCCCGCCGGGCGGGTACCGGTCGGACCGCTGCTGGAACAGTGGCTGCGCAAGCGCACCGCTCTGCTCACCGACCAGCTCGACGGCACCCACTTCGACATCCCGGCGGCCACCCGCCAGGTCGAGTGCCGGATCAGCCCGGCCGCCTCCGGGGTCATGTACTACACCCCGCCGGACGCCCACCTGACCCGCCCGGGTGCCATCTGGTGGTCCGTGCCCCCGGGCCAGTCCAGCGTGCCGGTGTGGCGGCATGTAGGGACCCTCTGCCACGAAGGGCTGCCCGGTCACCACCTGCAACACGCCATCACCCTGACCACCGCCGAGCTGCATCCCTGGCAGCGCCACCTGTGCCAGGTGCACGGGTACGCCGAGGGCTGGGCCCACTACGCCGAACGCCTCGCCGACGAACTGGGCCTCTTCGCCGGCCCCGGTGAACGCCTCGGCATGCTCGACGGGCAGATGTGGCGGGCCGCCCGGGTCGTCATCGACCTCGGTCTGCACCTGGACCTGCCGATCCCGGCCGGCAACGGATTCACCGACGCCGACCGGTGGACCCCGGCCGTGGCCGTGGACCTGCTGACCCGGGTAGCCGGGCTGGATCCCGCGACCGCCCGCTTCGAGGTCGACCGGTACCTGGGCTGGCCGGCCCAGGCCCTGGCCTTCAAGGTGGGGGCCCGGCTGTGGCAGCAGACCCGCCGGGACGCCGAACGTCGCGCCGGTGCCGCCTTCGACCGCAAACGGTTCCACCACACCGCCCTGGCGCTCGGGCCGATGGGCCTGGACCCCCTGCGCGCCCGCCTGGCCGAGACCCTGCCCCCGCGACCCGAGCCGGAAGTGACCCGATGAGCATCGACGAACTGACCAGCACCATCAGCGACATGTACCGGTCCCTGGGCGACCGGCCCGCCTTCGACGCCCACCTGCACCCCGAGCTGACCATCTGGGAATCCGACGCCGAGGACCTGCTGACCGGCCTGGCCGCCCTGGACGACCTGCGGGACTCCCGGGCCGCCGCCGCCATCGGCCCGGCCCCGACCAGCGTGGCGCCGGAGCAGATGCAGGCCGAGAGCTGGGGCGACACCGGCCTGGTCCGGTACCTGCTGCGGGCCCGCTTCGGCGAGGGCCGCCCGGACACCTGCTTCCGGGTCACCGACGTACTGCGCCGCGACGACACCGGCTGGCGCATCGTGCACCACCACGCGGAGGCGATCCGATGAGCACCGAGGAAGAACCCACCACCCAGGTGTACGACCTGCGGGTCGTGGTCGAACGGATCGAGGGCCGCTCGGTGTGCGGCATGAAGGTCGGCGACCACATCGACCTGACCGAATCCAGCCGGCTGAGCCTCCCCGAAGGCCAACACTTCTGCATGTACGCGCTGGCCGCCTGCCTGCCGCTGCTGCCCGCCAAGCAGCGGGCCCTGGCCGAGGGGGACTGGATGGCCCAGGACAGCCATGTGGCCTGCCCGGACCCCGAGGAGCGGCTCATCATGCGCATCGAACGCACCGACCTGCGGCAGATCCCCACCGAGGAGTTGACGTGACCGGCGAGCACCTGGTCGGCATCGGCCTACAGTCGGACAAGTCCGCCGACGAGTACGCCGAACTCGCCGAGTTGACCGAACAGCACGGCTTCGACGTGCTGTCGGTCTTCGGTGACCTGATGTACCAGCCGCCGGTCTTCCCGCTGCTGGTGGCCGCCCGGCACACCCGCCGGATCCGGCTCGGCGCGGCCTGCCTCAACCCGTTCACCCTGCACCCCGTGGAGATCGCCGGTCAGGTGGCCGCCCTGGACCTGGCCTCCCACGGCCGGGCCTACCTGGGCCTGGCCCGGGGCACCTGGCTCCAGGAGGTCGGGGTCACACAGGCCCGGCCGCTGCGACGCATCGCCGAGACGGTGCAGATCGTCCGGCGGCTGCTGGCCGGTGACGACAGCGGTTTCCAGGGTCGGGAGTTCACCCTGGCCCCGGGCACCGCCCTGCGCTACACCCCGGCCCGTCCCGACGTGCCGGTGCTGGTCGGCACCTGGGGGCAGCAGACCGCCCGATCCGCAGCCGGATACGCCGCCGAGGTCAAGGTCGGTGGTTCGGCGAACCCGGCCATGGCCAAGACGATGCGGGCCTGGCTGGACGAGGCGGCCGGTCACCGCACCGGGGTGGTGCTGGGCGCGGTGACCGTGGTCGACCTGGACGGGGAACTGGCCCGGCGGGTGGCCCGCACCGAGGTGGCCATGTATCTCGCGGTGGTCGCCGCCCTGGACCCCACCGTCGAGGTGGACCCGGAACTGCTGGCCCGGATCCAGGAGCATGTGGCCCGCCGGGAGGACGCCGAGGCAGGTGCCCTTATCGGCGACGACCTGCTCGACCTGTTCGCCTTCTCCGGCACCCCTGAACAGGTTGCCGCGCAGGCGGCAGCGGTGTTCGACGCGGGGGCGAGTCGGGTCGAGTTCGGCACCCCGCACGGACTCACCCCGCGTACCGGGATCGACCTGCTCGGCCGGCGGGTGCTGCCGCTGCTGCGCGGCTGACCAGCGCCACCCGGAACGGCCCAGCTCGCATCGGGAAGGGTCGCCGCCCGCGTCGGCCCGGTGCGTTGCCACCGGCGGGCGGGCTTGGGATGCTGACCGCATGTCCTCCCTGCCGACGACGTCCGTCGATGACGTGCGTGACCAGCCGATCCGGCCGCAGTTCGAGGTCTTCCTCGACCAGCACCGCGCCGCGCTGAACGCCTGCCTGGACGGGCTCACCGAGGAGCAGGCCCGCCGCTCGCTGGTGCCCTCCCGCACCACCCTGCTGGGCCTGGTGAAACACGCGACCTTCGTCGAACAGGTCTGGTTCGACGAGGCGATCACCGGCCGCTCGCGCGCCGAGATCGGCATCCCGGCGACCCCGGACGAGTCCTTCGTCCTCGCCGACACCGACACCATCGCCGACGTGCAACGCCGGCATCGGCAGGTCTGTGAGCAGTCCCGCCGGGCCACCGCGCCGCTCGACCTGGACGACCTGGTGTACGGCAACCGGCGCGGCCCGCTGCCGTTGCGCTGGGTGTACCTGCATGTGCTGCGGGAGTTGGCCCAGCACTGCGGGCACGCCGACATCCTGCGCGAACAGATCCTGGCCGAGTGATCCGGCCGGGCACCAAGCGACGTCAGCGGCGCAGGGCGTAGAAACCGCGCCAGGGTGCCCCACCACCCCACAGTCGGTAGCCGCCGATCAACGCCAGCAGGTAGGCGGCGGTGGCCGGACCGGCCAGCAGCCAACCGCCTCCGGCCAGGACGGTCAACGCCAGCAGAATCGCCAGGTGTCTGCCCGTCGGCTCGGCGAGGCCGAACAGGTGCAGCTCGACCGGGCTCAGCGCACAGTCGCGGGGCGGCCGGGCCCGGGCGGTGCTCGCCGGCCAGAGCCGCCCCACCCCGGCGACGTCGACCAGGTACATCCGCCGCAACCCTGGGCAGCGGCGCAGCTCGACGCTCAGCGGCAGCTGCGCACCGCCGGCCGGGTCACCGGCCAGCCGGCGCACCAGCCGACGATCCCAGACGATCCGCTGGTACCAGATCCGGTCCTCGTCGCGTAGTTCGAGCCAGAACGATGTCGGCTCGATGCCCCAGTGCCGTTGCGCCACCATGACCCAAGCCTCGGCCGGTCGACCACGACGCCACGCGCCGAGCAGCCAGCGCCCGAGCCGCCACGTCCACGCCCAGGCCAACACGTACCCGGGCAGCAGCACCAGATGGACGAGCACCTCCCGCCCTCGTGATTCGATCTCGAAGAACTCGGGATAGGCCGGCATCACCTCGTACGGCTGAGCCGGGTCGTACCGCACCGGCACCTGGCCGCCCTCCCGGTAGCTGTCCGGGTCCACCGGCTTCCACCGCACCCGCCATTCGGCTCCGGTGGCGTCGTGGTAGGCGACCTCGATCCGGTCCTCCGCGCCGAGCCGGGCCCCGGTGACCGTGCCCAGGGCCTGCCCGGTCAACGACGCCACCTCCTGGCGCTCCCACTCCATCAGGTGCCACACCGTGCCGGCGATGGTCAGCACCAGCAGCAGCCAGCCGATCAGCACCTTCCCGACGGTGAGGTTCGCCCGCTTCGGTGCGTCGACGATCGACACCGGTGGCGGCGCTGCGGCTGCCGGGGCCGACGGCGCGAGGACGTGTTCCCACTCGATGAGGAACGCGCGGGCCCGTGCGGAGATCGCCGCGAGTTCGGGATCGACCGGCGGCGTCGCCACCTCGCGCTCGATTCGCAGGGCGGAACGCAGGGAGTAGACGCCGATCCCGAGGAAGAGGACGGTGAACCCGGTTCCCCACATCCAGAACCGGCCGTCGGTGTGCAGAGTGTCCGCCGTAGGGCTGCTGACCCGTCCCGTCACCGTCACACCGTCTTCGAGGGGGTCGCCGTGGCGGGGCGTGAGCTTCACCGCGTCGATGCGGACGGCGCCGTCGGCGGAGACGAACGGCCCGGAACAGGTCCACTGGGGTCCGTCCTCGGTGTCGGCGTACACGCAGTCCTCGACGGTCACCGCACCGGCCACCCCGCCGTACGTCGCCCGCAACGAGTCGACCGCGAGGACGGCCATCCAGATCGCGACACCGAAGATGACCGTGACGCACGAGAGCATCAACCAGTGGTGCAGCTCGAACGCGGGCATCCGGCGCAACGGCCCTCCCCGATCGTCGTCTCGTCGCATGGCGACAGGGTGATCCGACACTGTAGGCGAGCCCGGCGAGCGACCCGAGCGCCGATAGTCTCGACGGATGACCGATACGGCTACAGCGCAGGCCGCGAAGCTGCTCGGCCGGGCCCGACGGGTGGTGGTCTTCACCGGCGCGGGCATGTCCGCCGAGAGCGGGGTGCCGACCTTCCGCGACGCCCTCACCGGCCTGTGGCAGCGCTACGACCCCCAGGAGTTGGCCACCCCGGAGGCCTTCGAGGCCGACCCGGCCCTCGTCTGGGGCTGGTACGAGTGGCGGCGCGCGATCGTCGCGCGGGCCCAACCGCACCCGGGGCACCTGGCCGTGGCCGCGATCGAGGCCCACGTCCCGCACACTCTGCTGGTCACCCAGAACGTGGACGATCTGCACGAGCGGGCCGGCTCCACCGACCCGCTGCACCTGCACGGCAGCCTGTTCGCGTCCCGCTGCTCCGCCTGCGCCCATCCGGCACCGACACCCCCGGCAGATGATCCGACCGAGGGACGCCGGCTGCCCCCGCCGCGCTGCGACCGCTGTTCGGCGCCGGTCCGACCCGGGGTGGTGTGGTTCGGTGAGGGGTTGCCGCAGTCGGCCCTGGAAGCCGCCGCCGAGGCCGCCGCCTCCTGCGAGGTACTGCTGACCGTCGGCACCTCCGGCCTGGTCTATCCGGCCGCGGAGATCCCGCACGTCGCGGCCCGCTCCGGCGCCACGGTCATCCAGATCAATCCCGAACCGACCCCACTGGACCCGGTGTGCGAGATCAACCTGCGTGGCCCGGCCGCCCGGGTGCTTCCCGCCCTGGTCGAGGCCGCCTGGGGCGACGCCGGGTGACTACGGGCGTTCGACCCGGACCGGGTCACCGCGTACCAGCCGGTCGTGCAGCTGCCACCGCGCGGTGGTGGCGTCGCGTACCGCGCTCTCGTCCCGGTCCGCGAGCCGCTGCCGCAGCAACCGCAGTGCGATCCGGCGGTTGAGGCTGAACTGCCGCTCGGTGTCGACCACGACCACCAACCCGGTCGGGCGGTGGGTCGCCCGTACCGCCGTGCTGGCCTTGTTCCGGTGCTGACCACCGGGCCCGCCGGTGCGGCAGGCGACGACCTCCACCTCGGACTCCTCGAAGGAGGTGGCCTCCGTGTCCGCCGGGCAGGGCTGGGCGGTCACGTACCAGTTCTTCCGACCGACCCCGGCCCGGTACGGGCTGGGGGCCTGCCAGCACAACGTGCCGGTCCAGGAGGCGGTGAAGCCCTCGGCACCCGCGCCGTCGATCTCCACCAGCACCGAGCGGTAGGTGCCGGGCCGGTCACCGGCCACCGTGTCGATGCGGTGTACCCCTAGCCGCCGCCGTGCGGCCTCGGCTTCCAGGCGTCGCAGCAGCTGGGCCAGCGCCCAGGCGCATTCCTGCGGGCCGCGTCCGGCCGACAACAGCAGGCGTACCCTCATCGCCGGCCCCGCCGCCGTCGCTCGTCGCGCCGCGACCCGACCGCCAGGTCGGCCGTCTTGTACGTGACCAGGGGAATGGTGGTCGCGATCGGGGTGGCCAACCGGTGCGTGACCAGGTCCGCGATCACCTGCTCGATCCGTTTGTACGCCCCCGGCGCCTCCTCGAAGAGCAGTTGGCGGTCGCCACACACCACCAGGGACCCCACCGGGGTACGCCGAAGCTCCTCGACGGTGTGCTTGGCCCGCCCCCGACGCAGCGCGTCGGCCCGGGACATCTTCCGCCCGGCACCGTGCGCCACCGAGTAGTTCGCCTCCGGACCGGCATGTGCCGCCACCAGATAGGAGGGGGTACCCCGGGTGCCGGCGATCAGCACGTCCCGGCCGTCACCCGGTGCCGCACCCTTGCGGTGCAGGTAGCCGCCGTCGCGTACCTCCACCAGGTTGTGGCACTGGTCCACGATCGGCTCGCTCGGCGCGGCACCCAGGGCGTACGCGACCCGGGCGGCCAACAGCCGACGGTTCAGCGCACCCCACCGTACGGCCTCGTCGTGCCGGGCCAGGTAGGCCTGCGGATCCGGGGCCGGGCCCGCGCCGTGCCCTTCGGTGTGCTCCCGCAGGATCCGCTCGCCCAGCCCTCGGGAACCGGAGTGCACGACGAGCACCAGGTCATCGGCGGCCAACCCGAGCCGACCAGCGTGGGTGGGGTCGAGCACCGTCCCGATCCGGGCCAGCTCGACGAAGTGGTTGCCCCGGCCCACCGTGCCCAGGCCCTCGAGGTGGCCGGCGGGTATCTCGCCGGTCAGCACCGTCCAGGCCGGATGGTCGGCGTCCAGGTCGGGATGCAGCGGCCGGTCCAGGTCGGGGAACCGGGCGGCCAACTTCTCCGGTACGGGTCGCTTGAGCCGGATCGGGAACACCCCGATGCCGCAGCCGATGTCGGATCCGACGAGGAACGGATACAGCACGCGAGACGTCATCGCGGCCCCGATCGGGGCGCCCTTACCCGGATGCAGATCGGGCATGGCGGCGACGTGGATCATGCCGTCGAGGGCGGCGACCTGACGGCACTGGGTGTGGGCGTCGGACTCGATCCAACTGGTGGGTGAGGCGAAGACGCTGATCGTGGCGGGGGCGGAGGCGGGCAGCGTCGACTGCCGCAGGTGCAGCTCAGACAAGGAGTTCTCTCCCGAGGAGAATGAGGAGGCACGGACGGTGGGTGAGGGCACGAGGGGGCGCGCGGAGGGGTCTCGGCGCGGCGGGGTGCGATCCGTCAGTACGTCATGCGCCCACCCTGGCGCAGCCCACCGCCCCGGGCAACCGGTTTTAAGGTGCCGCCGCGCGGAGCGCGGAAAAAGTCAGCCCCGGCCGCTACTCTCACGCCTCGTGACGTCGCAGTTGAACGAGATGCCCGCCGACCTGCTGGAACTGTTCCCGGACGATGCTCCGCGAACCCTCGCCGTGCCGCTGCCGCCCGGCCAGACCGTACGCGGCAGCGAGGGTGTCGACGATCGGCCGGTGTTGTGGATGAGCGAGGAGCCGGCACCGGCCGGGCTGTGGTCGCGCCTGCACGCCGCACATCAGGACTCCGGGTTGTGGCCGGTGCTGCTGGACGGGCTCGGCGGTGACATGTCCCGCCCCTGGACAGACGGTGAGCTCTGGCCCGCGGCCTCCACCCCCGACCAGCATGACGTCGAGGGGGTGCTCACCGACCGGTGGGCCGCGCTGACCGACGACGACTCGCCGCCCCCGGCCGATGAGGATTCCCTCACCGCCCCGTACGGCCGGACCTGGCCGGGCCTGGCCCCGGCGCTGCCGTCCCGGGTGGGGGTGCGACAGCACGCCGACCACTGGGCCGAGCAACTGTCGCAGGCCCAGCCGGAGATGCATCTCGGACTGGTCGCCGCGCCGCGCGGCAGCGACGTGTTGGCCACCCTCGGGTGGCACGGCGCGATCAACCACATCGGGGTCGCCGAACTGTGCGCGGTGCTGCGCAGCTGGGAGGACCGCTTCGGGGTGCGAGTGATCGGGGTCGGCTTCGCCGAGCTGTACCTCAGCGTCGCCGCGCCGCCTAGCAACCTGGACGAAGCGCTGCCCATCGCCGCCGAACACTTCGCCTTCTGCCCGGACAACATCCTGCAAGGGCAGCGTCCGTACACTCTCGCCGCCTACGCGGAGCGTCTCGTCGACGCCCCGACCTGGGCCTTCTGGTGGGACTGAGCCCCCTGCTCAGACCTGCGGCTTCGGCGGCCGGCGGGCGGTCAGGGTGACCAGAGGCGCGACGTGGGCGGTGGTCCGGTCGCAGACTCCCACCTAGCTCCTCGTCACGCTATGGATAAAGCGGTATAGGGCGATGTGTTTACGCCATTCTCCGCACGGTCCTAATCTGCGGCTGCCGGTGGTGCCGGCGTTTCCCTACCCGGTAGGAGAAGACGTTGCGAGTAACTACGGTGTTGCGTGCCTGCACGGCACTGGCCCTGACCCTCGTCGCCGTGGTCGCCGTGCCGACCACCGCTCCCGCTACCACCCCGGTGGCTTCCGCCCTGGCGGTGCCGGACATCTCGCTGACCAACACCAAGGCGCACATTCAGCAGTTCCAGACGATCGCGAACAACAACGGCGGCAACCGACGCGCCACCGGCGCCGGCTACACCGCCTCGGTGACCTACGTCTACAACAGACTGGCCGCCGCCGGGTTCACCGTTACCCGACAGAACTGCACCTCCGGCTGCACCAGCGGCGCCGGTCCTAACGTGATCGCCGACTGGCCGGGTGGTGGGGACCCGAACAGCATCTACATGTTCGGCGCCCACCTGGACGGGGTGTCGGCCGGTCCCGGCATCAACGACAACGCCTCCGGCTCGGCGACCCTGCTGGAGATCGCCCTGACCCTCGCGGCGACCAATCCGAGCCTGACCAGCCGGGTCCGGTTCGCCTTCTGGACCGACGAGGAGCAGGGCCTCAACGGGTCCCGGTTCTACGCCAACTCCCTGTCCAGCACGGAACGGGCGAAGATCAAGGCCTACTTCAACTTCGACATGGTCGGTTCCGTCAACGGCGGCTACTTCATCAACCGGATCACCTCCGTGCCCGGCCAGACCCTGAAGGCGTACTACGACTCCATCGGGGTGCCGACCGAGGAGAACACCGAAGGCGCCGGCCGTTCCGACGACGCCCCCTTCAACGCGATCGGGGTGCAGACCTCCGGGGTGGCGGCGGGCGCCTCCCGGGTGAAGACCGCCGCGGAGGTGACCAAGTGGGGCGGCACCCAGAGCGCCTTCGACCCCTGCTACCACCGGTCCTGCGACACGTACCCGAGCAACATCTCCGACACTGTGCTCAACCGGGCCGGTGACGCCGCCGCGTACGCCCTCTGGACCCTGGCCGCCGGCACCCCGGCGACGACGGTCTGGTCGGACACCTTCGAGACCTCCACCGGCTGGACCACCAACCCGGCCGGCACCGACACCGCCACCAGTGGAAACTGGGAGCGCGGCGTGCCGCAGGCCACCAACTCCAGCGGCGCCAAGCAACTCACCGCCCTCTCCGGCACGAACAGCCTGGTCACCGGCCGACTGGCCGGCACCTCCGCCGGCGACCACGACATCGACGGCGGTACGACCAGCGTCCGCTCACCCGCCATCACCCTGCCCGCCACCGGCCCGCTGACCCTGAAGATGTCCTGGTACCTGGCCCACGGCAGCAACGCCACCAGCGCCGACTACTTCCGGGTCTCCGTGATCCACAACGCCGGCACCACCCCCCTCTTCACCCAGTCCGCCACCGCCACCAACCGCAACGCCACCTGGACCTCAAGCAGTTGGAGCCTGACCCCCTATCCCGGCCAAACTGTAAGAATCCTCATCGAAGCCGCCGACGCGGGCACCGCCAGCCTGGTAGAGGCCGCCGTAGACGACGTCACCATCACCCAGGGCTAACCCTCGCGTCGACATCCGCTAGCACCATCTCCGTTGATCATGAGGTTGGCGGCAGCGTGGATCAACGACTGCCGTCAACCTCATGATCAACCATTGCGGGCGGGGGGTGGGGGTGGGAGAGGGTGGGAGAGGTGTTGGTGGGTCAGGCGCCAGGTGCCAGCGCGGCGGGTGAAGATTCGGGTGCCGCGGGACCAGGTTTCCGTGCTTTCGCCGTCGGGCGGGGTTACTCGTATGCGGTTGAGGCCCCAGGAGACGGCCAGGTCGCCGGCTATCAGGATGGTCTGGTTGGGGATCTCCCAGGTCACCTTGCCGTCGGCGGCGGCGTCCAGACCGGCCTGGCAGACCTCACGTACCGCTGGTGCGCCCACGTATTGCAAGGGGCCGTCGTGTTCGTACGACACGATGTCGGGGGCGATGGGCTCCATCAGGGCGTCGAGGTCCTGGGCGGCGGTCGCGGCGAACCACCGCTGGTGCAGTTCGCGTAGCTCCCGTTCGTCGGCGGCCGGGTCCCGCACGGCGGTGTCGAGCGGGAAGGAATGGTGCTCGTGGGTCACCACCCAGCGCCCGTCCTGACGGCGCAGACCCAGCGTGAGGCGTAGTCGCCGGTCAGGCGCCGCGGCGAGGTCCGCCGCCGTGCCGCAGCGCAGCAGGGCGTACGCGAACGCCACCTCGCCGCCGGCCGTGACCTCCAACGACTCGATCTCGAACGAGGCGCCCTGGGCCTGCCAGCGGAAGAACGGCGGCCAGCTCTGCCGGTAGGCGGCCAGCCCTCGTACCCCCTGCTGCGGCGGCGGCACGTCGAACATCACGATGTCCTCGGCGTGGTCGGCCAGCACGGCATCGAGGTCGCCGCGGTGCACCGCGGCGACCCAGCGTTCGATCAGGGTGCGGATCTGTTCCTCGTCAGTCGCCATGATCGGTCCTTCCGGGTCGTTCGGGGTCCGTCACCCCTACAACCCGGGCCGGGCGGCAAACTCATCGCACCCCGGCTGGCTCGCCGTCGAGTCGGGCCGGCAGCCCGTAGCGTGGGAAAGCGGCGTCGAGGAATGAGACCACCTCGGCGATCCGGGCGCCGCGCAGCGTGAGCAGGTCCAGACCCGCCGGCAGGTAGGCGCCCTGGGCTTCGTCCCAGCGGTACGTGCCGAACGCCAGCTGCCCGTTGGCCCGGCCCGGCAGGAAACGCCAGCGGTACGAACCCACCACCTCGACGAGGAAACCTCGGATCGCCGGCCGGCCCTCGTACCAGACCCGCAGTGGCGGCATCGAGTACCGCGCGTCGTCGGTCAACATCGCCACGATGGCCTCGACGTCACCGGCCTCCCAGGCCGCCGCGTACCGGAGGGCCAACTCCCGCTGTCCCGCGTCGCCGAGCGCCCCCAGGGTCCGTTGCTGGGTCTGCTCGGGCAGCAGACCGGTGAGGACCGCGCGGGCCCGCTGCAAGGCGCTGTTGACCGCCGCGACTGTGGTGCCCAGCAGGTCGGCGGCCTCCCTGGCCGAATAGCCGAGCACCTCGCGCAGCAGCAGCACCGCCCGCTGCCGGGCCGACAGATGCTGCAACGCGGCGACGAACGCCAGCTCCAGGCTCTCCCGGGCGATCATCCGGGTCTCCGGGCCGAGCTGCTCGGTCCACCCCATCAACCGCTGGGGGTACGGCTCCAACCACGCCAGCTCGGCCGGCGCCGCGGCGTCCGGTCGAAGGTCGGTGGGCAACTCCCGGCGCCCCCGCCGCTCGATCAGGGTCAACGCCCGATTCGTGGCGATCCTGTAGAGCCAGGGCCGGATCGATCCATGGTCATCCTGGAACCGGGCGAGGTTCCGCCAGGCTCGATCCAGGGTGTCCTGGACGGCGTCCTCGGCGTCGTGCAGGGACCCGAGCATCCGGTAGCAGTGGGCGCGCAACTCCTCGCGCAGCGGCCCGACCAGCCGCCCGAACGCCTCCCCGTCGCCCGCCCGCGCCGCGTCGAGCAGTTCCCCGTACCCCTGCTTGCGCTCCATCATCGGCAGGCTACGCCGACCCTGACCCCGCCTGCCGCCGGCGACCGTGCGTGAGTCGGCATCACTCTCCGGTACGACACGGAGACCCCCGGTGGCCGGAACCCCCGACTCTCGAGGCTGCCGAGGTGCGGCGGCCGGTCAGCCAATACCCTTGACCACGAGCATGGCTTCTGGCACGTCACACGCTCGGGCTGGACCGGTCCGCGCTGGCTGCTCCACTCGAGAGGTACCTCTATGCCCGGTATATCGGAATCCGTCACGTACCTCATCGTGGACGGGGAGAACATCGACGCCACTCTCGGCAACAGTGTTCTGGAGCGCCGGCCGGCCCCTGCGGAGCGACCCCGGTGGGAGCGTCTGCGGGAGTTCGCGCGCGACACCTGGCGGCAGCCGGTGAAGGGCCTGTTCTTCCTCAACGCCTCCGGTGGCGTACTGCCGATGCCGTTCGTCCGGGCCCTGCTGAGCATGGATTACCGGCCCATCCCGCTAGCTGGTTCATCGGATCAAAAGGTGGTGGACATCGGCATCCAGCGGACTTTGCAGGCCATCGCCCGGCGCCCGGGCAATGTGATGCTGGCCAGCCACGACGGTGACTTCCTGCCGCAGCTCGGCGAGCTGCTGCTCGACGGCGATCGTCAGGTCGCGGTCGTCGGGTTCAAGGAATTCCTCAACGCCGGCTTCGCCGAGCTGCCGGGCCTACAGATATTCGACATCGAGGAGGACGCGGACTGCTTCACCAACGTGCTTCCTCGGGTCCGCATCATCGACCTCGAAAGCTTCGACCCGGAGCGCTTCCTGTAGGCGGCGCGAGCTGGCCGGCGGAGCGGCCTTCACCACCGCGCCGCCGGACCGGATCCGCGTACCGGCCGCCAGGGCTGTGGTCGCCGCGCTGCTGCGGCACGGCGGACCGATCAGCCGTGCCGGTCCAGCCAGCGACTCACCGCCGCGAGGTCGATCCGGGTCAGTCCCCGGTCCGGGTCGACACGATGCGGGAGTGCAGGTTGCGGATGCTGGGCGGCCACCCATCGCCGGTCGGCGTCGCTGATCTCGTCGTCCAGCCAGACGAACGGGCGACCTGCCGCCCACCGCACCAAAGGCTTGGTCTTCCAGTGCACTCCACGTGGTGGTTCCTCGCCATCGTCGGGCCAGTCGACGAAGGGTAGAGCGGGCAGACCGATCCGGGGCGCCACGACCTCGTTGGCCTCGGCCACCCAGGTGCTGGCCCAGACCAGCTCACCCGGCAGGGCCAGCAGCCGATCACCGTCGGCAGGATCGAGACGGTCCAACAGCGGATTCCCGTGCTGATCCGGACCGTCGTCATGCCCACCAGCACAAACTGCGTACGGCCGGGACCGTAGCGGGATCAGCACCCCGTCGATGTCCACGAAGATCAACGATGGTCCGACGCTGCCAGCCACCGCCGAACCGTACCGCCCGAGTGGTGCACGCAGGAACGCGAGCACGGTTACCAGGCGGCCGATAAACGCCTACGGCATGACAGGGCATATAGCGCGCCATGATCCATGATGGCTGGCATGCGAACCGTCCCCACCGGCCCAACTCCCAGTCAGACTGTTCGCGGCCGGCTGCGCTCGCTGGCTGCCCTGGAACTCATAAACATCCCACTGCAAGCTTGGATATGGTTCGGCCTGGTCGGGCTCCCAGCCACGGCAACCAACCTGCTCGGCTTCGCCTTGTTCGCGCTCCTGCTGATCGAAGGCGCCGCCTACTGGGCAGCCAAACTGCATCGGCTCAACGCCCGCCACCCCCACCTCCCGGCGCTACCGGCCTTCCGCGCAGCCCGCACCGCCAACCCACTGCTCCTAGCCGCCGCCCTCCTGGCCACCGGCTACGCAGCCGTGACAACCCCAGGCCGCACCTCCTGGCCGGGACTGGCCTTCGCCCTGTTCGCCATCCTGGAACACATCAACTACTTCCACCTCCAACTGATGTACGACACCCCCACAGACCTCCGCCGTCTCCGCTCAACCGGCCCCCGCCCCTCCCATCTGGCCCGCGACCTCACCCGCCCAACCCCTCCCCGTTGATCATGAGGTTGGCGGCACTGTGGAGATCAACAACTGCCGCGAACCTCATGATCAACGGGGAGGAGGGGGGTCTGCTGGGAGCGGAATCGGTTGGTGTCCAGCGGCGATGTCAGTGATGGTTGCCTGGTGCCCGATCTGATTGACGTCGCGCTCGGTGATGTTCGCCTTTCGTTGCGGGTGTGGCCAACTGGTGGTGTGGGCCGTATCCCGGTGGTGCTGTTGCCCGCCACCGGCCGGACGGCCCAGGACTGGGACGTGATCGCGGCGGAACTGGCCGCCGAGCGGACGGTGTACGCCGTCGATCTGCGCGGTCACGGAGGCAGCGACTGGCCTGGTGAGTACCGGCTGGAACTGTTCGCCCGGGACGTCCTGGGCCTCCTCGAACGCCTCGATATCGGCCCGGTCGACCTGATCGGCCATTCCCTCGGCGGCCTCATCGCCTGCCGGGCGGCGGCGGCAGCCGGACCGCAGCACCTCCGTCGCCTGGTGTTGGAGGACATCGGCTTTCCGCGCCCTCGTCCACCTGCGCCACCGGAGCGGCCGGCGGGGGAGTTGCCATTCGACTGGCGGGTGGTGGAGCAGGTCCGCCCCGAGATCGACGACCCATCCTCAGAATGGCCCGACATCATCGCCCGGATCACCGTACCCACCCTGCTGCTCGGCGGCGGCCCGTCGAGCCCAGTGCCCCAGCGACACGTCGCCGAACTCGCCGACCGGTTGGCCGACGCCCGACTGGTCACCATCGACGCCGGGCACTTGGTGCACGAGACCGAGCCGGATGCCTACCTCGACACGGTGATCGCGTTTCTCGACGCGTAGCCGCAGCGACGGCGAGCGGATGGGCGGGATGGTGACGTCGACCCAGTCTCTGCCCGCCTCCCACCGTCGTGGCCACGACCCGCTGGCACTGGGCCCGGACGGCATCGGTCGTGGTTGACCTCAACCTTCCTTCAGCTCCTACCGTCAGCGCATGAGTGAACTCGACGAGGCTTACCAGCGGGTCCGGCTCTCCGGCCCGGAACGAAACGGGTGGCTCTCCAACCACGCACCCATGGCGGTCGAGGCCATGGCCCGCCACGGCCACGGCGAGGCGCTGCACCGCTGGTTGGACGGGTACGCCGACCGGCTGGAAGACCGGCCCCGGGGGATCGCGCCCATCGCCGCCGACGAATGGCGCGACCCGCTCGGCGACCCGGTGCGTACCGGTGACTGGCTCGACTACTTCGACCGCGAACTCGCCGACGAGCCCTGGCGGCAGGTGCTCGCCCGATGGTGGCCCCGCCTACTGCCGGGCATCGCCGCCGGCGCCACCCATGGCGTGATCCGGGTCGGCCACGCGGTGCGCGCCCTGTTGGAGCAGGAAACCGCACCCCGGGTCGCTGAACTCGGCCAAGGACTGGCCTACTGGGCAGCCCGCTGGCAGCCCCTCGCACCGCCCGGCGCCGGCCCGTACCGGGCCACCGACCCACGCACCGCGCTCGACGCGGTGCCACGCGTACCCGACCAGCGTTTCGGAATCCGGTCCCGCCTCGCCCAACTCGCCGACCTTCCAGGCTGGCCGGCGGCGGCCGGGGCGGTGCCGTACCTTGAGGAACCCGTCGGGCAAACCACCGATGAAGACGACGTCCCGGCCCGGCTGGCCGGCATCGTGCACGCGGCGGTCGTCCGGCACGGCACCCACGGGTACGCCGAGCCGGTCATGCTGGTGCACGCCGCGACCGCGCCGAACGCGGTCCTGCGTACCCTGCCCGCTCTGCCCGGGACGCTCTGGGCGGCCAGCCTCGCTGCCGCCTGGGCCGCCACGGCGGCCGTCACCGCCGCGTATGCCCCGGCAACCGGACACCCCGCTCCGCCGGCCGCACCCGACGTAGGCCCCGCCGAAGTCATGCGGCGCGCGGTGGACTCCGCCGGAGCGCACGCCATCAAGTTCGCCGACACCGCCCTCGACGCGTACGCCGGCACTAGCGACACCACCGTCCTCGCAGCTTCGCTTCACGCGACCGTACAGACCGGACGGTGGTGAGAACCTTGAAGTGCCTCTGGTTCTCCAGTCCCGGATGTTCCGGGTTGCACTACGCAGTCCTCGACGGCGGGCCTGCCAGCGGACGAATCGCTTGCGGTTGCCGGGCTCGATGTCGGCTGCACCCGGCGTCGCGTTCAGGCGTCGAACTTGCCTGACTTGATGCGCTGGACGAAGTCGGTCCACTGGTCGGCGGTGAAGGCCAGCGTCGGCCCCTGCCGGTCCTTGCTATCGCGGATCGTGACGGCAGGACTGCGCGTCGCCCCGCCATCGGCCATCAACAAGCCGCTCCCTGGATACCGCCGTCGATCACGAGGTTGATGGCGGCTTGGAGATCACGCTCGTTCCATGAGAAGCGGCGTGAGCACGGCTGTCGGCGTGCCCAGGTCTATTTCGATCCTGACGATGCGCGGCGGACGTGGTGCATCTTCGACTGGGACGCGAAGGGCTATGAAGGGTTCCTCGCCGACCCGGAGATCCCGGCAATCGCACGGCAGCTCGGGATTCAGGCTCCGCCCGGTTACGCGACCGCCGTGGTCGACCTCGACGCATGACTCCTCAGTCAGCGGAAGGATTTCGACATGTCTGACACGTCCGCGCAGGTCCGCCGGTTCAGCTCGGTGATCGACGACGAAGATGCCGTCCGCTTCGGCGACAAGATTCTGATCGCGCCAGGGCTGCGTAAAGAGGTCGGCCGGTCGATGAGCGCCTACCCGGCGTTCTTCCCTGCCGGGGCGCGTGCCGACCTGCCGGCCCCTTATGCGGAGGTCTGGGTGGTGATCAGCGGTGTGTTACGGGTGGGTGCCGAGGGCGACGCCGTGACGGTTCGTGCGGGCGACTTCGTGCATGTGCCGGAGCGGGCTCCGGGGATCGTCGAGGCACTTGAGGACACCACCATGGTCTGTGTCTCGGTGCCCGCCCATATTGACCGCGGGCGACGATGTTCCCCGTACGGAGGGCATGTCGGGCCAGGCGGGGCTGGCCGCCGACCGGTCGGTGTACGCCGTCGACCTGCGCGGCCACGGAGACAGCGCGATCCGGATCCACGCTGGGGCGACCTCGTCGCCCGATCACCGCACCTACCTGCTGATCGGCGGTGGCCCGTCGAGCCCGGTATCCCAGCAGCACGTCGCCGAACTCCCTGACCGGTTGGCCGACGCTCGTCTCGTCACCATCACCGCCGGCCACCTGGTGCACGAGACCGCGCCGGCCGCTGCCTCGACGCGGTGCCGCATTCCTCGTTGCGTAGGCGCAGCGACGAAGGTTGCATGGACGTTTGGGGCTACGGCACCGGCGGGCGACAGCCCAACGCACCTGAGGGAACCTGCCGAGCGCTAGCCGAGCACGTCGTACACCAGCTCGCGCAGGCCGGCTTCGGCGTCGATTTCGGGGTGGTTGCGCAGGTGCTCGATGAGGTCGCTCCGCACGGCGGCGATCAGCGCGTGGGCCAGGAAGGCGGCGTTGTCGGTGCCGCGTGCCTGGCCGACGAGGTCGGTGAGTTGGGCGTGTAGTTGGGTGTAGCCGCTGTTCTGGTACGGGCTGCCAGAGCCCTCCCGCTCCAGGGCGAGGGTGAGGATGCGATGGCGTTGTTTGAACCGCCAGGTGCGGGTCAACAGTTCCAGGGCGGTCTGCGCCGGCGTCTCTTCGGCGACCGGCGCGGTGAGTTCACGGTCTATGTGCTCCTGGTAGAGCGCGAGAAGCAGACCGCGCCGGTCACCGAAGCCCCGGAAGATCGTGCCCTTGCCGACACCTGCGGCGGCGGCGACGGCGTCCATCGAGACCTCATCCGGGTGGGTGGCCTCGTGAAACAGGCGGGCAGCGGCAGCCAGCACCATGTCCCGGTTGCGCGCCTTGTCGACTCGCATGGCACTCCCTTGACAAAACGGACCGTCAGTCCGCTACAGTGAAGCGGACCAGTGGTCCGAATCTTAGCGGCCACCGATCCGAGGAGGAACCTGTGTCCGACACCCCCGTGGAGATCTTCCGCCGCGCCACCGACCGCCTGCTCGCTCACGACATGGCCGGGTTCACCGCGCTGTACGCGGACGACGCCGTCATGGAGTTCCCGTTCGCGCCACCAGGCTGGCCGCAACGCCTCGACGGGCGCAAAGCCGTCGAGGCATACCTGGACGGCTACACCGATCGGCTGGACGTCCAGCGCGTGCACGACGTCGTCGTGCACGAGACCACCGACCCGGACGTCATCGTCGCCGAGATGGCGATCAGCGGCCGGATCGTCGCCAACGGCGAGCCGTACACCGTCCGCTACGTCGCCGTGCTGACCATCGCCGGCGGACTCATCCGGCATTACCGCGACTACTGGAACCCCCTCATCCTCACCGAGACCATGATGGAGACGGAGGTATCGGCATGACGGTGTTGGTGACCGCAGCGACCGGGACCACCGGCAGCCGTCTCGCCCGGCGACTGGCCGGCGAGAACATCCCGGTACGCCGGGCCGGCCGCTCGCCGGGCGCGGACGTGCGATTCGACTGGGCCGATCCCACCACGTACCCACGGGCCGTCGACGGCGTGCGGGCGATCTACCTGGTGGCACCACCGGGCGCCGTCGACCCCGAGCCGGTCGTCGTGCCGTTCCTGGAGCAGGCCCGGCGGGCCGGCGTACGCCGAATTGCGCTGCTCAGCTCGTCGGCAGTGCCGATCGGCAGTCCTGGTCTCGGCATGTTCGGCGCGCGTCTCGCCGATTTTGTGCCGGAGCCGGTGGTGCTGCGGCCGACCTGGTTCGCCAGCAACTTCACCGGCGACCGCCCACACGCTCAGTCCGCCCGGCGCGACGGCGAGATCGTCAGCGCCACCGGCCGGGGGCGGATCCCATTCATCGACCCCGGGGACATCGCCGCCGTCGCCGCGCGGGCACTCACCGACGCCGAGGTGCCCGGCGGCGACCTCGTCCTGACCGGTCCGGAGCCGCTGAGCTTCGACGAGGTCGCCGAGATCCTGAGCGACACCACCGGCCGGGCCGTGCGCCACCGCGAGGTCACCTCGAAGGAGCTCTCCGAGCGGCACCAACGGAACGGCGTGCCGGCCGCCTTCGCCGACGTCCTCGCCGCCATGGACGTGATGATCGCGGAGGGCGCCGAGGACCGGACGACCACCACCGTCGAGGACGTGACAGGTGTGCCGCCGCGATCACTACGGCAGTTCCTCCTGGCCGAACGCATGGCGACGGCTCTGCCCTCGACGCCCTAGTCGCGGAGGGGGTAGGGGACGAAGGTGCTGCGGTTCTCGTCCACGTCCAGGTGGCGGCTGATGGGTGGGGCGGCGCGTTGGGGGCAGGTCATCCGGTCGCAGGTCTTGCAGCCGGGGCCGATGGGGGTGGCGGCCTCGGCGGCGTGCAGGTCCACCCCGGTGGAGTAGACCAGGCGGCCGGCGTGGCGGGTCTCGCAGCCCAGGCCGATGGCGTACACCTTGCCGGGTTGGCCGTAGCCGCCGTGGTGGCGGGTGATGGTGCGGGCGATCCACAGGTAGCGTTGCCCGTCCGGCATCGCGGCCACCTGGGTGACCACCCGGCCGGGCGCGCCGAACGCCTCGTAGACGTTCCATAGTGGACAGGTCCCGCCGGTACGGGAGAACGGGAAGCCGGTGGCGGACTGACGCTTGGACATGTTGCCGGCCCGGTCCACCCGGACGAAGGAGAAGGGCACCCCGCGGGCCCGGGGCCGCTGCAACGTGCTCAGCCGGTGGCAGACCGTCTCCCAGCCGATCGCGTAGTGCTGGGTGAGCAGTTCGATGTCGTACCGGCGCTGCTCGGCAGCGGTCAAAAACTGTTCGTACGGCAGGATCAGCGCCGCCGCGAAGTAGTTGGCCAACCCGACCCGGGTGAGGATCTGGGTCTGCGGGTCGTCGAAGTGCTCCGATTCGACGATCTCGTCGATGACGTCGGCGAATTCCAGCAGCGCGATCTGGGCGGCCATCCGCATCGCCTCCTGCCCGCCGCGCAGCGAGGTGGACAGGTGCAGGGTGCGGGTCTGCGGGCGGTAGCGGTGCAGTTCCCCGCCGAGGGTGCCGGCGTCCTCGCGCAGGATGCGTACCCCGTGCCGCTGGGCCAGCCGGTCGCGCAACCTGCCGCGGACCTCGCCGCGCCGCAGCCCTGTCGCCGCGGCCAGCCGCTCGGCCTCCTCGTCCAGCTCCGGTACGTAGTTCTGCCGCCGGTAGAAGAACTCGGTGACCTGGTCGTGCGGGCTGCGCCCGAGCCGTTCCCGGTCGCCGACCAGCTCGGCGAGCTGCTCGTCGGCCTGCTGGTAGCGCCGGTGCAGGTCGATGACGGCGGCGGCGACCTCGGGCAGCCGGGTGGCCAGCTCGGTCAGGTCGGCGAGGCTGGCCCGGCTGGGCAGAGCCTCCCGCAGCCCGGTGACCAGGCGCGGGGTGTCGTGGGCGGCGAAGACGGTGGGGTCGACCCCGAACAGTTCGGTGATGCGCAGCAGCACCGGCACGGTCAGCGGCCGGGTGTCGTGCTCGATCTGGTTGAGGTAGCTGGGGGAGATGCCCAGGTGCCGGGCCAGCTCGGTCTGACTGAGTGCCCGTTCCTCCCGCAGCCGGCGTAGCCGGGCCCCGGCGAAGGTCTTGCTGATCGTCCCCACCTCCCACCCCAGCAGGTTTGTCGGGTCACATTAGCACCGCTGCCAATAGGGCAATTAACAACTTTGCAAAACGCCTCTCAGGATTTACAAGAATTGGCATTTTCCGTCCCTCGACCCGGCTGACGAGCCCATGTGACCGTGGGTTCCACACCGGCGGCCGGCAGCGGCGCTTGAGCGGCAACGGTGTGGCCACGAATTGTGAAGGGACGAGAGACGATGCCTACCCCGGTCGAGCAGTTGCAGCACGAATGGGACACCAACCCCCGCTGGCGGGGTGTGCGACGTAGCTACCGCGCCGAGGACGTGGTGCGGTTGCGGGGCGCGATCCAGGAGGAGCACACCCTGGCCCGGCACGGCGCCAACCGGCTGTGGCGCCTGCTGAACAGCGAGGACTACATCCACGCCCTCGGTGCCCTCACCGGCAACCAGGCCGTGCAGATGGTCCGGGCCGGGCTCAAGGCGATCTACCTGTCCGGCTGGCAGGTGGCCGCCGACGCCAACCTGGCCGGCCACACCTACCCCGACCAGAGCCTCTACCCGGCCAACTCGGTGCCCGCGGTGGTCCGCCGGATCAACAACGCGCTGCTGCGCGCCGCCCAGATCACCACCGCCGAGGGGGACCCCTCCGGCATCGACTGGCTGGCCCCGATCGTCGCCGACGCCGAGGCCGGTTTCGGTGGGGTGCTCAACGCGTACGAGCTGATGAACGCCATGATCGCGGCCGGCGCGGCCGGGGTGCACTGGGAGGACCAGCTAGCCAGCGAGAAGAAGTGCGGCCACCTCGGCGGCAAGGTGCTCATCCCCACCGGGCAGCACGTCCGCACCCTGGAGGCGGCCCGGCTGGCCGCCGACGTGGCCGGGGTGCCGAGCGTGGTCATCGCCCGAACCGACGCCCAGGCGGCCACCCTGCTCACCACGGACGTGGACGAGCGTGACCAGCCCTTCGCCACCGGCGAGCGGACCGCCGAGGGCTTCTACCGGGTGCGCAACGGCATCGAACCGTGCATCGGCCGGGGCCTGGCGTACGCCCCGCACGCCGACCTGCTGTGGATGGAGACCAGCACCCCGGACCTGGAGGTCGCCCGCCGCTTCGCCGAGGCGATCAAGGCGGAGTACCCGGACCAGCTGCTGGCCTACAACTGCTCGCCGTCGTTCAACTGGCGCAAGCACCTCGACGACGCCACCATCGCCAAGTTCCAGCGGGAACTCGGCCACATGGGCTACAAGTTCCAGTTCATCACCCTGGCCGGGTTCCACGCCCTGAACTACTCGATGTTCGACCTGGCCCGGGGCTACGCCGCCGAGGGCATGTCGGCGTACGTGTCGCTGCAGGAGCGGGAGTTCGCCGCCGAGCCGGCCGGCTACACCGCAGTCAAGCACCAGCGCGAGGTGGGTACGGGCTACTTCGACCTGATCAGCACCGTGCTCAACCCGACCGCCGAGACCACCGCGCTGCGTGGCTCCACCGAAGAGGAGCAGTTCGCATGAGGTACGAGATCATCGGCCCGATGGCCGAACGCTTCGACGAGGTGCTCACCCCCGAGGCGCTGGAGTTCCTGGTCACCCTGGACAGCGAGTTCGCCGCCCGGCGGGTGGCCCTGCTGGACACCCGCCGGGCCCGGCGGGACCGGTTCGCCACCGGTCAGCTGCCCGACTTCCTGCCGGAGACCATCGGGGTGCGGGCCGACCCGACCTGGCGGGTGGCCCCACCGGCACCGGGGCTGGAAGACCGGCGGGTGGAGATCACCGGCCCCCCGGAGCGCAAGATGACCATCAACGCGTTGAACTCCGGCGCCAAGGTGTGGCTCGCCGACTTCGAGGACGCCACCGCCCCGACCTGGCACAACGTCATCTCCGGGCAGCTCAACCTGATGGACGCCCTGGACCGGCGGATCGACTTCACCGACCCGCGCGGCAAGCGGTACGCCCTCGGCGAGGAGTTGGCCACCATCGTGGTCCGGCCGCGCGGCTGGCACCTGGTGGAGAAGGGCATCGTGGTGGACGGCCGGCCGATCTCGGCCAGCCTGGTCGACTTCGGGCTCTACCTGTTCCACTGCGCCCGTCGGCAACTAGCCGCCGGTGCGGGACCGTACTTCTACCTGCCGAAGCTGGAGGACCACCGCGAGGCGCGGCTCTGGAACGACATCTTCGTCTTCGCCCAGCACTACCTGAAGCTGCCGCAGGGCACCATCCGGGCGACCACCCTGATCGAGACGATCACGGCGGCCTTCGAGATGGAGGAGATCCTCTACGAGCTGCGCGAGCACTCGGCCGGATTGAACGCCGGCCGGTGGGACTACATCTTCAGCATCATCAAGAACTTCGGGCAGTGGCCGGACTTCGTCCTGCCGGACCGGGCCGCGGTCACCATGACGGTGCCGTTCATGCGGGCGTACACCGAATTGCTGGTGCGGACCTGTCACCGGCGCGGCGCCCACGCGATCGGGGGGATGGCCGCCTTCGTGCCGGCCCGTGACCCGGAGGTCAACGCCACCGCCCTGGCCAAGGTGCGGGCGGACAAGCAGCGGGAGGCCGGCGACGGGTTCGACGGCTCCTGGGTGGCCCACCCCGGCCTGGTGTCGACCTGCCGGGAGGTGTTCGACGCGGTGCTCGGCGAGCGCCCGAACCAGCTCGACCGGCAGCGTGACGAGGTGTCCGTGACCGCCGCCGACCTGCTCTCGGTGGACAAGACCCCGGGTCAGGTCACCGAGAGCGGTCTGCGCTCCAACATCGCGGTGGCGCTGCACTACATCGACGCCTGGCTCGGGGGAGCAGGCGCGGTGGCGCTGTGGAACCTGATGGAGGACGCCGCCACCGCCGAGATCGCCCGCTGCCAGCTGTGGCAGTGGCTGCACCACGGTACGCCGCTGGCCGAGGGGGGCAGCGTCACCGAGGAACTGGTGCGGGCGATGTTGGCCGAGGAGGTGGCGACCCTGTCCGAGGGGCGGGGGGAGGCCGAGCGGGAACGCGCCGCGCAGGCGGCGCGCATCGTCGAGGAGACCGCGCTGGGCGAGGGACTGCCGGCCTTCTTCACCACCGGCGCGTACGCCCGGCACCTGGGACCGCGCCGCCGGTCACTCGCGACGGCCGGCTGAGAACGACCGGGGTGGGGCTTTGTGCCCCGCCCCGGTCAGCCGTCGATGCGGGTGATGTTGCGGATCTTGTTGGCGGCGTCCAGGGCGGCCACCTTGTACGCCTCGGCGAGGGTGGGGTAGTTGAACACCGCGTCGATCAGGTAGTCGACCGTGCCGCCGCAGCCCATCACGGTCTGTCCGATGTGTACGATCTCGGTGGCGCCGGTGCCGAAGACGTGCACACCCAGCAGGCGTCCGTCGTCCGGCGAGACGAGCAACTTCAACATTCCGTACGAGTCACCGACGATCTGCCCCCGGGCCAGCTCGCGGTAGCGGGCGATGCCGACCTCGAATGGGGTGGCGCTGTCGGTCAACTCCTGCTCGGTCCTACCGACGAAGCTGATCTCCGGGATGGTGTAGATCCCGATCGGCTGCAACTGGTGCATGGCCCGCACCGGCTCGCCGCAGGCGTGCTGGGCGGCCAGCCGACCCTGTTCCATCGAGGTCGAGGCCAGCGCCGGGAAGCCGATCACGTCACCGACGGCGTAGATGTTCTCCACGGCGGTGCGGTAGTTCGCGTCGACCTCGATGCGACCCCGCCGATCGGCGGTCAGGCCGGCGGCATCCAGGTCCAGCCCGTCGGTCTGCCCCTGCCGCCCGGCGGAGTACATCACCGTGTCCGCGACGATCTTCTTGCCGCTCCTGAGGATGCACAGCGCGGCGGTCTGGTGCTTCTCCACCGCGGCGACCTCCTCGCCGAAGCGGAAGGTGACCGACAGGTCCCGCAGGTGGTACTTCAGGGACTCGACGATCTCCTCATCGCAGAAGTCGAGCATCCGCTCCCGGCGTTCGACCACGGTCACCTTGGTCCCGAGGGCGGCGAACATGGAGGCGTACTCCATGCCGATCACCCCGGCGCCGACCACCACCATGCTGCGCGGTACGGCCTGGAGGTTGATCACGCCGTCGGAGTCCACGATGGTGCGGTCGTCGAAGTCGACGCTGTCCGGGCGGGCCGGGCGGGTGCCGGCGGCGATGATCGCCTTGTCGAAGGTCACCTTGGATTCCTGGCCGGATCCGCCGTCCACCCAGACCGAGTGGGGGTCGGCGAACCGCCCGGTGCCGGTGATCACCGCTATCCGGTTGCGGGCCAACTGGTTGCGGATCACGTCGGTCTGCCGGTTGATCACGTGCTGGGTGCGGGCGGCCAGGTCGCTGACGGTGATGTCTTCCTTGACCCGGTAACTGCTGCCGTACAGGTCTCGCTGGTTCAGGCCGGTCAGGTAGAGCACGGCCTCGCGCAGGGTCTTGGAGGGCACGGTGCCGGTGTTGATGCACACCCCGCCGATCATGTCGCGTCGTTCCACCAGGCCGACCCGTCGGCCGAGCTTGGCGGCGGCGATCGCGGCCTTCTGACCGCTGGGTCCGGAACCCAGCACCAACACGTCGTAGTCGTACACGAGCGTAAGGGTCGCAAGATGCGTCCGCCCGCGCCAGGCCAGTGGGCCGTCCGGGGCCAGGGTTTACCTACTCGGAACATCGTCGATGTTTGACATGCAAGTGAGCACTTGCCTATGGTGCCGTGGTGGGCGACGTGTACAAGGCGCTGGCAGATCCCACCCGGCGGGCCATCCTCGACGAGTTGCAGGAACGCAGTGGCCAGACCCTGTTCGAGTTGTGCGTCCGGTTGACGGGTAAGGGGTTCACCTCCACCCGCCAGGCCATCTCCCAGCACCTGGCGGTGTTGGCCGAGGCGGGGCTGGTGGTGCTGCGCCGTCAGGGCCGGTACACCTTCATCGACCTTGACACGTCCCCACTTCAGCAGATCTATCGGAGATGGCGGGTGGGACCATGCGAATCGGACACGTGAGTGTTCTCGTCGACGACCAGGCCAAGGCCCTGGCCTTCTACACCGGGGTGCTCGGCTTCACCAAGAAGACCGAGGTGCCGCTGGGCGAATACAGCTGGTTGACCGTGGTCTCCCCGGAGGACCCGGAGGGGGTGGAACTGCTCCTCGAACCGGATCAGCACCCGGCCGCCCTCGCCTACAAGAAGGCCCTCGTCGCCGACGGGATCCCGGTCACCATGTTCACCGTCGCGGACGTGTCGGCCGAGTACGAGCGGCTGACCGCGCAGGGAGTGACCTTCACCCAGCCGCCGTTGGACGCGGGGAGCGTGACGACCGCCGTCTTCGACGACACCTGCGGCAACCTCATCCAGATCGTGGCGCCGCACGGGTAGGGCTGTCACCTACCGGGGCGCCCCGGCGGGCGGGACGGGGGCTTGCGCCGGTGGCGTACGCCCGCCCGCCGGGGCCGACCTGCGCCTCAGCAGTTGGCCCCGCTCCCCGTCACCGGGCGGCGCGATCACGTTGTCGGAGAACTCGGCGTCCGAGGGGGCCAGTTCGCCCAAGCGGTGTCAACGTTCCTCGCGCGTCGCCATGCCGGGGCGTCGGTAGAGGTGGTTTCCCCTGTCCAGGCGTCCGGGCTGGCACTTTCGGCCATCTCCACGAAGAAGCTTGATCATGATAGGTTAGGCTTACCTAACCAGGAGGTGCTTATGGGGTTCGCCGCAGAGGTGCGTGAGCTGACCAGGGCGGACCATCGGGCCGCGCAGAGTGTGACGTACTTCGACGCGTTGTTGTCGGGACATCTGGACCGGGCCGGGTATGCTGCGCTGCTCGAACAGCTGCATGTGGTCTACCAGACCTTGGAAGAGGCCGCCGACACGATGCGCGACGATCCGGTGGCCGGCCCGTTCGTCGTCGACGAACTGCGTCGACTGCCGCGCATCGTCGATGATCTGTCCTTCCTGCACGGTCCGGACTGGACCGGTCGGGTCACCCCGAGTGACGCCACCGCGCAATACCGGGCACGCCTGCGCGAGGTGGCCTTCTCCTGGCCGGCCGGTTTCGTCGCCCACCACTACACCCGATACCTGGGTGACCTCTCCGGTGGTCAGGTGATGGCCCGCGCGCTGCGCCGCACCTTCGACTTCGACACCGACGGGACCCGCTTCTTCATCTTCCCCGGCCTGGACGCGCGTACCGTCAAGCAGCACTACCGCGAACTGCTCGACGCGGCGCCCTGGGACGCCGTCGAGCGGCAACGCTTCCTGGGCGAGGTGTCGTACGCCTACCGGCTGAACACCGCCATGCTCGACGACCTGGGGCTGGCGGTCACGCAAGGGAGCGCGGCGTGACCGCTACGAACCCCGTCACCCCCGAGGTGGTCGTGGCGGTGCTGCGACACATGAACACCGACCACGCCGACGACTGTCGGGTGATCTGCCAGGGGTTGGGCGGCCAGCCGACGGCCACTGCGGCCACCATGTCGGGCATGGACGCCGAAGCGATGGAGTTCCTGGCCGTCGTGGACGGCGTCGAGGTGCCGGTCCGCATTCCGTTCGCCGACCGGATCGTCGAGCGCCGGCAGATCCGCGCCGAGGCCGCCCGGATGTACCGCGAGGCGTGCGCCGCGCTGGGCCGTACCCCACGACCGGACGCCAGCTGAGCTGACCGGATCACCGTAGACCTGACGCCCCTGACCAGCCCGGCTGGTCAGGGGCGTACCGGCAGCACGAGCGGGACACCGGTGTGCGGGTGCGGCAGCACCTCGACCTCGTGCTGGTAGACCTCGCTGAGGCGATCGGCGGTGAACACTGTGCCCGGTGGCCCGTCGGCGACCAGCCGGCCACCGGCCAGCAACGCGATGCGGTCCGCGTACGCCGCCGCCAGGCCCAGGTCGTGCAGCACGATCACGACGCTGCCACCCTGCCGGGCCCGATCGCGGGCCAGCCTGAGCACCAACTCCTGGTGATGCAGGTCCAGTGCGGCGGTCGGCTCGTCCAGCAGCAGCATCGGGGTGCGCTGGGCGAGCACCCGGGCCAGTGCCGCGCGTGCCTGCTCGCCACCGGAGAGCGCGGAGAACACCCGGCCGGCGAACGCCTGCATCCCGGTCAGCCGCAACGCCTCGGCCACCGCGTCGTCGTCCTCGGCGGCGAGCCGCGTACCGGCCCACGGGGCACGTCCCATCGCGACGACCTCGGCCACGGTGAACGGGAACGACATGGTGGCGCGCTGCGGCAGCATGGCGCGCAGTCGGGCCAGCTCGACCGGTGCCCAACGGGTCAGCGGCCGGCCGGCGAACTCGATGGTGCCGGTGGCGGGAGCCAGGTCACCGCAGATCGCGGCGAGCAGGGTGCTCTTGCCGGCACCGTTGGGGCCGGCCAGCGCCAGCAGTTCGCCGGGGCGCACCGCGAGGGACACCTCGGACAGGATCGGTCGCGTGTCGCGCCGGATGCTCAGGCGCTCGACCCGCAGGCCGATCTGGTCCGGATCGACATCGGTCCACATCATCCCCAACCTCCCGCTCGGGCCCGAGTCCGGCGCAGCAGCCAGAAGAAGCACGGTCCGCCGACCACGGCGGTCAACACGCCCAGCGGCAGTTCCTGGTAGTCGACCAGGGTGCGGGCGGCCAGATCCCCGGCGACGACCACGATGGCCCCGCCCAGGGCGCTGGCCGGCAGCAGCAGCCGGTGTCCGGGGCCGGCGACCATCCGGACCAGGTGCGGCACCACCAGACCGACGAAGGAGATCACCCCGGTGAAGGCCACGGCCGCGGCACCGAGCAGGGCGGTCACCGCGACCATCGCCAGCCGCAGCCGTTCGACGTGGACGCCGAGGTGCCGGGCCGACCGGTCGCCGAGGGCGAGCAGGTCGAGGCGGCGGGCGGCGGCGACAGCGACCGCGATGCCGACCGCCGCGCACGGGGCGGTGACCGCCACCGCCGCCCAGTTCGCCTGCGCCAGGCTGCCGAGCTGCCAGAAGGCGATGGCCCGTACGGCGTCCGCGTCACCGAAGAACATCAGCAGGCCGATCAGCGCGCCGGCCACCGCGTTGACCGCGATGCCGGTCAGCACCAGGGTGACCACCTCGGTCCGCCCGCCGACGCGCGACATCGAGTAGACCACGGCGGTGGCGGCGAGACCGCCCAGGAACGCCCCGGCGGCCACGGTCCAGCCGCCGAAGGTGGCCGCTCCGGTGATGATGACCGTCGCTGCGCCGACCGCCGCGCCGGAGGAGACGCCGATGACGCCGGGCTCGGCCAGGGGGTTGCCGAAGACGCCCTGCATCAGCGCACCGGCACAGCCGAGCGCGGCCCCGACGATCACGGCGAGCACGACCCGGGGGAAGCGCACCACCCACAGCGCGCTCTCGCCGTGGGTGGCGCTCGGTGTCGGTCCGATGTCGAGGCCGATGCGGTGCAGGATCGAGCCGAGCACCTCCGCCGGGGGGACCCGGACCTGCCCGGTGCCGGCGGCGACGAGGCAGAGCAGCAGCAGGGCGACCGCGAGGCCCGCGACCAGGCTTACCCGTCTCACGCGCATGATCCGTACACCGCGTCGGCCAACGCCCGGATGGCCCGGCCGGTACGCGCGCCGAAGGTGAGCAGCAGCCCGTCGTCCATGTCCACGATGCGGCGGTGCTGACCGGCCGGGGTCTGGGCCACCCCGGGCAGGGTGAGCAACCCGTCGACACCCTTGACCGACTCCAGCCCTTCGGTCATCACCAGGATGACGTCGGGTGCCGCGTTGATCAGTCCTTCGCTGGTCAGCGGCCGGAAGTGGGACAACCCGATCTCGGTGCCGGCGTCGGTGGCGCCGATGGCGCGGATCATCTCGTCGGATCCGGCGCCCCTGCCACCGATCAGGTAGACCCCGGCGGTGCCGCGGACGTACAGGAACGCGATGCGCAGTGGTGCGACGTCGGGTGGTGCGACCCGGCGGGCCGCGGCGATGTCGCTCTCCACCCGGGTCACCAGCAGTTCCCCGGCCTCCGGTACGCCGAGCGCGGCGGCGATGGTCCGGATGTTGCGGCCGATGGCGGCCAGGCTCTGGTCGTCGTCGACGAGGACCACCGGGATGCCGGCGCGGCGCAGTTGGGCGAGCACCTCGGGCGGGCCGATGCTGTCGTCGGCGAGTACGACGGTGGGGTTGAGGCGCAGAATGGCCTCGGTGGACAGGTCGTGTCCGGCCGGGGTGACCACGGGCAGGTCGCTGGCGGCCGGGAAGGTGGTGGAGGTGTCCCGGCCGATGACCCGGTCACCGAGCCCGAGACTGAACACGATCTCGGCGATCGAACCGTAGAGGTTCACCGGCAGGATGCGGCTGGCGTCGGTGACCGTCACGCTGGAGCCGTCGGCCGAGGCGACCGTGGCCGGCAGGGTGCTGCCGGGATCGACGCCGATCGGCGCGATGTCCACGTCGGTGACCACGGCCGTGGTCGGTCCGCAGCCCGTCGTCGGGGCCGCCGTCGAAGCGGCGGGCGCACAGGCGGCGAGGCCGAGCAGCGCGGGCAGCGTCAGCAGCGTCAGGCACCTTCTCATCGCTGTTCCCGGCGTCGGCCCCGCATCCGCAGCGCCACCACGACGACCAGCAGCACGGCAAGTCCCGCCAGGACCGCGGTGAACCAGCCTCCCGCGCCGGAGGTGTCGCTGACCTGCGTGGTGAGCAGGGGCTGTTCGGCGCCGGGTGCCGGTGCGGCCTCGCCGCCGGCGGCGTCGGTGGCCCCGGCAGCGGCGGCCGAGCCGACGATGGCTGCGGGCGCCGAGCCGGTGGCGGCCGGTGTGGTCGAGGTGGAGGTGTTCGTCGGCGCGGCGGAGGTGTTCGTGGGCGCGGCGGGAGCGGGTGCGGCCGGGGCGGCAGCGGGTGCGCTCGGGCTGGCCGGGGTGACGAAGGTTACCGGCACCTTGACGTCCTGGGAGCGGTCCGAGGCGCGGGTGTGGTCGTTGCGGCTGGCCACCACGCAGCGGCCGGTGGTGCAGTCCACGTCACCGATCTTCGAGGTGATCTTCACCTGCACGGTGAACGATCCGCCCGCGCCATACGCGACGGTCAGCCCTTCGGCGTACGAGGGTGGATTGGAAGAGATCCAGTGCGAGGCGCCGGTGGAGCCGGTGGTGTCGACGCCGCCGCCGCAGGGTGAGGGTGCCATGCCCGCGCCATTGTCGACGCAGTACGCGACGTAGATCCCCTTGCTGGTGTCGTAGCCGGAACCGGTGACGGTGACGGTGGTGCCGACGAGCGGAATCCCATTCGTCTTGCTGACGGAGAGCCGTTGACCGTTTGGTCCCTCGCCGACCGTGTTCGCGTACGCGGGGCTGGCCGGAAGGGTGCCGAGGGCCAGCAGTATCGCGCTGACCAGGGCGGCGGCTAGGCGGGCAGGCATGACTAACCTCCGTTGGTATGGTTAGGCTAACCTAAGTCGATCTTGCCAATCGCGCAAGAGGGCGTCCGGGGGATTCTCCAAAAAGTTAGGTGAGCCTAACCTAACCCTGCCCTCCCCCTGCTGAGAGGAAGACACATGTCCGTACCCAGACCCGGCGGTGTTCGCCGACGGTCGTACCGGTGGGTGACGGCCGCGGTACTCGGTGCCGCCGCCGCACTGACCGTGGTGACCCCGGCCACGGCGGCACCCACCGCTGTCACCGGGGGAAGCCTCGACTGGGGCTTCAAGAGTTCATTCCGCGCCTACGTGTCGACCGGCAACGGCAACCCGCCGATCGCGGTCACCGACGGTGCGACCCGCAACGCCGACGGCACCTTCAAGTTCCCGGCCACCGGCGGCACGTACGACAGTGCCACCGGAGCGACGACGGTGAACTACGGCGGCACGGTGGTGTTCTCGTACCCTGCGCACTTCTTCACCATCACCCTGGCCAACCCGACCGTGGTCCTCGACGGCGCCGGCGGCTCCCTGCTCGCCGACGTCGACCTGCAGGCCAGCGGCGGTGGCTTCCAGCCGGTGCGCATCGAGCAGGCGGCCATCGCCACCCTCGCCACGAGCAGCCCGACGGCCTCCGGCGGCACGGCCTCCTGGAGCAACCTCACCACCACGCTCACCGAGACCGGGGCCACCGCGTTCTCCGGCTTCTTCACCGCCGGCACCGTGCTCGACCCGGCGTCGTTCACCCTCACCACCGGCGTCGATGGCGGTCCCGCCGCCCCGTCGGTGACGGTGAACCCGTCCGCCGCTCTCGACCCTGAGGGCGCCACCGTCACCGTCACCGGTACCGGCTTCGACCCGGAGGCCAACGGTGGCGTCGGCTTCTACCTGGCCTTCGGGCCCAAGGGCGAGAACCACTGGACGAACTCGCGTCCCTACAAGCCGGTCAAGTGGGTGCACAAGAACGCCTCGTCGTCCGCCGCCCAGGTGCGGCTGCCCGCCGACGGCAGCTTCTCCACCACCCTGGACCTGGTGCCGACCTACATCGACGGCAACGGCAACAGCGTCGACTGCACCGCGATCCAGTGCTACGTGATGACCTTCGCGGCGCACGCCTCCAGCGACCGCAGCCAGGACACCTTCACCCCGATCACCTTCGGCGGTGGCCCGAGCGGCGCCGAGCAGCAGATCACCGCCGAGGTGCTCCAGTCCGGCCCGCTGACGCTGACCGCCTCGGGCCGCAGCGTTGCACTGTCCGCCGTACACCCCGGCGCCTTCGCCGGCGGCGCACTCCACGCGGTGACGGTCAGCGACCTGCGCGGCACCAACGCCGGCTGGAACGTCGTCGGTCAGGTGGAGGAGTTCACCAGCGCGCTCGGTGGCGCCATCGCCGCCGACAACCTCGGCTGGACGCCGAGCGCGTCCGTGCTCGCCGACGGTCTGGTGGGCGCAACCGGGGTGGTCAACCCCGGTGCCCCGGCCAACCCGGGTAACGGCCTGGGCAGCGCCCGTACGCTGTGCGCCGCCGGGGCCGGGGCCAGCGCCGGCAGCTTCCAGTGCGGTGCCGACCTGAGCCTCGGGGTCCCGCCCGCCGCCGCGCCGGGTGACTACACCGCCACCCTCACCCTGACCCTGTCCTGACGCGTGGAAGGGCACCTTGTTGTGCGCAGACTGATGACGAGGTGCCCTTCTCCGCACCTGGTCGCCGCGACCGCGGTCCTCACCGTGCTAGCCACCGTCCTGGCCGGCGGCCCGGCCGCCGCGTCGGCACCCGCCCCGACCCCGAGCGCCACCGGCTTCACCTGGGCGGTCCAGCCCTCCGGCCCGTCCGGGCCCACCGGGCGCAGCTACTTCGTCCACGATGCCGAACCCGGCCGGCGCATCGACGACCGGGTCGCCATCACCAACCTGAGCAAACGCGCGATGACCTTCGCGGTGTACGGCGCCGACGCGTTCACCACCACCGACGGCGGGTTCGCCCTGCAACCGGCCAGTCGCCCCGCCACCGACGTGGGCGCCTGGACCACCTTCGCCGAGCGGACCTACCGGGTGCCCGCCGGGGAACAGGTGATCCTGCCGTTCCAGATCACCGTGCCGGCCAACGCCACACCCGGCGACCACGCCGGCGGCGTGGTCGCCTCGATCGCCCAGGTGCAGTCCGCCGGCGACGGGGGACAGGTCAACCTGGACCGGCGGGTCGCGGCCCGGATCTACCTGCGGGTGGCCGGCCCGGTCCGTCCCGGCCTGCAGGTCGAGGCGATGCGGATCGGCTACGACAACCCGCTCAACCCGTTCGGCACCGGCCCGGTCGTGGTCAGCTACCGGTTGCGCAACACCGGTAACACCCGACTGACCGGCACCACCCAGGTACGCCTGACCGCCCCGTTCGGTCTCCGGCTGGCCCGTACCGTACCCGTCGACGTGCCCGAACTGCTGCCCGGCGCGGCGATCACCATCACCAAACAGATCAACGGCGTGGCACCAGTCGGTCGGCTGACCGCCGCCGTGGTCGTCGACCCGGCCACCCCCGACCAGATCCTGCCCACGGTGCGCCGTACCGTCGGCACCTGGGCCGTACCGTGGGTCTGGGCCGCCGTCCTGCTCACCGGTCTCGGCTGGCTGCTGGTCATCCGGCTGCGCTCGGCGCGGCGTCGACCGCCGACGGTCGAGAAGTGAGGCTCCCGACCTCCGCTCTCGCCCTGGTCGCCGCCCTCGCCCTGACCGGCGCCCCGGATCCCGGCCCTCACGTCGGCGTGGACCGGACCGAGGCGAAGTCGGGGGAGCAGGTGCTGGTCCGGCTCACCGGCTGGCCCGGCGGTACGGTCCGCATCGAGCTGTGTGGCACGGGCACGCCGGCACGCTGCGCGGTGGACAGTTCGGCACAGATCCACCTGCCGGCTGGCGGCACCGGTGGGACTCCGCTGACCGTCGTGGCGCCACCCGGCGGTTGTCCCTGCCAGGTGCGAGTGATCACTCTGGACAACTCGCTGTCGGCCACCGCGCCGCTGGTCGTCACCGGGGCACCCGCACCGGTCGATGACACCGTCCGGCAGGCGGCCACCCGGCCCCCGACCGTCCTCGCGGCGCATCTGGAACGCGCCGACGGGTGGACCGCCCACTTCGGCGCGCCGGCCCGCCGGACGCTCGTGCTGCGACTGCGCAACGAGCAGCCCGCACCGGTGAACGTGGCCTGGTCGTTCAGCGTCGGTCGAGGCCCGGACCCGACCGGCTTCGTCATCCCACCCGACCCGGACGAATTCGCCGCCGGGGAGGAACGTGAGATCCGGGTGCCGGTCACCCTGCCGGCCCTCGCCGTCGGCAATTACCAGATCCAGGGCGACATCGTCACGGCGGGAGCGGCGAGCCGGGTGACGGCGAGTACCGACCACCAGCCCTGGGGACTGGCCGGAATGCTCGGGTTCGTGCTGACCGCGCTGGCGGTGGTCCGACCGCGTCGCCGTCGCAGGCCGCACCCGCGCGTGCCTTTGCCGACCGCAATCGGCTCAAGGGTGCGTCTGCAGGATGGTCGCTACCGGAGCTGGGCCGCAGCAGACCGGTCATGACGTTGATCAGTGTGGACTTTCCTGCACCGTTGGGGCCCAGCAGTCCGAGTACCCGCCCGGCGGGGATATCCAGGGTCACGCCGTCCAGCGCGGTCGTGTCGTTGTATCGGCGAGTGAGGTCGAGTGCGCGGGCGAGGACGGTCATGAGGCGGCCTCCGGGATCTGTCGGTTCGGGTCGGACATGATCGACGGGATACCGGGGAAGGCGAAGGCGCCCGGCTCGCCGTGCGGCACGACCGGCCACGCCTGTCCGGTCCCGCCGGAGGCCAGCACCAGTTCGGCGACCTCGGCGACCCGTTCGGGCGAAAGGACCGCCACTCCCATGTCGGCGCAGCGGTGCTGAAAGTCGAACTGCTGCCCGCCCGCTACCCGAAGGCGGAGGTGTCGCCGGCCGCGTACGCCGGCAGTGTCGCCGCCGAGGGCCGGCTACCCGAGGCGGACGGATCACAACAGCCGGACTGAGCGCCGCGGCCGGCACCGACCGTTCTCACCGATGCACTGAGGTCCATCCCTGCTGCTGCAACCGTTCGATGCCGTCCAGCAGCAGGTCCAGCGCGAACTCGAACTCGAACTGGTCGTCGCAGCCGGATCCCACCACCGAGGCGTCGTCGTGGGAGGCGGCCGTGGCGATCGCCGCGAGGTGCGGGAACCGGGCTGCGACCTCCGGCGGCAGGGCGGCCGGCTGCGGCACGGTGGCCGGGCCGGACCGGCCGGCGTCCCGGGCGGTGTCGAACAGTTCCTGGCTGAAGCCGAGGACCCGGCTGCCCAGGGCGTGCATCACATGGTGGGCCAGGTCGGCGGAGAGGCCGCCGGATCGCAGGGTGGCGACCACCGAGTCGAGGTAACCCAGGATCGCCGGGGTCGCCATGTTCCGGGACTCGATCGCCAGCGCCGCCCAGGGATGGCGTCGCAACGCCGCCCGCGCCGAGAGGATCCCTCCCCGGACGGACTGCTTCCAGTCGGCGTCGGGCGTCGGCGGGTCGATCTCGCCGACCACCATGTCGATCATGGCGTCGAGCAGTTCGTCCTTGTTGGCCAGATGCTTGTAGAGGGCCATGGGCACCACACCCAGTTCCTGGGCGAGGTTGCGCATGCTCAGCGACTCGATCCCGGCCGTGTCGGCGAGAGCGACGGCGGTGCGCAGGACCCGGTCTCGGCTCAGCGGCGTCCGCCGGGGCGTTCCTGCCTGCTCAGCCATCGTGATCCTCGTCTTTCCGGGTGCCGGGAGAACCATAACCGCCTTGACAGGTGTACGGCGTACACCTATCGTCAAATCGCACAGGTGTACGCCGTACACCCCCGATGGGGAGGCCATGATGAGAGCGATCGTCCAGGACCGGTACGGACCGCCGGAGACCCTGCACCTGGCCGAGGTCGAGGTGCCGGTGCCCGCCGCCGACGAGGTGCTCGTGCGCATCGAGGCGGCCGCGGTCAACGCGTACGACTGGCATGTCATGCGGGGCGATCCGCGGATGGCCCGGCTCAGCCTGGGCCCGGTGAAGCCCCGGGCCCGGATCCGGGGCCGTGACTTCGCCGGGCGGGTGAGCGCCGTCGGCGCTGAGGTTCGGCGGCTGCGCCCCGGCGACGCCGTCTTCGGTGACCTCGGCGAGGCCAACGGGGCCTTCGCCGAGTACGCCTGCGTACCCGAGAAGCTGGTAGCGCAGGCGCCGGTCAACCTGACGCCGCAGCAGGCGGCTGCCCTGCCACTGGCCGGGGTCACCGCCCTGATGGGACTGGCCGACGTCGGAGGGGTCGAGCCGGGTCAGCAGGTCCTCATCAACGGCGCCTCGGGCGGGGTCGGCACCCTGGCCGTGCAGTTGGCCAAGGCCCTCGGCGCGACCGTCACGGCGGTGTGTTCCACCCGCAACGTCGACCTGGTCCGCACCCTGGGGGCCGACCACGTCATCGACTACACCCGCGACGATTTCACCCGCGCGGGTCGCCGCCACGACCTGGTGTTCGACCTGGTCGGCAACCGCTCGCTGGCCGCCCTGCGGCGCGCGGTGACCCCGACCGGGACCCTCCTGCTCTCCGGCGGAGGGGTCTACCGGGACGGCAGTCTGCTCGGGCCGGTCTGGCTGCTGGCCCGGGGGCGGCTGCTGGCGCCCTTCGTCCGGCAGCGCATCGCCGTCCTGACCACGACACCCAGCCGCGCGCACCTCGACACCCTCCGCGGGTACGCCGAAGCCGGGCAGTTGACCCCGGTCATCGACCGGAGCTACCCCCTGGCCGAGGTGCCCCAGGCCATCGGCTACCTCGAGGGCGAACACGCTCGAGCGAAGGTGGTCATCGCCGTTGCGCACGCTCCCGCCGCGGCGATGGAAAACCCGTAACCCATCGGTTACGCTTTACCGGTGGACGAGATAGCGGCCGCCATCGCCGATCCGGTGCGTCGGCGGATCATGGAACTGCTGCGGGAGGATCGGCTCACGGCCGGTCGGATCGCCGCGCACTTCGAGATCAGCCGGCCGGCGGTCAGTCGTCACCTGCGCGTACTGCGGGAGAGTGGTCTGGTGCGCGACACCGTGGTCGGCCGCGAGCGCCGCTACGAGCTGGACCCGACCCGGCTGGTCGATCTGCTCCAGTGGCTGACGCAGTTCACCCGGGCCGAGGCCTGGGAGCGCCGGTTCGACGCGCTGGAAACCGAGGTTCACCGTACCCGCCGCGAGCGCCGCACCGGCGGCTCGCCGACATCCCGTGAGGAGCGGACAGCTTGACTCCCATACCAACCGGACGCCTCGTCGACACCGAGAGCGGTCCCGCCCTGATCGTCACCCGGGAATTTCGGGCCCCGATCTCCGATGTCTGGGCCAGCCTGACCGAACCTGATCGCACCGCCCGCTGGTACGGCCGCTGGTCCGGCCAGGCCGGACCCGGTCGAAGCATCCAGGTGCAGATGGGCTTCGAGGAGGGACAGCCGTGGTCCGAGATGCGGATCGACACCTGCGATCCACCCCACCGGCTCGCCCTCTCCAGCCAGGACGAATCCGGTCTCTGGCGGATGGAGGTGCTGCTCACCCCGCAGGGAGAGCGGACGGAACTGCGCTTCGTCCAGCACCTGGACACGGTCGAGGGGCTCGGTGAGATCGGGGCCGGCTGGGAGTACTACCTGGATCGCCTCCTGGCCGTCCACAACGACACCCCGATGCCCTCGTTCGAGGACTACTACCCGGCGATGAAGGCCTATTTCGATCAGTTCACCGGGTCGCCCGGCTGAGCCGCCGGGCCGGCAGGTGACCGGTCCGCCGGATGTGATCCATACGGCAGCGTCGAGTGCCTTCGGCCCGTTTTGTTCTCTCTGGCCCGGGTACCGCCCCTGGGGTCTGCTCGTTGTGTTCCAGGGAGGTACCCGCAGAGATGGAATCGCGTAACCCCGCCAAGGCGGTCAAGGATGTCGTGGAGTCAGCCGCCGAGAAGGTCACCGAGGCGCTGACCCCGCAGGTGCCCGGTGCCCCGGGCAGCGCCCCGCCGTCCCTGGCGGAGCCGACCACCCCGCACGACCCCCTGCCGCCCAAGCCGGAGCAGGGCACCCCGCAGACCCGTACCCCCACCGGGGCGAAGACCGGTGTCCCCGCGAAGGCCAAGGGTCAGCAGGGTGCCTACCTCACCACCGCGCAGGGGGCGCGGCTGCGCGACACCGACCACTCGCTGAAGGCGGGGCCACGCGGACCGGTCCTGCTCCAGGATCACCACCTGCGGGAGAAGATCACCCACTTCGACCACGAGCGCATCCCGGAGCGGGTCGTGCACGCCCGGGGCGCCGGCGCGCACGGCATCTTCACCGCGTACGGCACCGCGGAGAACGTCACCCGGGCCGGCTTCCTGCGTAAGGGCCGCGAGACCGAGGTCTTCGTCCGCTTCTCCACCGTGCTCGGTTCGCGCGGTTCGGCCGACACGGTACGCGACACCCGTGGCTTCGCCACCAAGTTCTACACCGACGAGGGCACCTTCGACCTGGTCGCCAACAACATGCCGGTCTTCTTCATCCAGGACGCCATCAAGTTCCCGGACATCATCCACGCCGCCAAGCCGCACCCGGACCGGGAGATCCCGCAGGCGCAGAGCGCCCACGACACCTTCTGGGACTTCGTCTCCCTGCACACCGAGGCGCAGCACCACACCATGTGGAACATGTCCGACCGGGGCATCCCGCGCTCGTACCGGACCATGGAGGGATTCGGCGTCCACACCTTCCGCCTGGTCAACGCGGCGGGGGAGACGGCGCTGGTGAAGTTCCACTGGAAGCCCAAGCTGGGTGTGCACTCCCTCGTCTGGGAGGAGGCGCAACTGCTGAACGGGATCGACCCGGACTTCCACCGCCGGGACCTCTACGACGCCATCGAGGCCGGCGCCTTCCCCGAGTGGGAACTCGGAATCCAGGTCTTCCCGGACACTCCCGAGGAGACCTTCGCCGGCATCGACCTGCTCGACCCGACCAAGATCGTGCCGGAGGAACTCGCGCCGGTGCAGCCCGTCGGCCGGCTGGTGCTCAACCGCACCCCGACGAACTTCTTCGCCGAGACCGAGCAGGTCGCCTTCCACGTCGGCCACCTGCCGCCGGGCATCGACGTGACCAACGATCCGCTGTTGCAGGGCCGGCTCTTCTCGTACGTCGACACCCAGCTGACCCGTCTCGCCGGGCCGAACTTCTCCCAGATCCCGATCAACCGGCCGCACGCTGCGGTCAACGACATGCTGCGCGACGGCTTCCACCAGCACGCCGTGCACGCCGGGGTGGCGCCGTACCGGCCGAACTCCCTCGACGGCGGCAACCCGTTCCCGGCCGGCGACGACGACCACCCGTTCGTCGACGTACCGGTCCAGGTGGCCCAGGCACCGAAGGTACGGCAGAGCCCGGCGTCTTTCGACGATCACTTCAGTCAGGCCCGACTCTTCTGGTTGAGCATGTCCCCGGTCGAGCAGGAACACATCATCCGGGCCTACACCTTCGAGCTGGGCAAGTGCTACCACCAGGCGATCAAGGAACGTCAGCTGCAATGCCTGGCCAACATCGACCCGGTGCTCTGCGCCCAGGTCGCCACCGGCCTGGGGCTGCCCGCGCCGGAGCCGACCGTGCCGCTGGCCGACGTCACGCCCAGTCCCGCGCTGTCGCAGGTCGGTCGGCAGTGGCCGGTCGACGGCCGGGTGGTCGGCGTCGTGGTGACCGACGACACCGGCCTCGACACCGTCCACCAGGTGCGTCGGGCCGTCTTCGCCGCAGACATGGTGCCGCTGCTGATCGCCGGGCACGGTGGCATGGTCGGCGACCTGCCGGTGCAACGCACCTTCGCCACCGGCCGCTCGGTCGAGTTCGACGCGCTCCTGCTCGCCGCGGCGCCGCCACCGGCCCCGGACGCGCTGCCCGCCCGCGACGCGAAGGCCGGTGCGGCGAACTCCGCCACCGTCGACCCCCGGGTGTTGCTGCTGGTCGAGGAGGTCTGGCGGCACGCCAAGCCGATCGGCGCCTGGGGCACCGGCGTCACCGTCCTGGAACAGGCCGGTGTGACCGGCAGCCCGGGTGTGCTCACCGGCGACTCCGGCGACGACGTCTTCGGCACCGTCCAGCAACTGATGACCAACCACCGGGTCTGGGAGAGGTTCCCCGCCTCGGTGTCCTGACCCCGCTGCCAGCACCCATGTGAGGCCGCCCCGCCGAATTCCGGCGGGGCGGCCGCACGTCTGCTTGCCGGCGTGGATCCTGATGTCCGCCCTCAGATGGGGGCCTCCCTGGCGGGTGATCTTGGTCGTCGTGGGACCGTTTCGGCGCGGATTCTCATATGCGGCTCGTTGTCTTCTGGCAGGATGCTCTCTCGCGACTAGCCGCCCGTGACTGCATCGAATCCGTCCTTCTGCTGCGGCACCCGTTCGTAGAGCGGTTCGCGTCGGCGGTGAACTCGGTCGACGAGAGGCAGCGACGTGGTCTGCGGGAAGCGCCATCGGTGACACGATGGTGGTGGTCGGCGGCGCCGCCTCCGCCGGCCCGGGCGCCCGATCTCGGTTCGGCGACCGCCTCGGGTGTGGCGGCGGAAGTCTGGAGGCAGGCGACCGCGGCGGGCCTGCTGCCCTTCGACAACGTGACTTTCGACGGGGCCGGCATGGATGGCATCCTCGGGCGCCTACGTTTCCAGGTTGTGCTCACCGAGCCGGTGGTCGTCCGACCGTGGATCGATGTCGTGATGGTCCCGGTCGAAAGGGCCTACCATCAACTTCTCGGTGCGCAGCCACCCGTCATGTTCACCGCTACGGTGAGCGTCCTCGCCGGAAGGATGCGGGAGGTGGGCGTACACCTGCCGCTCCACAGGGGACCCGGAGCGGTCAAGGATGCCGTCGCTCGCCACATCGGGTCATTTTTCGACGTCCTCCGCCGTACGACTCCCGAGCTTGTGATCGACGACCTGTTGCGGCAGCGGCGCTTCACTGGCGGGATCCGCTCCGAATGGCGGCTGCCCTTGGCGTTGCTGTGCTACGGCCGTCAGCACGAGGCCCGCCAGGTGCTTGATGGGCTCATTGCGGCTGCCGCCAGCCGCCGCCCATTCGGCCGCGTACGTCATGAACTGCAATGGCTTTCTCGCAGGTTGCCGGAGATCACTGCATGACGCGGTGCCGGACGAAGCTGATCAGTGGGTGCCCAGTGGCGCGGCGCTGCGGGCGGGCACGGCCATCACCAGACCGCTGACCGGCCGGGTCGGGATGCGGTGCAGCGGAATGTCCAGGTCCTGGTCGGGCACCTGGTGCTCCAGGCGGGCCAGCCGTACGGCCAGGGCGGTCAGCAGCGCGACCGTGATCTGCTCCCCGGGGCAGCGGTGGCCGGTACGCGGATCGCCGCCGCCCTGCGGTACGAGGTCGAAGGCACCGATCTGCCGACCGACGAAACGGTCCGGGTCGAACCGGTACGGGTCCGGCCAGAGTCGGGCGTCGTGGTTCTGGCCGTACAGGTCCAGCAGGACGATCGCGCCGGTGGGGATGTCGATGCCCCGCCAGGTCAGGTCGGTCCTGGCCCGCCCGCCGATGAAGGGTGCGAAGGGGTAGAAGCGCCGTACCTCGTGGGCGAACGCCTCGGCGAAGGCGGCATCGCCCTGTCGGAGCCGGTCGCGGTGCTCGGGCCAGCGGTGCAGGGCGTGCCCGGCGAAGGTCACGAACCAGGTCACCGCGACCGTCGGCCGGATGATGTTGAGCAGTTCCACCGCGGCGATCCGCGGGTCGAGCAGTTCACCGTCGCTGTCCCGGTGCGCGGCCACGGCCGCCAGCGCTGAGCCCGACGGCACGGCCAGCTCGCCTCGCCGGACCTGGGTGACGATGTCGGCCAGCCGGCGCTCCCGGCGTCCCCGTGCGCGGCGGGCCCGCCAGTGCCGGGGCCCGGCGGTGGCGAAACCGTCGACCAGCGCGACCAGGTCGGCCGCGAGTGCCGGGAGGTCCTGCGGCTGCACGGGGATGCCGGTCCATTCGCAGACCGCGCGGGCCAACACGGGGGCCGTCTCGTCGAACAGCACCACCTGCCGCCCCGCCCATGATCGGGTGGCCGCGTCCCACGCCGTCTCGGCCCGCTCCACCAGGCCGTCGTAGCCGCCGTTCATCAGCAGGGCGGTGAACATCGCCTTGCGCACCCGGTGCGGCTCGCCGTCGAGGGTGTGTACGGCGCCTTTGCCGAACAGGGTCCCCCGCAGCGGCTCGGGAAGGGCGCCGTGCCGCCGGATGTGCCGCTCGTCGTAGAAGAACCGGACGGCCTCGGGCCCGCGCAGCGCCACCGTGGTCTGACCGAGCAGACGGGTCCGCAGCACATCGTCCGGACTGTGGCGCAGGCGGTTGGGCAGCCATCCGTAGCCTTGGATCGCCAGGGTCAGGGTGTCGTCCATACGTCCCATCAGGTCAACCAGCATGTCGCTGGTCCTGCCCACTGCGGCCGTGGTCAAACCAGCGACTCACTCCTGCGCCACCAGGGTCTTACGCATCTGCTGGGTGACCACCCGGTATCCCGAACTGCCGTACAGCCCGACGGCGCGGGCGTTGTCACCGAAGACGTTGAGTTCGATGGCACCGAACCCGTGCCGGCGAACCGCGTCCTCACCGGCGGCCAGCAGGGTCCGCCCGTAGCCCTCGCCACGGTGGTCCGCACCGATCTCGATGTCGTAGAGGAAGGCGCAGTCCGGGACGCCACGCGGATGGGTGAGCCCGATCCACAACACCCCGATCGGGGTCCCGTCGCGGAGTTCGCCGAGGAGGAACAGCATCCCGGGGGTGCGGAAACCCTCCGGCAGCAGGGTGTCGTTGTTCTGTCGGGCCAGTTCCTGGGCTTCCTCGGCGGGCCAGTTGCCGGCCGCCACCTGTGCGTCCGCGAAGGACCGCACGATGCCGGCCCGCCACCGGTCGAACTCGGCCTCGGTCATCGATCGCACCGTCAGTTCAGACATGCGGGCGATGCTCGCACATCAGGTCAATCGGTCGGGGTGCCGAACCAGCGGGGCAGCTGGGCCAGCAGTTCCTGCTGGTCGGTACCGGCCCAGGCGACGTGACCGTCGGGTCGCAGCAGGACGGCGGGCACCTCCAGCTCGGCACTGGTGTCGACGTGGTGGTCTACCCGGTCGGCCCAGCCGTCGACGCAGAGTCGACCGGTCTGGTCGAGCAGCAGCCCACGACCGCTGCGGGTCAGCTCGTAGAGGCGTCCCCGGCTCAGTGTCACGTCCCGCATCCGGCGGCCCAGCAGGTCATGCCCCGGGCCGAAGTCGTACCGCACCCGGATGGCGGTGATCTTCTCGGTCAGGTAACGGTTGACCTCCTCGAAGTCCATCAGCTCCGACAACAGTCGGCGCAGGGACTGCGGGCCCGGCTCGGTGGAGAGCAGCTCCATCTGCGCGCGGGTGTTGTCCAGCACCTCGGCCGCCACCGGGTGCCGTTCCGTGTGGTAGGTGTCCAGCAGCCCTTCCGGCGCCCACCCGTGGATCTCGGCGGCCAGCTTCCAGCCGAGGTTGAAGGCATCCTGGAGGCCGAGGTTGAGGCCCTGCCCGCCGGTCGGGGGGTGGATGTGCGCGGCATCCCCGGCCAACAGCACCCGACCCACCCGGTAACGCTCGGCAAGCCGGGTGGCGTCGCCGAAGCGCGACAGCCAGCGGGGCGAGTGCACCCCGAAGTCCGTGCCGGCGTACGCCCGCAGTTGTTGTTTGAACTCGTCAAGCGTCGGCGCGACGGTCCGGTCGACGGCCACTTTCTCGGCGGGCACGACGACCCGGTACACCCCGTTTCCGATGGGCCCGAGACCGAACCGCTTCTGGGTCTTGCGGATCTCGGTGACCTTGGCGACGATCGTGTCCAGCGGGGCATCCGCCTCCATCTCACCCAGCAGGGTGTCGACCCGGCTCGGCTCGCCGGGGAAACCGACCCCGAGCAGATTGCGTACGGTGCTGCGCCCGCCGTCACAGCCGACCAGGTAGCGGGCGCGCAACCGGGTGCCGTCGGCCAGTTCGGCGATGACCCCGTGCTCGTCCTGGCTCAGCCCGACCACTTCGCAGCCGCGCCGCAGATCCGCCCCGACGGCCACGGCATGCTCAGCGAGCAGGCGGTCGGTGGTGGTCTGCGGGATTCCGAGCACGTAGGCGTGTGCGCTGTCCAGTTCGGGCGCCGGTTTGTCGATGGCGGCGAACCCGCCTACCGGGTACCGCTGGCCGTTGGCGAGGAAGGTGTCCAGCAGTCCGCGCTGGTCCAGCACCTCGATGCTGCGTACGTGCAGGCCGAGCGACCGGACGAAACTGGTTGGCTCCGCGTCCTTCTCCAAGACGACGACCTGTACCCCGTGCAGCCGCAATTCTGCGGCCAACATCAGGCCGGTCGGTCCGCCACCTACAACGATCACGTCAAACATGCGCCGCCCGATCACATGGAGTGGATGAGTCGGCCATCGCGCGCTGCCGCACGGTAGGGAGATCTCCCCCTCCGTTTCCGCAGCTAGTGGCCTCGGTCGCAGATTCTGCGGCATCACCCGGGTCTTGCCGCAAGACCCCATGTGCGCTATAAGTTAAGAGTGGCAGGAAGCGACCGCTTCCTGCTTTTGTATTTCTCCGGCGATGCGGGCCGTCGTTGCCGGGCGCGCGCCCGGTCGAGCTGAGAGCGTGCACGGATCGCGGTGCCCGGCCATGGATGCACCGGCGTCAGTACCAGGGTCAGTGCAGTGCGACGGCCACCGGCTCAGCCTCCACCGCGGCGAGCTGGTCGGGCCGGGCCACGACGAGCAGGGCGAGCAGTGCCGAGGCCAGGCCGCCGGCGATCACCGCGGCCATCGCCACCGCCCCGTTGCCGAGCACCCCGACCAGCGGGGCGGCCACCGCACCTACCCCGAACTGCACCGCACCGAGTAGGGCGGAGGCGGTACCGGCCGCCTCGCCGTGCCGGGTGAGCGCCAGGGCGGGCGCGTTGGGCAGGGCCAGACCGGTGGCGGCCAGCACCAACCACAGCGCGGCCAGCAGCGCCGGCAGCCCACCGAAACCGGTCAGGGCGAGCGCGACGAGCACCAGAGCCGCGCCGGTACCGGCGAGCAGGGCGACCAGCAGGATGCGTTGCGGGGTGTAGCGGCGCAGCAGTCGTACGTTGCCCTGGGTGGCGGCGATCAGACCGATGGCACCGGCACCGAAGGCGAATCCGAACTGCTGCTCGTCCAGGCCGTACTGCTCCTGCATCACGAAGGAGGAACCGGCGACGTAGGCGAACAGGGCCGCCATGGCCAACCCGGCGACCATGATCAAGCCGACGAAGGCGCGGTCGCGCAGCAGGGATCCGTAGAGCCGCGCGATGTGCGCCGGCCCGCCGCGTTGCCGCCGCGCGGGCGGCAGGGTCTCCGGCAGGCCCAGCAGAGCGATGAGCATCAGCAGTACGCCGAAGACCGCCAGGGCCGCGAACACGCCACGCCACTGGGTCCAGCGCAGCAGTTCACTGCCGAGGGTGGGGGCGAGCACCGGTGCGGCCCCCATCACCAGCAGCAGGCGGGAGAGCATCCGGGCGAAGGCCGTACCGGTGAACAGGTCGCGGACCACGGCGGTGGCGATCACGGCGGCCGCCGCCGCGCCGAGGCCCTGCACGACCCGCAACCCTCCGAGGACGGTGACGTTCGGGGCCAGTGCGCAGCACACCGAGGCGACGATGTGCAGGGCGGTGCCGGCGATCAGGGGTTTCCGACGGCCGAAGGCGTCGGAGAGGGGACCGATCAGCAGTTGACCCAGGGCCAGACCGATCAGGGTGCCGGTGAGGGTCAACTGCACCGCCGCCGAACTGGTCCCGAAGTCGTCGACGATCGCGGGCAGCGCCGGCAGGTACATGTCGATGGTCAGCGGCCCCACCGCGATCAGCGACCCGAGTACGAGGATCAATCGCAGGCGCTGCCGGGGGCTCATCAGGTCGCCGGGCATCACCGGCGGCGGCGCGACGGCGGGGTCGACAGTCGTCATCGGGTCGTCTCCACCGGTCGGGCGGTCAGGGCAGGTAGCGGTGCGATCGTCACAACTGGCTGCAACCTCAGATCGCCGACCTGATTCCCGGTCCAGCCATTGGTAAGGCAGGTCACAGCCTGTCCTCACCGATCCTCGCACCCCCAGCCTGCCCATTGGATCAGGACCCACCGAGGGGTACGGCGGCACCCGCACCGGGCGCCAGCCCCGCAACCTATCTGCCTAGGAAGCTCTACGGGTGGTGCGGCGGGCGACACCGGCTGCCGTTCGACGGGGAACCACCAGCGGCGGGGGGCATGAAGGGTCGGCACGGCGAGGTCAGGCCGGTCGGGTCGGCCAGGGTGGGGCAGGCCGGGGCAGGTCAGCGGTCGGCGCGGATCAGGTCGGCGGCGCGCCAGGCCAGGGCCATCACCGGGGCGTTGAGGTAGCCCGAGACGAGGATCGGCAGTACGGAGGCGTCCACGATCCGCAGACCCTCCACCCCGCGTATCCGCAACCGGGGGTCCACCACGAAGTCGTCGCCCGGCCCCATCGCACAGGTGCCCACGGCGTGGTACCCGCAGTAGCCCTGGGCCAGCCCAGCCTCGATGATCTCCTCGTCCTGCTGTACGGCCGTTCCGGGCAGGGTCTCGGCCACGATCCGCCCAGCGATCGGCGCGGTGCCGAACAGCTCCCGGACCCGCCGGAAGGCCCCGACGGCGACCCGCCGATCGTGGTCGGCGGTGAAGTAGTTCGCCACGATCGCCGGTGGGGTGCCGGGGTCGGCCGAGGTGATGGCCAGGCTGCCTTCGCTCTCCGGTCGGGTCACCGTGACCTGGGCCATCAGCCCGGCCTCGGCTTCCAGTTCGAGAGCCCGCCCGGGTCGCCGGGGCGCCGCCGAGAAGGGGGCCAGCAGCAGTTGGGCGTCCGGATGTGCCACCTCCGGGGCGGAGCGGAAGTACGCCCCGACGTCGTACACCGGCAGGGCCAGCAGTCCTCGTCGGGTTGACAGGTACCGCAGCATCTCCCGGGCCTGCCCTAGCGGGCTGCGCAGGCGGGCGTTGTAGCCGGCCCGGCCGGTCAGCCGGAACTGGAGGGGGGTGGTGCGGTGCTCCCGCATCCCGATCCCTACCCGCGGGCTGTCCAGCAGCACCGGGACCCCGGCCCGACGCAGGGTGTCGGCCGGGCCGATGCCGGAGACCTGCAACAGTTGCGGGGTGGCCAGCGCCCCGGCGGCGAGGATCACCTCGGCGGTGGCCCGGTGGTCGAGGTCCTGTCCGCCTCGGCGGGTGCGTACCCCGACGGCGCGTCCGTTCTCGACCAGCAGGCGTACCACGATGGTGTCGACCACGACGGTGAGGTTGGGGCGGTTGCGGACCGGATGCAGGAAGGCGTCCGCAGCGTTGCTGCGGCGGCCCTCGCGGATGGTCGCCATCAGGTAGCCGATGCGCTCGTCGTCGGTGGCGTTGAGGTCGTCCACCCGGCGCCAGCCCAGTTTCTCCCCGGCGGCGATGGCCTCCTCGCAGACCTCGTCGGTGCCGGTGGCGGTGGAAAGACGCAACGGTCCCCCGGTGCCGCGTACCTCGGAGGCGCCGAGCGGATTGTCCTCCAGGCGCTTGAAGATCGGCAGCATGGTGTCCCAGCCCCAGCCGGGGTTGCCGAGCCGTTCCAACTCGTCGTAGTCGATCCGGTCGCCCCGGCCGTACACCATGCCGTTGATGGAGCTGGACCCGCCGATCAGCCGGCCGCGCTGCCAGATCTCCTGCTGGCCGGCGCGGACCTGCGCCGGATAGTGCCAGGCGGTGCGCCGGTCGTCCATCAGCCGGCTGAATCCCTTGGGGATGCGCACCCAGGGGCTGCGGTCCCAGCCGCCGGCCTCGATGAGCAGGACCCGGATGTCCGGGTCCTCGGTCAGTCGGTTGGCCAGTACGCAACCGGCAGCGCCGGCACCGACCACGATGTAGTCGAACTCCGCCATGCTGCCCCCCGGTCGCGGCCTGTCGTAGCGCACCCACCGTAGTGCGTTGATCACCGATTGGGGAAGGTGCTTCATGTCGGAGAAATCCGACGCAGGGGTGAAACCCGCCGCCCGAGGTGGGCGTCATCAGGATGAATCGACCGAGGACCGGCCGCCGACGGGGCTGCTGGCGACAGCGGTCGGGACCACCGGGAGGCAACCGTGGTGCTGGGTAGGTGGCTCGCTGGGGCGAGTCTGGTGGCGCTGACCGGCGTCACCGCGATGATGTACGGGGCGACCTCGCCGGCCGGGGAGGCGACGGCGTCGGCGGTAGAGCCGGCGGCTGAGGCGGGGACGGCGGCTGAGGTGGTGGCGGTGGCGCAACCGCCGGCCGCGAAGCCCAAGCCGAAGCCGAAGCCGACCGCGAGCCCCGATCCGGTGCTGTCCGGCGAGCGTCGGGTCACGATCGTACGGGTGGGGGCCTTCGAGTCCGGTCTGTCCCTGCTCGACGGTGGTCGACTGGCCGAGGTGGACGGCGCCGAGGGACGGCAGGTGTTCGTGCCGACTCCGCTGGGGGCGGGGGAGTACCTGATCAAGGCGTACTACGGTGGCGGCACCGGCAAGCCGGTCTGCTGGCAGTCGCACAATCCGCAGAACACCCAGCCGCTGTATGTGCGGGGTGCCACCTGCCGGGCGGGTGACCCGGCGCAGCGGTTCGTCATCGCCCCCGCCGAGGGGGGAGGCCCCCGCGAGTACGTGATCAGCAACCGGTGGGCGTACCTGCGTGATTCGGCCCGCTCCGGGCTGATCCTGGAGGAGTTGGGCGACGCCGCGCCGTTCAGCAGCTTCCGATTCAACGACACCGGACCGGCCCCGCGCAAATGACCCCCGCGGCGACCCGGCCACCCACCTCGGGCCGGGTCGCCACCGGCGTGGCCAGGCAGTTGTCTCATTCAACCCGGTCAGGTGGGAGACTTGTATCGATGCGTGACGCGGCGGAGTTCGATGCCTTCTACGCCGGCTCCGTGCAGCGGGTGCTGGGTCAGCTGTACGCGATGATCGGCAACCGGGCCGAGGCCGAGGACGCGGTGGCCGAGGCGTACGCCCGGGCTTGGGACCGGTGGGTCTCGGTGCGCGAGTGCGACAGCCCGGAGGCCTGGGTACGCCGGGTGGCCTACCGGGTGGCGGTCAGCTCGTGGCGCAAGACCGTGAACCGGCTGCGGGCCCACCGGCGGGACGCCACCGGGCAGCAGGTGGCGGCCACCTCGGTCGATCATGTCGCCGTGGTGACGGCCCTGCGGCGGATCCCCACCGAGCAGCGTCGGGTGGTGGTGCTGCACCATCTGGTCGGTCTCAGTGTCACCGAGATCGCGACGGAGGTGGGCAGCAACGAGAACACCGTCAAGACCCGGCTGGCCCGGGGCCGTCGGGCGTTGGCCGCCCACCTGACCGAGGAGAGCAGTTCCCAGATGGACGGAGGGCGGCAGCCGTGAGCTTCGACAACCAGCTCGACGACGCCCTGCGGGCGTTGGCGCGCGACGGGGGGCAGGAGGGCCGGATTCGGGCCGCCACCGACATCCGGCGACGCGGCGACATCAGGCGTCGCCGCCGCCGTACCGCCTCGGTGGCGCTGGCCGCCACCGCCGTCGTCGCGCTCGGTGCGGGTGTCGCCCTGGCCCGCCTCGGCGGGCCCACCCAGCCGACCCCGATCGGTCCGGCGAACCCCTCCACCGTCACCGAACCCTCCGCCGACCCCAGCGTCGTGCCGTCCAGCCCGTCCTCCTCGCCCACGGCTTCGCCCGGAACGCCCAGCAGCTCACCCGCCGCGCCCAGCAGTTCTGCCGCCGCGCCGAGCAGTTCGGCCGCGGTGCCGCCGAACACCGATCGGCTGCTGTCCGGCACCCGCCAGGTGGCCATCGTGCGTACCGACGCCTTCGAGTCGGCGGTGTCCATGCTCGACGACGGTCGACTGGCCGAGGTCGACGGCGTAGAGGGCCGGCGGCTGTTCGTGATCACGCCGCAGGGCCCCGAGAGCTACCAGATCCGCACCGCCGCCGACCCGGACACCGACCTGACCGACATCTGCTGGGAGGTCCGCTCCGCAGGCAGCCAGCCACTACGCGTCGAAGGCGTCCCCTGCGACCAGGACGAACCCCGACAGCGTTTCTCACTCGACCCCGCTGCCGGAGGCACGTACCTGATCAGCAGCAACTCCGCCTACCTGCAGAACTCCCCGACCCGAGGCCTGATCCTCGAGGAGGCCGGCGACGCCCCGGTGACCACCCGCTTCCGCCTGGTAGACAACGGCCCCGCCCCGAACTGACACCCGACCCCACCCCGCCCCACCCCACCCCACCCGCGCTCCCCGTCGATCATGGAGTTTTGGTCGCCGGAATACGGCATATCGACTATTCGTCCCGACCGAAACTGCATGATCGACGGGGAGGAGGGGTGGGGGAGAGGGCGTCTGGGTTGGGCGGGCTCCAGTGGGTCTGCTTGATCGTGGTGAGCACGTCGCGGGCGGCGGCGGCCACGGCACAGTCCGGGACGCGGCACAGCGGGCAGCGGCCGTCCGGGCCGGGCTGGTGATCCCGCACGGTCCAACGGGCGGTCAGGGTGAGCCGGTTGAGGATCTGGGCCAGGGTCAGGAAAGGGGCGGTCATCCTCGGGTCACCCCCAGGGTGGCGGCCAGCGCGAGAATCGTGGTCGGGGCGTCGGGGTGACGGAGGGTGTCGGCGAGCACCTGCCGGGCGGCGGGCCGGTGGCGTACCTCGGCTGGCGCGATCCGGTCGGCCTCCAGCAACACCCGACCGGCGCCGACCGGGTCGGCATCCTGAAGGTACGCGCGGGCGACGTCGATCAGGTGAGCGGCGCGATGCTCGGGCGGCAACCACCGCCAGCCCGCACGTTCCACCGCCTCCTCGTGCCGGGCGATGGCCTCGTCGGTCGTACCCGACTCGACTGCGACCGTGACCCCGGCGAGAGCCACCGCCGTCGGTCCGAAGCCGGTGTGCTGGTGGTCGTGCCCGTCGCCGACCTCGGCGGCCAGGTCGGCGGCCTCGTCCAGGCGGGCGGCGGCGGCCGGTTCGTCGCCGTGCCGGGCCGCCGCGAGCGCCGCCTGCACGAGCAACGTCCCACACAACGACAGTCGCGCCGGGTCGGGGTCGCCCTGACCGATCCGGTACGCGGCGGCGAGGGTGGCCCGGCCCGCCTCCCGCGCCCGACCCCCGGCCCGCAACACCTGACCGAGTTGCACGGTGGCCGCCGCCACCAACACCGGATCACCGGCCGCCACGCTCATCGCCCGGTCGGCGGCCAGCCAGCCCAACTCGCTCTCACCCAGCTTGACCAGCAGCGAGGCGGTAAACCGGTACGCCTCCACCAGCGACACCCGACCCTCCTGCGGCTCGCGGGCATACCCCCGCTGCGCGCCGGCCACCAGTCCGGGCAGCAACCCGATCAGCGGCGGGTACCGGGCAAGCTGGTAGCTGGTCCAGGCGTGCGCCACCGAGCCAGCCAGCGCGGCCCCGTCCGGCGGGTTCCGGCCCGCCGTCGGCCGATCAAAAGCGATGTCGTACGCGCACAGCGCCGCCCGGATCGACTCCACGCCCTCGACCCTGGTGGTCACCTCGACGGGCCGACTGTCCTGGCCGAGCAGCATCGCCTGGTCGATGCGCAGCGCGGCGGCGATGTCCCGCAGGGTGGAGACCTTGTCCAGTGTCCGTACGCCCCGCTCGACCTTGTCCACCCAGCTCTTCGACTTGCCGAGCCGATCGGCGAACACCTGCTGCGACATCCTCCGCCGCACCCGCCAGTACGCCACCCGCCGCCCGACCGGCACCTCACTCTCCACGCCGCCACCTTCCGTCGGGTAGTGCCCGAGTCGTCTCCGTGACCGGTATCCGGGCCGCCTCGGCTTGGGCAAGCAGCCGCCGCCTTGCGGCCTCCCGTTCCGCTGTCTGAATCTGCTCTGCTGCGCTCTGTTGGGCGGTGTCACCCCGACCTCTCATGCCTGCCTCCGCTGGCGCCACCGGACCAGTCCGCTGTGACCAGGTCATTACAGAGAGGATTCCATGACGCACCTGCTCCAGACAACTGTCTGGAGCAGGTGTCCAATAAGATCATGGCCCTGGTCTTCTGGGCCGTAGACTGTCCGACGTGGCAAGTCCTACGGCGCGACGGAAGCTGGGCATTGAACTCAAGGGGTTGCGTGAAGCAGCCGGCCTCAACATCGAACAGGCAGCAACTGCCGCTGGCATCTCCGATTCGCATCTGAGCCGCATCGAACGAGGCCGAGTTGGCGTCCGACCTTTGACGCTCAAGGCATTGCTCCAGAGCTACGGCGCCGATGCTGAGGTCACGGAGCGGCTCGCCAGGAGCGCTGCCGACACCACCAGACGTGGAGATCGGGGATGGTGGCAGCCGTACGCTGCCTCGATCTCCGACAAGTACGCCAGCCTGATCGCCTTCGAGAGTGAAGCGATCTCGATCAGGGCCTTCGGCCCGATGATCGTGCCAGGTCTGCTCCAGACCGAGGACTATGCTCGCGCTGTGCTGCAACGCGGACCCGTCCGCCTCAAGGCCGACGAGATCGACACTCGCGTGGAGGTGCGGACCCACCGTCAGGCCATCCTCGACCAGCCCGATTCACCGAACCTCTGGTTCATCCTTGACGAGGGAGTCATCCGCCGCATGGTCGGCGGGCCCGAGGTGATGCGCCGACAATTGCTTCACCTGGTGGACGTCGCCACCCGGTCCAATGCCGACCTTCAGGTGGTCCCGTACTCGTCCGGTGCCCATGCTGGCACGCTCGGGCCGCTCGTGATCCTCGGCTTTGCCGAGGGCGAGGATGTCGTGTACTGCGAAACGTACGCGGGAGACCTCTACCCGGAGGCGGTAGCATCGTACGGCGACGTGTTCAACCGGTTGGCGCAGGATGCGTTGTCGGCTGACCGCTCGATCGAGATGCTGCGCAGTGCCGCCGAGGGGATGAAGTGAACGGCCTGACGGAAGACTGGAAGAAGTCGACCAGGAGCAACGGCAGCGACAGCTGCGTCGAGGCTCGCTTGGGTGACAGTGGCGTGCAGGTCCGAGACTCCAAGGATCGCAACGGCTCGATCCTTTCGTTCGACCGCGACAGCTACGCCAACTTCCTGACCTGGCTGACGACCCGTCAGTAATACTCGCGTTGGTGTGTTTAAGCCAGCTAACCAGCGGAGACCCATGTGCCCGTTGAGAGAGTGGACTACCGGCGCATAGCGAACGAAATTACGAGCCAGATCAAATCTGGTGAGCGTGCGCCGGGGGAGAAGCTGCCGTCCACCCGTCAGCTTGCTGAGCAGTACGGCGTGCACATCTCCACGATCCACCGTGTCATGTCGCTCCTCAAGGACAGGGAACTGGTCGAGGGGCATCCAGGTAAGGGCGTCTACGTGACTGAGCCCGAGCACAAGTCCGAGTGAAGTGGGTCGAGCTTCCTCGCGATCACCGGGACGGACAGGGGCGCCCAACCCACGCGGAGGCGCGTAAGAAATTGCCCATACCGGCTGGCGGCTACCGCGAGGTCACGGAGGACCTGACCGCCCGCATCAAAGCCGGCGAGTACGGCCCGGGCGATCGCCTGCCGACGTACCGGGAGCTTTCTGATCTGTATCAGGTCAGCGTGACGACCGTGCAGCGAGCGGTGATCATCTTGCAGGATCGTGGCCTGATCGTCGGCCTGCAGGGACGCGGACTGTGGGTGGCCGAGCGTCGGGAGTGACTGCCCCGCCGGCGGCGACGGCGAACGACTGGGTAGCAGCACTGATTAAGATCACGCTCGATCTGAGATCGAGTGGTGTCGGAGTGCTGAATAGCCACTCGATCTGAGATCGAGCGTGATCTTTGTGCCCGGCAGCCCGATCGCTCCCGGTGTGACAGGGGCCGCACGGCCACTCGCGAGCCATCGGTCGTGCTGGTCCCCCATAACGGTGCCGAACTCTTCAACTCAGCAGGGTGGGGTGCCGCCGGCCCAGGTCTTCGGCCAGTTGATCCGGATGCCGGTGGCGGCGAGGTCGCCGAGGTCGATCCCTGCGAACGGGTTGGCGACGTACCGCACCTGGTCATGTTCGGGCCCAGCCTTGCTGACGGTGACCAGGGCAAGCCGGTAGTGGGGGGCGGCGTTCTTGCCGGTGAAGACCTCGTTGTGGGTGACGAAGAAGTCCTCCGCACCCTCGATGCGGGCCTTGACCTCGATGCGGATCGACGGGCCGCCGTCCGCGGGCAGGGACAGGATATCGTACCCGGGATTGTTGAAGGCCTCTTCCCGGGGATCGCGGCCGAGTGCGCGCTCGGTGGCGAGCACCAACTCGATTCCGCGCCGTTCGACGGCCCTCGTCTCCTTGGCGTGGATGGGAGCGTCGGCGGGGATGTCGGCACCGACGGCCGACAACGGCAGCACCAGAGCGGCCGTCATGATGCGTGGGGGCTTGGTGGCCAAACGGGCCTGCTGGTCGAGCAACGCCAACCGCGACTCCCGGCGAGCCTGGAGTTCCTGTGCCTTACGCAAGAGGCCCTCGGAGCTCTCTGCGGGCTTGATGCCGGCCTGTTCTTTGTCCCGGGCGGCCATCGCCTCGCTGATGAGCCGGTTGGACTCGTGCACAAGCCGCTGATCGACCCGAGCACGGGTGCGCTCGATCTCGGCCAGGCGGCGCGGCGAGACCTCTGCCAGGTAGTCCTTCAACTGGTGGCCGATGATCCAGGTCCGGGCCTTGGCCTCGGCATCATCCAGCCAGGGCAGCCGCTTCGCGGCGGTCACCGCCGGGGTGGGCGGGGCGGCCATGCAGTCCAGGTACGGTGCCGGGCCGGCGGGCCTGACCTGGCCGGTGGCGTCGACATAGGCGTAGCCGAAGCGGCGGGCGATGCACTCCTCGGTGCCGTCGACGACCTCCTCCACCACTCCGACCAGCAAGGTCGGCTCCTCGACCGAGGGGGAGACCAGCACGGTGCCGCGTTCAAGGGTGGGCCGTAGTCGACTGATGATCAGCTCCGCCACGGCGTCGTGCAGGGGATGCCCGGGGGCCAGCAGGTCCGCGCGGGGTCGGTCCGCCACGCTGATGTGGTCGAGTTCGAAGGTGACCCGCTCGTAACGACTGGCCACCGGGCCATGCTTGGTCACCGCGCGGATGGCTGGGGGGACGTGGCCGATCTCGTAGCGGCCACGTTCACGTCGGGCCAACCGGCCACCGAGGCGCTGGAAAGCGAACCGGAAAGCCCACTCGATGTAGTGCGGTTGCAGTCGACGCGCCCGCGCCTCCTCCATGAGGCGTTGCATCTGGGTCAGGTCGGCGTCGGACATCGCATCGCGGGTCAGCGCCCGCTCCTCGAGGAGCTCTTTGAGGCCGTTGGCGACCGAGGCGTCAATGACCTTCTCCATCTTGGCCCGGGTCTCCGGGAGGTCGCCGTACCGGATGGCTTCGATGAGCAGGTCCCGCAGCGGGGTCTCGTCGAAGGCCGAACCCAGAACGTCGAAGACCTTGCCACCGTACGCCTTGCGCTGCTCTTCGACCTTCTGCAGCAGCCGGGCGAAGACCTCGCCCTCGCGGGTGTTCGCGGCGACGAGGTTCCACAGTCGGCACACCTCGGTCTGGCCGATTCGGTGGATTCGCCCGAAGCGTTGTTCGATGCGGTTCGGGTTCCATGGCAGGTCGTAGTTGACCATGAGGTGTGCGGCTTGGAGATTGAGACCTTCACCGGCCGCGTCGGTGGCCAGCAGGATCTGACAGGCCGGGTTCTTGGTGAACTCCTCGGTGATGGCCCGCCGGTCCACGCGTCGGACCCCACCATGGATAGCCTGCACCGCCTCCGGCTTACCGAACAGGGATCGGATCTTGCGGGCCAGATAGTTGAGTGTGTCCCGGTGCTCGGTGAAGATGATCAGCTTTCGGGGATTCTCGGCGCCGGGATGGATGAGGTCGTTGTCTTCGAGGATCCTGCGTAGCTCGACCCACTTGCGATCAGTGTCGAGGTTGCGGACCCAGCGGGCGGAGTCGATGAGCTTGTCGAGGTCGGTCAGTTCCGCGTTGAGTTCCTCGATGGTGCGGGCCGCGGTGGCCGCGTCGAGCAACTCCTCCTCGATCTGCTCGACCTCTTCGGCGCTGCGCTCATCGCTGTCCCAGTCCCGTGGGTCGATCAGGACCGGCCCTGCTCCCGCGACACGGCCGTGGATCAGCTCGTCGCGGTGGCGCTTGAGTCGTCCGGCGCGTCGGACCAGCGACTGATGGATCGCCTCAGGGCTGGAAGCCAGTCGGCGTTGAAGCACGGTGAGCGCGAAGCCCACGGTGTTGCGGCGTTTGTCGTCCAGCCGGGCGGCCCGGTTCATTCCCTCGCGTACGTACTCGGTGACCCGCTCGTAGAGGTCCCGTTCGTCCGCAGTGAGCTCGTAGGGCACGGTCTGGGCGATGCGCTCGGGGAAGAGTGGCCTGCCCTCGAAGGTGAGCAGATCCTCCTTGACCATGCGCCGCATCAGACCGCTGGTGTCAGGGTTGTGGACCCCCGCCTTGAACCTGCCCTCGAAACCGTCGCGCTCCAGCAGGGTGAGGAAGAGCTGGAAATCCTCCTCCTTCCCGGCGTGTGGGGTGGCTGTCATCAGCAGCAGGTGACGGGTGCGGTCGCGTAGCTTCTCCCCCAACTGGAAGCGCCGGGTCTTGGTCAGCTTGCCGCCGAAGTAGTGCGCGCCCATCCGGTGCGCCTCGTCGACCACGACCAGATCGAAGTCGGCCTCGTCAAGGTGGCTCGCCAGACTCTCGTTGCGGGCCAACTGGTCCATTCGAGCGATGAGCAGCGGGTGCTGCTCGAACAGGTTCGATCCGAGTGCGGCGTCGACCATCGTCATGGTCAGGATGTCGAAGCGTAGGCCGAACTTGAAGAACAGTTCGTCCTGCCACTGGTCGACGAGTCCGCCGGGGGCCACGATCAGACAGCGCTGCACATCGTCCCGGAGCAGCAGTTCCTTGATGTAGAGGCCGGCCATGATGGTCTTACCGGCACCGGGGTCGTCGGCCAGCAGGAAGCGCAGCGGCGTCCGGTCGAGCATGTCGCCATAGACAGCCCGGATCTGGTGGGGGAGGGGCTGCACGTCGCTGGTCGCCACCGCCAGCATCGGATCGAACAGACCGGCCAGGGAGATCCGCTGCGCCTCGGCGACCAGCCGGAACTCCTCGGCGCTGGCATCGAATGGTCGACTGCCCGCGTCAGACGGACTCAGCTGGGCCTCGTCGGCCCGGAAGATCACCTGCTGACGGAGAGCCCCGTCAAGGGTCTTGTAGGTCAGCTCCACGGCATCACGCCCATGCCACTGCACCGCGAGCACCGACACGGTCTCACCGGGCACCACCCCGGTCAACCGGACACCTGACGAAAGCTCCTCGAGCCGCACCCGCCACCTCCCCAACGACAGCTCGCGAGAGCCTACCGGTGATCATCGGCCCGACTGGCCGGCGCAACCTCGACATAGGCCACGCCACCAGCCGTTATGGCGCTGGCGTCGGCTTTGTGACAGCCACCGCCGAGGGCTGGAGGGTGCACTACGATACCGTCCTCAATCCCTCGATCATCAGGTGCGCATGAACAAGACCGAGCGTGAAGAGATGCGCCGCCTCACGGCGGACTTCGATCAGTGGAGTCACCTCGCTGGGGACGCCCAAGGTTGGCACCGGGCTGTCCGGGACAGCGCCAGCGGTGCAGAAGAGACTCTGCGCGCACGCGGCGTCGTGGTCACCCGGTCCGGGCAGCCCGCGTGGCAGGTGCTTGCACTCTCCGACAGCGACCGGAATCTCGTCCACCGACTGTGGGAGCGGGCCATGCTGCCCGCGACGACGAACGCCGATCGCGCCCTGCTGCGCTTGCTCACCGACGACATACCCCGCGCCGTCGCCGATGTCGTACCCCTGCTCGGTGTGCGGCGCTTCTTCACCGGGGCCGCAAGGCGGCAGTCAGCGGTCACTGCGGGTGAATTCCTGCGGAGCAGGCACGCGGAGATCATCGGGATCGGTGGACCGGAGCGCCTGGCCCAGCTTGGCGTCTACACCGCCCCCCTCGACCCGGCCCGGGCCAGGATTGACGACCTGCTCCACCCGGCTCTCCGCTTCGACCTCGTCACCGGACTGACCGGTCCGCAACCGGAACTCATGCCCCGGGCGGTTTTCGAGGGATTGCCGGAGGCGCTGGCCACTGTCGCCAAGGCGATGGCCGGTGAGGAGTCGTACCGCTCGGGGGCGCGCGACGCCGGTGACAAGGTCAGACGTGCCGAGGTCGAACGGCTGTTGCAGGAGATGCCGGTGGAGGCGTTGAAGGCCGCCACCCGCGACCGGCTCCGGCTCGGGCCCCTCGCGGAGGCAGGCATCACCACCGTGCAGGGCGTGCTGCGTGTCGGCACCTCGTTGCAGGCGCTTCCGGGGGTGGGGGAGACCTCGGCTCGACGGATGATCGGCGCTGCCCGTGCGATCTGGCAGACGACATACGACGAGATGCCGGTCCGCATCGACATCAGCCACCGCCGGTCGGAAACCACGAACCTGCTGCGTAGCCTCGCCGTCTGGGACGCGTACCGGCAGACCCGAGGGGCGGCAGCCGACCTCGAACGCGCCGCCGAACTCGCGCCGCTGGCTAAAGTCGTGAACCACGCCACGAGTCACCTGCTCGTGATCCCGACCCGGGGCCTAGCCGCCGCAGGGGTGCGCGAGGGCATCCAGATTGTCATGCGGCGAGCCGAACTGCTCGGCATGTCGACCACATCCGGCCGGCAGAGCATGTCGGCAGACCCGTGGGACGACTTTCTCGCCCGACCCGCCGACTACTTCGCGATGCTCGCCGAGTTGGGTTTCATCACCGACGACGAGGAGGCGGCACACGGCGACCTCCCCGAAGAGATCATTCAGGCCGTCCGTGACCAGGCACTCGACGGTGAACACCTGACCGCGTCGCTGCGTGGCTACCAGAGCTTCGCCGCCCGGTTCGCCCTCGTGCAACGCAAGGTGATCATCGGGGACGAAATGGGCCTCGGTAAGACCGTCGAGGCCATCGCCGTCCTGGCCCATCTGCGTAGCCGGGGAAAGACCCACTTCCTGGTGGTGTGCCCAGCCTCCGTGGTGACCAACTGGATCCGCGAACTCGGCGGCAAGTCGACGTTGCGACCGCACCGGGTCCACGGCCCGGAACGGGATCGCGCGGCCCGCCTCTGGCAGCGGGACGGGGGAGTGGCCGTCACCACGTACGAGACGCTGGCCTGGTGGGAGTCGGAGCTACAGAAGTGCCGCCGGTTGGCCTGTGTCGTGGTGGACGAGGCCCACTACATTAAGAACCCGTACGCCCAGCGAACGATGAGGACGAAGGAGCTCATCGCGCGTGCTGAGCGGGCCATTCTGCTCACGGGTACGCCGCTGGAGAACAAGGTCGACGAGTTCCGCAACCTTGCCTCCTACGTACGTCCCGATCTCACCGTGGACGCGACCGACCTGTCACCCAAGCGCTTCCGGCGGCAGATCGCGCCCGCGTACCTGCGCCGTAACCAGGAAGACGTGCTGACCGAACTCCCGCAACTCATCGAGGTTGAGGAGTGGCTTCCGATGTCCGAGGCGGACCTGTCCCGATATCGGGGGGCCGTCCAACGCGGTAACTTCATGGAGATGCGTCAGGCGGCCATGCTTGAGGGACCAAAGTCCACGAAGCTGCAACGCCTCATCGAGATCGTCCGCGAAGCGGAGGACAACGAGCGGCGAGTCATCGTGTTCTCCCACTTCAGGGAGGTGCTCGACCTGGTCGCCCGGTCTGTTCCCGGGCCGGTGTTCGGGCCACTCACCGGGTCGGTCCCGCCGAGCCACCGCCAGCAGATGGTGGACCGGTTCTCGGCTGCCCGACACGGCGCCGTCCTGGTGGCCCAGATCGTCGCCGGGGGCGTGGGACTCAACATTCAGTCCGCGTCCGTCGTCGTCATCTGCGAGCCTCAACTCAAGCCGACGACCGAGGCGCAGGCTATCGCGCGCGCCCATCGGATGGGGCAGGTGCAGTCGGTGCAGGTTCACCGACTGCTCTCCGACGAGGGCGTCGACCAACGCATCACCGAACTGTTGGCGGACAAGCGCCGCATATTCGACGACTTCGCCAGGGTCAGTGACATGGCCGATTCAAGCCCGGAGGCAGTGGACCTCACCGAGGCGGAACTCGTCCGAGAGGTGCTGGCAGCCGAGCGTCGACGCCTGTTCGAACGCGCTTCCCCCCGCACCGGCACCCAGGACAGTACGCCGGCACCGTCCTGAACATGGCGCTTCCCGCGCGTGCTGGAAGCGCGTGACGGTGTAGACCTCCTGCTGACGACCATGCCCGATCCGTTCTCGCTCTCAGCTCGACAGGGCCGGCACACCACCTGGCTCGGCGACCACCGTGGGGCGTTCCCGTAGGGCAGGCGAGTGGCGTTGTCGACGTCTGAGATGCTTCGGGGCGTGACAACCGGCCGACCCCGAGCACACCGGCGACGCCGTCGGCGTCTGCCCTGGCTGCTGCTGGTCGTCGGCTTGGTGGGGGTGCTCGGCGCGGTCGCGTACGTCGTGGTGCCGCAGGTGTTGCCGCCGGGGCCGCGACCCTTGTTCCAGATGCCGGTGGGGTGCGGGGAGACCTGGCAGGTGGGCACCTATCCCGGTCACGGCGACAACGACGTGGACTTCTTCCCCCTCACCGGTGACCCGTGGGGGCAGCCGGTGCTCGCCTCGTACGAGGGCACGGTCACCGTGGCCGGCATCAACGGGTCCCTCGGTGGGCGTACGCCGGAGAATCCGGAAGGTCCGAGCGGTCGGGGCGGCGGCTACTGGGTGAAGATCGACCACGGCGGGCGGTGGGAGACCCAGTATCTGCATCTGCTGGAACCGCCGATGGTGCAGGTCGGGCAGCGGGTCGCCCAGGGGCAGCAGATCGGGCGGATCGGCAGCACCGGCAACTCCGGGGCCCCGCACCTGCACTATGAGCAGCGGGCGGGTTGGCGGAAGGTGGAGACCTGGTTCGACGGTCGACCGTCCGGAATCACCCATGACGATGCCGAGTACACCGTGCGTCTGACCAGCAACAACTGCCCCGCTGCCGGTAATTGACGCCGGTCGTGCCCTGCCGGATGACCGGTTTGCGGCTAGGTTGGGATCAAGCAGTGGCCGCAGGACCCTGGGGGAGGACCATGTCCAGCACCAGATTCAGGTTGGCCGGCGCGACACTCGCCTTGCTGCTCACCGCCACGGTGGGTTGTAGCGCGGGTGAGGGCGTCGATGTCGACGGCGGGAACGCAGCCGGCGCGGGGGGTGTCCTGAACGCCGCCATCGGTGGTGAGCCGGACCAGCTCGACCCGCACAAGACCTCGGCCTACTACAGCTTCCAGGTGCTGGAGAACGTCTTCGACACCCTGGTCGAGCCGGACGCCAACCTTGCGATGCAGCCCTCGCTGGCCACGGAGTGGACCACCAGTGACGACCAGCTGACCTGGACCTTCACCCTCCGCGAGGGGGTCAAGTTCTCCGACGGTGCGCCGTTGACCGCCGAGGACGTCGTCTACTCGTACAACCGGATCATCAACGAGAAGCTGAACACGGCGTACAAGTTCGGCACGGTCAAGTCGGTGACCGCCTCGAACCCGACCACGGTGGTCATCACCCTGACCGCCCCCACCCCGAACCTGCTGGCCAACCTGGGCGGCTTCAAGGGGGTGGCGATCGTGCAGAAGGCCAACGTGGAGTCCGGGGAGATCACCACCAAGCCGATCGGCAGCGGACCCTTCGCGCTCAGTGGCTACACCTCCGGCGACAACATCCAACTGGTCCGCAACGACAACTACTGGGGTGAGCGGCCCAAGCTCGACGGGGTGCGCTTCACCTTCGTCAGCGACCCCACGGTGGCCTTGCAGAACCTGCGCGGCAACGAGGTGCACTGGACGGACAACCTGCCACCCCAGCAGGTGCCCGCGCTGCGTGACGGCGATGAGCCGAAGGTCGAGTCGGTGCCGTCGACGGACTACTGGTACCTGGCCCTCAACCAGGGACGCAAGCCGTACGACGACGTGAACGTGCGGCGGGCGATCGCCTTCGCCCTGGACCGGGAGGCCATCACCAAGGCCGCCAAGTTCGGGTTGGCGACGGTGAACCAGACCGCCATTCCGCAGAACAGCGCCTTCTACTACGAGTACGCCCCGTACTCGCACGATGTGAACCAGGCCCGGCAACTGCTAGACCAGGCCGGGGTCAGTGACCTGACCATGGACCTGATGGTGACCAGCGAGTACCCGGAGACGGTCACCGCGGCCCAGGTCATCGCCTCCCAGCTGGAAGGGATCGGGGTCACCGTCAAGATCCGTACCCTGGACTTCGCGCAGTGGCTGGACGAGCAGGGCAACGGCAACTTCGACTCGTTCATGCTCGGCTGGCTGGGCAACATCGACCCGGACGAGTTCTACTACGCCCAGCACCACAGCGGCGGGACCTTCAACTTCCACAAGTACCGCAACCCCGCCGTCGACCAGATGCTGGACCGGGCCCGCACGGAGACCGACCAGGGCGCCCGCAAGCAGCAGTACGAGCAGGTGGCCAAGCAGATCGTCGACGACGCCAGCTACATCTACCTCTACAACCCGGACGTGGCGCAGGGCTGGTCGAAACAGGTCACCGGCTATCAGGTACGCACCGACCGGGCGATCCGGTTCCGCGACGTGGCGCTGACCAGGTGATCGGGCAGGGGACTGCAGGTGGCCCGCTTCGTGCTCCGTCGACTGCTCCAGTCCTGCGTGGTGCTGCTCGGGGTCACCCTGGTGGTGTTCCTGCTGCTGCAACTGGTGCCGGGTGACCCCGTCCGGGTGGCGCTGGGCACCCGGTTCGACCCGCAGACCTACGAGGCGCTGCGGGCGCGGGCCGGGCTGGACCAGCCCCTGGTGGTGCAGTATTTCGACTACCTGCGGCGGGCCCTGACCGGCGACCTGGGGGTCAGCTTCCGCAGCGGCCAGCCGGTCACCTCCATCGTGCTTGCGCGGCTGCCGGCGACCCTGTCGCTGGCGCTGACCGCGGTGCTGTTCGCCCTGGTGATCGCCGTGCCGCTGGGCATCGTCTCGGCGATGCGCAGCGGGTCGGTCGTCGACCACGCGGCCCGGGTGTTCAGCCAGTTCGGGGTCTCCGTGCCGGACTTCTGGATGGGCATCATGGGCATCCTGCTCTTCGCCGGGGTGCTCGGCTGGTTGCCGCCGTCGGGCTACGTGGCGTTGACCGAGGATCCGGCCCGGTGGGCCTCGCATGTGGCCCTGCCGGCGGCGACCGTGGGGCTGGTGACGGCCTCGATCCTTACCCGGTTCATCCGCTCCTCGATGCTGGAGGTGCTGTCGGAGGACTACGTCCGCACCGCGCAGGCCAAGGGGCTGCGTACCCGGGTGGTGGTGCTGCGGCATGTGCTGCGCAACGCCCTGATCCCGGTGGTCACCGTGGTGGCGGTGCAGTTGGCCAGTCTGCTCGGCGGGGTGATCGTGATCGAGGTGCTGTTCGCCTGGCCGGGCATCGGTCGGCTCACCTACGACGCGGTCCAGGCCCGGGACTATCCCGTACTCCAGGGGGCGGTGCTGCTGGTAGCGGCGCTGTTCCTGCTGGTCAACCTGCTGGTGGACATCCTCTACGCCCGCCTGGACCCGAGGATCACGGTCAAATGAGCGCCCCTACCGTGCACCGGAGCGAGGGTCAGTTGCGGCGGGCCCTGTCGGCGCTGCGCCGCGACCCCCTGGCCCTGACCGGTACGGCGGTCCTGGTGGTGCTGATCGTGGTGGGGGTGGCCGGGCCCTGGCTGGCCCCGACCGGCATCAACGAGGTGGATGTCGACCGGATGCTTGAGCCGCCCAGCCGGGCGCATCCGTTCGGCACGGACGAACTCGGCCGCGATGTGCTCAGCCGGGTCATGGTCGCCGCCCGGGTGTCCCTTCAGGTCGGTGCGGTAAGTGTCGGCATCGCCCTGGTCGCCGGGGTCACCCTGGGCCTGTTCGCCGGCTACTACCGGGGCTGGCTGGACAACCTGCTGATGCGCTGCATGGACGTGCTGTTCGCCTTCCCGGTGCTGCTGCTGGCGGTGGCCATCGTGGCGGTGCTCGGGCCGGGCCTGCTCACCGCGATGATCGCCATCGGGGTGGTCTACACCCCGATCTTCGCCCGGGTCACCCGGGCCGGGGTGCTGGCCGTGCGGGAGCAGGTCTTCGTCCGGGCGGCGGTCTCCATCGGCGCCTCCGACCTGCGGATCATGCGCCGGCATGTGTTGCCGAACATCGCCGCGCCGCTGATCGTGCAGACCTCCCTGTCGCTGGCCTTCGCGATCCTGTCCGAGGCGGCCCTGTCCTTCCTCGGCCTGGGGGTGCAGCCACCGGCGCCCGCCTGGGGTCGGATGCTGTTCGACGGCCGGGGTTTCGTCACGGACGCCTGGTGGCTGGGGGTGTTCCCCGGTGCCGCCATCTTCTGCACCGTGCTGGCGTTCAACCTGGTCGGTGACGCTCTGCGCGATGTGCTCGACCCCCGGCAGCTCACCGTCAACGAGGCCCGCAGGAGCACCGGATGAGCGACGCCGTACTGGCCGTGTCGGACCTGACCGTCACCATCGGCACCCGACGCGGCCCGGCCCGGGCGGTGGCCGGGGTCGACTGGTTGGTCGAGGCGGGGCAGACCCTGGCGTTGGTGGGGGAGTCCGGCAGCGGCAAGAGCATGAGCGTGCTGGCCGCCACCGGCCTGGCACCGCGCGCGGCGAAGGTGACCGGAGAGGTACGGCTGCTCGGCACGGACTTCACCGCGCTGTCGGCGGATCGGCGGCGGCGGATGCGGGGGCGGCATGTCGGGTTCGTCTTCCAGGATCCGATGACCTCGCTCAATCCGGTGCTGACCGTGGGCCGGCAGGTCACCGAGGCCGCCGAGGAGCATCTGGGGCTGACCCGACGGGCCGCCCGCACCCGCGCCGTGGAACTGCTCGACCTGGTCGGCATCCCCTCGGCCGCCCAGCGGGTGGACGCCTACCCGCACCAGTTCTCCGGCGGGATGCGCCAGCGGGTGGGGATCGCGATGGCGCTGGCCTGCGAGCCCGATCTGCTGATCGCCGACGAACACACGACCGCTCTGGACGTCACCACCCAGGCCCAGATCGTCGAGCTGGTCGCCGACCTGCAACAGCGGTTGGGCACCGCGGTCGTCTGGATCACCCACGACCTGGGGGTGGTCGCCGGCATAGCGGACACGGTGGCGGTGATGTACGCCGGGCGGATCGTCGAACAGGGGCCGGTGGACGCGGTGTTCGGGACTCCGGGGCACCCGTACACCTCCGCTCTGCTCGCCGCCCGGCCCGACCCGGACGCCGGTGGTGGTGACCTGGTCACCATCGCGGGGGCCCCGCCCAGCCCGCTGGCCCTGCCGGCCGGCTGCGCCTTCTGGCCCCGGTGCCCGGTGCGCGGCGACGCCCGCTGTGAGCGGGAGTTGCCGCCGCTGGTGTCGATCTCCTCGGCTCACCGGGTCCGCACCTTCTACCCGCAGCGACCCGAGGGGGAGGGCTGATGAAACGCCCTGAGGTGCAGGTGCCGACGCAGCGTGGACCGGCCGAGGTGGTCGCCGAACTGGAGGACCTGCGGGTGTGGTTTCCGACCTCGGCCGGGGTGGTCCGGGCGGTGGACGGGGTGTCCTTGCAGGTACGCCGGGGCGAGACGGTGGGGCTGGTGGGGGAGTCCGGCAGCGGGAAGTCGACCACCGGGCTGGCGCTGCTGCGGTTGGTCGATCCCAGCACCGGCAGTGTGCGGGTGGCCGGGGAGGATGTGACCGGCTGGTCGCGGCGGCAGTTGCGGGCCCTGCGTCGTCGGGTGGCGATGGTGTTCCAGGACCCGCAGGCCTCGCTGGATCCTCGTCGTACCGTCGGGTCCAGCATCGCCGAGCCGTTGACCGTGCACCGGCTGGTGCAGGGTTCCGCCGCCCGGCGCAACCGGGTCGAGGAACTGCTGGACATGGTGGGGCTGGGTGGTGACCTGGCCGACCGGCATCCGCACGAGCTCTCCGGCGGGCAGCGGCAGCGGGTCGGCATCGCCCGCGCGTTGGCCGGCGAGCCCGATCTGATCGTCCTGGACGAGCCGATCGCCTCCCTGGACCTCAGCGTGCAGGCCCAGGTGATGAACCTGCTGCGGCGCCTGCAACGGGAGTTGGGGCTGACCTACCTGTTCATCGCCCACGACCTGGCCGCCGTGGAGCACATGAGCGATCGGATGGCGGTGATGTATCTGGGTCGGATCGTGGAGAGCGGTACCCCGGCCCAGATCTGGCGGGAACCGGCCCACCCGTACACCGCGGCCCTGCTGTCGGCGATTCCGGTGGCCGATCCGCAGGTCGAGCGGCAGCGGCGGCGGGTCATCCTCAGCGGGGACATCCCCAGCCCGGTGAACCCGCCGGGCGGCTGCCGGTTCCGGACCCGCTGCCCCCAGGCCCGACCGGACTGCGCCGAGACCGATCCGCCGTTCGTCGAGGTCGCCGCCGGGCACCGGGCGGCCTGCCTGTACGCGGGGGAGGCCGTGCGGGAGATGCAGGTGTCCTGACCCGCCCCGACGGCGACCTGCTCTTGACGAGCGGGACACCCTTGTCCAGTATTCCTACATGTCTGATGGAGTATATGGGATAACGGGGGTTCCGGCGTGTACGTGTCGGCACGATCGGACTACGCCGTGCGGGCCATGCTGGCGATGGCGCATCGGCATCCGGATTTGGTGACCGCGGCCGTGCTGGCGGCCGGCCAGGACATCCCGTACTCCTTCCTCCAGGGCATTCTGCTGGATCTGCGGCGGGCCGGCCTGCTGCACAGCGCGCGTGGCTCGGACGGGGGCTACGCCCTGACCCGGCCGCCTGCGGAGATCACCGTGGGTGATGTGTTGCGGGCCACCGGCGGGCCGTTGACCACTGTGCGGGGTGCGCCGGCCGAGGTGGCGACGTATCACGGGGTGGCGGCCGGGTTGGGTCAGGTGTGGCTGTCGGTGCACCGGGCCATCGAGGGGGTGGTCGACCGGGCCACCCTCGCCGACCTGCTGGCCCCGGTCGAGGGTGCGGCGGGCGACCGGCGCGGTGTCGGGTGACCGACTCGCAGGCGGGCCGGACCTGGCCGACTAAGGCTTGAAAACCTGTCGAGTTAGTGGGATATTCGGTGCGCGGTCGGGGCGGTGGCCCGTGACTGCGACCCCACGGTGTTTCTCGCTGGCAGCTAGAAGCGGGCAAATTCCCTATTTAATCGGTCGGATTTATATAGTGCGGCATGCACTGGAGGAGGACACGACTGCGATGAGGCACCGGATCAGAACGGCCCTCGCCCTCGCCATGGTCACCGGCCTGGCCCTGTCGGGCTGCGGCGGCGGCAGCTCGGCGAGTGACTCCAGCACCTTGAACATCGTCGGTTTCGCGGTACCCGAGGCGGCCAACAAGGCCATCGCGGCCCAGTGGAACAAGACCGAGGCGGGCAAGGGGGTCCGCTTCAAGTCCTCCTACGGCGCCTCCGGTGACCAGAGCCGGGCGGTGGTCTCCGGCCTGAAGGCCGACTATGTGCACTTCTCGGTCAGCAGTGACGTGACCCGACTGGTCGACGCCGGTCTGGTAGAGGAGAGCTGGGACGACGGCCCGAACAAGGGCATCGTCTCCTCGTCCGTGGTGGTCCTGGCCGTACGCAAGGGCAACCCCAAGAACATCCAGGGCTGGGACGACCTGATCAAGCCCGGCATCGGCATCGTCACCCCCAACCCGGCCTCCTCCGGTGCCGCCCGCTGGAACGCCCTGGCCGCCTGGGGGCACATCGCCGCCAACGGCGGCACGGACGCCCAGGCCGAGGAATTCCTGACCAAGCTGTTCGCCAACGTGGTGTCGTTGCCGGGCAGCGGACGAGACGCCACCACCACCTTCCTCGGCGGTACCGGTGACGTGCTGCTGGCCTACGAGAACGAGACGATCCTGGCCCGGCAGAATGGTGAGGACCTCGACTGGATCCTGCCCGCCACCACCATCCTGATCGAGAACCCGGGCGCCATCCTCAAGGACGCCGATCCGAAGGCCAAGGAATGGCTGGACTTCGTGCTCGGCCCGCAGGGGCAGCGGCAGTTCGCCCTGACCGGCTTCCGCCCGATCATCGACGGCGTCGACACCAACGGCATCGAGGGGGCCCTCGACCCCGCCAACCCGTTCCCGGCACCGCAGAAGCTGCTCACCGTCGACGCGGACTTCGAGAGCTGGTCGGCACTGTCCAAGAAGTTCTTCGACGAGAACGAGGGCATCATCACCAAGGTCATCGCGGCCTCCGGGAAGGCGAAGTGACCTCGGCGACTCTCGCTCCGGACCGACCGGCGGCCCCCCGCCGGTCGGTCCGGAGCGGCCTGCCGCTGACCCGGGTGTCCGGGCTGGGCCTCGGCGTGGCGATGGTGTGGTTCAGCCTGCTCGTGCTGATCCCACTGGCCGCCGTCGCGGTGACCGCCGCCGAGGGCGGCTGGGCCGGCTTCTGGCGCGCGGTGACCAACGAGCAGACCGCCGCCACCATCCGGCTGACGGTGGGCACCGCCCTGCTGGTCACCCTGGTCAACATCGTGATGGGCACCCTGATCGCCTGGGTGCTGGTCCGCGACAACTTCTTCGGCAAGCGGGCGCTGGAGATCCTCATCGACGTGCCGTTCGCGTTGCCGACCATCGTCGCCGGCCTGGTGCTGCTGTCGCTGTACGGGCCGACCAGCCCGCTCGGGGTCAACATCGCCAACACCCGGATCGCGGTCTTCCTGGCCTTCCTCTTCGTCACCCTGCCCTTCATCGTGCGGACCGTGCAGCCGGTGCTGGCCGAACTCGACCCGGAGGTGGAGGAGGCCGCCGCCTCGCTGGGAGCCAGCCGGTACACCACCTTCCGGCGCATCGTGCTGCCCAGCCTCACCCCGGCCATCGCGGCGGGCGCGGCCCTGTCCTTCGCCCGCGCGGTCGGCGAGTACGGCTCACTGGTCCTGCTCACCGGCAACCTGCCGATGCGTACCGAGGTTGCCTCCGTACGCATCCTCAGCAGCATCGAGAACGACAACATCGACAGCGCGGCGGCGGTCGCGGTGGTGCTGCTGGCCATCTCGTTGGCCGTCATCGTCGTGCTCGACGTCATTCAGCGGAGGGTGGTGCGCCGTGGCTGAACACTCGATCACCCGTACCCCGGTCGGTCGCCGTCCCGGCCGGTACGTGCTGCGCGCGGTGGTCACCGCGTACCTGTTCCTCCTGGTGGCCTGGCCGTTGTACCTGGTCGGCCGCAACGCCCTCGCCGACGGCTTCACCAGCCTGGGCGACATCCTCACCGATCCCGACGTCACCCACGCGCTGCGGCTGACCGTGGTCATCGCGGTGACCGCCGTCGTGATCAACACGGTGTTCGGGGTGGGCATCTCCCTGCTGCTGGTCCGCTACGACTTCCCCGGCAAGCGGACGCTGAACGCCCTGCTGGACATGCCGTTGTCGGTCTCGCCCATCGTCGTCGGGCTGGCCCTGGTGCTGGTCTACGGCGGTCGCGAGGGCTGGTTCGGCCCGACCCTCGAGGCGGCAGGTCTCCAGATCATCTTCGCCACCCCGGGCATGGTGCTGGCCACCGTGTTCGTGGCCCTGCCGCTGGTCATCCGGGAGGTCGTACCGGTCCTTCAGGAGATCGGCGACGAGCAGGAGCAGGCCGCCCACAGCCTGGGCGCCAACGCCGTGCAGACCTTCCGCCGGATCACCCTGCCGGCGATCAAGTGGGGCGTGATCTACGGCGTCGTGCTCAGCCTCGCCCGCTCCCTGGGTGAGTTCGGCGCGGTGAAGGTCGTCTCCGGCAACGTGCTCGGCGAGACCCGGACGGCCACCCTGGTCGTCGAGGAGAAGTACCTGAACTTCGACAAGGGCGGCTCGTACGCCACCGCGTTCCTGCTGGCCCTCGTCGCTGTCGCCTGCATCATCGTCGTGTCCGTCCTCAGGCCGAAGGAAGACCGTTGAGCATCGAGATCGTCAACGTCGGCAAGCGTTTCGGCGACTTCGTCGCCCTGGACGACGTGTCGGTGAGCATCCCCTCCGGCCGCCTCACCGCCCTGCTCGGCCCCTCCGGCGGCGGCAAGTCCACCCTGCTGCGCATCATCGCCGGCCTGGAACGCGCCGACACCGGGAAGGTGGAGATCGAGGGGGTGGACGCCACCGGGCTGCCGCCGCAGAAGCGCAATGTCGGGTTCGTGTTCCAGCACTACGCCGCCTTCAAGCACCTGACCGTACGCCGCAATGTGGCCTTCGGTCTGGAGATCCGTAAGCGGCCCAAGGAGGAGATCCGGCGGCGGGTCGACGAACTGCTGGCCCTGGTCCACCTGGAGCAGTTCGCCGAGCGGCTGCCCGCGCAGCTCTCCGGCGGGCAGCGGCAGCGGATGGCGTTGGCCCGGGCGCTGGCCGTCGAACCGACCGTGCTGCTGCTCGACGAGCCCTTCGGTGCCCTGGACGCCAAGGTACGCAAGGAGTTGCGGGACTGGCTGCGCCGGCTGCACGACGAGGTGCACGTCACCACGGTCTTCGTCACCCACGACCAGGAGGAGGCCCTGGAGGTGGCCGACGAGATCGTGGTGATCAACGAGGGGCGGGTGGAGCAGATCGGCTCACCGGACGACCTGTACGACCGGCCGGCCAACGAGTTCGTCATGCGCTTCCTCGGCCCGGTGACCCAGCTCGGCGAGGAGTTGGTCCGCCCGCACGACCTTCAGGTGTCCACCGGCGGCGGCACCGGGGTGAGCGCCCGGGTCACCCGGATCACCCGGATCGGCTTCGAGATCCGGGTAGACCTCACCACGACCGGGGGCCAGCCGGTCACGGCCACCCTGACCCGCAACGAGTTCCTGGCCCTGGGCATCGCGGTCGATTCCGAGGTGCGGGTCCAACTGGCCCCGGGCAGCCCCAGCACCCGGGTGGGCGCCCCGGCGCAGGGCTCCGCCGCCGAGACCAGCCTCGCCGCCACCGGCTCCTGAACCCGGCCCGGTACGGGGATCGGGTGAATTGCCACCCGGTCCCCGTACGGTCATCTGCGCGGCGGGGCCACCGAGCGACGCCGTCGCAGCGGCATCGGCACCCGGACCTGCTTCGGGGCCTGGCCGTCGAGCAGCAGTTCCACCGCCCGTCGCCCCATCTGCTCGTGCGGCAGGGCGGCCGTGGACAGCCGGGGCCGCAGCCAGGAGGCGGTGGGATCGTCGTCGAAGGAGATCACCGAGATCTCCTCCGGGATGCGCAGTCCCGCCTCACCCAGGGCCTGGTACGCCCCGAAGGCCAGCCGGTCGTTCATGCAGATGATCGCGGTCGGCCGGTCGGGTCGGCCCAGCAGGGCGCGGGTTGCGGTGTAGCCGTGTTCGGGCAGCCAGTCGGGGCAGAACCCCTCCACCTGCAGGCTGACCCCGGCGGCGGCCAGGGTGGCCCGGATGCCGCGCAGGCGGGCCTCGGCGGCCAGCGAGATCTCCGGATCGCGTTCCTTGCGCCGGTTGCGGCCGATCAACGCGATCCGGTCCCGGTGGCCGTACCCGATCAGGGTCTCGGCGACGGTGACCCCGGCCCCCTCGTCGTCCGGCAGCACCCCGGGCAGCTCCGCCGCCGCGCTCGTCGCGTTGAGCAGCACCACCGGGCCGCTGAGGATGGCCGGCGGCACGGACAGCCGGCGGGTGGCCATGGCCGCGTAGATGACCCCGTCGACCTGGCGATCCAGGATGGTCTCGATGGCGTACCGCTCGAAGGCCGCGTCACCCTGGGTCTCGGCGATGAGCAGGACATGGTCGTGTTCCCGGGCCGCGTCCAGGGCGCCGCGGATCAGGTCACCGGCGAAGCGGGTGGTGGCCACGATGTCGGAGACGAAGGCGATGGTGGCCGTCTTACGGGTCCGCAGGCTACGTGCCGCCACATTGGGGCGGTAACCGAGTTCCTCGGCCGCCGCGAAGACCCGCTGGTGCGCCTGGGCGGACAGCCGAGTGCCCTCCCGCCCGTTGAGCACCATCGAGGCGGCGGTCTTGGACAAGCCCGCCCGCTTCGCGACATCGGCCAGGGTTGCTCGGTCGTGGCCCATCAGTCCTCCGATCGCGGCGGTTCGGTCGGGCGCCGCCGTCGTCCATCATGATGCGTCGCGGCACCGAACCTCTGGTGCCCCGGACCCGGTTTCAGGGACAGTGGGCACGGACCCGGATCGACCGTGGTGCTGATCCTCCACCGACAGTCCAGCAAGACTCACTGAAGGGACAGCGGCTTGACCGACACCCAGATCCACGGCCATGTCGACGACGGCTTCGGTCCGGTCGCCGACGTGTTCCGTGACAACTTCGCCCACCGCCGGGAGGTGGGCGCCGCGGTCGCGGTCTACCTGCGCGGTCGCAAGGTCGTCGACCTGTACGGGGGAACGGCAGACCCCCGCTCCGGCCGCCCGTGGACCGCCCAGACCCCGACCGTGGTCTTCTCCTGCACCAAGGGGATCATGGCGATCTGTGCCTACCTGCTGGTCCAGCAGGGCCGGCTGGACCTGACGGCGCCGGTCACCCGCTACTGGCCGGAGTTCGGCCAGAACGGCAAGGCGGAGATCCCGGTGAGGTGGCTGCTGACCCACCAGTCCGGCCTGCCGGCGCTGGACAAGCCCTTCACCCGCGAGGAGGTCCTCGCCTGGGAGCCGGTGATCCAGGCCATCGAGGCCCAGGCCCCCCTGTGGAAGCCGGGCACCGCGCACAGCTATCACCCGATCACCTTCGGCTGGCTGATCGGCGAGGTGATCCGCCGGATCACCGGCGAGCTGCCGGGCACCTGGTTCGCCCGGTACCTCGCCGAGCCGCTGGGTCTGCGTACCTGGATCGGGTTGCCGGCCACCGAACGGGACACGGTGGCCTGGATGCTGGCACCGCCCGGTGACTTCGCCGCGCCCGACCCGGTCTCCGACCGGGCCGCCACCATGGGCGGGGCCTTCCCCTTCCCCGCCGACCCGGAGGGCTGGGTCAGCTTCAACGACCCGGCCATCCAGGCGGCCCAGATCCCCGGCGCGGGGGCGGTCAGCACGGCCGAGAGCCTGGCCCGCCTCTACGCCGCCTGCGTCGGGGAGCTTGACGGGCCCCGGCTGCTCACCACCGCCTCCATCGACGACGCGATCACCGTCCGTGCCGCCGGTCAGCAGGTGTACGGCTATCCCGACGCCGGACACCGCTGGGGCACCGGGTTCCTCCTGCACTCGCCGCCCCGGCCGATGCTCGGCGAGCGCAGCTTCGGCCACGACGGCGCTGGCGGGCACCTGGCCTTCGGCGACGACACCCACCAGGTCGGCTTCGCCTATGTGGTCAACCAGATGGGAGATGGTGAGGACGAGCGGGCCAACCTGCTCAGCGCCGCCGTGCGCGACTGCCTGGGCGGGTAGGCGGTCGCCGCCGACCTCGGGGCCGGGCGTGGCCCCGAGGTCGGGCGGGTCGCCCTCGTTGGAGCCAGTCAGTCCAGGCAGAACTCGTTGCCCTCCGGGTCGGCCATCACGATGAAACCGGCCTCGAAGGGCGGCTCGGGTTCGACCCGGCGTAGCCGGGTGGCGCCCAGAGCTAGCAGCCGATCACATTCGGCCTCCAGCGCGGTCATCCGTTCCTCGCCCTGCAGGTCGGGGGCGACCCGCACGTCAAGGTGAACCCGGTTCTTGACGACCTTGTCCTCGGGTACCTGCTGGAAGAACAGTCGGGGTCCCGACCCCTCGGGGTCCTCGATGGCCGATCGGGTGTTGCGTTGCTCCGGTGGCACCCCCAGTTCGGCGAGGAAGTCGTCCCAGTCGGCCAGCGGGTCGGCGCCTTCGGGTAGGTCTACCCCGGGTGGACCGGGATGCACGTAGCCCAGCACCTCTCGCCAGAACGACGACAGTCCTTTCGGGTCACGGGCGTCGAAGGTGACTTGGATATTCCGACTCATGCCCCTCACCCTGCCAGGTGGGAGGGGCTGAATCCGTCCCGTTTCCGGTAGCTGCTGTGCGGGAGGCGGGCCCACCGACGGGCCGGTCGACCCGGGAGCCCGTCCGGGCTGGTGATCAGAAATCATCGATGTTAGCGTTCGCACGAGGTTTCCCGGTGGGAAAACAGCCGTCGATCGATGGCTGAGTACGTCGACCACCTGCACGAACACTTCGTCGACCCGGTACGGATCCGCGGCGGACGCTACCTGGCCCCCACCCTCCCCGGGATGAGCGCCCAACTCGTACCCGCCGCGCTGGCCGACTACCGCTATCCCGACGGCCCGGAATGGGCCGCCCCGACCATGGCGGGAGCACCCGCATGATCATCGACTCGCACCATCACCTGTGGCGCCCGGAGCGCGGCTACACCTGGCTCGACGAGCCGGGGCTGGAGGTCCTCCGCCGGCCCTTCACCCCGCCGGACCTGACCGCCGAGCTGACGGCCACCGGGGTGCAGGGCACCGTGCTGGTCGAGGGCGGCCGGTGCCATCCCGACGAGGCGGCCGAGTTCCTCGGCTACGCCGCCGACACCGCCCCGATCCTGGGGGTGGTGGCCTGGCTGGATGTGGGCTCCGGTGAGGTCGGCGAGACCATCGCCGGGTACCGGCGGCTGCGCGGCGGGCAGTTGCTGGTCGGGCTCCGCTCGCAGGTGCAGGGAGAGACCGACCCCGACTATCTGGACCGACCGGAGGTACGCCGAGGACTGGCCGAGATCGCCGCCGCCGGGCTGGTGTTCGATCTGGTGATCCGGGCCGATCAGCTGCCCTCGGCCGTCCGGGCGGCGCGGGCCCTGCCGGAACTCCGCTTCGTCCTGGACCATCTGGGCAAGCCCCGCATCGACGAGGGGGCGGCCGGGCTGCGCCGCTGGCGTACCCCCTTCGCCGACCTGGCCGCCCAACCGAACGTGACCGCCAAGCTGTCCGGTCTGGTGACCGAGGCCGCACCGGACTGGTCCCCGGTGGACCTGCGGCCCTTCGTCGAGGTGGCGGTCGCACAGTTCGGCCCGCAACGTCTGATGTTTGGCTCGGACTGGCCGCTGTGCCTGCTCAGAGCGGACTACCCCGGGGTGCTGCGGGCGTTGCAGGCGGCCCTGCCCCCGCTGGCCGACCGGCAGCGCTACGAGATCTTCGCCGGTACCGCCCTGCGCACCTACGACCTGGCCGGCCGGCGGGACCCCGCCCCGGCCGGCCCCGCGTGACCGGGGCGTTGGGACCGGGTCGGCTTGGCCGCCAGCACCGTACGCAGCCAGGCCTCGGAGGTGTTCACATGGATCAACGCACTGGCCTGGGCGAGCAGTTGGTCCCGCGAGCGCAGGGCCTGATAGATGGCCTGGTGCTCGTCGATGGTCTTGTGGGCCGCGTTGCCCTCGATCAGCCCTCGCCACACCCGGGCCCGCAGGGTCCGGCTGGAGAGCCCGTCCAGCAGGGAGGTCAGGGTCTCGTTACCGGTGGTCGCGATGACGGTGTGGTGGAAGGCGCTGTCGAACTGGATCAGCTTCTCGGCGTCGTCCGCCGCCGCCCGCATGTCCTGCAGGATCTGGGCCAGCTCGTCGAGTCGGGTGTCGGTCATCCGCAACGCCGCCAGGCCGGTGGCCACCGGCTCCAGCATCCGCCGGACCTCCATCACCTCCAGCAGGGTGTCGTCGCGCAGCAGTTCCACCGCCAGGCCCAGCCCCTCCAGCAGCAGCCGGGGTGCGAGGCTGGTGACGTAGGTGCCGTCGCCCCGTCGGACGTCGAGCACCCGGGCCGATTCCAGCACCTTGACCGCCTCGCGGACCCCGCTGCGGGACAACCCCATCTGGGCGGCCAGTTGTGGCTCCGGTGGCAGCCGCGCCCCCGGTGGCAACTCACCGCTCTGGATCATGCTGCGGATCTTCACGATCGCGTCGTCGGTCAGTGCCATCCACGCCCCCTTCGCCACCGGCCCGCCGGGCACCCCCGACGCGGATCCGCCGCCGGCGATCGGCCCCACCACTATAGAGACGTCGGACGTTTGCCGTGGTCGTGGTCCACGCCGGCCGGACGGTGTCCCCGCAGCATCCCCCACCAGCGGCACCGGACCGAGGAGGCGGCGTGAACCGCAGCGCGTACTACATCGGTGAGCAGACCTTCGTCGTCGAGGAGACCGAACTGGTGCCCCCCGAGGCGGGACAGGTCCGGATCGAGGTCGCCTACACCGGCATCTGCGGCACCGACCTGCACATCGCCCACGGGGCGATGGACCAGCGGGTCCGGGTACCGGCGGTGATCGGGCACGAGATGTCGGGCCGGATCGCCGAGGTGGGCGCGGGGGTCGAGGGTCACCGGGTGGGTGATCCGGTGACGGTGATGCCGCTGGACTGGTGTGGCCGCTGCCCGGCCTGCCGGGCCGGGCACACCCACATCTGTCACCGGCTGACCTTCGTCGGGATCGACTCCCCGGGGGCCATGCAGCGGTCCTGGACGGTGCCGGCCCGGCTCCTGGTGCCGCTGCCGGAAGGGTTGCCGCTGACCCACGCCGCCCTGGTGGAGCCGACCGCGGTGGCCGTGCACGACGTACGACGCTCCCGGCTGGTCGCCGGGGAACACGCAGTGGTCATCGGCGCCGGCCCGGTCGGGCTGCTGATCGGCACGGTGGCGCGGGCCACCGGGGCCGAGGTGACCGTGCTGGAACTGGACCCCCGACGCCGGGAACTCGCCGCCGAGATCGGCCTGACCACGGTCGACCCCGGCACGGTCGATGTGGTCGGGTACCTGCACGAGATCACCGGGGGAGCCGGGGTCGAGGTGGTGTACGAGGTGTCCGGCTCGGCCGCCGGGGTCCGCACCGCCACGGACCTGCTGGCCGTACGCGGGCGGCTGGTCGTGGTGGCGATCCACCCCACCCCCCGGGAGGTGGACCTGCACCGGATCTTCTGGCGGGAGCTGGAGCTGATCGGGGTACGGGTCTACGAGCACGCCGACTACGTGGAGGCGGTCCGGCTGGTGCACGAGGCCCAGGTGCCCGCCGATCGGCTGATCTCCCGGATCGTGCCGCTGACCGAGGTGGCCCAGGCCTTCGAGGCGCTGGCCGCCGGGGGTGACGTCAAGGTGCTCATCGACTGTGGAGGAGACAGGTGACCATGTTCGACCTCACCGGCCGGTTGGCCGTGGTGACCGGCTGCCGTCGCGGCATCGGTTTGGCCATGGCGGAGGCCCTGGCCGCCGCCGGTGCCGACGTGATCGGGGTGAGCGCCGCGCTGGAGGAGACCGGCAGCGAGGTCGCCCGGCGGGTGCAGGCGTACGGCCGGGTCTTCCTGCCGTATCGGGCGGACCTGTCCGATCGGGACGCCGTGCGGACGCTGGCGCAGTGGCTCGGGCAGCGGGACCGGCCGGTGGACATCCTGGTCAACAACGCCGGCACGATCCGCCGGGCACCCGCTGCCGAGCATGCCGACACCGACTGGGACCACGTGCTGGAGGTCGACCTCAACGCCCCGTTCGTGCTGGCCCGGGAGGTCGGTCGGGGCATGATCGCGCGCGGCACCGGCAAGATCATCTTCACCGCCTCGATGCTGAGCTTCCAAGGGGGTGTCACCGTCCCCGGCTACGCCGCGGCGAAATCCGGGATCGCCGGTCTGACCCGGGCCCTGGCCAACGAGTGGGCCCGGCACGGGGTCAATGTCAACGCCATCGCCCCGGGCTACATCAGTACGGACAACACCCAGGCGCTGCGCGAGCAGCCGGAGCGCAACCGGGCCATCCTGGAGCGGATTCCGGCCGGCCGCTGGGGCCGTCCGGAGGACCTGGCCGGCATCACGGTCTTCCTGGCCTCCGACGCGGCGGCCTACCTGCACGGCGCGGTGATCCCGGTCGATGGCGGCTGGCTTGCCCGCTGACCAGCGCCGATGTCATTGGCCCTTGCCTTGTTATCGATAACATTTTATCTTTCGGCATCAGGAGTGTGACACCTTCGTCGCCTGCGACGGCCCACCGTCGAAGTCGGAGGCAATTGTCGGGACTTCGCTGGTAGAAGGGGGTTTCATGCGGCTGCCAGGCCCTGTGGGGTACGCGGGACGCAGGTCGAACGGCACGGTCGCCGCGTTCATCGAGCTCGATCGGGTGCGGCAGCAGCCGGTCGCCGCGTCCGGGGAACAGTCCTGCGCGAATGTCGCCTTCGAGTCGACCTACCGGGCCCTGCCGGCCAGCCGGCGACGACTGTTCCGGTATCTGGGCCTGCATCCCGGGCCGGACTTCGACGTGTGCGCGGCAGCGGCGTTGGGCAATCTGACCCCGGTGCACGCCCGACGCACCCTGGCCGACCTGTGCGAGCGTCGACTGGTCGTCGAGTGCGGCACCCGCTACCGGATCCCGGATCTGATCGCTGAGCACGCCCGGCGGCTTGCTTACGAGGAACCCGCCGTGCTCCGTGCCGCCGCCCTGGCCCGCCTGGCCAGTGCGGATCGGAGCCTGGCCCCTCGCCGTGGCCGTCCGGGCGACCGACACTGAACGGCCGTCCTCCCGAATACATCTGATGTAAGCGGCCGCTGACATCCGATCCCCTGATCGCCGAGGGTGGGTCTGACCCTGCCCTGTGAGCTGTTCAACCAGCATCTCCCGCCAGTTCAGGTCAGCTGAATGCCATTGCATTGACCATTGCCTATCTCTGGTGGCGGGAGTAACATTTCGGAAACACATCAGATGTCTGCCTGTCTCGCAGGCTATCGGCTACCTGACGCGTCGCGGCCGGGATTGGCGTCCACCGGCTGATCCAGCAGGTGCCCATTCACGTTTCCGCGCTTCGGGTGGCCGGGGTCGGTCACCCCTTTGGAGGATCGATGTCAGATCTGACCCGACGGCAGGCTCTCACAATCGGCGCGGCGGGTGCCGGCGGAGCCCTGTTGCCGCTGCCCTGGACCGCCACCGCCCGGGCCGGCTCGGTGGCGCCCCCGCAGGTGTCGGCGGCCGGCGACCTGGCCCTCTGGTACGACCGGGGGGCCGGCACCGACTGGCTGCGGGCCTTACCGATCGGCAACGGCCGACTGGGAGCCATGGTGTTCGGCAACAGCGACACCGAACGCCTGCAACTCAACGAGGACACCGTCTGGGCGGGCGGCCCCCACGACTCCAGCAACCCCCGGGGCGCCGGCTCGCTGGCGGAGATCCGCAGACTGGTCTTCGCCAACCAGTGGTCCCAGGCCCAGAACCTGATCAATCAGACCATGCTCGGCAACCCGGTAGGACAGCTGGCCTATCAGACCGTCGGCAACCTCCGACTGGCCTTCCCCGGTGCCACCGGCACCTCCCAGTACCACCGGCAGTTGGACCTGACCACCGCGACCACCTCGGTCACCTATCTGATGAACGGGGTGCGCTACCAGCGGGAGGTCTTCGCCAGCGCGCCGGACCAGATCATCGCGATGCGGCTGACCGCCGACCGGTCCGCCTCGATCACCTTCACGGCCACCTTCGACAGCCCGCAGCGGACCACCGTGTCCAGCCCGGACGGGGCGACGATCGGTCTGGACGGGATCTCCGGCAACCAGGAGGGGGTCAACGGGGCGGTCCGGTTCCTGGCCCTGGCCCACGCCACCGTCAACGGCGGCACGGTCAGCAGCTCCGGCGGGACCCTGCGGGTCACCGGGGCCACCAGCGTGACCCTGCTGATCTCGATCGGCTCCAGCTATGTCAACTTCCGCAACGTCGGCGGCGACTACCAGGGCATCGCGCGACGGCACCTCACCGCGGCCCGGGCCAGCAGCTACGACCAGTTGCGCGCCCGGCATGTCGCCGACTACCAGGTGCTGTTCGGCCGGGTGAGTCTCGACCTGGGGCGGACCTCGGCGGCCGACCAGCCGACGGATGTACGCATCGCCCAGCACAACACCGTCAACGACCCGCAGTTCTCGGCCCTGCTGTTCCAGTACGGCCGGTACCTGCTGATCTCCTCATCGCGGCCGGGCACCCAACCGGCGAACCTCCAGGGCATCTGGAACGACTCGCTGACCCCGGCCTGGGACTCGAAGTACACCATCAACGCGAACCTGCCGATGAACTACTGGCCGGCGGACACCACCAACCTGTCCGAGTGCTACCAGCCGGTGTTCTCGATGATCCAGGACCTGACGGTCAGCGGGGCCCGCACCGCCCAGGTGCAGTACGGCGCGGGTGGCTGGGTCACCCACCACAACACCGACGCCTGGCGGGGCGCCTCCGTGGTCGACGGCGCCTTCTGGGGGATGTGGCAGACCGGCGGGGCGTGGCTGGCCACCATGATCTGGGACCACTACCTGTTCACCGGGGACCTGGACTTCCTGCGCGCCAACTACCCCGCCATGAAGGGTGCCGCCCAGTTCTTCCTCGACACCCTGGTCACCGAACCCACCCTCGGCTACCTGGTCACCAACCCCTCCAACTCACCCGAGATCGGCCATCATGCCGACGCCAGCGTCTGCGCCGGTCCGACCATGGACAACCAGATCCTGCGGGACCTCTTCGACGGCTGCGCCCGGGCCAGCGAACTCCTCAACACCGACGCCACCTTCCGGGCCCAGGTCCGGGCCACCCGCGACCGGCTGGCCCCGACCCGGGTCGGCTCGCGCGGCAACATCATGGAGTGGCTGTACGACTGGGTGGAGACCGAACGCAACCACCGGCACGTCTCCCACCTGTACGGCCTGGCCCCCAGTAATCAGATCACCCGGCGGGGCACCCCCCAACTGTTCCAGGCCGCCCGACGCACCCTGGAGATCCGCGGCGACGACGGCACCGGCTGGTCCCTGGCCTGGAAGATCAATTTCTGGGCCCGCCTGGAAGAGGGCAACCGGGCGCACGACCTCATCCGCTACCTGGCCACCCCGGCCCGGCTGGCCCCGAACATGTTCGACCTGCACCCACCGTTCCAGATCGACGGCAACTTCGGCGCCACCGCCGGCATCGCCGAGATGCTGCTGCACAGCCACGCCGGTGAACTGCACCTGCTGCCCGCCCTACCGACCGCCTGGCCCACCGGATACGTCAGCGGCCTGCGCGGGCGGGGCGGCCACACCGTAGGCCTCACCTGGAGAAACGGCCAGGCCACCGAGATCCTCGTCCGGCCGGACCGGCCCGGCACCGTACGCCTGCGGGCCCGGATGTTCACCGGCACCTACACCCTGGTCGACACCGCCGACGGCACCTCGCCCCGGACCACCCGGATCGAGCCCGACCTGATCGAGGTCACCGTGCAGGGTGGGCGCACCTACCGGGCCACCGGCTCGGTGGGTACGCCCACCGCACCGACCCTGGAGCAGAGCTTCACCAACGCCGGCACCAGCAACGACAGCAACACCGGGGTGGCCAACTTCGACGGCAACGGCGCCAGCCTCTCCGCCCAGGCCCTGGCCCAGGCCGGGGTAACCCCGGGCAGCACGGTGAGCCGCAACGGGGTGAACTTCCGCTGGCCCGCCGTGGCCCCCGGCGGCGCGGACAACGCGGTCGCCTCCGGCCAGTCGATAGGGGTCACCGGCACGGGGCGTACCCTCGGGATCCTCGCCACCGGTACCTACGGTGCGGTGTCCGGCACGGCCACTGTGGTCTACGCCGACGGGACCCGGCAGAGCTTCACCCTGAGCACCCCGGACTGGTACGGCGGACCGCACGCCGGTGGCTCCGCCGCCATCGTGATGGCATACCAGAACCGCCCCGGCAACCAGCGGCACAACGTCTCCGCCTGCATCTACTACGTCGGGGTGGGGTTGCAGAACAAGCCGGTGAGCCGGGTGGAACTGCCCAACATCAGCGCCCGGCCGGCGGCCAACGTACCGACCATGCACATCTTCGCCATCGCGATCGGAGACTGAGAAACCCGCGCGACTGCGGACCGGCGTGCCGGCCACGGGGGGTGCCGTGGCCGGCACGCCCTGTTCCCGGGGGATCTCAGCCCTCGCCACCGGCCGCCACCTGCGGTTCCCCAGCCGATCGGGGGAGTGGCGGGAACGTTACGAGACCGTGACCGCTGGATCTCAGAACAGGTGTTGACCTGGTCGATGTGAGCGCTAACACTTGGCCTCCAAGTGCGACCCATGCCGCCGGGGCGACGGCGCGAGTTCAGATTGGGGAAGCCAGTGAGCAGAAGAATCCTGGCCGCTCTCGGTAGCGCCGTGCTGGCGCTGAGCCTGGCGGCGTGCAGTGGTGAGGGCGCCGGCAGCGGTAACGACAGCGACAAGCCCGGTGATCTGACCATCGGCGTCTCGATGCCCACCCAGACCTCCGAGCGATGGATCGCCGACGGCAACTTCGTCAAGGAGAAGCTGGAGGCCAAGGGCTACAAGGTGGACCTCCAGTACGCCGGCGACGACATCCCCACCCAGTCCCAGCAGGTCGACCAGATGATCACCCGTGGGGCCGACGTGCTGATCATCGCGGCGATCGCCGGCACCGCGCTCAGCGGGCAGTTGCAGGCGGCGGCCGACGCCAAGATCCCGGTGATCTCCTACGACCGGCTCATCCGGGACAGCCCCAATGTCGACTTCTACGTCAGCTTCGACAACTACAAGGTAGGGGTGGCCCAGGCCACCGCCTTGCTGGTCGGGCTGGGCCTGCAGACCAAGGACGGCGCCAAGGGTGAGGCGACCGGGCCGTTCAACATCGAACTGTTCGCCGGCTCCCTGGACGACAACAACACCCAGTACTTCTTCGGCGGGGCGATGGACACCCTCAAGCCGTTCATCGACGCCGGCACCCTGAAGGTGAAGTCCGGGCAGAACAAGATCGATCAGGTGGCGATTCTGCGCTGGCAGCAGGAGGGCGCGCAGAAGCGGATGGAGGATCTGCTGACCTCCAGCTACAACGACGGCACCAAGGTGCACGGGGTGCTCTCGCCGTACGACGGTCTCTCCCGGGGCATCATCACCGCCCTGCAGAACGCCGGCTACCGCGACGACATGCCGGTGGTGACCGGGCAGGACGCCGAGATCGCCTCCGTCAAACTGATCAACGACGGGGTGCAGGACTCCACCATCTTCAAGGACACCCGACTGCTGGCCGAGCAGGCCGCGATCGCCGCGGAGTCCTTCCTGCAGGACAAGACCCCGCAGGCCAACGACACCGAGACCTACGACAACGGGGTCAAGGTGGTGCCGTCGTACCTGCTGCCGATCGAGACCGTGTTCGCCGACGACATCAAGCCGGTCCTGATCGACTCCGGCTACTTCACCGCCGAGGAGGTCGCCGCCGGCCAGGCCAAGGGCTGACGGCGTCATCCCCGGGCTCGGCGGCGAGCACTCGCCGCCGAGCCCGGATCGCTTACCACCGCACACTTCGCCCGCACCCTGATCGAGACCGCAGGAGGGTGAGCATGGACGACCACATCCTCGAGATGCGTCGCATCACCAAGACCTTCCCGGGGGTGGCGGCGCTGCAGGACGTCACCCTCGCCGTACGCCGTGGCGAGATCCACGCCATCTGCGGTGAGAACGGCGCCGGCAAGTCCACCCTGATGAAGGTGCTGTCCGGGGTGTACCCCACGGGCAGCTACTCCGGTGAGATCCTGCTCGACGGCAAGCCGGTGGACTTCCGGGGCATCCGCGACAGCGAGGCCCACGGCATCGTCATCATCCACCAGGAACTGGCCCTGGTGCCGTACCTGTCCATCGCCGAGAACATCTTCCTCGGCAACGAACGCCGGGGCCGCAGCGGCCTGATCGACTGGAACCGCACCAACGCCGAGGCGGCCGAACTGCTCGCCTCGGTCGGCCTGCACGAGAACCCGGTCACCCCGGTGGTGCAGCTCGGGGTCGGCAAGCAGCAACTGGTCGAGATCGCCAAGGCGCTGTCCAAGAAGGTCAAACTGCTGATCCTGGACGAGCCGACGGCCGCCCTCAACGACATCGACTCGGCACACCTGCTGGACCTGATGCGCCGGCTGCGCGACCAGGGCATCACCTGCATCATGATCTCGCACAAGCTGAACGAGATCACCGCCATCGCCGACTCCACCACAGTGCTGCGCGACGGCCGGACGGTGCGGCGGCTGGAGATGGGCTCGGGCCAGGTCACCCAGGAGCAGATCATCCGGGACATGGTCGGCCGGGACCTGGACAGCTTCTATCCCGACCGGGTCTCCTCCCCGGGCGCGGAGGTGCTGCGCATCGAGGACTGGACCGTCCGGCACCCCACCCAGGACCGGCTGGTGGTCGACCGGGCCAGCCTGAACGTACGGGCCGGGGAGGTGGTCGGCATCGCCGGGTTGATGGGGGCGGGCCGCACCGAGTTGGCGATGAGCGTCTTCGGGCGCTCCTACGGGCGGGACATCTCCGGTCGGCTGTACCTGCACGGCAGACAGATCAGAGCGCGTTCGGTGGCCGAGGCGATCGGCAACGGCATCGCGTACGCCACCGAGGACCGCAAGCGCTTCGGGCTCAACCTCATCGACGACGTACGGCACAACGTCTCCTCGGCGGGCCTGCGCAAGCTGTCCCGGGCCGGCTGGGTGCACGACAACGAGGAGACCCGGGTGGCCGAGGACAGCCGCCGGGACATGAACATCAAGGCCCCCAGTGTGCTGTCCGTGGTGGGCAAGCTCTCCGGCGGCAACCAGCAGAAGGTCGTCCTGTCCAAGTGGCTGTTCACCGATCCGGACGTGCTGATCCTGGACGAGCCGACCCGGGGCATCGACGTCGGGGCGAAGTTCGAGATCTACACGATCATCAACCGGCTGGTCGCCGAGGGTAAGGCGGTCGTCATGATCTCCTCCGAGCTGCCGGAACTGCTGGGCATGTGCGACCGCATCTACACCCTGTCGGCGGGTCGGATCACCGGCGTACTGCCGGCGGCCGAGGCGACCCAGGAGAAGCTGATGGAACTCATGGCGAGGGACAAGGAATCCGTCTGATGACCAGCACCAAGCCCTCCTCGGTCCACAAGGGCGGGTCGGCCGAGGCTACTCCCGCCGCTGTACTGCACGTCGGCAGCAGCGACCCGCGCGCCCTGATCATGAACAATCTGCGGCAGAGCGGCATCTTCGCGGCGCTGGTCGTCATCGTCGCCCTCTTCGCCGTTCTCACCGAGGGTGTCTCGCTGAGTCCGGGCAACATCACGAACATCGTCCTGCAGTACTCGTACATCCTCGTGCTCGCCATCGGCATGGTCATCGTGATCATCGGCGGGCACATCGACCTGTCGGTCGGCTCGGTGGTGGCGCTGACCGGCGCGGTCAGCGCCGTGGTCATCATCCGGCAGGGGCAGCCCTGGTGGGTCGGGGTGCTGGCGGCGGTGGCCGTCGGGCTGGCGGTCGGCGCCTGGCACGGCTTCTGGGTCGCGTACGTCGGCATCCCGGCCTTCATCGTGACCCTGGCCGGCATGCTGCTGTTCCGGGGTCTGACCCTGCGGGTGCTGGAGAACGTCTCCCTGTCGCCCTTCCCGGCCGAGTACAACCAGATCGCGGCCGGCTTCCTCAACGGACTCATCGGCGGCGACGGCTACGACGCCTTCACCCTGCTCATCGGCGGCATAGCGGTGGCCGGTTACGTGGTGAGCGGCTTCCGGACCCGGGTGGCGCGGATCCGCTACCAGCAGCCGGTGGAGTCCTTCGCCCTGTTCGTCGCGCGGATGGTCCTGGTCGGTGCCGTGGTGATGTGGTTCGCCTGGCAGTTGGCCAACGCCCGGGGCCTGCCCATCGTACTGATCATCCTGGCCGTGCTGGTGCTGGTCTACGGGCTGCTCACCCGCCGTACCGTCTTCGGTAGGCAGGTCTACGCGATCGGCGGCAACCTGCCGGCGGCGATGCTGTCCGGGGTGAAGGTCCGTACCGTCAACTTCTGGATCTTCGTCAACATGGGCTTCCTGTCCGCGGTGGCCGGGGTCATCTTCTCCTCGCGTTCCAACAGCGCGCAGCCGGCCGCGGGCAACATGTTCGAGCTGGACGCGATCGCGGCGGCCTTCATCGGCGGAGCGGCCGTCACCGGTGGGGTGGGTACCGTGGTGGGTGCCATGGTGGGTGGCCTGATCATGGCCGTGATGAGCAACGGTATGCAGTTGATGGGGGTCGAGCATTCGACGCAGTCGGTGGTCAAGGGGCTGGTGCTGCTGGTCGCGGTGGCCTTCGACGTCTACAACAAGCGCCGGGCCGGCGCGAGTCGTTGACCCCCGCCGCACACCTTGACGTCACGGCGGGTGGTGACCACGCTGCCTCCCGTCGGACCGGCCGCATCGACGCTGATGCCGGAGGATCGGGTGGTCCCGGAGGAGATCCGTCGGCGTAACGCCGGCACACTGCTGCGCCACGTCCATCATCGCGGCGCGATCTCCCGTGCCGAGCTGGCCACCCGGATGGGGCTCAACCGCAGCACCATCCGGGCGCTGACCACCGAGCTGGCCCGACTGGGCCTGGTCGAGGAGGAGTCACCCGCGGAGACCGGCCGGGGATCATCGTCGGTGGCCGGTTGCTGGGCGGGGACGGCGGCTACGGCTGCGAAGTCGGGCACATGGTCGTCAACCCGTACGACGGACGGGCCTGTGGTTGTGGCTCGTCCGGCTGCCTGGAGGCCGAGGTCGGTGAGCGGGCCCTGCTCGACGCCGCCGGGCGGGCCGCCGAGCTGTTCGGCCGTGCGGCGATCCGGGCGGTGACCGACGACGCCGACCGGGGAGATCCGGCCGCCCGTGAGGCGCTGCGCCGGATCGGCGACTGGCTGGGCATCGGGGTGGCCAACCTGATCAACCTGTTCAACCCCGGGATGGTGGTGTTCGGCGGGATGCTGTGCGACCTGTACCCCGGGGCGGCCGAGCAGGTCCGGGCCGCATCGCCCGCAACGTCCTGCCGGTGGCCCGCGAACACGTCAAGCTGCGTACCGCCGCCCTGGGCGACGACGCCACCCTCATCGGCGCCGCCGAACTGGCCTTCACCCCCCTCCTCACCAACCCCCTCACCCCCGCCCCTCTCCCCGCCGATCTTGCACTTTCTGTCCCGACGAAAGATGTGAATGCCGGCATATCGGCGACCAGAAGTGCATGATCGACGGGGAAGGGGGTGGGTTAGGTGCGGGTCCAGCGTTGGTTGGGGGCGGTGTGGCAGGTCCAGACGATGACGGGGGTGCCGTTGGCGGTGCCGTTGTTGTTGACGTCCAGGCAGAGGTTGGGGGAGCGGACGTTGCTGATGGTGCCGTTGCCGTTGAACGTCCACTGTTGGTTCGTGCCGCCGTTGCAGTCCCAGATCTGCACCGGGGTACCGGGGGTGGCGGTCGGGGAGATGTCCAGGCACTTGCCGAGCACCTGGAGGGCCTGACCGTTCTGGGTGAAGCTCTGGTTGCTGGCGGTGTGGCAGTCCCAGATCAACGTCGCGGTGCCGTTGGCGGTGCCGCTGTTGTTGACGTCCAGGCAGCGGCCGGCCGACTCACTGCGTAGCCGGAAGGTGGGCGGCGGGGGCGGGGGAGTGGTCGTGGTGCCGCCACTGACCCGGTAGACCACCGTGCCGTGCGCCGGCACGCTGGCCGAGATCGTCCCGGTGCTGGTCGAGGTGGTGTTGGTCCAGGCGTCCCGCAGGGTGAACGAGGTGCCGGACTTGCCGACGGCCGCCGCCGTGGTGGACACCGTGGTGGTGGAGTTGCCCTGGTTGAACAGGGCCACGGCCACGTCCCCGTTGGCCAGCCGCTTGGCCAGCACCCGGCGGGTGCCGTCGTGGGAGACCTGCACGGCCTGCAGCGCCAGGGAGTCCTGGTTGATGGCCACCAGGTTCTGGTTGCGCAGGATGTCCAGGGTCGCGGCGTTGGCGTTGCGGATGTCGTTGCCCGCGATCAGCGGTGCCGCCATGATCGCCCAGAGGGCGAAGTGGCTGCGCATCTCCGTGTCCGTCATGCCGCCGTTGCCGACCACGAGCATGTCCGGGTCGTTGAAGGAGCCCGGCGAGGCGTACGAGGCGATCGGCACGTTGACGTTGACGATGTTCTGGATGCCCATCGGGTAGCCGTTGGTCTGACCGGTGTTCCAGGCGTTGGTGATGTCCTCCGTGGTCCGCCACATGTTGGCGATGTCCCCCCAGTTGCGCAGGGGGCCGGTCTTCTCGTGGATGCTGTTCGGGTTGATGCTGTAGACGATGGGCCTACCGGTGGCCGCCAGGGCGTCACGCATCAGCGAGAACCCGGCTATCTGGTCGTTGATGGTGCCCCAGGGTGAGCACCAGTCGTACTTGAGGAAGTCCACCCCCCAGGCGGCGAACTGCCGGGCGTCCTGGTATTCGTGGCCGAGACTGCCGGTGGAGCCGGGCCAGGCGCCGAAGTACTGCGCGCAGGTCTTCTCCCGGGGCACCTGGTAGAGGCCGAAGAGCAGGCCACGGGAGTGCAGGTAGTCGCCGAGGGCCTTCATGCCGCTGGGGAAACGGCCGGCATGAGCCTGGAGGTTGCCCTGGGCGTCGCGGTTGGGATCGAACCAGCAGTCGTCCACGACGACGTACTTGTAGCCGAGATCGCGCATCCCGGTGTTGACGATCGCGTCGGCCATCTGCCGGATCAGGGTCTCGTTGATGTTGCAACCGAAGGTGTTCCAGGTGTTCCACCCCATCGGCGGGGTACGGGCCACCCCGTTGTTGAGCGCCTGCGCGGGTTTCGGTGTGTGGAGCCCGTCGACGACGACCGTGGTGAGTGTCAGCACCAGCACACTCAGAACGGCCAACCATCGTGGTCGTGCGCGCATTCGATCCTCCTCGGGACAGGGACGGATGGGTGTCGGTCATGGATCACCGACCGCGGGTCGTCGGGCGGCCCAGACGGTTCGTCGGGTGGGCGCGGGCAGGCATGGCCTGCTCACGGTCAGATGGGTCGGAGTGCCGCCACCCGTGGCGGGGACGCCGGCGCCCAGAGATCGAGTCAGCCGGGTGTCGTGCGGCGACGCCGGCGGTGACGGTGGTGGTTCTCCCGGACAGGGCCCTCCGATGTCTGGGATGTTATCGCTGACATCCAGTTATGTAAATCACCGTCAATGTCTGCGAAACGCCGGATCGCTGCTTGATCAAAAGAGGCTGGACGGCGGAGAAATCGGTGAATTCCCATGTGGGAGCGATTCGAATATGTGGTGCTGCGGCTTTCCGAAGCGGCGCGGCAGGGTCGTCGGTTTGATCCACTGAGCCACACCTGCGATCGAAGGATGTTAACGCTCATATGAGGGCGTGAAGATCCGTCGCGGCGCCTCGGCGCGGGTGCCGGGCGGGCCGGCGAAGGGTCCGCAGGGGAGGCTCGCCGTCCGGGTGGCACCGAGGTGCGCGCCGCCGGGGATCGGGGCGGCGGGGTGACCCGTCCCCTGAGGGTGGTCGGAGACGTCGCGGCAGGCGTCGACCGGTGTGGATGAAATGGGCGACGGCTGGCAGGGTCGTACCTCTGGCGCGGGACCCGGCGGATGCCGCAAGGTGGGTGGTGCAGGTGTCGGTTCGGCCGGTGTCAGGTGATCACGACGGGCCCCGTACTCCGTTACGGAGCTGTTGCCGGACGGTGTCTTGACGACGCCTGATGTGAGCGTTAACACTGAGGTCCGTCATCGGCCGGAGGTGAGCATGAGCGGTGTGGACGAAGTCGGCGACCGGTATGTCGTCGGCGTCGACTACGGGACCCTGTCGGGGCGGGCCCTGGTGGTCCGCGTACGCGACGGGGCCGAGCTGGGGACGGCGGTGCACGAGTACCGCAACGCCGTCATCGAGTCCACACTGCCCGACGGTGGTCCGCCCCTGCCCCCCGACTGGGCCCTGCAGGACCCGCAGGACTACCGCGACGTGCTGCGCCACGCCGTACCGGCGGCCGTCGCCGCCGCGGGGGTCGATCCACGCCAGGTGGTCGGCATCGGCATCGACTTCACCGCCTGTACGGTCCTGCCGACCCTCGCCGACGGCACCCCGCTGTGCGAGCTGCCGGACCTTCGGCACCGTCCACATGCCTGGGTGAAGCTCTGGAAACACCACGCGGCCCAGCCGCACGCCGACCGGATCAACGCCCTGGCCCACGAACGCGGCGAGCCCTGGATCGGCCGCTACGGCGGCAAGATCTCCGCCGAGTGGCAGTTCGCCAAGGGATTGCAACTGCTGGAGGAGGACCCGGAGGTCTACCGGCGGGCCGAGCGCTTCATCGAGGCCGCCGACTGGATCGTCTGGCAGTTGTCCGGCGTCGAGACCCGCAACGTCTGCACGGCCGGCTACAAGGGCATCATGCAGGACGGGCAGTACCCCTCGACGGACTACCTGACCGCCCTGAACCCCGACTTCGGTGACTTCGTGACCAAGCTGGACGGTCCGCTGATGCCGCTGGCCGGCAAGGCCGGTGAGCTCACCGCCCAGGCCGCCGCCTGGACCGGCCTGCCGCAGGGCATCGCGGTGGCCGTCGGCAATGTCGACGCGCACGTCACCGCCGCCGCCGCGCAGGCCCTGACGCCGGGCCGGCTGGTGGCGATCATGGGCACCTCCACCTGCCACGTGGTCAACGGCGCCCACCCGGCCGAGGTGGCCGGGATGTGCGGGGTGGTCGACGGCGGCATCAGCGCCGGGGCCTGGGGCTACGAGGCCGGCCAGAGCGGGGTCGGGGACATCTTCGGCTGGTTCGTCAAGCACGCCGCCCCGGCCGGGGTCGCCTCCCACGAGCGACTCACCGAACTGGCCGCCGCCCAGCCGGTCGGCGCCCACGGCCTGGTAGCCCTGGACTGGTGGAACGGCAACCGATCCCTGCTGGTCAACCACGATCTCAGCGGGATGATCGTCGGCCTGACCCTGGCCACCCGCCCGGAGGACGTCTACCGGGCGCTGCTGGAGGCGACCGCGTACGGCACCCGCATGATCATCGAGGCCTTCGTCGAGGCCGGGGTGCCCGTCGACGATCTGGTGATCGCCGGTGGGCTCACCTCGAACGAGTTGCTGATGCAGATCTACGCCGATGTCACCAACCGGCCGCTGGGCATCATCGGCTCCGCCCAGGGGCCGGCCCTCGGCTCGGCCATCCACGCCGCGGTGGCCGCCGGGGCGTACCCCTCGATCCACGAGGCCTCGCAGGCGATGGGCCGGATCAGCGCGGCGGTCTACCGCCCCGACCCCGACCGGGTACGCGCCTACGACGCCCTCTACGCCGAGTACCGCACCCTGCACGACCACTTCGGTCGCGGCGCCAACGACGTGATGCTGCGCCTGCGGGCGATCCGGAACGCGGCCGCCGGGTCGGTCGGATCGACGAACGAGACCGCGCTGGAGGTGGTCGCATGATCGAGCGTGAGTTGCGGGAGACGGTGGCTCGGCTGCACGGTGAGCTGACCCGCTACGGGCTGGTGGCCTGGACGGCCGGCAACGTCTCCGCCCGGGTACCCGGGCGGGACCTGATGATCATCAAGCCGAGCGGGGTGGACTACGACGACCTGTCCGCCGACAACATGGTGCTCTGCGACCTGGACGGGATGCCGGTAGAGGGTGACCTGTCCCCGTCGAGTGACACGGCCGCGCACGCCTACGTCTACCGGGCCATGCCGGAGGTCGGCGGGGTGGTGCACACCCACAGCACGTACGCGACCGCCTGGGCGGCCCGGGGCGAGGCGATCCCCTGCTGGCTGACCGCCCAGGCGGACGAGTTCGGCGGGGAGATCCCGGTGGGCCCCTTCGCCCTGATCGGCGGAGACGACATCGGCAAGGGGATCGTCAGCACCCTGACCGGGCACCGCTCGCCCGCGGTGCTGATGCGCAACCACGGGGTCTTCACCATCGGGCGGACCGCCCGGGCCGCGGTCAAGGCCGCGGTGATGTGCGAGGACGTGGCGCGAACCGCCCACCTGGCCCGCGCCCTGGGGCAACCGGTGCCGATGGCCCAGGCCGACGTGGACGCCCTCTACGACCGCTACCAGAACGTCTACGGCCAGCGTCCCGCACCGGCGGCGAACACCTGACCCGGGTCGCGGCCCGCCCGGGTCGCGACCGACTACGCGCACCCGCGCACAGACACCACACCACAAGTACGCCACTCCGCCTGCCTCGGCCGGCGGCGTGGAACCCGCACCCCACCCGAGGAGATCCGATGAGAAACATGCGAATGTCCCTCGCGCCTCGGCGCGCAGTCGCGGCGCTGGCCGCCGTGCTTCTGGCCGGCGGCATGGCAGCCTGCGGCAACAGCGACACCGGGACCGACGCAGGAGGAAGCGGCGACGACAAGATCGTCATGGGCTTCTCCCAGGTCGGCGCGGAGAGCGGCTGGCGGACGGCCAACACCAACTCCATCAAGGAGGCGGCTGCCGAGGCGGGCATCGACCTGAAGTTCGACGATGCCCAGCAGAAGCAGGAGAACCAGATCAAGGCCATCCGCAACTACATCCAGCAGAAGGTCGACGTGATCGCCTTCTCGCCGGTCGTGGAGTCGGGCTGGGACACCGTGCTCAAGGAGGCCAAGGACGCCGGCATCCCGGTCATCCTGACCGACCGCGCAGTGGACTCGGCCGACAAGTCGCTGTACAAGACCTTCCTCGGTTCGGACTTCGTCAAGGAAGGCCGGTTGTCGGGGGAGTGGCTGGTCGAGAACTCCAAGGACGCGACCGGTGACGTGAACATCGTCGAGCTGCAGGGCACCACCGGCTCGGCCCCGGCCAACGACCGCAAGAAGGGCTTCGCCGAGGCGATCGCCGCCGACCCCAAGCTCAAGGTCATCGCCTCCCAGTCGGGTGACTTCACCCGCGCCGGCGGCAAGCAGGTCATGGAGCAGTTCCTCAAGGCCCACCCGAAGATCGACGTGCTCTTCGCGCACAACGACGACATGGGTCTGGGTGCCCTAGAGGCGATCACCGCAGCCGGCAAGGAGCCCGGCAAGGACATCACCATCATCACCATCGACGCGGTGAAGGACGGCATGCAGGCCCTCGCCGACGGCAAGTTCAACTTCATCGCGGAGTGCAGCCCGCTGCTCGGCCCACAGCTGATGGACCTGGCCAAGAAGATCCACGCGGGTGAAGAGGTGCCGCCGCGGATCGAGACCGAGGAGACCACCTTCACCCAGGAGCAGGCCAAGGAGGCCCTGCCCAACCGCAAGTACTGATCGACGCCCGGGGTCGCCACGCTGACTGGTGGCGGCCCCGCCGCGTCACCCGCTTCCCCGACGGACCGGCGGCACGACACCTCCGGTGCCACGTCCGCCCGGCCGACCCCTCAGGGGCGGTCGGGCGGACGTCACGGGAAGGCCGTAGCCCCCGAAACGACCCAAACCCAGAAGAAGGCCTGATGGGATGACGGATAGCCGTCCGGTCCTGACGATGACCGGGATCAGTAAGTCCTTTCCCGGAGTGCGCGCACTCCACAATGTCGACTTCCGGCTCTTTCCCGGTGAGGTGCACGCCCTGATGGGCGAGAACGGCGCCGGCAAGTCGACCCTGATCAAGGTGTTGACCGGGGTCTACGGCATCGACGAGGGCACCATCACCCTGGGCGACGAGCAGGTGGCCTTCTCCGGCCCGATGCAGGCCTCCGCCGCCGGGGTGAGCACGGTCTACCAGGAGGTCAACCTCTGCCCGAACCTCTCCGTGGCGGAGAACATCTTCATCGGGCGGGAACCCCGTCGCCTCGGCGCCGTCCGCTGGGGTGAGGTGCGCCGCCGGGCCCGGCAACTGCTGGCCCGCCTGGATCTGGACATCGACGTCACCGCCCCGGTGGCCAGCTACTCCCTGGCGGTGCAGCAGATGGTCGCCATCGCCCGCGCCATCGACGTACAGGCCCGGGTGCTGATCCTCGACGAGCCGACCTCCAGCCTGGACGCCGACGAGGTGGCGCAACTGTTCCGCATCATGCGTCAGTTGCGCGACGAGGGGATCGCGATCCTGTTCGTCACCCACTTCCTCGACCAGGTGTACGGCATCGCCGACCGAATCACCGTGCTGCGCAACGGCACCCTGGTGGGTGAGTACCCGATCGGGGAGCTGCCGCAGCTGGCCCTGGTCGAGAAGATGATCGGCAAGGAACTCGACGTCCTGGAACGGCTCGAGGAGCAGCCCCGACGGGAGTTGGCGGCCGTGGAGGGCGGCACCCCCTTCGTAGCGGTCTCCCAGCTGGGCCGTAAGGGCGCGGTGGCCCCCTTCAGCCTGACCATCCATCCCGGTGAGGTGGTCGGTCTGGCCGGTCTGCTCGGCTCCGGTCGGACCGAGGCGGCGCGGCTGTTCTTCGGCGCGGACCGGGCCGACCGCGGCGAGGTGACGGTCAACGGCAAGCCGACCAGCCTGCGCAACCCGGTCCAGGCCATCGACAAGGGCATCGGATTCTGCTCGGAGAACCGCCGCGCGGAGGGGATCATCCCGGACCTGACCGTCCGGGAGAACATGATCCTGGCGATGCAGGCCGCCCGGGGCTGGCTGCGCCCGATTCCGCGGCGCCGCCAGGACGAACTGGTCGAGCAGTACATCAAGGCGCTCAGCATCCGCCCCGCCAACCCCGAGGTGCCGGTACGCAACCTGTCCGGCGGCAACCAGCAGAAGGTCCTGCTGGCCCGCTGGCTGATCACCGAGCCTCGCCTGCTCATCCTGGACGAGCCGACCCGTGGCATCGACATCGGCGCCAAGGCCGAGATCCAGAAGCTCGTCGTGCAGCTCTCCGACGGTGGCATGGCCGTGCTGTTCATCTCCGCCGAACTGGAGGAGGTGCTGCGGCTGAGCCACAAGGTCGTGGTGATGCGGGACCGGGAGATGGTCGCCCAGCTCGACAACGACGACACCCTGGACGCCGAGCGGGTCATGCAGACCATCGCCAGCGGATCGATCAAGCAGGAGGCGAAGCCGTGAACGAGCGTCTCAGGTCGATGGCGACACACCGGCTGTTCTGGCCGGTGATGGTCCTCGTGGTGATGCTGGCCGCGAACACCGTCTACCGTCCCGGCTTCCTGGCCGTCGAGGTCAACAACGGGCACCTCTACGGCACTCCGATCGACATCCTCCGGTTGAGCGCCCCGCTGATCCTGGTCGGGCTGGGCATGACCCTGGTCATCTCCACCGGCGGCATCGACCTGTCGGTCGGTTCGATCTGCGCCATCAGCGGCGCCATCGCCTGCCTGCACATCAGTCAGGCGCCGGATCAGAACAGCATGGTCACCGTGTTCACCGCGCTGGCCATGGCCCTGGGTGCCGCACTCGTGCTCGGCGCCTGGAACGGGGTGCTGGTCTCCGTGATCGGCATCCAGCCGATCATCGCCACCCTCATCCTCATGGTGGCGGGCCGGGGTCTGGCCCAGTTGGTCACCGAGGGGCAGATCATCACGATCAACTCGGGGCCGTACCGGGCGATCGGGTTGGGCCACTTCCTGACCCTGCCCCTGGCGATCTTCATCGCGTTGGGTGCGGCCCTGCTCATCGCGGCGCTGACCCGGCGTACCGCCCTGGGCATGATCATCGAGTCGGTGGGCGGTAACCGGGAGGCCAGCCGACTGGCCGGCATCCGGTCGGCCCGGATGGTCTTCCTGGTCTACGTGGTCAGCGCGGCGTGCGCGGCCGTCGCCGGCTTCATGATGACCGCGAACGTCTCCAGCGCCGACGGCAACAACGCCGGTCTCTGGGTGGAGCTCGACGCGATCCTCGCGGTCGTCATCGGCGGCACCTCCCTGGCCGGCGGCCGGTTCTACCTCAGCGGCACCATCCTCGGTGCGCTGATCATCCAGACCCTCACCACCACGGTGTACGCCATGAACATCTCCCCGCAGACGGCCCTGCTGTTCAAGGCGGTGGTCGTGATCGCGGTCTGCCTGATCCAGGCACCCTCCTTCCGCGCCAAGTTCAGTCGACGCAAGCGGGGTACCCCGCCCCCGCCGGCCCCGACCCCACAGCGTCAGAAGGAAGAGGTGACGGCGTGACCACGACCTCGCTGACCACCGGCCCGAGTTGGGCCCGGCTGCCCCGGCGTCACGTGCCGGTGCTGGTCACCCTCGCCCTGCTGTTGGTCATGTACGGCATCGGGGTGTCCCAGTACCGGGCCTTCTCGAACATCCAGGTCATCTTCAACGTCTTCATCGATAACGGTTTCCTGCTCGTGGTCGCCGTCGGGATGACCTTCGTGATCCTCACCGGCGGCATCGACCTGTCGGTCGGCTCGGTGGTCGCGATGACCGCGATGGTCTCGGCCTGGTTGCTCCAGTCCGGCCTGCCGGCGTTGCTGGTGCTGGTCATCGCCCTGCTCATCGGGCCGACTCTCGGGTTCCTGATGGGTTGTGCGATCCACTTCTTCGACATCCAGCCCTTCATCGTGACATTGGCCGGGATGTTCTTCGCCCGGGGCATGTGCACCTTCATCAGCGACTCCTCGATCCGGATCACGGACGGGTTCTGGACCACGATGGCGCAGCACCGGATCGGAGATCCCCGAGGCAACTTCGTCTCGGTCAGCGTCCTGATCGCCTTCGCGGTCGTCCTGATCGCCGCGTACGTGCTGGCCTACACCCGGTTGGGGCGCAACGTGTACGCCATCGGCGGCAACCCCCAGTCGGCCCTGTTGATGGGGCTGCCGGTGGGGCGTACCCGGATCCTGGTCTACACCATCAGCGGGCTCTGCTCGGCGATCGGCGGGATCCTGCTGTCCTTCTACACCCTGTCCGGGGCGCCACTGATCGCGGTCGGCATGGAACTCGACGTGATCGCGGCCGTGGTGATCGGCGGTACCGTCCTGACCGGAGGAGCGGGCTACGTCTTCGGCACGGTGCTCGGGGTGCTGGTGCTCGGCGTGATCCAGACCCTGATCACCTTCGACGGCAGCCTCAACTCCTGGTGGACCAAGATCGTGATCGGAGGTCTGCTCTTCGCGTTCATCCTGTTCCAGCGCCTCATCGGCATCCGCTACAAGTGACCGCCCCTCTCGCGGAAGGCAACCCCCATGGCAGCACAACCTGAACCCGAGGTCTGGTTCCTCACCGGAAGCCAGGCGATGTACGGCGAGGACACCCTCCGCCAGGTGGCCGAGCAGTCCCGTCAGATCGCCGCCCTGCTCGACGACTCGCCGCACATCCCCGCCCGGGTGGTCTGGAAGCCGGTCCTGACCACCAGCGCCGACATCCTGAAGGTCTGCCAGGACGCCGGCGTGCAGGGGGCGGTCGGGGTCATCGCCTGGATGCACACCTTCTCCCCGGCGAAAATGTGGATCACCGGCCTGGACGCGCTGCGTACCCCGCTGCTGCACCTGCACACGCAGGCCAACGTCCAGCTGCCATGGCAAGAGATCGACATGGACTTCATGAACCTCAACCAGGCCGCCCACGGCGACCGGGAGTTCGGGTTCATCCAGACCCGGCTCGGGGTGGCCCGCAAGACGGTCGCCGGGCACGTCACCGACCCCCGGGTGGTCTCCAGGGTCGGCGCCTGGACCCGGGCTGCGGTCGGCTGGTCGGCGATGCGTTCGCTGCGCCTGGCCCGCTTCGGCGACAACATGCGCGACGTGGCGGTGACCGAGGGGGACAAGGTGGAGGCCGAGCTGCGCTTCGGCGTCTCGGTCAACACCTACGGGGTCAACGACCTGGTAGCCGTGGTCGACCAGGTCGCCGAGGCCCAGATCGACGACCTGGTCAAGGAGTACGACGACACCTTCCGGGTGGCCGCCGAGTTGCGCCCCGGCGGCGACCGGCACGACTCGCTGCGCTACGCCGCCCGGATCGAACTGGGGTTGCGTACCTTCCTGGAGGCCGGCGGCTTCCGCGCCTTCACCACGAACTTCGAGGACCTCGGGGGTCTGCGGCAACTGCCCGGCATAGCGGTGCAGCGGCTGATGGCCGACGGGTACGGCTTCGGTGGCGAGGGTGACTGGAAGACCTCCGTGCTGGTGCGCACCGTCAAGGCGATGGCGGTCGGCGCGCAGGGTGGCACCTCCTTCATGGAGGACTACACCTACGACCTCACCCCGGGTCAGGAGATGATCCTCGGGGCGCACATGCTGGAGGTGTGCCCGACGATCGCCGCCGGGGTGCCCAACGTCGAGATCCACCCGCTGAGCATCGGTGGCCGGGAGGACCCGGTCCGCCTGGTCTTCGACGCCGAACCCGGCCCGGCCGTGGTGCTCGGTCTGGCCGACATGGGGGAGCGGTTCCGGCTGGTCGCCAACGAGGTCGACGTGGTGCCACCCCCGCAGCCCCTGCCCCGGCTGCCGGTGGCCCGGGCCGTCTGGCGGCCCCGCCCGCACCTGGCCGGCTCGGCCGAGGCCTGGATCACCGCGGGGGCTCCGCACCACACCGTGCTGTCCCAGGGCGTCGGGGTGGAGGAACTGCACGACCTCGCCGAGATGGCCCGTACCGAACTGGTCGTCATCGACGCGGACACCGACCCGCGTCGCTTCGCCGACGAACTGCGCTGGAACCAGGCGTACTACCGCCTGGCCCGCGGCTTCTGAGCGGGGTGTGACGGGTCCTGCCGCTCGCGGCGGGACCCGTCACCACCGTGGCCGCACGCCCTCGTCCGGGGCCTTCCTCGCGCCACCCGCCCGCCATCGTCGCGGCGCGCGTTACGTCTTGACTAACGTGGTGTTATCGCTCACAGTCGATAGTGACGACGGACGATATCTGCGGCTGTCCGGGCCGCTGCGCGTCTCTCCTCAGTAGCCGATCTCATGTCATCCCCTGGGCACCGGGTGACATGTTAACGATCACATGGGCTGCTGGAGATCACCATGACGCTCGCCGCAGTGCAGGCCGTCCCGGTCGTACGGCTTGTCATTCCCGAAGGAGGATCATGGTTGCCATTGGCGAGGTCTCAGGACCCGCGCCGCGTCGGCGTGGGTGGTGGTCGCGGATGTGGGCGGCGGTGGCGGCGGCGGTGATGGTCGGCGGCACCCTGGTGGCGGTGGCGGCGACACCGGCCTCGGCGGCGACGGTGGACACCAACGCCTGGTACGTGTTGGTCAACCGCAACAGCGGCAAGGCCCTGGACGTCTACAACCTGGCCACCAACGACGGAGCGCGGATCACGCAGTGGTCGCGTAACGACGGAAACCAGCAGCAGTGGCAGTTCGTCGACTCCGGCGGCGGCTACTACCGGCTCAAGTCGCGGCACTCCGGCAAGGTGCTCGACGTCTACAACTTCTCCACCGCCAACGGCGCCTCGATCGTGCAGTGGTCCGACCACAACGGGACCAACCAGCAGTTCCGGCTGGCCGACTCGGCCGGTGGCTACGTACGGCTGATCAACCGGAACTCGAACCGGGTGCTGGAGGTGCAGAACGCCTCGACCGCCGACGGCGGCAACATCGTCCAGTACGACGACTGGAACGGCGCCAACCAGCAGTGGCAACTGGTCCGCATGGGCGACGGGCCCACCCCCGGGCCGACGACCCCGCCGCCCACCGGTGGCAACTTCACCAACCCGGTGGTCTGGCAGGACTTCGCCGACGTCGAGGTGATCCGGGTGGGCGACGTCTACTACATGACCGCCTCGACGATGCACTACTCGCCCGGGGCCCCGATCCTGCGCTCCTGGGACCTGGTGAACTGGGAGTTCGCCGGGCACTCCGTGCCCCGGCTGGACTTCGGCACCAAGTACGACCTGCCCCCCGGGCAACAGGCGTACGTGGAGGGCATCTGGGCCTCGACCCTGAGCTACCGGCCGAGCAACCAGACCTACTACTGGGCCGGGTGCATCAACTTCGCCCAGACCCACATCTACACCGCCAAGGCCGTCGACGGCGCCTGGACCCGGCACGCCACCCTGCCCTGCTACTACGACGCCGGCATGCTCATCGACGACAACGACACGATGTACGTCGCGTACGGCAACGGCACGATCAGCGTGGCGCAGCTCTCCGCCGACGGGCGCAGCCAGGTACGCGCCCAGCAGGTCTACCAGACCCCCTCGAGCATCGGCACCCTGGAAGGCGCCCGGTTCTACAAGCGTAACGGGGCCTACTACATCTGGTTGACCCGCCCCGCCAACGGCCAGTACGTGCTGAAGTCCACCAACGGGCCCTTCGGCCCGTACGAGCAGCGGCAGGTGCTGCTCAACATGCAGGGCCCGATCGCCGGTGGTGGCGTACCCCACCAGGGTGGCCTGGTCCAGACCCCGAACGGCGCCTGGTACTACATGGCCTTCACCGACGCCTACCCGGGCGGGCGGGTGCCGACCCTGGCCCCGATCAACTGGACCGCCGACGGCTGGCCCCAGGTGCAGACCGTCAACGGCGCCTGGGGGGTCAACTACCCCAACCCGTTGCCGCTGCGCCCGGTCAAGCCCCTGACCGGGGTGGACACCTTCGCCGGCACCACCCTGGGCCCGCAGTGGGAGTGGAACCACAACCCGGACAACAGCCGGTGGTCGGTGAACAACGGCCTGCGCCTGCAGACCGCCTCGGTCACCAACGACCTCTACCAGGCCCGGAACACGGTCACCCACCGCATCCAGGGGCCGACCTCCACGGCGACCGTCGAGCTGGACTACTCCACCATGCGCGACGGTGACCGCACCGGCCTGGCTATGCTGCGCGACGTCTCGGCCTGGATCGGGGTCCGCCGCGACAACGGGCAGACCCGGGTGGTCATGACCAACGGGCTGACCATGAACAGCAACTGGGACACCACCAGCACCGGCAGCGAGATCGCCAGTGCGGCGGTCTCCGGCGGGCGGATCTGGTTGCGGGCCAACGCCGACATCCGGCCGGGATCGGGTCGGCAGGCCCGCTTCTCGTACAGCACCGACGGGGTCAACTTCGTCTCGTTGGGCAACGCCCTGACCCTCAACAACAACTGGACCTTCTTCATGGGGTACCGGTTCGCCATCTTCAACCACGCCACCCAGGCCCTGGGAGGTGCGGTGACGGTGCGACGCTTCGAGCTGGCCACCCCCTGACCTCGCTCAACACACCGCTCTCGGACTGGGTACGGCGTTCTCCTCCGGCAACGCCGCCCACCGGGCACCGGTGACGCGCGGGTGGCGCCCACGCCAGGGCGCCACCCGCGCGCTGCGTGACGTGGCCCGCATTCTCCACAGGGAGGACGCCATTGATCAGGGCAATCGAAAACCCCATTTACTGATCGGAGATGCGATATCCGTGTTGGGCGACTGACCTGTCGGCGATTGATGTCCCTGCTGTCGTAGACTGTGCGTGATCTAGCGAAAACCACCCCGGCTGGCACGGGCCGGCGTGGGCGCCGCGAGAGGGATCGTGAATCAAAGCCGCTCCGGTCAGCGTCGACGGGTCGCGGCGACCCACGGGCATGCGGGAGTGTGAGATGGCCGTACGCGATCCTGCGATGACGGACGTGGCTCGCCTCGCTGGCGTCTCCCACCAGACGGTTTCGCGAGTGCTCAACGGCCACCCCAACGTGCGGGAACAGACCCGGCTGCGGGTCCAGGCGGCAATAGCCGAGCTGGGCTACCGGCCGAATCGGGCGGCGCGTGCGCTGGTCACCGGTCGCTCTCAGGTGATCGGTGTCGTCGCGCAGAACACCACCCTCTACGGGCCGGCGTCACTGCTGGCCGCCTTGGAACAGACCGCCGCGGAGGCCGGCTTCGCGGTCAGTGTGGGCAGCGTCAGCGACCTGGACCATCGGTCCATCTCCGCGGTCGTCGAACGGCATCTGGCCCACCGGGTCGCCGGCATCGTGGTGATCGCACCGGTGGAGTCGGCCGGTGAGGCGCTGGAACGGCTGCCCCACGACGTGCCGCTGGTGACGGTCGACGGTGATCCGCGTCGGCCGATGCCGCTGGTGACGGTGGACCAGGCCGCCGGAGCCCGAGCCGCGACCCAGCACCTGCTCGACGCCGGTCACCGTACGGTGTGGCATGTCTCCGGGCCGTCGGACTGGTTCGACAGCGCGGGCCGGATCGAGGGCTGGCGGGCGGCCCTGCTGGCGGCCGGGGTCGAGATCCCGCCGCTGGTGCCGGCGGACTGGTCGGCGGCGGCCGGTTACCGGTGTGGGCAGATGCTCGCCCGGATGCCGGACGTGACCGCGGTCTTCACCGCCAACGACCACCTGGCCCTGGGGGTGTTGCGGGCCCTGCACGAGCACGGCCGCCGGGTGCCGGACGACATCAGCGTGGTCGGCTTCGACGACGTGCCGGAGGCGGCGTACTTCATCCCACCGCTGACCACGGTCCGGCCGGACTTCGTAGCGGTCGCGCGGGCCAGCCTGGAGATGCTGCTGGCGCAGATCGAGTCCGACAGCGGCGGCGCACTCCGGGAGACCATCGCCCCCTCCCTGGTCTCCCGCCAGTCCGTAGCCCCCCCACCCCACCGCTGACCCCGCGCCCCCTCCCTCCACCAGGGCGGGGGAGGGGGTGCGGGGAGAGGGGTCAGATGAAGCGCCAGCGGTGGTCGGCGGCGCCGTTGTCGTCCCAGATGACGATCTGGGTGCCCTGGGTCGACGATGCGCCGAGTACGCCGAGCACCCGGCCGCCGTTGGCGGACTGGATCCGGAAGTAGCCGTTAGCGCCGTACCGCAGCCGCCAGCGGTGGGCGGTCGAGCCGTTGTCGGCCCACTGCACCACCCGGGCACCGGCGGCGCTGCTGCCGTTCTCCACCCCCAGCACCTTGCCGCTGTGCGAGTTGCGCAGCCGCAGGTAGCCGCCGCTGTCCACGATCGCGGTCCAAAGGTGGTCGGCGGTGCCGGTGTCACCCCACTGGATGACCAGGCCGCCGTCGGCGGTGGACATGTTCTGCACGCCGAGGACCAGGCCGGTGGCCAGGTTCTGGATCCGGCGGGCGCCGTTGGGGACGAACCGCCACTGGTTGTCGAGGGTGCCGTTGTCCGGATCCTGCACCACCCGGGCACCCTGCGCGGTCGAGCCGCCCAGGACGCCCAGCAGCTTGCCGCTGTTGCCGTTGCGGATGCGGTGCGAGCCGTCGCCGGCGTCCACGATCGTCCAGCGGTGGTCGGCCGTGCCGGTGTCCGACCATTGCAGGACCTGCGCGTTGTCGGCGGTGGACATGTTCTGTACGCCGAGCACCTTGCCGCTGTTGGCGTTGCGGAACCGGACCGCGCTGCCGTCGACGATCAGCTGCCAGTCGTGGTCGGCGGTGCCGTTGTCGGCCCACTGCAACGCCGGGGCCCCGTCGGCGGTGGACATGTTCTCGATCCCGAGCACCAGCGCGCTGGCGGCGTTGACCAGCCGGAAGGTGGCCCCGGCCGGGCCGGTGGAGCCACCGGTGCTCCAGTACACGGTGTAGTTGTGCCCGTGCGCGTCGTAGAACGGGAGCAGGTTGACCTGTGCGCCGTTGGCGGTGGCGGTGAAGGCCAGCGCCGTGGTGCTGGTGCGGGTGACCGAGGCGGTGGCCAGTGCGGGCAGGGCCGACAGGGCGGTGTTGCCGTAGTTGCCGGAGAGCACCGTCGGGCCGTACCGCAGCGCCACGACGTTCGGGTTGTCGTTGGCCGGCTCCGCGACCACCCGCATCGGCAGCCGCACGGTCACCGTGTCGCCGGAGGTCCAGGACCGGGTCAGGGAGGCGTACGTGCCGGGGGTGGTGGCGATGTTCTGCACGGTGCCGTTGACGCTGACGGTGGCGTCCTGGGTCCAGGCCGGGATGCGGATGCGCATCGTCCACGAGCCGCCGACCGTGCCGGTGACGGTCAGGGTGCTGGTGTCGCCGGCCGGGAAGTTGGTCGACTGGGTGACCGTGATGCCGCGCTGGGACCAGTTCAACACCGAGGGCATGAACAGGTTCACCGTCAGGGTGCTGCCGTTGTGGAAGTAGATCGAGTCCATCAGGGTGGTGTTGCTCTCCAGGCCGGTGCCCTGACAGCACCAGAAGGAGTTGTAGTCCGTACTCCAGGTGCCGCCACCCCAGGCCGGTCCCACCCCGCGCCGTCCGCCCGGCTGCAGGGGGGTGAAGTAGGTGATGTGGCCGTGGTCGTCGGCCGGGTTCTGTGCGCCGATCAGGTGGTTGAGCAGGGCCCGCTCGTAGAAGTCGAAGTACGCCACCCGGTTCGGGTCGAGCAGCCACAGCTCCCGGGTGAGCTTGAGCATGTTGTACGTGTTGCAGTGCTCGCAGGTGTCGTTGCGCAGGTACCCGGAGATGGCGTTCGGGGCCCGGAAGTGTTCCGCCTGGCTGTTGCCGCCGATGGCGTAGGTGCGGGTGTTGACGGTCAGGTTCCAGGCGTTGTTGGCGATGTCGCGGTAGCGGGTGGTGCCGGTGGCCTTGAACTCGCGGGCCGCCCCGATCCACTTGGGGATCTGGGTGTTGGCGTGCAGCCCGTTGAGCTGGTCTTGATTGGCGGCGAGGGGGTTGAACACGGCGGCGTGGTCGAAGCGTTGGGCGACGGTCAGCCAGCGGGCGTCGCCGGTCTGCTGGTACAGGTCGGTCAGCACGGCGTTCATGCCGCCGAACTCCGTGCCCAGCATGGCCTGCATCTGGGCCGAGCTGAGCCGTCCGGTACGCCAGTCGACCCACCCGGCCAACGCCAGCAGCACGTCGCGGGCCTGGTTGTTGCCGATGTGCCGCCACACGTCGAGCAGGCCGACCAGGGTCTTGTGGATGGTGTAGTACGGCACGTTGCCGTTGCTGAGGGTGCGGGCCTCCACGGCGGTGAAGTCGGATTCGGGGTAGCCGCAGAGGTAGCCGGGGTTGAATCCGGCGGCGGCATTGTTCGCCTGACACTTCGCCAACTCGGCCACCAGGTAGTTGGCCTTGTCCCGGCAGGTGGTGTCGCCGAGCACGGCCCACATGTGTGACCAGGCGGTCAGGAAGTGCCCCTGGGAGTGGGTCCGGAACGGGAAGCTGGGGGCCTCCCAGCCGCCGAGGGCCGCCGCCCCGGCGGTGGACAGCCGGTGGTTGGCGCGGAAGTTGTAGAGCAGCCGGTTGACGTCGATGAAGCGCAGGTAGTTGAGGGTGCGGTTCTGGTTGTCCAGCCAGCGGCTGGCGGTCAGTCGTACCTGGCCCATCTCGAAGGGGTACGCGGCGACGCCGAGGTCGGGGCGGACCGGCGGGAGGGCCGCGCTGGCGGTGCCGCCGCCCAGGGCGGGGCCGACCGCGGTGGCCAGGGCGGCCGCGCCGGCGGCCTGGAGCACATGTCGACGGTTGAGGGACGGGTAGGGCATCACGGCCTCCGCAGTTGCGGGTGAGGGGGTGGCGGTACATGCACGACCCGGGCCGGGAATTCGGTGCTACCCGGGCCGGTGGACCGTTACGAGGTGATTTGGTAGGTGGCGTGGCGGTGATCGGTGGTGGGGCACGGCGGAGCGTCGGAGACGGCGGAACCGCAGGCGATCCACGAGCGTCCGGCCGGGTGGTGTGTGTCCGTGGCGGCGGGGTGCCCTCGCCCGTCTCCACGGATGGAGTTCCGAAGCATTATGCATCGGCATCGATGTTATCGCTAACATATGGGTTCCGGTGACGGGTGCGCAAGCCTCGGGTTTCCGGCCGGACACGGGGACGAGATCCTCCCGCAACACGCCTGGTGTTCACGTCGGTCGGCGGGGGAGGTGCGGCGGGCATCGTACGGCGACCTGCTCAGGCGACCAGAGTTGTTCGTCGCTTTAGTGATGTGCGTACCGGTTTGGTGGGTTTTGTGGGCATAGCGCCCTCGGTGGTGAGATCCGTTCAATACGCTCCTGGATCCAGGGGAAGCCACGGAGATGCGTGAGGGACAGATGAAGGACGCCGACACCATCGTCCTGCCCCGAATCGATGTGCCGGAGGCCGCCGAGGACCCCTGGGGGGAGGGGCACGGCGAGGCACCGGGCGAGCCGGTGAACGGTACCCGCCGAATGAGGCTGGCCGCCTGGCTGGTGCCGGCACTGCTGATGGGTGCGCTCGGCGCCGTACGGGCCGACACGCCCGGGCCACGGATGGCGGACCTCGCGACCTGGGCCGGGCCGACATCGTCCTGGCGGGACACCTGGTCGATGCTCCGCTCGGGCGACGGCCTGCTCCACCACCTGCTGCTGCGGGCCTGGGCGGAGTACGTCGGCACCTCGGAGCTGGCGCTGCGAGGGCTCTGGGTCCTCGTCATGGTCACCGCGGCAGCGCTCGTCGGAGGGCTGGCCGCCCGGATGTTCGCACCGGGCACCGGTGTCCTGGCCGGCGTCATCTTCGCCCTGCTGCCGACGTCCGCGCGATACGCCCAGGAGGCCCAGCCGTACGCGCTCACCCTGCTCGCCGCAGTCCTCGCCACCTGGCTGCTCCAGGCCGCCGTGGATCGGCCGAGACTCTGGCGCTTCGTGCTCTACGCCACCGTGGCGGGTCTGCTGGGCCTGTGTCAGGTGACCGCCCTGCTGCTCCTCGTCGGACATGGCTGGACCGTGCTCGCCTTCCGGCGCGAGGTGGCGCTGCGCTGGCTGGCCGCTGCGGTGGTGGGCGCGCTGCCCGGGGTCGGCCTGCTGTGGCACGCCACGCGGCAGGGGGTACGGCTAGCGCAGACGTCGAGCCCGAGTCTGTCCGAGTTGGCCGCCACGCCGGGTGAACTGTTCGGTGTCACCGCGCTGGGTGCGGTGCTGCTGGTGCTGGCGCTGTTCAGCCTTCCGCTGCGCTACCCCGCCGCCGTGTTCACCGCCTGGGCGGTGGTGCCGCCGCTGACCCTGCTGCTCGCCGCGCAGGTGACACCGACCTGGCGGCCGGAGTTCCTGCTGTTCACGCTGCCGGCCTGGGTGACGCTCGGCGCGGCCGCGCTCGCCCGCTGCGGGTCAGCCGGCTGGCGGGTGTTCCGGCGGCGATAGCCGGGCACCGGCCCTCACCGCAGGAACTCACGGCTCTACGGTCAGGGCACAACGGGCGGAAATAGCCCTTTGGGGGCGAACCGAGCCATCTGAAAAGTTTGTCGGCACCTGTCTCCTTACGATCAGCTTGGCCGGGTTCGTGAAGGCCAGGGAACTGCGACCCTTGGGGGCAATGTGGGCGTCGGGACCGATACACGCCTGTCTCGGGAGGTGGCGGAGAGGCCGCCCGGAGGCGGGCCCGTCGAGAGCGCCGCGGTCCGGCCGTCACCCGCCCGACGCCCCGACCGTCGTCAACTCAACATCAGTGCTCGCATCGCGTACGCGAGTTGCGGGGCGAGCGCCGGAACTCTCGTCGCGCCTCGACATCCGCAGGCGGCGGTCGAGTTCCGATCCGTCCTGTCGCCTGCGGCGCGGCTCGTACTGACCCTGCTGGTCCTGGTCAACAGCGCGGCCGGACTGCTGCTCGTCGGCTGGCTGCTGCTTCCCCAGCACGTACCCGGCCCTGGCGCAGCCGGGTTCGGCGACTGGCAGACCGCCGTGGCCCGGCTCGGCTTCTGCGTGATCGTCGGCGTCGAACTGATCCGCCTGGTGCAGAACATGGTCGTCTGGTTGTTCGCGTACCACGCCAAGGACCCGATCCCGGTCGATCCTCCGGTTGGCCTGCGGGTGGCGCTGCTCACCACGATCGTGCCGAGCAAGGAGCCGATCGACGTCGCCGAGCGGACCCTGCGGCGCATGCGGCAGATCGTCTACTGCGGGCAGGTCGACGTCTGGATCCTCGACGAGGGCGACGATCCGGCGGTGAAGGAGATGGCCGCGCGGCTCGGCGTACGCCACTTCAGCCGCAAGGGACGACCGGAGTACAACCAACCCGCCGGAGAGTTCCGCGCCAGGACGAAGTCCGGCAACCACAACGCCTGGCGGGCCGAGCACGAGCACCACTACGACGTGGTCGCCAACGTCGATCCGGACCATGTCCCGCTGGCCAACTTCCTGGAGCGTACGCTCGGCTACTTCCGCGACCCGGACGTCGCCTTCGTGGTGACGCCGCAGGTCTACGGCAACATGCACCAGAACCTGGTCGCCCACGGCGCGTCGGTCCAGCAGTACCTCTACAACGGACTGATCGCCCGTGGTGGCAACGGGCTGGACGCCCCACTGCTCACCGGCACCGGCCACCTGTACCGGCCGTCGGCCTGGCGCGGCATCGGCGGCTACCAGGATTCGATCATCGAGGATCACCTGACCAGCATCCGGATCCACGCTGCGGTGAACCCGCAGACCGGCAACCGGTGGAAGGGCGTCTACACCCCAGACGTGGTGGCCATCGGGGAAGGCCCGACATCGTGGGCGGACTACTTCAACCAGCAGAAGCGGTGGGCGGCGGGGATCTGCGAGATCCTGGTCCGCCCCGAGTTGCGGGCACCGCGCGAACTGCCCTCCCGACGGCGCTGGCACTACCGGCTGCTCCAGTTCTACTACCCGAGCGTCGCGGTCAGTCTGTTGCTGGGCAATTTCGCCACCGCCGCGTACCTGCTCACCGGGGTGAGCGCGGCCCGGGTCGACATCGCCGTGTGGTCGGTGCTGTGGGGCGCCACCATCTGCACCTGGTTCGTGCTCTGGCTCTGGCTGCGTCGATTCAACATCGCGCCGCACGAGCGGGAGGAGATCGGCCTGGTCGGCATGGCGTTGGCGCTGTTCGCCGGCCCGATATACGTGGCGGCTGCCGTCGGTGCGCTGCTGCGCCGCAAGCTCGGATTCGTGGTGACCGCCAAGGGCAGGTTACGCACCACCGAATCGCTCGGCACGTTCCGGCTGCACCTGGGCTGGGCGGCCTTCGCCGCCGGCCTGCTCGCCGTGAGCTTCATGCTGGAACACGGCCGCACACCGCTGCGGGTATGGCCGGTCCTGACCCTCCTGACCGGCCTCGCCCCACCGCTGATCGCGTGCGGGTCGGCCCTTCTCACCCGGCGCTCGCAGCGCGCCGGTCCGACCGGGCGACCTGCCGTCCGCAGCCGGCGGGTCCGGGCGACGGCACCGGTGATCGCTTCCCGGGAGGTGCCATGGCACGGCTGACTCTGCCGCGGGTCGCCATGTCGCTGGTCGGCGCGCTGCTGCTGGCGTACGCCTTCGCCATCGCACCGGGTGCCGGGCCCAGGGGATGGGAACCCGTGCCGGCGGACCCGGCGGCGGTACGCGAACCGAGCCCTTCGCCGTCCCCGTCCCCGTCGGCGATCTTCCCGCCGACGGAGAAGGTGTTCGTCGGCATCGCGACCAAGGAGGGACCGCACGACTTCACGCCCGTGGACACCTTCACCGCAACGGCGAAGCACCATCCACAGGTCATGCTCTTCGGCTCCGGCTGGGCGACCGACACCTTCGACCGGACGCTGTTCGACGCGGTCCGCGACCGGGGCATGCTGCCGATGCTGGCCTGGGAACCATGGGACTACCGGTTGGACGAGGAGGCCCGCAAGAAGGGGGCCGCCCGCGGCACGATCGACCGGCTCCGCTCCCATCAGCCCGACTACCGGTTGTCCCGCATCGCGCGCGGCGACTTCGACGACTACCTGCGCACCTGGGCCGAGGGAATCAAGGCACTCGACTACCCGGTGGCCATCCGGTTCGCCCACGAGATGAACGGCAACTGGTACCCCTGGTGCGAGAGCGCCAACGGCAATCGGCCGGGCGACTACGCCAAGGCCTGGCGCCACCTGCACGATCTGTTCAAGGCCGCCGGAACGACCAACGTGATCTGGGTGTGGAGCCCGAACGCCAGATGGGACGGCTCGACGCCGAAGCTCGCCGCGCTCTACCCGGGAGACGAGTACGTCGACTGGATCGGCATCTCGGGCTACTACGGCATGGGCGCCTTCTCGAAGTACCGGTCCTTCGACGCGATCTTCAAGGAGACCATCGGGGAGATCCGTGCCTTCAGCGCCAAACCGCTGGTCATCACCGAGACCGCGGCCTCCGACATCGCCGGCCGCAAGGCGGAGTGGATCACCGAGACCTTCCGGTTGCTACCCGGGTACGAGGACATCATCGGGCTCATCTGGTTCGAGGTGAACAAGGAACAGGACTGGCGGATCGTCAGCTCCCCGGCCGTCTCGACGGCCTTCGCCCAGGCCGTGTCCGATCCGCGCTACCGCTTCACCTGGTCGCCCGAGATGCTCCCGCGCACCGAGTCGGCCGACTGACGGTCGTCTGTCGGGGCCGGCTTGACCCTCGACCGGGTCGAGGCCGGACAGTGCCGGACGCGAGACGCTGACCGGCACCGGTCGGCGCGATTCGGTGATCGGGAGGAACTGTGGCGGCGGCGACTACCGGTAGGGCGCCAACGAGCGGCAGTGCGAGGGCGGTGCCGGGCGCGTACTGGGCATGGCTGGGCGGGACGACGCTGTCCCTGGTCGGCGTTCAAGCCATGGCGTTCGCGATGGCCTGGGTGGCGGCCGGAGCAGGTGGCGGCTTCGCCGCGCTGGTGCTCACCGCCGTCAACCTGCCCCGGGCCCTGCTCCTGCTGGTCGGCGGCGCGGTGGCCGACCGGCTGGGCGCCTGGACCGTCATGGTGGTCTCGAACGCGGCGATGGTCGTCGTCACCGTGGCGTTGGCCGCCGCCGTGTGGTCGGCGGCGGATCCGTGGCTGCCACTGCTGCTGGCCGCCCTGGCCATCGGGGTGGTGGACGCCTTCTACCTGCCCACCACGGGCTCGATGCCCCGCCGACTGGTGCCGCCGGCCGGTCTGGCGCGGGCGATGTCGGCCCGGCACCTGGCCGGTCAACTCGCTCTGTTCGTCGGGCCGGCGGCGGGCAGCCTGCTGCTGGCCGCCCTCGGGCTCGCCGCAGTGGCGCTGGCCAACGCCGCCGGCTTCGCCCTGATGCTGCTGGTCCTGATGGTGCTTCGGGCGGCCCTGACGGTGCGGCCGGACGAGTCGCCGGGCCAGCCGGCTGGGCAACTGCCGGGCCGGCCGGTGGCGCAGCCACTGTGGCGGGCCGCCGTGGACGGACTGCTGCTCGCCGCCGCGCATGCCGTACTGCGGCCCGCACTGCTGCTGGTCGGGGTGGCCGCCGGTTTCCTGCTGCCGGTGTCCAGCCTGCTCGTACCGTTGCTCGGGCGGGAGCGGATGTGGTCGTCGTCGGCCACCGGTGCGGTCGTCGCGGCGTTGGCGCTGGGCACCGCGACCGTCGCGATCCTCGTGCTGGTGCGTGGCGCCCTGCCCGACCCCGGTCGGGTCAGCGGTGCCGCGCTGCTGGTGGCCGCCGGTGGCGTGGTCACTCTGGCGGCGGCCGGTTCGTTGCCGACCTCGGTCGCCGCCGGGATGGTGATCGGTGTCGGATCGGGTGGCTTCGCCACCCATGTCGGCCCGTTGATCCTGGCCGTCGCCCCGGACACACACGTGTCCCGGGTGCAGTCGGTGCTGGTGCTCGTGCAGAGCCTGCCGTTGCTGCTCACCCTCAACGTGCTCGGTTCGTTCGCCGAGGTCGTGCCGGTGGCGGCGCTGCTGTACGGCTGCGGCGGTGTGCTGGCCGTGACGGCGGTGACGGCACTGACCTCGCCCTCCCTGCGCCGCCCTGACCGGCGGTGACCGGCGTTGGGCTTTCGGCTGCCCGGTGGGGTGCTCCGGGTGTCGAGTGCGGACCAGCCCTACCGATGGGCAGAATAGTTGACTAAAGTCAGACAACATGGAGCGTGAACTGGTGGATGTGGTGCGGGGCTTCAACCGCACGGTGACCCAGCGCGTCGGAGCGCTGGACGACAAGTTCCTGGCCCGCGACCGGCCGCTGGCCCAGTCGCGGCTGCTCTGGGAGATCGGCCCGGCCGGGGCCGAGGTGGCGGCGCTGCGTAACCGGCTCGATCTCGACGCGGGCTACCTGAGCCGGCTGCTGCGCACCTTGGAGGGCGCGGGACTGGTGACGGTGACACCGGCCGAGGGCGACGGACGGGTACGCGTGGCCCGGCTCACCGAAGCCGGCCGGGCCGAGTGGGCGCTTCTCGATCGCCGCTCCGACGAACTGGCCTGGTCGATGCTCGCCCCGCTGACCGTCGGCCAGCGTGACCGGCTCACCACCGCGATGAACGAGGTGCAACGGCTGCTGATGGCCTCCATGGTCACCGTCGAGGTCTGCCCGCCGACCGATCCGCGCGCTCGTGCCTGCCTGCGGGCGTACGCGGGGGAGTTGGCCGAACGGTTCGAGTCCGGGTTCACCCTCGACACCGACGACGACGACCAGTTCGTCCCGCCCGCCGGGGCGTTCCTGGTCGCCACCCTCGCCTCCGAACCGGTGGGCTGCGGCTCGGTCCGCTTCGACCCCGACGGACCCGCCGAGATCAAACGCCTCTGGGTCTCCGGCTCGGTACGCGGGCTCGGCGTCGGCCGACGACTGCTCACCGAGCTGGAGAAGCACGCCGCAGCGGCCGGTGCGGACTGCGTACGCCTGGACAGCAACCGCACCCTCACCGAGGCCATCCGGCTCTACCGCAGCGCCGGCTACCAGGAGATCCCCCGGTACAACACCAGCCCGTACCCTGATCACTGGTTCGCCAAGCAGCTCCACCGCGCACCGGAGGTGTCCCCGTGACCACACACGAGGTGGCCAACCAGGTCCCCCCACTGGTCGACTACGGCACCGCGGACGATCCGGCACTGCTGGAGGGCCTCGTCCGGGAAGGTGCCGACTGGGCCGTCGGGGAGGTCCACGACCTCGGTCGGCTCGCCGGCAGCCAACCCGCCCTCGAGCACGGCCGGCTGGCCAACGAGTACCCGCCGGTGCTGCGCACCCACGACCGCTACGGCCACCGCATCGACGAGGTCGAGTTCCACCCCTCCTGGCACGCGCTGATGCGTACCGCCGTCGAACATGGCCTGCACGCCGCCCCCTGGGCCGACGAGCGGGCCGGGGCGCATGTCGCCCGCGCGGCCAAGTTCTACACCTGGCGTCCGGACGCCGGGCACGGCTGCCCGATCTCGATGACCTACGCGGCGGTGCCCGCGCTGCGCCACGCCCCGGACCTGGCCGCCGACTACGAGCCGCTGCTGACCACCCGGACGTACGACTTCGGGCTGCGCCCGCCGCGCGCCAAGCGGGGGCTGCTGGCCGGCATGTCGATGACGGAGAAGCAGGGCGGCTCGGACGTACGGGCCAACACCACGGCCGCCCACCCGCAGCCCGACGGCAGCTACCGGCTGGTCGGGCACAAGTGGTTCACCTCCGCGCCGATGTGCGACCTGTTCCTCACCCTCGCCCAGGCACCCGGCGGGCTGACCTGCTTCCTGGTGCCCCGGGTGCTGCCGGACGGCACCCGCAACCCGATGCGACTGATGCGCCTGAAGGACAAGCTGGGCAATCGCTCCAACGCCTCCGCCGAGGTCGAGTACGAGCACGCGGTGGCCTGGCGGGTAGGTGACGAGGGTCGGGGCGTACGCACCATCATCGACATGGTCAACCTGACCCGCCTCGACTGTGTGATCGGTGCGGCGGCCGGGATGCGCCAGGGGGTGATCACCGCCGTGCACCACGCCGCGCACCGGCGTGCCTTCGGCCGGTCCCTGCTCGACCAGCCGCTGATGCGCAACGTGCTGGCCGACCTGGCGATCGAGTCCGAGGCGGCCACCCTGCTGATGATGCGGCTGGCCGGGGCCACCGACCGGGCCGCCCGGGGAGAGCAGACCGAGGCGGCCTTCAAGCGGATCGCCCTGGCGATCGGCAAGTACTGGGTCTGCAAGCGCTGGCCGGGACACGCCGCCGAGGCCCTGGAATGCCTGGGCGGCAACGGGTACGTCGAGGAGTCCGGCATGCCCCGGCTGTTCCGCGAGTCGCCGCTGAACTCCATCTGGGAGGGCTCCGGCAACGTGGCCGCGCTGGACGTGTTGCGCGCGCTGGCCGGTGCACCCGAGGTGCTGGCGGCGTTGCGCGCCGAACTGGAGGCCGCCGCCGGGGCCGACGCCCGCCTGGACGCGGCGGTACGCCAGGTCGAGGCCGCCCTAGCCGACCCGGCCGACCGGGAGGTACGTGCCCGGCGGCTGGTCGAGCAGTTGGCCCTGGTGTTGCAGGGTGCCTTGCTGGTGCGCCACGGCCACCCGGCGGTGGCCGACGCCTTCTGCGCCTCCCGACTGGCCGCAGACCGGGGCCACGCCTACGGCACCCTGCCGCCCGGCGTCGACTTCCCCACCATCCTCGCCCGCGCCACCCCGACGTTGAGCTGACCCCGCCCGCTGCCCCTGCCCTGTTCACTGCGGGCAACCCGGCACCCAGACCACAACGCCACCGGCCCTGTCGAGCTGACCCGCCTGCGCTATCAGGCTGCGGGGCTGGCTTTGGGTACATCTGTTGTCGCCAGGGCAGCAACAAATGCACCCAAAGCCGAGGTGACTGTCCCGACCGGTCGGGACTCGGTCAGCGAATCGCCGGTGCGGGCCAGATGGGGAAACGGCCGGCTCTCATACCCCGCTCCCGTGCGGGAGGCTCGCCTTCGCCGGATGTCCCGGTGCAGGTGGATCCCCGGCGCGGTGTTCGGGATGGCCTCGGCCCGAAGGTGGGTGGGCAAGAGGCGTTGAGTGATCGCCGTACGCTGTGCCATTCTGATCCGTCGATGTGTTTGTCGGGCGCGAGTGGCCGTCATCCGATGGGCAGCCGGGGCCGTTCTGGCCTGCGGCGGGTGACGGCAGGTGAGTTGGTCGTTCTCGTATCGCCGCTGGTCGTGGGCTTCGGCCGGGCGGCTCCCGCTTGTGATCGAAAAAGGACATCCATGAGAATTCCGAACAGGCACGGTGTTCGACCCTCCGCCCGATCGAGGCGGCTGCCCCGGCGCGGAGGCGCGCTGCTCGTCGCGGGCCTGCTGCTGACCACCGGCGCACTGACCGGGGCCACCGCCCCGAGCGCTGACGCGGCGGTCGCGCCGGTGACGGTGACGGTGAATACGCGGGCCGGGCTGGCCACCGTGCCCGACACCGCGCTCGGCGTCAACCACGCCATCTGGGACCAGTATCTGGCCACCGAGGAGACCTCGGATCTGCTGCGCGACGCCGGGGTGCAGATGCTGCGCTACCCGGGTGGCTCGTACGCCGACATCTACCACTGGCGCGACCACACCGCGCCCGGCGGCTACGTGGCCCCCGGCACCGATTTCGACACCTTCATGGGGGCGGCGCGTCGGGTCGGGGCCGAGCCGATGATCATCGCCAACTACGGCACCGGCACTCCGCAGGAGGCGGCCGACTGGGTGCGGTATGCCAACGTGACCAAGGGCTACGGCGCGCGGTACTGGACGGTCGGCAACGAGAACTACGGCAACGGTCACTACGGGTCCGGCTGGGAGGCCGACCACCATCCCGACAAGAGTGCCACCTACTACGCGAACCTGGTGGTCGACTACGCCGAGGCGATGAAGGCCGTGGACCCGACCATCAAGGTCGGCGCGGTGCTCACCATGCCGGCCAACTGGCCGGACGGCCTGACCGCCGGCAACGACCCGGGCCCGTGGAACCAGACCGTGCTGTCCATCGCCGGGCCCTCGATCGACTTCGTGGACGTGCACTGGTACCCGGGTGGCAGCCCCGCCGAGTCGCTGCCCCGGACCAGCCACATCAACGACGCGGTGTACCTGCTGCGCCAGCAGATCACCCGGTACGCCGGCCCGAACCCCGGCCGCATCGGGATCAGCCTCACCGAGGTCAATGTCACCTCCGAGGGCATGACCAGCCAACCGGCCGCCCTGTTCCTGGCCGACGCCTACAGCGGTCTGCTCGCCAACGGGGTGTTCACGGTGCACTGGTGGAACGTGCACAACGGCATCGGCCGGGTGAGCACGGTGGCGGGGCAGACCGACTACGGCGACTTCGGTTTGCTCTCCAGCGGCACCTGCACCCCGGACGGCTCGGTCTGCGAACCCCCGGTCAACACCCCCTTCGCGGCCTACCACGGGTTGACCATGATGAGCCGGTTCGCCCGCAGCGGTGACCAGTTCATCCGGGCTGAGACCGACCAGCCGCTGGTCAGCGCGCACGCGGTGCGGCGGGCCAACGGGGAGGTGGCGGTCCTGCTGATCAACAAGGACCCGGACAACGCCCACCCGGTCACCATCGACTACGCCGGGTTCGTCCCGGCCGGCGGGGCGCCGACGGTGCACACCCACACCAACGGGGCCACCGAGGTCACCACCGCCCGCAGCGGCGAGGCGACCAGCCGTACCCTGCCGCCGTACTCGCTGACCACCCTGGTGGTGCGGCCGGCGACCGCGGTCACCGGGGCCCCCGGCGCCCCCGGCCAGCCCACCGCTACCGGCGTCACCGACCGGGAGGTGACGATCACCTGGCCGGCCGCCACCGCCGGGGCCGCCCCGATCGCCAAGTACGAGGTGCACCGGCAGAACGGTGCGGTCAGTGAGCAGCTCGGCGAGACCTCCGGGACCAGCCTGACCGTCGGCAACCTCGTCCCGGGGCGCAGGTACACCGTCAACGTGCTGACCCGCGACACCGCCGGACGGGTCTCCTGGTCCTCGCCGCCGCTGACCTTCACCACCGGCAGCCCGGCTACCAGCGGCTGCACCGTCCGTTTCGCCAGCACCACGGACTGGGGCAACGGCTACGTGGCCAACGTCGACATCGTCAACGACAGCGAGCACACCATCGACGGGTGGACCCTGACCTGGACCTGGCCCACCTCCTGGCAGCGGGTCGGCAGCGGATGGAGCGCCACCTGGGAACAGGTGGGCGACACCGTGCGGGTGACCAACAACGACGACAACCGTCGGCTCTCCGCCGGGGCCTCGACCACTGTCGGCTTCGTCGGCGAGTACAGCGGACCGAACGTCCGGCCGACGGCCTTCCGGCTCAACGGCACCCTCTGCACCATCGGCTGACCCTGAGCGGTCCGCCGGCGGCCATCCCGCCGGCGGACCGCGCCGGTCGCCCTGACGAGCCCGACCTGGTCGCCCCGGCCGGGCCCCGCGCGCACCGAGGAGCGACAGATGACCCACTGGGCGTACGACGACATTCCCGACCAGCGGGGACGCACGGTGATCGTCACCGGGGCCAACAGCGGGCTCGGCCTGGAGACGGCGCGAGCGTTGGCCGGCAAGGGTGCGCGGGTGGTGCTCGCCTGCCGGGATCGCGGCAAGGGTGAGGCCGCGGCCGAGGCGATCCGCGCCCGGCACCCGCACGGCGAGGTGCACTGCCGTCGCCTCGATCTGGCCGACCTGGACTCGGTGGCCGCCTTCGCCACCGCCTACCGGGCCGAGCACGACCGGCTGGACCTGCTGGTCAACAACGCCGGGGTGATGTATCCGCCGTTGCGGCGTACCCGGCAGGGCTTCGAACTTCAGTTCGGCACCAACTACCTGGGTCATTTCGCGCTCACCGGCCTGCTGCTGCCCCTGCTGCTCGCCACCGAGCAGGCCCGGATCGTCAACGTGGCCAGCAACGCGCACCGCACCGGGCGCATCAACCTGGACGACCTGAACTGGCAGCGGCGCCGCTACGCCCGGTTCGCCGCCTACGGGCAGAGCAAGCTGGCGATGCTGCTGTTCACCCTGGAGCTGCACCGACGGCTGACCGGGTTCGGATCGTCGTTGCGGGCCACCGCCGCCCATCCCGGATGGACCTACACCGGGCCGAGTCAGGGCCGTCACCGGCTCGTCACAATCGTCAACGGCATCGGCCGATACCTGGCGATGCCGCTGGCCGAAGGGGCGCTGCCGATCCTGCGCGCCGCCACCGACCCGGAGGCCGAGGGCGGCAGCTACTGGGGCCCGGCGTACCGGGCGGAGAACGTCGGGCCGCCGGTGCCCGCGACCCGCAGCGCCCGCGCCCTCGACGTCGGGGTGGCACAGCAGCTGTGGGCGCAGAGCGAACGCCTGACCGGCGTCCCGATCGACCTGCCGCCGGTCGAGGCGACGGAATCCTGAGCGGTAGGCCGTCGGGGTGGACCGGGCGCGCCGGTGCCCCGGCCGATGACGGCCGGGGCACCGGATCTGGTCGAGGGGTCAGCTACAGGCTGCCCCGTTCAGGGTGAAGCGGTCCGGCGGGGTGCTGGTGCCGGTGTGGGTGGCCTGGAAACCGAAGGTGATGCTCTGGTTGGCCCCGATGGTGGCGTTGTAACCGACATTGCGGGCGGTCACCTGGCTGCCGGTCTGGGTGATCGTGGCGTTCCAGGCGTTGGTCACCTGCTGGCCGCTGGCCGAGGTCCACTGCACCGTCCAGCCGTTGATCGCGACCGGGCTGGTGTTGGTGACGGTGAGGTTGGCGACCAGGCCGTTGTTCCAGGTGTCGGCCGTCCACTGCACCCGGCAGGAGGTGGCACCCGGCGGCGGGGTCGTCGGCGGGGGAGTGGTGGGCGGCGGCGTGGTGGGCGGCGGAGTCGTCGGCGGCGGCGTGGTGGGCGGCGGAGTCGTCGGCGGCGGGGTGGTGGGCGGCGGGGTGCTGCTGGTCAGACCGAAGAAGTCGATCGCGGCCCGAGCCATGCCGGTCGAGGGCAGGCTGTGCCCGGCACCCTGGATGGCGTACGCCTCCACCCGCACAGTGCCGGTGGAGTCGGCGAACTGACGCCGGTTCCAGTTCGCCTGTGGGGTGTCCGTGCGGGTCGGGTTCTGGCTCAGCCCGGCCACGTTCGTCCACTGCTCCACCGACTCCTGCAGGAGCTGGAAGGGGATCAGGTTGTCGTTGGTGCCGTGCCACAGCTGCACCCGGGGGCGAGGCCCGGTGTAGCCGGGGTACGCCTGCCGGACCGCGTCACCCCACTGCTGCGGGGTCCGGTCCATCCGGCCGTTGACGCACTGGCTGTTGGTGGGCGGGAAGTCCGCGGCGTTGGCGAAGCAGTTGAACGGCACGCCCATGAACGCCGCCCCGGCCTTGTAGACGTCCGGGTAGAGCGCCATCAGGGCCTGGGTCATCATGCCGCCCGAGGAACTGCCGGTGGCGTACACCCGCTGCGGGTCGCCGCCGTACTGGCGCTGGGCGTAGCTGACCATCGACATGATCGACACGGGGTCGCTGCCGCCGTTGCGCACCTTCGAGGCGGCGGACCACACGTCGAAGCAGTTGCCGAAGCCGGCCTGCTGGGTGGCGGTGGGGTAGATGACCACGAAGCCGTACTGGTCGGCGAGGCGGCCGAACTCACTGCCGGAGTAGAACCCGGGGCCGTTGCCGCCGCAGCCGTGCATGGCCACCACGACGGCGGGATTGGCCGGCCGGACGTCCGGCACGTAGATGTGCATCCGCATGTTGCCCGGGTTGGTGCCGAAGTTGGTCACCTCGACCAGGGACGCGGCGGAGGCCGGTGACGGGGCGAAGAGCACGCCCGTCACGGCGAGAAGGGACGCGGCAGCCAGGGATCCCAGCGCCGCTACGGTTCGTTTCACGTCCACCTCCATGGACTACGACAGCGCGCCGGACCGGGCCACGGCAAGCGTGGACCGAGGACGAGGACCGGCGTCGCGATGCGCGAGGTGCTGCCCTACGGAGCCTGGTGTCCGTCCACCTCGCCGTACCAACGGTGCAATTCGTGCCAATCCGCTGCTTCGCGTGTAGCCAAAGTATGGGCGCGCACCATGGGTCGGAGCAAGATGCTTGTGAATATCGATAATTCCGGTCATCCATGATCCCTCTTTTCCACGGTCCTCTCCGGCCGGTCGGTCGCCGCGCACCGGCGGCCTCGCGCGGGGGCCGAGCGAGGGCGCGGGGTCTGCGATGATTCGGCGGTGACGGGGGTGGAAGAACCAGTAGCGACCACGCAACCGGCCGGCTCAGAGTCGGCCGGCTCAGAGTCGACCGGTGCGGAGTCGAGCGGTCTGGGTGGCCGGTACTGGCGGCTGTGGTGGGCATCGGCGGTGTCCAACCTGGCCGACGGGGTCGTCAAGGTAGCTCTGCCGTTGGTCGCCGTCGGGTACACGACCTCACCGGTGCTGGTCGCCGGGGTGGCTGCCGCGTTCAGCCTGCCGTGGCTGCTGTTCGCCCTCCCGGCCGGCGCGCTCGTCGACCGGCTCGACCGGCGGCGGGTGATGGTGGCCGCCAACAGCCTGCGGGCGGCCCTGCTCGGGGCGCTGGCCCTGGCCGTGGCCCTCGACGCCGGCTCGATCTGGCTGCTCTACCTGGTGGCCTTCGGCGCGGGCACCGCAGAGACCCTGTACGACACCTCCGCGCAGTCGATCCTGCCGCAACTCGTCCCGCGAGCGGCGCTGTCCCGCGCCAACGGACGGCTGTACGCCGTCGAACTGGCCGCCAACCAGTTCGTCGGCCCGCCGCTGGCCGGTTTCCTCGTCGCCGGCGCAGTGGCGTACGCGATGCTCGGGCCGGCCGGGCTCTGGGCCGCCGCGGTGGTCGCCCTGCTGCTGGTCGGCGGCCGGTTCCGGGTCGCGCGACAGGGCACGAGCACACTGCGCGCCGACATCGCCGAAGGCGTACGGTTCCTCTGGCGACACCGACTGCTGCGGACCCTGGCGCTGATGGTCGGGGTCAGCAACCTCACCACCACGGCCACCTTCGCGGTGCTGGTGCTGTACGCGGTCGGGCCGAACTCGGCCATCGGGCTCAGCGAGCCGGGCTACGGCCTCCTGCTGACCACCCTGGCGGGGGGCATCGTGCTCGGGTCACTCGTCGCCGCGAGGATCGAGCGGCTGCTCGGCCGGGCCCGCGCGCTCGGCGTAGCGATGGTCGCGATCGCGGTCGTCGTGGGCGCTCCGGCGCTGAGCACCAACCCGTTCGTCCTCGGCGGAATCTTCTTCGTCGGCGGGATCCTGCTCACCGCCTGGAGCGTCATCACGGTCTCGCTGCGCCAGCAGATCACCCCGGACCGCCTGCTCGGGCGGGTCAACAGCGGATACCGGCTGCTGGCCTGGGGGAGCATGCCGGTGGGAGCGTTGGTCGGGGGCGGGCTGGCCGAGCTGTTCGGCCTGCGGGCGGTCTTCGTCATCATGGGCGTACTGGCCCTGGCCCTGCTGGTCGGCATGTTCTGGGTCACCGACGCCGCCATCGAAGCCGCCGAACGCGCCACCACCTGACCACCGGGCGGAGCATTCTCGACCTCAGACCCGCCGGGTCGTGACGCACCCTCGCAACGGACGCGGCTTCGCCGTTCGTTTGCGGCTGGGCCTTGCCGTTTACTCATCGATGCGGATAGAACCAGGCGGATAGATCTGATGTCTGGCCGAAGGGTGTGCCGTGAAGCTACTTCGAGTGGGAGCCCTCGGGCGGGAACGGCCGGCCGCGCTGGACCCGGCCGGTCGGCTGGTCGACCTGTCCGGCCTGGTGTCCGACATCGACGGGGCCTTCCTCGACGGCGACGGCATCGAGGAGGTACGTGCGGCGGTGCAGGGCGGCAGCCTTCCGCAGGTTGATCCCACGGTCCGCATCGGTGCCCCGGTCGCCCGACCCGGCAAGGTCGTCTGCGTCGGGTTGAACTACTTCGATCATGCCGCCGAGATCGGTGCGAGACCACCGGCCGAGCCGGTCCTGTTCCTGAAGGCGTCGTACACCGTGGTCGGCCCGAACGACCAGGTGCTGGTACCCCGGGGCAGCCGCAAGACCGACTGGGAGGTCGAACTCGCCGTCGTGATCGGCCGCACCGCCCGCTACCTGACGAGCCCGGCCGAGGCCCTGGCCTGTGTCGCCGGGTACACGATCTCCAACGACCTCTCCGAACGCGAGTTCCAGCTGGAACGCGGCGGCCAGTGGGACAAGGGCAAGTCCTGCGAGACCTTCAACCCTCTCGGACCCTGGCTGGTCACCCCGGACGAGGCGCCCGACCCGCAGCAGCTGGGCCTGAGGTGCAGTGTCAACGGCATCCTGCGCCAGGACGGCAACACCAAGAACATGATCTTCGGGGTGGCCGAGATCATCCACTATGTCAGCCAGTTCATGGTGTTGGAACCGGGCGATGTGATCAACACCGGCACCCCGGCGGGGGTCGCCCTGGGGATGCCCGACCCCAAGCCGTACCTGCGCGGCGGTGAGGTGATCGAGATGGAGATCGACGGGCTCGGTCGGCAACGCCAGCCGGTCGGCACCGCGTGAGCGGGGAGTTCACCGGGCTGGCCGCCGTGGTGACCGGCGGAGGATCGGGCATCGGCCTGGCGACCGCCGAGCTGCTGGCCGCGCGGGGTGCCGCCGTGGCCTGCCTCGATCTGGACCCGTCGAACATACCTCCGCCGCTGCACGCCATCGCCTGCGACGTCAGCGACCCCGACTCGGTGCAGGCGGCCGTGCCCGCCGCCGCGGATCGGCTCGGCGGGTTGGATGTGCTGGTCAACAACGCCGGTGTCGGGGTACAGGGCACCATCGAGGCCCAGTCGGACGACGAGTGGCATCGGGTGTACGACGTCAACGTGGTCGGCATCGTCCGGGTCACCCGGGCAGCTTTGCCGTACCTGCGGGTCTCCTCGGCCGCCGCGATCGTCAACATCTGCTCGATCGCGGCGACCGCCGGCCTGCCCGGCCGGGCCCTCTACAGCGCCACCAAGGGCGCGGTGCAGGCCCTGACCCTGGCCATGGCCGCCGATCACCTCGGCGAGGGCATCCGGGTCAACTGCGTCAACCCCGGCACGGTAGACACCCCCTGGGTACGCCGACTGGTCGACGCCGCCGCCGATCCCGCCGCCGAGTACGCGGCCCTGCGCGCCCGCCAACCCCTCGGGCGGCTGGTCACCCCGGTCGAGGTGGCGGCGGCGGTGGCCTACCTGGCCGGTCCCTCGGCCGCCGCCACCACCGGGACGGTGCTCGCGGTCGACGGCGGAATGCAGGGTCTGCGGGTACGCCCACCGACAACTGCCCCCGGTGAATCGAGGCAGCCATGAGACGGCTGGGCAGTACGCAGGTAACGGTCAGTCAGCTCGGATTCGGGTCCTCCGGGATCGGCAACCTGTACCGGGCCGTGGACGAGGAGACCGCCCTCCGCACCGTGGAGGCGGCCTGCCAGGCGGGCATCCGCTACTTCGACACCGCCCCGCACTACGGCCTCGGCCTGGCCGAACGCCGGCTGGGCGCCGCCCTGGCCGACCGGCCCCGTGCCGGGTACACCGTGTCCACCAAGGTCGGTCGGTTGCTGGTGCCCTCGCCACAGACCGCCCACCTGCGCGATGAGGAGGGCGGCTTCGACGTCCCGGCCGACCATGTCCGGCAGTGGGACTTCAGCGCCGAGGGGGTACGCCGATCCCTGGAGTCCAGCCTGGACCGGCTGGGCCTGAACCGGATCGACGTGGTGCTGCTGCACGACCCGGACCAGCACTGGCGGCAGGCGGTCGAGCAGGCGTACCCGGCGTTGCACGAGCTGCGGGCCCAGGGGGTGGTGGGTGCCATCGGCGTCGGCATGAACCAGTGGCGGATGCTGCACCGGTTCGTCCGGGAGACCGACATCGACACCGTCATGCTGGCCGGGCGGTACACCCTGCTGGACCAGTCGGCGCAGGACCACCTGCTGCCGGCCTGCGAGGAACGGGGGGTGTCCGTGCTCGCCGCCGGGGTCTTCAACAGCGGGGTGCTGGCCACCGATCAACCCGGCCGGATGTACGACTACCGTCCGGTGCCGCCGCCGATCCACGACCGGGCGGTACGCATCGCCGCTACCTGCCGACGGCACGGGGTGAGCCTGCCGCAGGCGGCGATGGCCTTCGTGGCCCGGCATCCGGCGGTGGCCACTCTGGTCGTCGGCGCCACGAGTGCCGAGCAGGTGAGACGCAACGCCGAACTGCTGGCCAGGCCGGTCCCGGACGCCCTCTGGGTGGACCTGGTCGCCGAGGGCCTGCTCTCCTCCTGAAACCGGGTCAGCGGGGTTCGACGAGCAGTTCCCGGCCCTCGATGCAAACACGCACCGGGGCCCGGCGCCGGGTGCGATCGGCGGTGATCGTGAAGTCGGTGACCCGACCGGCCCGCCAGACACAGTCGACCCGGTAGCCGCCCCGGGCCCGCAGCCCCGCGAAGCTGCCGTCGGCCCAGTGCGGCGGCAGGGCGGGCAGCAGGTGGATGACGCCCTCGTGGCTCTGCAGCAGCATCTCCGCGATAGCCCCGGTGATGCCCAGGTTGCCGTCGACCTGCATCGGGGGGTGGGTGCACAGCAGGTTGTCCAGGGTGTTGTGCCGCAGCAGACCCCGGAGCATGGACCAGGCCGGCTGCGCCTGGCCCAGCCGGGCGAAGATCGCCGCCCGCCAGGGCCAGGTCCAGGACCGGCGGCTGTCCCCGGTGACGGTGTCGTCGCTGACCGGGCCGCCGTCGCTTCGGCCGCAGCGGGCCCGCAGGGACACCAGGGCCGCGGCGGCGAGTTCCGGGGTACCGGCGGGGGTGATCTGGCGGCCCGGGTAGACCCCGAACAGGTGGGAGGTGTGGCGGTGCCGGTCGTGCGGGTCGTCGCGGTCCGTCCGCCACTCCTGAAGCTGACCCCACCGCCCGATCCGGTCCGGTGCCAGCCGGGCCTGCCGGTCGGCGACCGTGGCCCGGAACTCGGCGTCGACCTCCAGGGCGGCGGCGCAGTCCAGGTAGTTCTGGAACAGGTCCCAGATGATCTGGTGGTCGTACGGCACCCCGTCCTCACGGGGGCCGTGCTCCGGCGACCACCCCTGCGGAGCGAGGAGGTGGCCGGTGCCGTCCTCGACCAGCCGGTCGGTCCAGAACTCGCAGATCTCCCTGATCAGGGGATAGGCGGTGTCCCGCAGGTATCCGAGGTCCTGGTTGAAGGCCCAGTGCTCGTAGAGGTGCTGGGCGTACCAGGCGCTGGCCACGGTGTTCCACTGCCACGAGTTGCCACCGAAGATGCTCTGGCTGGTGCGGGCCGTCCAACCCCGGATGTTGGCGCCGAAGGCGCTGCGGGTGGCCACCCGGCTGGGTACGGCCACCTGCCGGATGAACTCCACGAGGGCCCGGTGGCTGTCGGCCAGGTCGGTGGTCTCGGCACACCAGTAGTTCATCTGGACGTTGATGTTGGTGTGGTAGTCCGCCGCCCAGGGCGGCTGGTTGCTGTCGTTCCACAGTCCCTGCAGATTGGCGGGCAGCCCGCCGGGTCGGGAGGAGCTGTGCAGCAGGTACCGGCCGAACACGAACATGGTCTGCTCCAGTTCGGGGTCGGCGTCGCCCGCCCGGTAGCGGGCCAGCCGCTGGTCCGTCGGCAGGGGCGGTGACCTCGTCGGGGCTTACCCCCCAGTGCACCCGTACCCGGTCGGCTGTCGACCGGGCCTGCGCCACATGGGCCGCGCGCAGCACGGCGTGGGGTTGCCCGGCGGCCCGGTCCAGGGTGGCGCGTACCACCGGCTCCGGATCTGCCCCCCGCCACCGCGCGGCGGCGTCCAGCCGGTAGTCCGTACGGGCGTCCAGCAGCAGGGTCAGCCGGGTGGCCGAGCGTACCCGCAGGTGGTGGCCCTCGGCGGTGACCTGCCCGTCGGTGGCCGCCACCCGGACGGCGGCGGCGTACCGCAGCCCGTTGCCCAGCACACCGCGAAAGGCGATGGTCCCGGCGTGGGCGGTCGTGGCTGCCGCCTGTGCGCTGGTCAGGGTGATGTCGCAGTCCAGGGCCCCGGGCCGCTCGGCCGTGTAGTGCAGGACCAGCAGGTCGGCGCCGCGACTGGCGAAGGCCTCCCGCAGCACCCTCTGACCGGGTGCGCCGAAGCGGGTGCTGTGCAGGCCGGATTCCAGGTCCAGATCCCGGCGGTAGTCGATGTCCGGCTGGGGGTGGAAGCGCAGGTGCAGGTCGCCGAAGGCCAGGTAGCAGCCGAAGCCGGTCATGCTCGGGTCGAAGACCTCGTCGGGCTGCCCGGCCAGGGCGTTGTCGTAGTCCGCTACCCCGCCCCACAGGCTCTGCTCGTTGAACTGGATCCGCTCGTGGTCGGGCCGGCCGAAGAGCATGGCACCGAGGCGGCCGTTGCCGATCGGCAGGGCCTGGGACTGCCAGTCCACGGCGGGCCGCCGATACCAGAGCAGGTGCCGACCGGTCGGGGTGGCGGCGGAGGAGTCGGTGCCTATCGCCGGAAGGTACCGCCGCCGGTGCCCGGCCGACAAGACCCGCCGGCGTCAACCGGGTTGACCGACCCGGCCCGGTGCCACTACGGTCGTACTCATGATCATCGCATTCATGCGCCTGCGTTCCGCCTGAGGCGACGCCTGACGCCGGTCGTGCCTCGACCGGTGCCTTCCTCGGCCCGACGACGCCCTCGCCACGGCGAGTGGCCCGGGCCCGGTCCGCGTCGCCTCCCTCGGATGACACCGTCTCTCCGACTCGACAGGACCTTTCTCCAATGCGTAAGCCAGCTCATATCGCCATGGTCGGCGCCACCGCGCCCAGCCACATCTACCCCTCGTTGGCGCTGATCCGCGAACTGGTCGACCGGGGTCACCGGGTGACCTACGCGGTCGGCGAACCCCTGACCGACCTGGTCGCCTCCACCGGGGCCGAGCCGATCGCCCACCCGACGATCCTGCCCCAGGGGGACACCCCATGGCCGGAGGACCCGGCCACGGCCATGCGGGTGTTCCTCGACGAGGGCATCGCGGTGCTGCCGCGACTGACCGCCCGCTACGACACGGACCGGCCGGACCTGGTGCTCTACGACATCGGCGGGCTGCCCGGCCCACTGCTGGGCCACCGGTACGGGGTGCCGGCGGTGCAACTGTCACCGACGATGGTCGCCTGGACCGGTTACCAGCAGGACATGGCGGACTTCTTCACCGCGCTGACCTCCTCGGACTCCGGGCGGGACTACTACGCCACCTTCGACGCCTGGCTGGCCGACCACGGCATCCCCGCGGATTCGCGTACCTTCGTCACGTTCCCCGAGCGGGTGCTGTCGCTCATTCCCCGGGTGATGCAACCGAACGCCGACCGGGTCCCGGACACGGTCCGGTTCGTCGGCCCGTGTCTGGACCCGGCCCGGCTGACCGAGCCGGGGTGGACCCCACCGGCCGACGGGCGGCCGGTCCTGCTGGTCTCCTTCGGTACGGCGTACAACGATCAGTTGCCGGTGTACCGGGCCTGCCTGGAGGGGTTCGCCGACTCGCCCTGGCAGGTGGTGATCGCCCTCGGCGACAAGGTGGACCCGGCTGACCTGGGGCCGCTGCCCGGCAATGTCGAGGTGCATCGCCGGGTGCCGCAGCTGGTGGTGCTGGCCCACGCCTCGGCCTTCGTCACCCACGCCGGCATGGGCGGCTGCACGGAGGCCCTCTGGTTCGGGGTGCCCACGGTCGCGGTCCCGCAGGCGGTCGACCAGTTCGCCAACGCGCAACAGCTCCTCGACGCCGGCCTGGGTCGGCTGCTGCCCGCCGAGGAGGTCACCGCCCAGGCCCTGCGGGCGGCGGTCGACGCGGTAGCCGCCGACACCGCCGTGCGGGACCGCCTGGCCCAGGCAAGCGCCGAGGTACGGGCCAACGGCGGCGTCACCGCAGCGGCCGACGCGGTGCAGGCGCACCTCACCGAACACTGACCCCGACCGGTCGACCCGCTCCCGAGGAGTCCTCCGGAGCGGGTCGGCCGGGAGGCGACGGCCGACCCGGCGCAATGCCGGAGTACGGTGGGCCCCGGCCCGCGATCTTCGGCGTGCCGGGGCGACGAAAACCGCCCCTGAGCAGGTACGGGGCGAACGGGGTGAGGCCGATGGCCGAGGTGATGCTGCGGCCGATGACGGCCGCCGACGCCGACCGGGTGCTGGCGATCTACCAGGCGGGGCTGGACGGTGGACAGGCCAGCTTCGAGACCGTCGCCCCCAGTTGGGCCGCCTTCGACGCCGGGCGCCTCCCGGCGCACCGCCTGGTGGCGGTCGACGACGCGGGGACCCTGCTCGGCTGGATCGCGGTGTCTCCCACCTCTACCCGGCTGGTCTACGCCGGGGTGGTGGAACACTCCGTCTACGTGGACCCGGCGGCGCAGGGGCGGGGAGTGGCCCGGCTGCTGCTCGACGGCCTGATCGCCTCGACCGAGGCGGCCGGCATCTGGACCATCCAGTCCGCGGTCTTCCCGGAGAACACCGCCAGCCTGGCACTGCACCGTCGGGCCGGCTTCCGGGTCGTCGGGGTCCGCGAGCGGGTGGCCCGCCACCACGGCCGCTGGCGCGACGTGGTGCTGCTGGAACGGCGCAGCCCGGTCGTCGACTGACCCGCCGCGATGATCGACTCCGGCATGCCGTCGCCCGTCCGCCATCTTGCGCTGCGCCGTTAAGAAGGGCACCTTCCTCTACCCGAGGCGTTAAGAAGGTGCCCTTCCTTCACACCTCCGCCAGCCCGACGTAGTTCTCCGCCAGGCTGGTGGCGTACGCGGGGGAGGTGATCAGGTAGCGCAGGTTGGCCTCCTGGAGTTTCGCCTCGTACGGGTCGTCGGCGTTGAGGCGGTGCAGCATCGAGGTCATCCACCAGGAGAACTGCTGGGCCCGCCAGACCCGGCGTAGGGCGGTACGCGAGTAGTCGCCCAGCAGGTCGGTGCGACCCTCGGCGTACCAGGCCGCGAAGGCGTCACCGAGCAGCGCCACGTCGGCCAGGGCCAGGTTCATCCCCTTGGCGCCGGTGGGGGGCACGATGTGCACGGCGTCCCCGGCCAGGTACAGCCGCTGCCACTGCATCGGCTCGACCACGAAGCTGCGCAGCGGGGTGATCGCCTTCTCCAGGATCGGCCCCTCGTTGAGGGTCCAGCCCGGCACGGTCTCCAGCCGGGTCCGCAGTTCGGCCCAGATCCGCTCGTCCGGCCAGTCGGCGATGTCCTCGTCCGCCGGGACCTGGAGGTAGAGCCGGGAGATCTGCGGCGACCGCATGCTGTAGAGGGCGAAGCCGCGTTCGTGGTGGGCGTAGATGAGTTCCTCGACCGCGGGTGCGGCGGCGGCCAGGATGCCCAGCCAGGCGAAGGGGTAGGTGCGTTCGTAGGTGTGCAGCACCCCCTCCGGCACGGCCGCCCGGCTGACCCCGTGGAAGCCGTCGCAGCCGACCACGAACTCGCAGTGCAGTTCCTCCTCCCGCCCCTCGTGCCGGTAGTGCACCACCGGCGAGGGCGACTTCAGGCCGGACAGGCCGGTCGCCTCGGCGGAGAACAGGATCGTGCCCCCGGCGGCCAGCCGGGCGGCGATCAGGTCCTTGACCACCTCCTGCTGCCCGTACACGGTGATCGCCCGGCCGGTCAGCTCGGTCATCGCCACCCGGTGCGACTCCCCGGCGAAGCGCAGTTCGATGCCCTCGTGCCGCAGGCCCTCCCGGTCCAGCCGGGCCCCCAGGTCGGTGGCGCGCAGCAGGTCGACCGAGCCCTGTTCGAGCACCCCGGCGCGGACCCGGTGTTCCACGTACTCCCGGCTGCGGCTCTCCAGCACCACCGAGGAGATGCCGCGCCGGTGCAGCAGGTGCGACAGCATGAGACCGGCCGGTCCCGCTCCGACGATGCCGACCTGGGTACGCATCCGTGCCTCCTTGATCGTCGGCGACCTCGTCGCCGTCTCCCACCGCCCTCAGCCTGCCCGCTGCCGACCCGGGCCGCCGCTGTCGGTTTCCGCCCAGTGGAAGGCTGATCTCCGCCGTACCGGCTCCCTGCGCCGGTCAGGCGGTGGCGTGCTGGGTCGCGGGCGGTTCGTCGGCCAACCGGGCCGCGACCTGGTCGGCCGCCGCCCTCAGCGCCGGGACCAGCCGCTGCGGCCCTCCACCGAGGCTGTGCCCGACCACCCCGATGGCGGCCAGGGCCGCGCCGTCGGGCCCCCGCACCGCGACCGCGACCGAGCAGGAACCCAGGGTCATCTCCTCGTGGGTCCGCGCCCAGCCGCGTTCGCGGACGGCGGCCAGCTCCCGGGCCAGTCGACCCGGCTCGGTGATGGTGTACGGCGTGCAGCGGCGCAACGGCCCCCGCAGGTGGGCGGCGATCACCTCCGGTGGGGCGTACGCCAGCAGGGCCTTGCCGACCCCGGTGGCGTGCAGCGGCAGTCGGCCCCCGGCCCGGGAGACGGTCGGCACCGCGCGGTGGCCGGTGACCTTCTCCACGTAGAGCGCCTCGCCGCCGTCCCGGACCGCCAGGTGCACGTTCTCCTGCACGGTGGTGTACAGCTCCTGCAGGTAGGGCAGGGCCACCTCGCGGAGTTGGCCGTGCAGCGGGGAGAGCAGCCCGATCTCCCACAGCCGTACCCCGATGCGGTAGCTGCCGTCGGCGGCGCGCGACAGGGCCCGGCCGCTGACCAGTTCGGCGACCAGCCGGTGGGTGGTGGCCAGCGGCAGGCCGCTACGCCGGGCGATGTCGCTGAGGGTCAACGCCGGATGGGTGGCGTCGAAGGCGCCGAGCACGGCCAGCACCCGTGAGGTCACCGAGGCGCCGGGGGAGCGGCTGCCGCCCGCCATCGCTGCCTCCCGGAGCTGTTCGGAAGCCGAACGGTTGTTCTCTTGCAGAACATGGCACGGGCCCTCGGCTTAGTCAACGTCACGCCGGCGGGCATCCGCGCACCGTTGTCCGGCGCGTTGACGGACCTCGACTCGGGCCACTACGTTCGAGATGTGTACGCGAGTCCGCATACCGAACACCCGGCGGCGGGCCTGGACCTCAACGAGGGCGGAAGCTGATGGCGAAGCTCGTCTCGCTGGCCGAGGGGGTGGCGGACCTGATCCGCGACGGGGACACGGTGGCCCTGGAGGGATTCACCCACCTCATCCCCTTCGCCGCCGGCCACGAGATCATCCGGCAGCGGCGACGCGACCTGACCCTGGTCCGGATGACCCCGGACGTCATCTACGACCAGTTGATCGGGGCCGGCTGCGCCCGTCGGCTGGTCTTCTCCTGGGGCGGCAACCCCGGGGTCGGTTCCCTGCACCGGTTCCGCGACGCCGTGCAGAACTCCTGGCCGGTGCCGCTGGAGTTGGAGGAACACAGCCATGCCGGGATGGCCAACCGGTACGTCGCCGGTGCCAGCGGCCTGCCCTTCGCGGTGCTGCGCGGCTACACCGGCACCGACCTGCCCCGACACACCGCCAACATCCGCCCGATCGAATGCCCCTTCACCGGGGAGCGGCTGACCGCGGTGGCCGCCCTGCGACCGGATGTGACAGTGGTGCACGCCCAACGCGCCGACCGGGCCGGCAACGTGCAGATGTGGGGCATCACCGGGGTGCAGAAGGAGGCCGTCCTGGCCGCCCGGCGGTCGCTGGTCACCGTCGAGGAGATCGTCGACGACCTGGAGCCGGTACCCGGGCAGGTGATCCTGCCCGGCTGGGCGGTCACCGCGGTGGCACACGTGCCCGGCGGGGCCCACCCCTCGTACACCCAGGGTTATTCGGTCCGGGACAACGACTTTTACCTGGCCTGGGACGCGATCAGCCGGGAGCGGGCCGGCTTCCAGGAGTGGATCGCCCGGCACGTGCTCGATGCGGAGGTACCGGCGTGAGCCCCGACTACACCGCCGACGAGATGATGACCGTGGCCGCCGCCCGCCAGTTGCGCGACGGCGCCGCCTGCTTCGTCGGCATCGGCCTGCCCAGCACGGCGGCCAACCTGGCCCGGGTCACCCACGCCCCGAACCTCGTGCTCATCTACGAGTCGGGCTGCCTGGGCGCCAAGCCCGACCGGCTGCCGCTGTCCATCGGCGACGGGGTGCTCGCCGACACCGCCGACGCGGTGGTCTCCGTGCCGGAGGTCTTCAACTACTGGTTGCAACCCGGCCGCATCGACGTGGGTTTCCTCGGCGCCGCCCAACTCGACCGGTACGGCAACATCAACACCACCGTCATCGGCGGCGACTACACCGATCCGAAGGTACGCCTGCCCGGTGCCGGTGGCGCTCCGGAGATCGCCGCCTCCTGCGGCGAGGTGGTGGTCATCGTCCGGCAGAGCCTGCGTGCCTTCATCGACCGGGTCGACTTCGTCACCTCGGTCGGCTACGGCACCGGTCCGGGCGACCGGGAGCGGCTGGGCCTGCGCGGCGGCGGCCCGAAGACCGTCATCACCGACCTGGGCGTGCTGACCGCCGACCCGGTGACCTGCGAACTCACCCTCACCCGGGTGCATCCCGGTGTCACGGTCGACCAGGTCCGGGCGGCCACCGGCTGGCCGCTGGCCGTCGCCGAGGAGGTGACCGTCGGCGAGCCGCCCACCGCGGCGGAACTCACCGTGCTGCGCGCCCTGGAAGCGACCAAGAAGGCCCCGCACTGATGCGCCGGCCCCCGGAAGGGACACCCATGAACGAGACCACCCCGGCGCTGCTGCTGCCCGACTACCGGCGCGACGACGTCGAGGCCCACCCCCCGCTGCTCAGCCCCGGCTACAAGTCCACCGTCAGCCGGGCCCCAAGCCAGCCGTTGATCTACCTGCCGCAGCGGCTCACCGAGATCACCGGCCCGCTGCTCGGCGAGGGCCGCCTCGGCGAACTCGACCACGACCTGACCCGGCAGCACGACGGCGAGCCCCAGGGGCAGCGGATCATCGTGCACGGCCGGGTCCTCGACGGCGACGGCCGGGCCGTACCGCACACCCTGGTGGAGATCTGGCAGGCCAACGCCGCCGGCCGCTACCGGCACGCCGTCGACAACTGGCCGGCACCCCTGGACCCCCACTTCACCGGGGTCGGGCGGGCCCTCACCGACGACCAGGGACGGTACGAGTTCGTCACCGTGCAGCCCGGGGCGTACCCCTGGCGCAACCACGACAACGCCTGGCGGCCGGCACACATCCACTTCTCGCTGTTCGGCCGGGCCTTCACCCAGCGCCTGGTGACCCAGATGTACTTCCCCGGCGACCCGCTGTTCAGCCAGGACCCGATCTTCAACTCGGTGCGGGACCCGCAGGCCCGCCAGCGGATGGTGGCCCGCTACGACCACACCGCCACCCGACCGGAGTGGGCCCTGGCCTACCGGTTCGACATCGTGCTGCGGGGCCGGGAAGCCACCCCCTTCGAGGACGAGGACGACGATGAGTGACCGCCTGGGCGTGACGCCCGCCCAGACCGTCGGGCCGTACCTGCACATCGGCCTGAGCTGGCCCGACGGCCCGTACGTGGTGCCGGAGGGCACCCCGGGGGCCTGCTGGATCCGGGGCCGGATCACCGACGGCAACGGCGCCCCGGTCATCGACGCGATGGTGGAGAGTTGGCAGGCCGACCCGGACGGGCACTTCGACCACCCCGACGACCCGAGGGGGGCTAGAACGCCCACCCTGCCCGGCTTCCGGGGCTTCGGCCGGGCCGACACCGACGCCGAGGGCTGCTACGCCCTGCACACCGTACGGCCCGGACCCCTGCCCACCCCGGAGGGCGAGATCGAGGCCCCGCACCTGAACCTGTCGGTGTTCGGCCGAGGGCTGCTGCACCGCCTGGTCACCCGGATCTACTTCCCGGACGAGTCCGCCAACGCCACCGACCCGGTGCTGCGTACGGTCGAGGCCGACCGCCGCGACACCCTCGTGGCCCGGCCGGCCCCGGACGGCTACCGGTTCGACATCCGCTTGCAGGGAGAGCATGAGACCGTCTTCTTCGCCGTCTGAGGCCCTGCTGCGCGGGCTGTCCGGCGCGGTCGAGGTGGACGCCGAACTCGACGACCGGCACCTGTTGCAGGCCCTGCTGGACGCCGAGGCCGCCCTGGCCCGAGCCGGTGCCGACGCCGGTCTGCTGCCCGCCCCGGTAGCCGAGGAGATCGCTGGGCACTGCCAGGCCGACCGGTACGACCCGGCGGCCCTCGGCGCGGCGGCAGACGCCGCCGGCAACCCGGTGGTTCCCCTGGTCCGCCGGCTGACCGAGGCCGTGTCGCCTTCGGCCCGCCCCTGGGTGCACCACGGCGCCACCAGTCAGGACATCCTCGACAGCGCCCTGGCCCTGGTGGTGACCCGGGCCGCCGTACCCCTGCTGGGTCACCTCGACACCGCCGCAGGCGCCGCCGCCGACCTGACCCGGACCCACCGCGACACCCTCATGGTGGCCCGCACCCTGGGCCAGCAGGCCGCCCCGACCACCTTCGGACTCAAGGCCGCCGGTTGGCTGCTCGGCCTGCACCAGGCCCGGGACCGGGTGGCCCAGGCGTGCGCCGCCCTGCCGGCGCAACTCGGCGGTGCGGTGGGCACCCTGGCCGGGTACGGGTCGACCGGCCTGGCGGTGGCGGACCGGTTCGCCGCCCATCTGGGCCTGGCGGCCAGCCCGCTGCCCTGGCACACCCGCCGACAGCCCGTGCTCGACCTGGCCGCCGCCCTCGGCGGGCTGCTGGCCGCCACCGGCAAGATCGCCCTGGATGTCGGGCTGCTGGCCCAGACCGAGATCGGCGAGGTGACCGAGGGCGGGGCGGGACGCGGCGGCTCCTCGGCCATGCCACACAAACGCAACCCGGTCGACTCCGTGCTGGTAGCCGCCGCCGCCCGGCGGGGTCCCGGACTCGTGGGCACCCTCTTCGCCGCCGCCGGGCAGGAACACGAACGGGCCACCGGCGGCTGGCACGCCGAATGGGAACCCCTGCTGGACCTGGTGCACCTGGCCGGTGGGGCGGCCGCCCGTACCGCCCGGATGCTGACCGACCTGCGGGTGGACCCGCAGCGGATGCGGGCCAACCTGGACGCCACCGGTGGCCTGCTGCTGGCCGAGGCCGTCGCCACCCGCCTGGCCCCGGCCCTGGGCCGGGCCACCGCACACCAGGTGGTCGCCCGGGCCACCACCGGCGCCGGTTTCCGGGAGGCCCTGCTGGCCGACCCGGAGGTGACCGCCCACCTGTCGGTGACGGACCTGGACGCCGCGCTGGATCCGGCCGGGTGGCTCGGCAGCGCCGCCGAACTCGTGGACCGTGCCCTGGCGATCCATGAAGGGGGGAGCGGATGAGGTTGCACGCCACCATCGACGGGCCGCCCGAGGCGCCGGTGCTGCTGCTGGGCAGTTCCCTGGGCACCACCGGTGCCATGTGGCAACCCCAGGTGGCCGCCCTGGCGGCCCGGTTCCGGGTGGTCCGCTACGACCACCTGGGTCACGGCCGTTCCCCGGTGCCGCCGGGGGCGTACACCATCGACCTGCTCGGCCGGGCGGTGCTGGAGCTGCTGGACGACCTGGGGGTCGTCTCCGCGCACTATGCCGGGCTCTCCCTTGGCGGCATGGTCGGGATGTGGTTGGCCGCGCACGCCCCCGACCGGATCGACCGGCTGGCCCTGCTCTGCACCTCGGCCTTCCTGCCCCCGGCGCAGGGGTGGCGGTCCCGGGCGGAGACCGTCCGGGCCGGCGGGTTCGGCGACATCGCCGATCCGGTGGTGTCCCGCTGGTTCACCCCGGGCTTCGCCGCCGCCCGACCCGACACGGTCGCCGACCACCGGGCCATGCTGACCGCCACCCCGGCGGCCGGCTACGCCGCCTGCTGTGAGGCCATCGCCGCGATGGATCTGCGGGCCGACCTGGCGGGGGTGCGCGCACCCACCCTGGTGATCGGCGCCGCCGAGGACCCGGCCACCCCACCCGAGCACGCCGCGGACCTCGCCGCCCGGATCCCGTCCGCCCGGCTGGTCGTCCTGGACGATGCCGCCCACCTGGCCAATGTCGAACAGCCCGCCGTCGTGGCCCGGCTGCTCGGCACCCACTTCACGCCGGAGGGCGGGAGGAACCCGTGAACGACCAGCAGCGACACGAGGCCGGCATGGCCGTACGGCGGCAGGTGCTCGGCGACGCGCATGTCGACCGGGCGATCGCCAACACCGACGAGTTCACGGCCGACTTCCAGGACCTGATCACCCGCTACGCCTGGGGTGAGATCTGGACCCGGCCGGGTCTGGATCGGCGTACCCGAAGCTGCATCACCCTGGCCGTGCTCGCCACCCTGCATCATGACGAGGAACTGGCGATGCACGTCCGGGCGGCGTTGCGTAACGGACTGACCCCCCAGGAGGTCGGCGAGGTGCTGCTCCAGGTGGGCGTCTACGCTGGCGTGCCGGCCGCGAACCGGGCGTTCAAGGTGGCTCAGGAAACCCTGCGGCAGGAGGCCCAGTGACCGACGCGGCGCGATCGGGGGAGTTCGTCCAGTCCCTGGAACGGGGCCTGGCCGTGATCCGCGCCTTCGACGCCGAACACCCGCAACTCACCCTCAGCGAGGTGGCCCGGGCCACCGGACTGACCCGGGCCGCCGCCCGCCGATTCCTGCTCACCCTGGTCGAGTTGGGCTACATGCACACCGACGGGCGGCTGTTCGCCCTGCGCCCGCGCATCCTCGACCTCGGCTACGCCTACCTGTCCAGCCTGAGCCTGCCGGAGGTGGCCCAGCCCCACATGGAGGCCCTGGTCGCCGAGGTACACGAGTCCTGCTCGGTCTCCGTCCTGGACGGCGACGAGGTGGTCTACGTCGCCCGGGTACCGACCAAGAGGATCATGACGGTCGGGATCGGTGTCGGCACCCGATTCCCGGCGTACGCCACCTCGATGGGGCGGGTGCTGCTGGCCGCCCAGCCGACCGAGTGGCTGGACCACTACCTGGCCACCGCGCAGCTGCGCCAGTTGACCCGGCGCACCATCACCGACCCGGCGAAGCTGCGTACCGCCCTGAACCGGATCGCCGGCCAGGGGTACGCCATCGTCGACCAGGAGTTGGAGGAGGGGCTGCGGTCCCTGGCCGCCCCGATCCACGGCGAGGACGGCGCGGTGATCGCCGCGGTGAACGTCTCCGCCCACGCCAGCCGCGGCACCTTCGACGCGATCCGCCGGGAACTGCTGGCACCCCTGCTGGCCACCGCCCGCCGGATCGAGGAGGACCTGGCCGCCGGCTCCCGCCGGTAGCCGGCGAATCGACCCGGCGGGGCCCCGGCGCGTACCACGATGTGGTGGGCGACGAACGGGGGCGACGTGCACGGGGTGCTGCTGGCCATCATCCTCGGGGTCACCGTGCTGGTCGGTACGACCATCGGTGGCCGGTACCGGGTGGCCCCACCGGTCCTGCTGATCAGCTTCGGTGCCCTGCTGGCCCTGCTGCCGCCCTTCGCGCGGGTGACGCTCGCGCCGGAGGTGGTGCTGCTGATGTTCCTGCCGGCCATCCTGTACCGGGAGAGCCTGACCACCAGCCTGCGGGAGGTGCGGGCGAACATCGTGGTGATCGCCGCCCTGGCGGTCGGGCTGGTCGGGGTCACCATGGTGGCGGTGTCCCTGGTCGTGCAGCGGTTCGGGGTAGACCCGGCGGTGGCCTGGGTGCTCGGGGCGGTGCTGGCCCCGACCGACGCGGCGGCCGTGGCCGGGCTGGCCAAGCGGATGCCCCGGCGGCTGCTCACCACCCTGCACACCGAGAGCCTGATCAACGACGGTACGGCCCTGGTGCTGTTCGCGGTCGCCCTCGGTCTGCTCGGCGGCGGGACCGCACCGAACGCCCTGGAACTGGTCGAACGCATCGGCCTGTCCTTCCTCGGCGGCATCGCGGCCGGGGCCCTGGTCGGGGTCGTGGTGATCGCGATCCGCAAACGGCTCGACGATCCCCTGCGGGAGGGGGCGCTGAGCGTCCTGACCCCCTTCACGGCCTTCTTCCTGGCCGAGGCCATCCACGAGAGCGGGGTGCTGGCGGTGGTGGTGTCCGGGCTGCTGCTGGCCTACGCCAGCCCCCGGGTGATCCGGGCCCGGTCCCGGGTGCTGGCCCTGTCCTTCTGGGACCTGACCACCTTCCTCATCAACGGCGGGCTGTTCGTGCTGGTGGGGCTCCAGATCCCCCGGGTGGTACGCGAGGTCAACAGTCTGACGCTGACCCGGGCGATCGTCATCGCGGTGGTGGTGGCCGTGGTGCTGGTGGTGGTCCGCATGCTCTGGGTGCACCTGACGGCCGGGGTGACGCGCCTGGTGGACCGGCGTCGGGTCGGCCGGGAACGGCGGGTCAACTGGCGGATCCGTACGGTGGCCGGGTGGGCCGGGTTCCGGGGTGCGGTCTCCCTGGCGGCGGCCCTGGCGGTCCCGCTGAACGTCGACGGCCGACCGGTCCCGGACCGAGACCTGATCATCTTCTGCGTCGCCGCGGTCATCCTGTTGACCATGCTGGTCCAGGGCACCACCCTGCCGCTGCTGATGAGCTGGGCCAAGCTGACCCCGGATCCGGACCACGCCGAGGAGAAACGGCGGGCGCAGAGCCACGCCATCCGGCAGACCCTGCACGCCCTGCCGGACATCGCCGACCGGGTCGGGGCCGACCCGGACACCGTGCGACGGATCCGCGACGAGTACGAGAACCATCTGGACCTGCTGCACGCCGACCCGCAGGACGGCACGGCGGCGGCCCGGGAGACCGAGCGCCAGTTGCGCCTGGCGGTGCTCGACCACAAGCGACGCGAGATCATCCGACTGCGGGACCGCCGGCAGATCGACGACGCCGTACAGCGGGAGCTGGAGGCGCGGCTGGATGTCGAGGAGATCCGGCTGCTCGGACCCCGGAACCTGGAGTGAGGCGCCCGGTCAGCCGGCGGGGGTGGTCGCCCCCGGCAGGGCCAACGCGACCGTGAGGTCCAGCAGGCTACGCGGGTCGGTCAGCCGTTCGCCGAAGAGCTGACGTAGCTGCCCCATCCGGTAGCGCACCGTCTGGGGATGCACGAACAGGTCGGCGGCGATGTCGTCGCGTCGCCCCTGGTGCAGCAACCAGGAGCGCAACGTCTCGGTGAGCCGTTCCGCGGTGGCCGCGGGCAGTTCCGCCAGCGGTTGCAGGACCCGGGCCCGCAGGTCCGCCAGGGCCTCGGCGTCGGCGCTGAGCAGCAACTCGGCCAGGTGCCGCTCGGTGTCCAGGGGGTCCCCCTCGGCGGGTGGGGCGATACCCAGATCGAGCACCCGTACCACCCGGCGGTAGGAGGAACTGGCCTGCGCCCACGGGCGGGCCGGGCCGAGCACCGCACGGCGGCCGTGCAGCATCCGGGCGAGTTGACGGCGCCGGTCACCGTGCATGTTCGGCACCAGCAGCACGACGGTCTCCTCACCGGGCTCACCGGCGGGCAACTCCTCGCTGCTCTCCAGGGTGTGCTCGCCCAGCAGCGCCAGGGCGCCGCGCAGCTTCGCCTGCGGCAGCAGCACCACCGTGAGGGTCTCCGGGACGGGCCAGTTCGCCCGCTCGGCGCTGCGCAGCAGCACCTCCTGCGGCTCCCCGGCGAGCAACTGCTGGGCCAGTCGTTCCAGGTTGCGGCGCTGGGCCCGGCCGGCGCTGGCTAACTCGTCGGCGTGCCCGGCCACGCTGGCCGCGGAGAGTTCGTCGATGTAGGCGAACATCAGCTCGGCGAACTCCGCTACCGTGGCCGCCGGCAGCCCCAGCGACACCGTGGCCGCGGCCATCTCCCGCCAGGAGACCCGGGCCCCGATCCGGTAGGCGGCCAGCAGGGCGTCCACGCTGCGACCGGAGCGGGCCTCCCCGCTGCCCAGCGCGTACGCCGCCTCCAGGGCCGGCACCAGGGGAGTGCTGGCCGCACCGGCGTGCGGACGTTCCAGCAGTTGCAGGAAGGTGCCCAGCGCGATCTGCACGGCGTTCTCGATCTTGTCCCGCATCTGGCCGGTCAGGGTGCCGGAATAGCTCGGCACCTCGGCCGTGATCGCGCTTACCGTCTGTGCGGCTACCAACGGTAACCGGTCGACCAGTTCACGGGCGACCCGCCGCTCAAGTGCCAGGCGGGCGACCCGATCAGTGGTTCCGGAGTTCTCCGCCACGTTGTTCTCCCCGCACAAAAGGGATGGAGTGCTTTACCTTCGCTGGCCAAGATTTTATGCCAGCGGGCCGCGACGATCGTTGTATGGCCGCCACCGCTCCACCACCGGGCACGAAGGGATCCTTCCGGCGCCGCCTGATGCGGCTCGCCGAGACGGTTACCACCCCGGTACTGCCCGCAGACTACCTGGACATGGTCGCACCGCTGCGGGCCGGCGCCGACCTGCGCGGACGCATCGTCGAGGTCCGTCCGGAGACCCCGGACGCGGCGACCGTGGTGATCCAGCCCGGCCGTAGCTGGCGCGGCCACCAGCCGGGCCAGTACATCCGCCTCGGGGTCGACGTCGACGGGGTACGCCAGTGGCGGGCCTACTCGGTGACCTCCCCGCCCGGCGGACGGACCGATCCCATCTCGGTGACGGTCAAGGCCATCCCCGACGGGGTGGTCAGCAACTTCCTGGTGCGACGGGTCCGTCCCGGCACCATCGTGCAGCTCGACCAGGCGACCGGTGACTTCGTCCTGCCTCAGTCGGCGCCGTCGCGGGTGTTGTTCCTGACCGCCGGCAGCGGCATCACCCCGGTCGCCGGGATGCTGCGCAGCGGTGCCCTCACCGGCAGCGACGTGGTGCTGATCCACTCCGCGCCGACCTCGGCCGACGTGGTGTTCGGCGCGGAACTGCGGGAGCTGGCCGCCCGCGGGGCCATCCGGCTGGTGGAACGGCACACCTCCGTCGACGGCCTGCTGGAGGTGGCCGAACTCGACACCCTGGTGCCGGACCACTGCGAACGCGAGACCTGGGCCTGCGGCCCGATCGGTCTGCTGGACGCGGTCGAGCAGCACTGGGCCGCGCGGGGCGCCACCGACCGGCTGCACACCGAACGCTTCCGACCGACCATCATCACCGCCGGTGACGGCGGCACGGTCACCTTCACCCGCTCGTCGGTCACCATCGAGGCCGACGGCGCCACGCCTCTGCTCGACGCCGGAGAAGACGCCGGCGTTCTGATGCCCTCAGGCTGCCGGATGGGTATCTGTTACGGCTGTGTGCTGCCGATGCGCCAAGGCGCGGTCCGTGACCTGCGTAACGGGCAGCTCACCACCGCCCTGCCGGGCGACGGCGTACGCGTGCAGACCTGCGTGTCGGCCGCGGCCGGCGCCTGTGAACTCGAAATTTGATCGGAGAACGTCGACGTGACCGTCATCCAGAAGAAAGCCGTCAACCCGATCGCGCACCTCAGCGCCGAGGACATCGAGACCCTCGGCAAGGAACTCGACGCCATCCGGGAACGGGTGATCGCCGACCGGGGTGAGCGGGACGCCGCCTACATCCGCAAGGTCATCTCGACCCAGCGCAAGCTGGAGGTCGGCAGCCGGGTCGTACTGCTGTTCTCCCTGTTCCCGCCGGCCTGGATCGTCGGCACCGCCGGGCTGTCCCTGGCGAAGATCCTGGAGAACATGGAGATCGGGCACAACATCCTGCACGGCCAGTGGGACTGGATGCGCGACCCGAAGATCCACTCGACGACCTGGGAGTGGGACCACGTCAGCCCCGCCGAGCAGTGGAAGCAGTCGCACAACGAGCTGCACCACCGCTACACCAACGTCGTCGGCAAGGACAACGACCTCGGCTACGGCATCATGCGGGTCGACGAGGACCAGCCCTGGCACCCGGCCCACCTGGGTCAGCCGTTCTACAACTTCGTCAACGCCTGCTTCTTCGAGTACGGCATCGCCGCGTACGACCTGGATCTGGGCACGAAGCTCAAGGACGGCAGCTACAAGAACAACCCGGAGTTCCGGGCCAACCTGAAGGCCACCGGCCGCAAGCTGCGCCGCCAGGTGCTCAAGGACTACGTGCTCTTCCCGGTGCTGTCCGGTCCCTCGTTCTTCCACACCATGGCGGCCAACTTCACCGCGAACCTGGTCCGCAACCTGTGGAGCCACGCGGTGATCATGTGCGGGCACTTCCCGGAGGGGGTGGAGACCTTCGAGAAGAACTCGATCGAGGGTGAGACCCGCGGCGAGTGGTACCTGCGGCAGATGCTCGGCTCGGCCAACATCAGCGGCAGCCGGCTGATGCACATCATGACCGGCAACCTGTCGTACCAGATCGAGCACCACCTCTTCCCGGACCTGCCGAGCAACCGCTACCAGGAGATCGCCCCGGAGGTGCGGGCCCTGTTCGACCGGTACGGGCTGAAGTACGTCACCGGCTCGCTGCCCCGCCAGGTCTTCTCCGCCTGGAAGAAGATCTTCCGGCTCTCCCTGCCGAACCGTCGTCGGCGCGACGTCATCGAGGAGAACCCGACCCCGGCCCTCGTTCCGGCCGGCACCTGATCCCGATGCGGCCTGCGGTGGCGCGGCGCTTCGACGGGCTGGACCCGGCTGAGCGCGCGGCCACCGCAGCGCCGTCTGATCAGTGCCGACTCGGGTAGTTCTGCGCCGACTGGCGACCCCGCACGAAGGCCAGGACGATCACCACGGCCAGCGCGATCAACCCGATGATCACCAGCCAGCGGACGGCCTCCAGGACCAGGCCGAGCAGCAGGATGATCAGCCCGACCACCCCGACGACCCACAGCAGCGCGCGCATTCCTCCACCTCCCGAACCCGCCGCCGGGTGGATCCGGACGGCCTACCGGGTCAGCTACCCGGCAAAGGCCCAGCTCATGCCGAACGACGGCGGTGGGCAGGGGAGGGCTGTCGCAACTGAGGGTCAGCGAGACATCGACGCAACGCATATCCTGTCCGCCGATCCGCTCGCCGGAAGGGAAGCGATGCCGTCGCGGCAGGACCAGCTGCACTCGTACCAGTTCACCCTACAACGGGTGGTCGCCGCGCTGGTGATGCGGGAGACCGACCCCGCCCAGTCACCGTTTCGCCGGCTGGCCGGGGCGGGCCTGGCCAGTGTCCTGGTGGCCGTCATCGGGCTGGGCGGCTTCGCCCTCTACGGCCTGTTCACCGGTGGGGGCACCACCTGGCGCGACACCGCGGCCGTCATCGTGGAGAAGGAGTCCGGGGCCCGGTTCGTCTACCGGGAGGACCGGCTGCACCCGGTGCCCAACTACACCTCCGCCCTGCTGGTCATCGGGGCCGAACAGCCGAAGACCGTGCTCGTGTCGCGGCGGGCCATCGACGGGGTACCCCGGGGGCTGCCCCTGGGCATCGCGGACGCCCCCGACTCGTTGCCGGCGGCCGACCGGCTCTCCACCGCGCCCTGGACGGTCTGCTCGACCGGCCCGCAGACCGGGCGGCGCGATCCCCGGTCGGTGCTGCTGATCGGCACCGGCGACCCCGGCGGGCGGGCGTTGGGCGACGAGGCGCTGATCCTGCGGGACCCGGACGGCCGGCTGCACCTGGTACGCCAGCAGCGCCGACACCTGATCCGCGACCCCGACCGGGTGCTGGCCGCCCTGGCCACGACCCGGGCCCGGGCTGTCCCGGTGGCTGCGGCCGTGCTCAACACCGTGCCCGCCGGGCTGGACCTGGCCCCCCTGACCCTGCCCGGCCTGGGGGAGCCCTCCGACCGGGTGGCCGACTCCCGGATCGGGGACGTCCTGCTGGTCAGCAACTCCGGCGGCGGACGCCAGTACGCCGTGGTGCTGCGGGACGGACTAGCCGGGGTCACCGAGCTGCAGGCCGCCCTGCAACTGACCCGGACCGGCCAGCGGGCCCCGGAGCAGATCAGCCTGGGGCGGTTCGCCGCCCTGCCTAAGCTGCCCGACCTCGCGCCCACCGGCCCCGAGGCGCCCCCGAGCACGCCGCCCCGACTGGCCGCCCCCGCCGCCCCGGTGCTCTGCGCCATCGTCGGTGCCGAGGCGACCGAGGTAGACCTGCGCCTGGACGCCACCCTGCCGGACCTGACCGCCGCCACCCCCACCGTCGCGGCGACAGCCGGTCGGACGGTGGCCGATCATGTGCTGGTCGAGCCGGGGCGCGGGGCCCTGGTAGAGGCCGTGGCGACCCCGGGGGCGTCCGGCGGTGCCCTCTGCGTGATCACCGACCTGGGGCGGCGCTACGTGCTCGCCGACCCCGAGGTCTCCGCCATGCTCGGCTACGGGCAGACCCGTCCCGTCCGGCTACCGGCGGGCCTGGTCAGCCTGGTCCCGGCCGGAGCGAGCCTGGACCCCCAGGCCGCCCGCCGGGCCGTAACCTCCTAGGCTGCCTCGGCGTCGGCCCGTGGCCCGGCCAGCTGCTCGGCGCACGTCAGCGCTCGGGCGGTGGCCTCGGCGGTGGCGGGCAGCAGTGGTGGGCGCGGTGCCGGTGACGGGATGCGTCCCTGGGCGTGCAACACGGCCTTGATGACGGCCGGGTTGGGTTCGGCGAACAGCGCCGCCGAGAGGGTGGCGAGCCGGTGCCCGAGCGGCCGGGCGCGGGGAAGATCCCCCTCGCGCCAGGCCGTGACCAGGGCGGCGTGGTCGGCGGTGGCCAGGTGCGCGGAGGCGACGATGCCGCCGGGTGCGCCGAGGGCCAGCAGCGGCGAGAGGTACGCGTCCTCGCCGCCGAGCACCGCGAAGTCCGGTGGCGGGTCGGCCAGCAGGGCGATGGTGTCCGCGTCGATGCCGCCGACGGCGTGCTTGACCCCCACCACCTGCGGCAGCTCGGCTAGGCGACGCAGCGCCCCGGCGGAGAGAGTCTGCCCGGTGCGGTACGGCACGTGGTAGGCGACCAACGGCACCGGGGAAACCTCCGCCAGCCGGGCGAAGTGTGCCAGCACCGCCTCCTCCCCGGGTCGCAGGAACGGCGGCACCAGACAGAGCGCCGCGGTGACGCCGGGCCGCCCGGCCAGGGCGCGCAGATCCTCGGCGGTGTGCGCGCCGACCATGAACCCGGCGCGGTGCCGCCGACAGGTCGCCCCGACGAGGTCGAGCACCGTCCGTTGCTCGGCGGCGCTGAGGGCGTGCGGTTCGCCGGTGGTGCCGAGGGCCACCAGACCCTCGGCCCCCTCGGCCAGCACCTGGTCGGCCAGGCGGGTCAGTGCCTCCTGGTCGACCTCGCCGCGCGTGTCGAAGGGCGTGATCAGCGGTACGTACAGGCCGGTCGGTGTCATGTCACCAGCCTGCGACCGCACAGGATGAAGCACCAGTTCCGATTACTCCACCAATCCGTAAGCTGAGCTGATGCTTGACGTCCGTCGCCTGCGTCTGCTGCGCGACCTGGCCCGGCTCGGCACCATCGCCGCCGTCGCCGAGGCGCACACCTACTCACCCTCCGCGGTCTCCCAGCAGTTGGCCGCGCTGCAACGGGAGACCGGCGTCGTGCTCCTGGAACGAGCCGGTCGAGGGGTACGCCTCACCGCCACCGCCACCGCACTGGTCCGGCACACCGAGGTGATCCTCGCCGGGCTGGAGGCCGCCGAGGCCACCCTGGCCGCCGCTCGCGGTGGACTGCTGGGCACGGTACGCATCGGGGCGTACCCCAGCGCGGTGCGTCCGCTGCTGCTGCCCGCCCTGGTCGAGCTGGCCCGCGAGCACCCCGGGCTGGATCTGCTGGTCACCGAGCTGGACCCGGTGGCGGTGCCGGCCGCGCTGCGCGAGCGGCGCCTGGACGTAGCCCTCGTGCACGACTACGACATAGTGCCGGTGGCCCCCGATCCGGCCCTGGACTCGACCCCACTGCTGGACGAGACCGTGTTCCTGGCCCTACCCGCCGCCGATCCGGTGCCCGCCGACCCGATGCGCGCGGTACGCGACGCCGACTGGATCATCGGCAGCCCGGGGACCCTCTGTCACGCGGTCACCCTGCACGCCTGTGAACTGGCCGGATTCCGCCCCACCGTCCGCCATCACGCCGACGACTTCACCGCCGTGCTGGCCCTGGTCGCCGCCGGTCAGGGCGTCGGCCTGGTGCCCCAGTTGGCCGTCGAGGGACCACCCGCCGGCACCCGCCTGGTCCCCCTGACCATCCGCCGCCGCACCCGGATCGCCTATCGACAGGGCTCCGCCGACCATCCCGCCGTGCTGGCCAGCGTCGCCGCCCTGCGCAGCGCCGCCACCGATCTACCCGAAGCACCGCCACCCAGCTGAAGATCCCACCCCCAGCGCTGGCCCCACCCATGCCGCACCCAGCGTTGATCAAGAAGTTTGCGTCACCCGCCGCCGGATCGGCGACGCAAACCTCTTGATCAACACGCGCAGACTGAAGGAGGGAGGGCGTCAGCGTGGGCCGGGCCAGTGGTAGGTGAGGTCGGGTTCGTTCTCCTCGTTGCGGCTGCCGTCGTTGCTGTCGACCGGGCGGAAACCGTGCCGCTCGTAGAACGCCCGCGCCTCGGTGTTGCGGGTGAAGACGCGGAGGCTGAGACCGCCCGGGCTGGCCTGCTGGGCCTGGGCCAGCAGGGCGGTGCCGATGCCCTGCCGGCGGGCCTCCGGCCGCAGGTACAGGTGTTCCAGCAGGTCGCCGTCGAGGGCGGCGAAGCCGAGGATCTGGCCGGTCGTGGTGGACTCGGCCACCCAGGTGGTGCTGCCCGGCAACATCACCTGGGCGATCCACGCCCTGGTCTGCGCGTCGTCGTACAGTCGCGGAAGGTAGGGCATGGCGGCCGCCCGGGAGGCCAGGAACACCTCGGCCACGGCATCGGCGTCGCTGTCGCGGGCAGGACGGATCACGATGGGGTCCGTCGCGCCCGCTGGGAGGACGCTCACGAGGCGGGGCGGGCGCCCCGGATGGCGTACCGGTGCATCGTCACACCCTCCTCGAAGGAGGCCTGTTCCAGCAGGTCCAGTTGCAGGGGCTCGTCGTGGCTGTCGAACAACGGGCGGCCGCTGCCGAGCACGACCGGATGGGTGAACAGCAGCAACTCGTCGAGCAGCCCGGCCCGCAGCAGTTGGGTGGCCAGGGTGGCCCCGCCGACCCCGATGACACCCTCGGCCTCGGCCCGCAGCTTCGCCAACTGGGCGATGGCGTCCTCCCCGCCGATGATCCGGGTGTTGTGCTCGGCGTGCTGGCGGGTACGCGACACCAGCACCTTGGGCGTCGAGGTCCAGATCTCGCCGTACTCGCGCAGGAAGTCCGGCAGCGAGTCGTCGTGGCGGGCAGCCGGCCAGAAGGCCTCCATCGTCTCGTAGATGGTGCGCCCCTCCACCGCCAGCGACATCGCCCGGGCCCGCTCGTTGAAGACCCGGTGCAGCGACTCGGTGATGCGCATCCAGTCGCCGCCGCCCGCCTCACCCGGGGCGTACTCGATCCGCAGGTCGAGGGAGACGTTCATCCAGTACACGAACCGACCCGGCATCCTGGTCCTTCCGGCGACGACATTGCTGCTGCCCGCCGACGACCGTAGTGGATCGACCGGCCGGTGGTTGCCCGAAACGCGATCAGCGCAGCACGAGCAGATCGAGGGCGTCGATCACCGGTCCACTCTCCACCTGGGCGGCCCGGTGCAGTCGCCGCAACCCGGCGGCGTACGCCTGATCGTCGATCAGTTGCAGCAGGGTGTGCGCCTCCCGTCGCAGGCCGACGGCGGCCTCCCGCAGCGAAGCGGCGGTGCGTTCGGGTACCTGCTCGACGGCCACGGTGGCGAAGCCCGCCTCGGCGAAGGCGGCCTCGACCTGCGCGATGCTCGGATAGGTGTCGAGCACCCCGACAGCTTCCGGGAAGTAGCGGAACAGGGTGATCCCCTCGGGTCGGCCGGCGAACACCGACCGGATCAGCACCGGGGCGCCGGGCCGCAGCACCCGGCGGATCTCCTGTGCGGCCGCGGTCAGGTCGGGAACATGGTGGATGACGGTGGAGAGCCACCCGGCGTCGATGCTGCCGTCGGGCAGCGGGATCTGCTCCGCGTCGCCGGCCAGGACGGGGGTGAACACACTGCGGGCCCGCATCGCCGCCGAAGGCTCGACCGCTACCACCTCGACCTCGGGCCACCAGGTGTGGAAGGCCCGGGCCCAGCTTCCGGTGCCGGAGCCCAGGTCCAGCACCCGCATCCCCGGGTGGGGGTCCAGGTGCCGGACGGCGGCGGCCCGCCAGGCGGCCAGGCCGTCGTCGGTGAGGTGCCGGTTGGCCTCGAAGGCCGCCGCGTCGGCCTCGTCGTATGCGATGCGCGCCATACCGACCAGTCAAGTACCGCCACCCACTCACCGGCAAGCAGTACATGGCACAGGTCACCGGAAACGACCGACGAGGTCAGGTCTGCTGGAGTCCCTGCTCGTACCAGGCGATCTTCTCCGCGACCCGGGCCTGCCAGAGCCGGAGCTGGTCGATCTGGGTCTCGACCGCTGCGGCGTGTTCGCGCAGCAGGGCCACCCGGTCGGCGACGCTGTCGGGTTCGCGGCACAGTTCGCCGTAGCGGCGCAGCCGCTCGATGGGCATCCCCGCGTCCCGCAGGCACCGCAGAAAATCCAGGGTGGACAGGTCACTGTCGCGGTACACCCGGTGTCCACCGGGGGTACGCGTTACCGGCGCCAGGATGCCCTCCCGCTCGTAGTACCGCAGGGTGTCGATGGAGAAGCCGCTGCGTCGGGCGGCCTCGGCGGGGGTGTACGTCGTCACCCGTGCGACCGTACCGCTTGACCTGGAGCGCACTCCAGGTTGAATCGTGGTCCCATGACTTCGGCTCACCTCGATGAGACTCCACGCCCGCCCGTCTCCGCTCTCGTGCTCGGCGCGATGACCTTCGGCACCCTGGTGGACGAGAAGACCTCCTTCGCCCTGCTGGACCGGTTCGTGGAAGGCGGCGGCGAATGGATCGACACCGCCGACTGCTACACCTTCTGGCTGAGCCCGGACGGGCGGGGCGGGGACAGCGAGCGGGTCCTCGGCCGCTGGCTCGCCGCCCGACCCGGGATGCGGGAGCGGGTACGCATCGCCACCAAGGTCGGCGCGGAACCCCTGTGGCAGGGTTCCTGGCCGCAGCACCGGGCGGGGCTGAGCCGCCGGGCGATCAGTGAGGCCTTCGCCGGCAGCCTGGACCGGCTGGGGGTCGAGCAGGTCGACCTGCTCTGGCTGCACCAGGAGGACCGGGCCACCCCCATCGAGGAGACAGTGGACGCCATCGCCGAGCAGGTCGCCGCCGGCACCGTACGCCGGGTGGGGGCCTCCAACCACCCGGCCTGGCGCATCGAACGGGCCCGGGCGTACGCGGCCACCCGGAACACCCTGCCGATCGACGCCCTCCAACTGAACGCCACCTACCTGCGGGTACGCCCCGGCACCCGACCCGACGGGGTGGTCCACCCGCACGGGGTGCTCAGCGACGAGCAACTCGACTTCGCCCGCGCCCACCGGATGGAGGTCTGGGCCTACACCCCGCTGCTCACCGGGGCGTACGACAATCCGGCCAAGCCGATCCCGCAGGTCTACGACCACCCGGGCAACACCCGCCGGCTGGCGGCGCTTCAGGAGGTGGCCCGCGCCACCGGCGCCACCCGCAGCCAGGTGGTGCTGGCCTGGCTGGTCAGCCAGGGCATCCGACCCATCCTCGGCGGCAGCAAACTGCACCAGCTGGACACCGCCCTGGAGGGGGTCGCCCTCACCCTCGAGGAGGCGCACCTGGCCCGGCTGAACTCGGCGGACTGACCGCCCACCCCAGCCGACCCGGCCCTGACCCACGGCACCGGGCCGTGCCTCGGGCCAGGGCCGGGTCGGCTGCCCCCGTGGGAACCGGTCCCGCCGCCACGCCGACCTCCGCCGACCGGACCGGTCCGCGAGGCCGGGCCGCACGTCCCGCGGCGAGGCCGTACCCGGTCAGAAGCGCGGCGGGGCCGCGGTCGGTCAGGAGGGCGGCGCGGCCCGCGACTCGTGACGTGGTCAGGCTGGGCGGCGTAGCACGCTGACGGCGAAGTCCGCGCCCTCGTGCCACGGGCGCAGGTCCCAGGTGGCGAAGCGGTGCTCTGCGTGCAGCCCGGCGGCGGCCACATGGTCGTCGAAGTCGCGCAGCGAATAGCCCCGGTCGGTGCCGAAGCCGACCGCGATCACCCCGTCCGGGCGCAGGTGGGCGGCCACCCGGCGCAGCACCGCCACCTCGGTGCCGGCGGCCACGAAGGTCATCACGTTGCCGGCCAGCACGGCCGCGTCGAACGGCTCCGGCTCGCCGGCCGCCGTCAGATCCAGCTCCGCCAGGTCGGCCACCAGCCAGCGCGGCCCGGGATGGTCGGCGCGGGCGGCCTCGACCAGCACCGGGTCGGCGTCCACCCCGACGACCGTGTGGCCCCGGGCGGCCAGTTCGGCGCCGACCCGGCCGGTGCCGCAACCGGCATCGAGGATCCGCGAACGGGGTGGCACCAGCGCGTCGACCAGTCGGGCCTCACCGGCCAGGTCGGCCCCCTCGGCGGCCAGGTTCCGGAACCGGTCGACGTACCACTGGGAGTGCTCCGGCCCGGTGTCGGTGGCCCAACGGGTCGGTCGGCCCGTGGCGGTGCTGTGCTCGCTCATCGGACCACCGTATCCAGGGCTGGTCAGGGCAGTCGGGCCACCGTCACGAACTCGTTGTAGGTGAACACCCGCCCGGCGGCCCGGGGGAACGGGAAGGAGTACTGCCGCTGCACGGTAAGGCCCAGGGCCCGGCAGTCCTCGGCGGCCTCGGCGAAACCGACGAACCGGACGTGCGAGGAGTCGCTGTCGTACCCCCGTTCCTGCGGGGTGATGAAGACCGCCCGGCCGCCGGAGCGGACGAAGGGCAGGTAGGAGGCGACCACCTCGCGGGCCTGCTCGGCCGGCATGTGCTCCAGCAGGTGCGCGGCCAGCAGGGAGTCGAAGGTGCCCGGCCGGGCGTGCTCGGAGGCGAAGAACTCCTCCGTGGTGTACGCCTGGAGACCGAGCGCGCGGCTGTGCGCCACCGAGGTCGGGTTGTGGTCCACCCCGACTGCGCCCTCGCCCAGGTTGATCAGGTTGCGGCCGAGTCCCGAGCCGACATCCAGGGTCCGGCCCAGTCGCAGCCGCCGCAGGTTCCACCGGTAGGGGGCCTGCACGTCCAGGACCTGCTTCCAGCGAGCACCGCTGAGCTGCTGCAACCTCTCGGTGTAGTCCACACCCTCGGTGCCGGCGGGTCCCTGCCGCGACTGCTTCATCCGGGGCTCCTCTGCCTCGTGGTGCCACTCGACCCGCGGCGCCCCGGGCCCGAGGATCGACGCGGTCCATCGAAAATCTTCGACCGGTATGCGTCGGTTCATAGATTATCCCGCCGGGGCCGCTCACCCCGCAGGGCGGCGGCGGTGTCGCCGGAACCTACCGCCCTCGATGCGTGCCGCGGTCGCCGGGCTCTATTCTGAAGCCCAGCGCTACCGGGAAGTGACACATGGTTGAACGCGTCGGGCCGCCGGTCGAGCCGGTGCCGACCCCGGCTGTCGACCGCCCACCACGGGATTACTCCGGGCTGGTCGCCCTGGCCCGGGCCACCCTGGAGGCCAACTGGGCGCAGGAGCACACCGTGCCCTCCCGGACCCTCTACCCGCACCAGTGGAGCTGGGATTCGGCCTTCATCGCGATCGGCTGGGCCCACCTCCGCCCGGAGCGCACCTGGTCGGAGCTGACCAGCCTGTTCGAGGCGCAGTGGCGCGACGGGCGGGTGCCGCACATCGTCTTCAACCCCGTGGTGTCCGACGAGGCGTACTTCCCGGGGCCTCGGTTCTGGGGCTCGACGCTGATCGAGGGGGCGCCGGCCCGGGCCACCTCCGGGCTGGTCCAGCCGCCGGTGCACGCGCTGGCCGCCTGGCACGCCTACCGCCGGGCACCCTCCGAGCGGGGCCGTGCCGCCCTGGGCCGGCTCTATCCGCGCCTGGTGGCCCAGCAGCACTACCTGAGCAGCCGTCGGGACCTCGGTGGTGCCGGGTTGGCCAGCATCGTGCACCCCTGGGAGTCCGGCCTGGACAACAGCCCGGCCTGGGACGAGCCGCTGGCCGTCGTGCCGACCGAGGAGGCGGTGCCGGGTGCGTACCGTCGGCGCGACATCGTGCACGCCGCGGCCGCGCACCGCCCCACGGACCTGGACTACGCCCGCTACGTCGCGCTCGTCACCGCCTATCGGGCGGGGGGTTACCGGGACGAGGACCTGGCCGATCGGCATCCCTTCCTGGTGGAGTGTCCGCTGTTCAACGCGGCCATGGGGGCGGCCGAGTCGGCCCTGGCGCAGATCGCCCGGGAGATCGGGGCGGATCCCGGCCCGCACCACCGGCGGGCCGCCCGGATCACCACCGCCCTGGTGGACCGGCTGTACGACCCGAGAACCGGCACCTTCCACCCCCGCGATCTGCGTACCGGCCGACTGACCCCGGCCCGGACGGTGCTCGGGCTGACGCCGGTGATCCTGCCCGACCTGCCGGCGGAGCAGGTCGAGGCGATTCTCGCCGAGGCCGGCTCATCCCGCTTCGGGCTGGCTGCCCGGATGGCCCGGCCGCTGCCCAGCCACGACCGCACCGCGGCCGACTTCGAGCCGCTGCGCTACTGGCGGGGCCCCAGCTGGATGAACATCACCTGGCTGATCCGGTGCGGGCTGCTGACCCACGGTCACCCCCGGTTGGCCGACGGCCTGGCCACCTCGATGATCGAGGCGGTGGCTACCGCGGGGTGCCACGAGTACTTCCACCCGGAGACCGGGGCTGGTCTGGGCTCCCCGGCCTTCAGTTGGACCGCCGCCCTCCTACTGGACCTGCTCGCCGAGACGTAGGGACGAGCCCTCGATTGACGGCTGGTGCACAGCCGGGACCCCGGCTGACATCGGCCGGCGGGCGCGGGACGGATTCGGCGGGTAGGTTGCTGGCCAGGGCCCGGCGGACGCGCTGGCAGCGCCGTCGGTGTGTCGGCGGGACGGCCGCGGCCCCGGGTACGCCAACGGAGGAGCGATGGGTCGGGACAGCTTCGACGAGCGCCTCGACCGCCTCACCGGGGTCCTGGCCAGGATGAGCCGCGACGCCGGTACGGCGATCCGGCAGGCCAGCGTCGCCCTGCTGGACGTCGACCGGTACGCCGCCGAGACGGTGATCGCCGGTGACCTCGTCCTGGACCGCTGCCGCGCGCAGGCCGAGCAGATGATCCCCGAGGTGCTGGTACGGCACCAGCCGGTCGCCTCCGACCTGCGGCTGGTGCTGTCCGCGCTGCGGATCGCCGCCGCTCTGGAACGGATGGGTGACCTGGCCGCGCACATCGCGAAGGTGGTCCTGATGCGCCACCCGGTGGGGGTGGTGCCGCAGCCGGCGGTGCCGGTGCTGGCCCAGATGGCGGAGGCGGCGGCCCGGATGGCCGACAAGACGACCGTGCTGCTGGCCACCCGCGACCGGCTGGACGCCATGCAGTTCGGGCTCGACGACGACGAGGTGGACGCCGCGCAGGAAAGCCTGCTGTCGATGCTGGTCTCCGAGTGGCCCTACGGGGTGGAGTCCGCGATCGACCTGGCGCTGGTCGGCCGCTACTACGAGCGGTACGCCGACCAGGCGGTGAACGTCGCCCGCCAGATCGTCGACCTGGACGCCGGAACCCTGCGGCGCTGAAACCGGCGGTTGCCGCAGGGTCCCTCCGGCGCTGATCAGGCCGGCCTTATCCGGACATCCGGCGCCCAGGTGCCGGAACGTCACATCTCGTCGCCGGTGGGCCACCACCGGGGACACCGAGTTCACTCTTCGTTCACCTGGTTCCAGGGGTCCGGCTACCTGGGCCTGGCACCTTGACTCTCGTACGGCCCGGACGGGCTGATGCACCCCGATAGAGAGGCTTACCTGGTGAACCGCAACGTGCTTTCGCGGCGCGTCCTCGCTGGCGTCGCGCTTGCCGCGCTCGCGCTTACCGGCTGCGCAAGCAACGACAACAGCACGGAGCCCAGCGGCGGCGACGGCGCTTACGCGAACCTGTCCGGCGAGTTGAAGGCGTCCGGGGCGAGCTTCCCCGACGCCTACTACCAGGAGGTCGTCGAGGCCTTCAAGGATGAGGCCGGCAAGGTGACGGTCACCTACAACGCGACCGGCTCGGGCACCGGCAAGAAGCAGTTCGGTGAGGGTCTGGTCGACTTCGCCGGTACGGACAGCCTGGTCAAGGAGACCGACGGCGTGGCGCCGGGCTCCTTCCTCTACATCCCGACGGTGGCGGCGCCGATCACGGTCTCCTACCACCTGCAGGGCGTGGACAAGCTCCAGCTCAGCCCGGAGACCCTCGCCAAGATCTTCCAGACCGACATCAAGACCTGGGACGATGCCGCGATCAAGGCGGACAACCCGGGTGTGGAACTGCCCAACACCCCGATCGTCGTCGCGCACCGCTCGGACGGCTCGGGTACCACCAGCAACTTCACCAAGTACCTCGAGGCCGCCGCAGCGGGCACCTGGAAGCTCGGCAGCGGTGACACCGTGAACTGGCCGGCCAACACCCAGGGCGGCGAGAAGAACACCGGTGTCGCGCAGATCGTGCAGCAGACCAACGGTGCCGTGGGTTACGTGGACCTCAGCGACGCCAAGGCCACCGGCCTGAAGTTCGCCGCCATCAAGAACAAGGACGGCCAGTTCGTCGAGCCGACCCTGGAGGGCACCACCGCCGGGCTGGAGGGCGCCGAGATCGCCGAGGACCTGAGCTACAACCCGCTCAACGCCGCCGGTGCCACCGCGTACCCGATCACCGCGCCGACCTTCATCATCGTGCAGACCTCCTACGGTGACGCCGCCAAGGCGGACCTGGTCAAGGGCTTCCTCACCTACCTGCTCAACGACGGCCAGGAGCTGGCCAAGGAGATCGACTTCGCGCCGCTGCCGGCCTCCCTCAAGGAGAAGGCACTGGCCCAGGTCGACAAGATCCAGAGCTGATCGAGACCAAGATCGCAGAGGGCGTCCAGTTGGGGACGGGATCACCGGATCCCGTCCCCAGCGGGGTACCCGAGCTGGAGTGAAGATGACCTTGACGAACAAGACCCCCGTCTCCCGGTCGACGCTGGCCCACCGCGGCGGCAGCGCCCTCGGCGACCGCCTCTTCTCCTGGTGGACCCTGGGCACCGGTCTGCTGGTGCTGGCGATCCTCGGGCTGATCCTGATCACCACCGTCCGCGAGGCCTGGCCGGCCTTCGACGCGATGGGCCTGCGCTTTCTCACCGAGCGGACCTGGGACCCGAACCCGGCAGCCGGCGACGCCATCTTCGGCGCGCTGTCCTTCGCGTACGGCACGGCCGTCTCGTCGCTGATCGCCCTGCTGTTCGCCGTGCCGGTCTCGGTCGGCATCGCGCTGTTCCTCACCGAGCTGGCGCCGCGCCGACTGCGCGGACCGGCGGTCACCGTGATCGACCTGCTGGCCGCCGTACCCTCGGTGGTGTTCGGCCTGTGGGGCATCCTGGTCGTCGCCCCCGCCATGGTCCCGGTCTACCAGTGGGCCCACGAGGTCTTCGGCGGCGTCCCGGTGCTGGGCAGCATCTTCGGCCCGGTCAGCAGCGGTCGCAACTTCATGACGGCCGGTCTCATCCTGGCGATCATGGTCACGCCGATCATCACCTCGATCACCCGCGAGGTGTTCAGCACGGTGCCCCGCGCGGACAAGGACGCCGCCCTGGCCCTCGGCGCCACCCGCTGGGAGATGATCCGGGGCGCGGTGTTCCCGCACAGCTTCGGCGGTCTCGTCGGCGCGGTGATGCTCGGTTTGGGCCGGGCGATGGGGGAGACGATCGCGGTGGCCCTGGTCATCGGCGGGGCCACGAACATCTCCGCCAACCTGTTCGCCCCCGGCAACTCGATGGCCGCCGTCATCGTGCAGCAGTTCGGTGAATCCACCGGCACCTTCACCGCCGCCCTGATCGGCCTCGGGGTGGTGCTGTTCGCGATGACGGTGCTGATCAACGTGCTGGCCCGGACGGTCGTCCGTCGGGCCGAGGCCCGGATGAAGGGAAGCGTCGCGTGAGCGTCACCGCACCCCCGGCCACCCGCCCGGCAACCAGCGGACCCGACCTGACCCGGGCCGCCCTGTCGGGTCGCCGCCGCTTCACCAACCACCTCGCCACAGCCCTCATCTGGGGCGCCGTGCTGCTCGCCGTCATCCCCTTGGCCCTGGTGACCTACACGGTCGTCAGCAAGGGAGCGGGGGTGATGAACCTGTCCTTCCTGACCGAGGACATCCCGAACTCGTACCGCCGGGTGGGCGGCGGGATGGCGCCGGCCATCGTCGGCACCCTGCTCATCACGGGGGCCGCCGCGCTGATGGCGATCCCGCTGGGGGTCTTCGGGGCGATCTACCTCAACGAGTACGGCAAGCAGCGGCCACTGGCCCGGGTGATCCGGCTGATGGCCGACGTGATGACCGGTGTCCCGTCCATCGTGATGGGGCTTTTCGTCTATCTCAGCTGGGTGCTGCTCGTCGGCCAGCAGACCGGGTTCGCCGGGGCGCTGGCCCTGGCCTGCCTGATGCTGCCGGTGGTCATCCGCAGCAGCGAGGAGATGCTCCGGCTGGTCCCCGACGAGTTGCGCCAGGCCAGCATGGCCCTGGGTGCGCGCAAGTGGAAGACCACCCTGACGGTGGTGCTGCCGGCGGCGATCTCCGGCATCACCAGCGGGTCCCTGCTGGCGGTGGCCCGCGCGGCCGGCGAGACCGCGCCGATCATCATCGTCACCGGCATCGTCTTCACCCCCAACTGGAACCTCTTCGACGGCTCCAACACCGCCCTGCCGGCGCAGATCTTCCGCAACGCCAGCACCTCCTTCCCGGCCGCCCAGGACCGGGCCTGGGGCGCGGCCCTGACCCTCATCGTGATCGTGCTCAGCTTCACGATCATCGCTCGTTTCATCTCCAGCCGGTTCGCCATCAAGGAGCGCTGACATGGCCAGCTACGACACCACCCTGACCACCCGTCCGTCCGTAGCGATGCACGCCGCGGGCAACAGCGTCGCCGAGTTCACCGAGGCGCCGGTGATGCAGCTGCGCGACGTCAGCGTCTACTACGGCAGCTACGAGGCGGTTCGCGGCACCACCATGCCGATCCAGCAGAACCAGGTCACCGCGATGATCGGGCCCTCGGGCTGTGGCAAGTCGACAGTGCTGCGGGCCCTGAACCGGATGAACGACCCCATCCCGGGTGCCCGGGTCAGTGGCGAGGTCTCCTTCCACGGCCAGGACCTGTACGCCCGCGACGTCGACCCGATCCAGGTCCGCCGCCGCATCGGCATGGTGTTCCAGAAGCCCAACCCCTTCCCGAAGTCCATCTTCGACAATGTCGCCTACGGGCTGCGGATCAACGGCATCAAGGGCCGCCTGGACGACCATGTCGAGGAGGCCCTGACCAAGGCGGCCCTCTTCGACGAGGTGAAGGACAAGCTGCGCAAGAGCGCCCTGGCCCTGTCCGGCGGTCAGCAGCAGCGGCTGTGCATCGCCCGGACCATCGCGGTCAAGCCCGAGGTGATCCTGATGGACGAGCCCTGCTCGGCGCTCGACCCGATCGCCACGGCGAAGATCGAGGACCTGATGACCGAGCTGACCAGCGACTACACCATCGTGATCGTCACCCACAACATGCAACAGGCGGCCCGGGTCAGCCACTACACCGCCTTCTTCACCGCCGAGGTGGACGACCAGCAGGTGCGGCACGGCCGGCTGGTGGAGTACAGCCAGACCGGCAAGTTGTTCACCAACCCCGCGGACAAGCGTACGGAGGACTACATCACCGGTCGCTTCGGCTGAGTGACGGCGTCGCGTTGGCCGCTCATCGGGTACGCGGACACCATCACCCGTACGCCGCCGAGGCCCTGCTGGACGTCGGCGCCCTGCAACCGGACGCCGCCGTGGTCCTGGTGGCCGTGCCGGTGGCGTACCTGCCGCAGGTCACCCGCCTGCTGACCGACCTGGAAGCCCAGCGGCGACACAGATCGGTGTCGCGACGCCGCCCCCCTCCCGGGCCCGAGGCCCCGGCCGAGGGGTGGACGGTCGAGGACCTGCGGCGGTTCAGCCTGGGCCGCAGCGCCACCCACCGTACGGTCGCGGCGATGCTCGACGCCCTGGCTGCCGAGCCGGGACGACAGTTCACCGTCGAGGAGTTGAGCCGACGCACCGGGCTGCCCCGGCAGAAGATCGTCGGGGCGATGGCGGGACTGACCCGGGTGTTGAAGATCCACCATGACTACCCGAGGCGGGGCCTTCCCTTCGACCGGGTACCCGGGCGGCCGGAGGCCCCCCGCGAGCGGTGCTACCGGGTGGACCCGGATCGGGCCGCCGACTGGCACGCGGCCCGCCGCTCGCGCCCCGACCGAGGAGGGGCCGTCGTTTAGTCGGACCGGGCGGGGGTAACCAGCGCCGCTCGTGACGAGGGGAGGGTGCGGTGCGGTTTCCCCTGTTCGTCGACGCGGTGTCGCGTCGGTCCGGGCTGTCGAAGGACCTGTCCGCCGCGGTGGCCCGTGCGGTGCTGGGCACCCTGGCGGAGCGGATGACCGGCGAGCCGACGACCGATCCCACCGGGTACCTGCCGCAGGAGTTGAGCGGGTCCTCCGGTGAACTGCTCACCGACGGACCGGGGGACTTCCTGCGCCGGGTGGGGGCCCGGGCCGGAGTGGACGAGCAGACGGCGGGCCTCGGGGCGGCGGCGGTCTTCGCGACCCTGCGCGAGGCCGTCACCGTCGACGAGTTCCGGGCCCTGGTGGCCGGGCTGCCCACGGCCCCGGACGGCACCGTGGATCCGGTCGCCGGGCCGGACCAGACCTGGCCCTGAGCGGCCGGCGGCCAGCAGTCCGGTCGGGTACGCCTCCCTGCCGCCGGGCGGGTGGGCCCCGGCCGGTAGGCTGCCCGCCGTGGCAGGTCTGTTGAGGAGTATGGCGGCTCGTGTCGGCGCGGTGATCCCGTCCCCCCGGCGTTCGGGGCCGACCCCGGCGAAGGTCGCGCGGCCCCGTCAGGTGAACGCGCTGCAACGCCGTCAACTGTCCTACGCCCCGGAACCCGACGGCCAGGCCGACCCGGGGGAGATCGTCTGGACCTGGGTGTCCTACGAGGACGATCCCCGCCAGGGTAAGGACCGGCCGGTGCTGGTGGTGGGCCGCCACAGCAGGACCCTGTTCGGGCTGATGCTCTCCAGCCGGGATCGCGACGGCGAGCGGCACTGGCTGGCCCTCGGGCCGGGGGAGTGGGACCGGGACAACCGACCCAGCTGGGTGCGGCTGGACCGGGTGCTGACCATGCGGGAGGACGGCATCCGACGTGAGGGCGCGGTGCTGGACCGGGCCCGTTTCGACCGGGTGGGTGCCGCCCTGCGCAACGGCTACGGCTGGCACTGACCCCCTGCGCGCCACCTGGGCGCGACGGGGTCAGCACTCGGCCAGGTGCGGTGTTTCGCGTAACGCCCGGCGGGAGCGGGCCGCCCCCAAACTCTTGGCTTCGTACATCGCCGCGTCGGCACGGTCCAAAGCCTCGATGAGCTGGGTCCCGTGCACCGGTGCCAGCCCGACCGAGGCGGTCACCCGGACGGTGGTGGGGCCGAGACAGATCGGTGCGGCGAGCATGTCGTACAGGCGCCCGGTGGCGTGGTCGATCCAGCGGTGGTCGACCGTCGGGCTGGCCAGCAGACCGGCGAACTCGTCACCCCCGAGCCGGGCCACCAGATTGTCTCCGGCGAAGGTGGCCAACCGCTCGGCGACACTGATCAGGACCTTGTCTCCGGCCGCGTGGCCGTACCGGTCGTTGATCTGCTTGAAGTCGTCCAGGTCGAGGATCACGGCCACCAGGGGTCGGCCGGCGGAGTCGGTGAGCAGCGCAGTCGCCAGCCGGTAGAAGGCACGCCGGTTGGGTAGACCGGTCAACGGATCGTGGCTGGCGGCGTGCCGCTCGGCGGCGAGTTCAGCCTGAAGGCGGCCGATCTCGGCCTCGGCACGTACGGCTCGGCGACCCATCTGCCACGAGGAGAGCAGGGCACCCACCGCACAGATGCCGGAGGCGACCGTCAGCGGATCCGGCACAAGATCCTCCCCTCGCCGTCACACGCGCCCACCCCTGGCCGACGAGCGTCGCCAAACATGTCCGTTTCCCCTGGTGGAAACCAGGTTTGCGTAACAGATTGTGAGCGGATGGGCACCACACACATGCGCTATCATGCTCGCTGTCCATTGCAGATGCAATAGCAGATGCACGTGCAAATGAACGAGAAACCACATCCTCGTGCCGCTACCGCTCCTCCCACGGCGTCGGCGCCTACCGGAGAGAACAGACACCCCCATGCAACAGCCGCCCAACGGTGTCCCCGCCAACGAGTTGCCTCCCCTCGCCTGGCTGAAGAGCCGTCGCAGCAATCCCAGTGGGAACTGCGTCGAGCTGGCCCAGTTGCCTGGGGGAGCGGGTATCGCGATGCGCAACTCCCGACACCCCGAGGGGCCGGCGCTGATCTACACGGTCGACGAGATCGCGGCCTTCGTGCGCGGGGCCCGCGATGGAGACTTCGATCATCTGATCGGCTGACCCGGGATCCCACCGACGGGATTTGTTGTGCACGGGGATGGATGTTCACCTCACTGAAGGTTCATGGCATGCTTACACGTCGGTCGGGCCGGTCCACCGGCACGATCGACGACGGCATGCGGAGGGCGGCAGGTGACCATGGTTTCCGCCGAGGAGGGCGCGGCGGTAGGCCCGACCGTGTTGCGGATGCTGCTGGGCGCACAGCTGCGGCGGCTGCGGGAGTCGTGCGGGGTCAGCCGGGAGAGCGCCGGCTGGGAGATCCGCTCATCCGAGTCGAAGATCAGTCGGATGGAGCTGGGCCGGGTCGGCTTCAAGGAGCGCGACGTCGCCGACCTGCTGACCCTCTACGGGGTCACCGACGAGAAGGAACGCGCCGCCCTGCTCAAACTGGCCCGGGACGCCAACAACCCAGGGTGGTGGCACCGGTACGGTGACGTGCTGCCCTCGTGGTTCCAGTCGTATCTCGGCCTGGAGGCGGCGGCGGCGCTCATCCGCAGCTACGAGGTCCAGTTCGTCCCGGGGCTGTTGCAGACCCGGGAGTACGCCCGCGCCGTGGTGCGACTCGGCCACGGCCAGGCCGATCCGGCGGAGATCGAGCGCCGGGTGGACCTGCGGATGCACCGTCAGGAGTTGCTGCGTCGACCGCGTCCGCCCCGGCTGTGGGCGGTGGTCGACGAGGCCGCGCTGCGCCGGCCGATCGGTGGGCCGAAGGTGATGCGGGGTCAGTTGCAGGCGATGCTGGAGGCGACCCGTACCCCTAACGTCCGGTTGCAGGTCGTGCCCTTCGCCGCCGGTGGACATGCCGCCGCCGGGGGCGCCTTCACCATTCTGCGCTTCGGCGACCAGGACCTGCCCGACATCGTCTACATCGAACAGTTGACCAGCGCGCTCTACCTGGACAAGCGGGAAGACCTGGACTTCTACGCGGTGGCCATGGAGCGCCTCTGTGTGGAGGCCGAGCCGCCGGAGCGTACCCCTGAGATCCTGGAAGGGATCATCGCGGAGTTCGCGGACGACTGATCGGTCGCTGCCCCACCGTCACTTTCCGTCATTCGATTGACATCCGTCGGTCGGTGCCACTAATCTCTGGATCGATCCAGTCTGAATCGATCCAGAAGGGAGGGGCCGGTGAAACCCACCCTGCGCGCGGTGGCCGAGGCGGTCGGTGTCTCCCGCAGCACCGTGTCGAATGCCTACAGCCGCCCGGACCAGCTCTCCAGGGAACTGCGGCAACGCATCCTCGACACGGCCCGGGAGATGGGCTACGCCGGCCCGGACCCGACCGCCCGGTCACTGCGCCGCGGCTACGTCGGCGCCATCGGGGTGCTGTTCACCTCCCGGCTGTCCTACGCCTTCACCGATCCCTTCGCCACGCAGTTCCTCACCGGCGTGGCGCAGGCGGCCGAGCGGCACGACAGCAGCCTGCTGCTGGTGCCGCTGCCCGCCGAAGCGGCCGGTGCCCGCAAGGCCGTGGAGAACGCCGCCGTCGACGGGTTCTGCGTCTACTGCGGCGGCGACGAGGAAGGGGAGATCGTCGACACGATCCGTGACCGTGGACTGCCCTTCGTCACGACCTCGGCCCGCCCCCGGGCGGAGGACCGGTGGGTGGGCATCGACGAGCGGGCCGCCGCCCGGTCGGTGGCCGAACATCTGACCGGGCTCGGCCATCGGCGGATCGCCCTGCTGGCCGACAGCGTGCTGCCGGACGCCGCGCCCGGGCGGGTCCGGGTCCGCGAGGTGGCCGAGGTGCCGCACCCCACCACCCGGGAACGCCTGGCCGGTTTCGCCGACGCCCTGGCGGCCGTCGGGGTCGACTGGCCGCACCTGACGATCCTCTCGGCGGCCGACAACAGCCGTCCCGCCGGTGCCGCCGCCGTGCGCGCGCCGGATGCCCTGCCCGAGCCGATCACCGCCGTGCTGGCCTGCGCCGACGTGCTCGCCCTAGGCGCCCTCGACACCCTGCGCGATGCCGGCCGACACCTCTCGGTCACCGGCTTCGACGACATCGCCGAGGCCGCGCCCGCCGGCCTGACCACCGTGCGCCAACCCGGCGTGGAGAAGGGGCGTCGCGCGGCGGAACTCCTGCTAGACCCGCCCGTGGACCCCGACGCACACCAGATCCTGCTGCCCACCACGCTCGTCGTCCGGACCAGCACCGGACCCGCCCCGAGGAGTTGACCATGGAACAGCCCAACGGCTTCGTCTTCGCCATCGACGCGGTCACCCGACACGTCAATTCCGCTCGGCCGGACGCGCCGATCATTCCCGATCCGCCGCGTACCCCGCGCCTGAACGGTGCCCGCCACCTCGCCGCCGTGACCCTGCGGCGACTGGCCGACCAGATCCAGCCCGCCCCGCGGACCGCCACCCCGTACTGCACCCGGTAGCGACCGACACCGCAGACACCTACGGCCCGGCCCGCGCACCACCCGCACCGCCGGGTGGTGCGCGCACCGACCGACCAGGCAGACTGGGCGCTGATGTCCTCCTTCACCCCCCACCTGCGCCTGCACGACCGGTACGTGGTGCGTGAGCGCATCGGCCTCGGCGGCATGTCCGAGGTGTGGCGTGCCGAGGACGAGGTCCTCGGCCGCCCGGTGGCGGTTAAGGTGCTGGCCGCCGGCTTCGCCGCCGACCCCGATCTGCGGGCCGCCATCCGCCGCGAGGCCCGCGCCGCGGCCCGGCTGGCCCACCCCCACGTCACCCAGGTGTACGACTACGGTGAGGCCGCCCTGGACGGGCGGGTCGTGCCGTACCTGGTGATGCAACTGGTCGAGGGGCGCAACCTGGCCGACCGGCTGGCCGAGGGGCCGCTGGCCTGGCCGGCGGCCCTGCGGATGGCCGCCCAGGTCGCCGCCGCCCTGGCCGCCGCCCACCGGATCGGGGTGGTGCACCGCGACATCAAACCCGCGAACGTCATGCTCACCGACACCGGCGCCAAGGTGCTGGACTTCGGCATCGCCGCCCTGGCCGGGCCGCCGTCCGCCGCCGGGACCGTCGGTGAACCCATGATGGGCACCCCCGCGTACACCGCCCCCGAGCGGCTGCGGGCCGCCGCACCGGATCCGGCCAGCGACGTGTACGCCCTGGGGGTCCTGCTCTACCGCGCCCTCACCGGTGCGGTGCCGCTGCCGGTGAGCAGCTGGGAGGACGCCCTGGTGGTGCACGCCAACCGGCGTCCGGTGCCGCCGCTGCGGGTGGCCGGGCTGCCGGCCGACTCCGCCGCCCTGGTGCTGGCCTGCCTGGACCCGGAACCCGGGCGGCGACCCACGGCCGGGCAACTCGCCGCCCGATGGCACACCGCCGCGGCGAGCGCAGCCGGCCCCACTACGGCCGTGCTGCCGATCATCCCCGGCCACGACGAGCCGACCACCGCCCCGGCGGGAGCAGCGGGTCATCCACCGACCCTGGTCGACCGTCCCGACCCGGAACAGCACAACCATGCGGGGCGCTACCCCCAGCAGGCGACCGAGTCCCGGCCCGCCCGCCCGACCCCTGGCCCACTGTCCCCCGTGGACCTGTCCGGCGGCCCCACACCTGCGGTCCCCGGCCGACGCCGCCGCCCGCCGGTCGAGGTGGTGGCCGCCGCCCTGGTCGTCCTGGTGGGGCTGGGGGTGTTGTTGATTCCCGATGGGGCCGACGATCCGGCCCCCGCGGCTGCGCCGGCCAGTGCCCCGGCCGCCGCCCCCACCTTGGCCGCGCCCGCGACGAAGCGCCCCAGCCCGTCGCAGGCACCCCCCGACCCGGTCAGCCTGCGGGAGCTCGCCACCGAGTTCATCGCCCTGCTCACCGAGGCGCAGCTCACCGACGGTCTCGACCGCAAGGTGGCCGACCGGCTCCGCAAGGACCTGGCCAAGCTCGCCGCCGGCAAGGCCGAGGATCGGCAGAAGCGGATCGAGGACCTGCGGGAGCGCCTGGAGAAAGAATCCGACCGGGGCCGGATCCCGGGCGACTTCGCCGACCGCATGGACGACCTGCTCGACCGGGTCGAGGACACCCTGCCCCGCGACGACTGACCCAGGTCAGGTCAGGATCGCCAGGGCGTACTCCCCGGGGTCGCCGCCGGCCCGGGCCAGCACCGTACCGTCCGGCGCCCACACCGCCGACCGGCCCGCCGTCTCCCGGTAACCGCCGCCGGTCGGGCCGGCGAAGCTGGCCACCGCTACATGCACCCCGTGGGTGGTGGCCGTGCGCAGGGCCCGTTGGTCGGGTACGGCCACATCGGCCGCCGACTCCAGCACGGCGGCCAGGTAGACGTCCACCCCCAGGGCGCAGGTACGGGCGGCGTGTTCGGCCACCCCGGTGTCCTTGCAGATCGCCAGCCCCAGCCGCCAGCCGTCCACGGTCAGCACCACCGGCTCCGCACCGGGCCGGAACCGGCGGGGCTCGTACCCACCGAGCCACATCTTGCGGTACGCCACCCGGGCCCCGGTGCCGTCCACCGCGACCAGGGCGATGTGGTCCCCGGCCACCGGCGCGCCGACCAGGGCCAGTGACCCGGCCGCCGCACAGGCCTCCACCAGGGGAGCCAGCCGGGAATCAGCCGGATCGACCGGGGCGGCGTCCAGCTCGTATCCGGTCAGGGACAGCTCCGGAAAAACCACCACCCGGGCCGCCGCCGCCTCGACCAGGGCCGCGTGAGCGGCCACGTTGGCCCCGATGTCGTACGCCCGACACCGGGGTTGGGCCACCGCGAGCCGCAGGCGGTCACGGCCGAGTTGATTCTCCACTGTCGCCCACCCTAGGTTCTCCCCTCATGCCGAGTCGATACCCACACAGCGCCATCCCGCGATGGTTCGTAGGGTGGTACAGGTGATTCACATTCCGCGTGCCGCGTCCCCTGTCGGCGTCGTCAGTCAGTCCGCGCCGCCCGAGGACGGGCTGGTCGGCTTCGTCACCGACCTGGTGGAGCGCCTGGGCGGACCGGGCGCCGGCCTGGCCGTGGCGCTGGAGAACCTGTTCCCACCCATTCCCAGCGAGGTGATCCTGCCGCTGGCCGGGTTCGTCGCGGCCCAGGGCCGGATGAGCGTGGTCGGCGCGATCTTCTGGACCACCCTCGGCTCCGTGCTGGGGGCGCTGGCCCTCTACTGGATCGGCGCCAAGCTGGGCCGGGAGCGGGTCCGCGCGATCGCCGCCAAGCTGCCCCTGGTGAAGCTCAGCGACATCGACCGCACCGAGGAGTGGTTCCTCCGACACGGGGTCAAGGCGGTCTTCTTCGGCCGGATGATCCCGATCTTCCGGAGCATGATCTCCATCCCGGCCGGTGTGGAGCGGATGCCGCTGCTCACCTTCGTGGTCTACACCACCCTGGGCAGCCTGATCTGGAACACCACCTTCGTGCTGGCCGGATACCTGCTCGGGGACAACTGGCACCTGGTCGAGTCGTACGCCGGCATCCTCCAGAACCTGGTCATCGTCGCCTGCGTACTCGGGTTGGGGTGGTTCGTGGTGACCCGGCTGCGCCGCTCCCGCCGGGCCGGTGGCCTGCGGTCCAACGACAGCGGTGCCGGGCTCGCCGACGCGGAACCGGCCAGCGTCCCCGACCCGCAGGGACGCGGCACCATCTACCGCAGCGCCTGGGCCCAGGACCACCGACTGGACCGGGAACCACCCCGCTGACCGGCCCTCGGCCCTCGGCCCTTCGCCCTCGGTAGCTGTGGCAGTGGAGCTGTCCGACACGCCGGGTGCTCAACAGCCCCACTGCCACAGCCCCGGCCCGGCGGGCCTCCGTGGGAGGTGCCGGTGCGGCAGACTGGGGCGGTGGAGGGTGGGGCGGGCTGGGCGGACGAGGTTGGGGTGGTCGAGTTGCCCGGCGGGGTGCGGGTACGCGGGCGGCGGATCGCCGATCCCGCCTCCCCGGCCGACTTCAGTCTGCTGCTGGCCCCCGGGCCGGCCCCGGCCTGGGCACACCGGCGGGTGCGCTGGCCGGACTTCTGGGTGCCGACGGACCGGGCCGACGCCCTGGCGGCGTTGCGGGAGGCGCTGCGGCGCGGATACGCCGGCCAGCGGGTGGAGGTGGCCTGCCGGGGCGGCACCGGGCGTACCGGCACCGCCCTGGCGGCGTTGGCGATCCTCGACGGGCTGCCCGCCGAACAGGCGGTCACCTGGGTCCGGGCCGCCTATCGCCCCAAAGCGGTGGAGACCCCGTGGCAGCGCCGCTGGCTGCGCCGACTGCCCGAGCACTTGAGCCACCCGACATGAGGTGATCCCGGTGTGCGCGGTCGCCGGTCGACCGGTAGGACCAAGGCCAACGGCCCGGGGTGACGTAAGCGCGGTCCGGGGGTGAGGTGCCGGGCCCGGGGCGGAGTGAGCGCGGTCCGAGGTGGAGTGACCCTGGGGTGGAACGGGTGCGGCCCGGGGTGACGGCGTCACCCCGGGCCGTTCGGGTTTGTCGGGATCAGCGAGCCACGCAGGGGCGGGCCAGGTTGACCAGGTCACCCGGCCGGTTGCCGTTGACCCGGCCGATCGCGGTGGCGATCCGGTTGATGGCGGCCACCCGCCGGTCCTCCAGCGGGCCGACCACGGCGTTGCGCACGAAGTTCGGGCCACCCTCCGGCCGGACCGCCAACTGTGCCAGCCGGGCGTCGGCCTCGCCGATCTGCTTGTCCAGGTTGGCCAGCTCGCGTTGGACCTCGGCGGCGGCCTGAGCGGGTACGGCAGGCAGCCGGTCGCCGACGCTCGGGCAGCTCACCTTCTGGGCGACCCCGACTCCACCGTTGCCGGCATTACCGTTCCCGCCGTTGCCGTTCCCGCCGTTGCCGTTGCCCGCGTTGCCATTACCCGCGTTGCCGTTTCCGCCGTTGCCATTACCCGCGTTGCCGCCGTTGCCGGCGTTCCCGTTCCCCGCGTTGCCGTTGAGGGCGCTGGGGGTGCCCGGGGGGTTCAGGCCGCAGGTGGCCAGGCTGGCCAGTTCGGGGCGCTGTCCACCCACCCGGTTGATGTTGATGCCGATGCGGTCTAGGGCGGCCACCCGCTTGCTGGCCAGGGGGCCGAGGATGGCGTTGGAGATGAAGTTGGCGCCGCCTTGAGGGTTGGCGGCCTGCTGGGCGAGACGGGCGTTGGCCTCCTCGATCTGCTTGTCGAGGTTGGCCAGTTCCTGTTCGACTCCGGCGGCCGCAGCGGCGGGCACGGAACCGAGCTTGTCCCGTACCGTCGGGCAGTTCGCCGTCTGCGCGGCGGTCCTGGCGCTGTCATCGGCCGAGGCCAGCGTCAGACCGGCTCCGAGCAGGGTCACCGCGAGCAGGCCGACCCCGCCGACCTTCAAGGCCGCGTGCTTCTGGTGTCGTAGCGTACGCCTGACCATGCGTCTCTCCTCATGATTGACCGGCCGGAGGGGTCGACGAAGGTCGCCCGCCGGCTGATGCGACGTGTGGGGGCCCGGGGGCGGTACGACGGCGGCGGTCGGCCCGCCTGCGTGTCGTGCTCCCGGGTGGGACCGGACGTGTGTCGGGAGCGCTCCCGCCGCAGGTCCGGGGTGACTGTGGTTCGCCGGTGAATACGGCAGGGGGGATCTATCAGTTCAACGGTCTCGCGGGGTGACTGCGCGCCGATGCCGCACCGCCCCGGGTGCTGGGCGCCGGCTGGCCGTTAGTCTGCGTGTTCATGAAGCTCAGGGCGCTGGTGACCGTCTTCGTCGTCCTTGCGACCCTCGTCGCTCCGGTGACTCCAGGTGCTGCGGCGGCCACTGAGAGCGCCGTTCCTGCTGTGCCGCCCTGCCCGAAGGCGAAGGCACCCAAGGTGGTGCGGTCGCCGCGACCGACGCCACCACCCACGGTGGCGCAGCATCGGGTGGTCGGCGGCGAGGCCCTGGCGACCCCGGGGCTGGTCGTGCCGCCGCAGGCGCCGCCGCCACCGAAGGTGACCGCCACCTCCTGGCTGGTGGCCGATCTGGACACCGGGCAGGTGCTGGGTGGTTGTGGGCCGCACGAGTACGCCACCCCGGCGAGTGTGCAGAAGCTGCTGCTGGCCGCGACCATGCTGCCCCGACTGGACCCGACCCAGGTCGTCACGGTGACCCGCGAGGACCTGGACATCGCCCCGGGCAGTTCCGCGGTCGGGTTGCTGCCCGGTGGCCGGTACCGGGTGGAGACCCTCTGGCTGGGGCTGCTGCTGCAGTCCGGCAACGAGGCGGCCAACGCCCTGGCCCGCCTCGGCGGCGGGCCGGAGGGGGTGGCCGGTGGGGTGCGGGCCATGAACGAGTACGCCCGCCATCTGGGTGCCCTGCAGACCCACGCGGTCACCGCCTCCGGACTGGACGGTCCGGGACAGTTCACCAGCGCGTACGACCTGGCGCTGATCGCCCGGGCCTGCTTCGCCGATTCCACCTTCAACAGGTACGTGCGCACCGAGCGGGCCCGGATCCCGGCGCAGAAGGCCCTGGGCGCCAAGGGTTTCCAGATCCAGAACAACAACCAGTTGATCTACCGCTATCCGGGTGCCCTGGGCGGCAAGACCGGCTTCACGGACTACGCCCGGCACACCTATGTCGGTGCCGCCGAGCGCGACGGACGTCGGCTGGTGGTCACCCTGCTCGGTGCCGAGCCCCAGCCGCTGCGGGGCTGGGAACAGGGTGCGGCCCTGCTCGACTGGGGATTCGGCCTGCCGCCCGAGGCGACGGTGGGTCGCCTGGTCGACCCGGGGGAGTGGGAGGCCGAACCGACCCCGACCCCCACCCCACCCAGCCAGGACCTGCCGCCGGCGCAGGTGACCACCTCGGCAGGGCTGGACGACACCCCCGGCGGGGGCCGGTATGTGCCGTTGGCCGTGGGAGCGGTTCTGATCGTGCTAGCCGTGGTTCTCGTATGGCGGATGCGAGGCAGCGCCCGCCGTCGGTGACCCACGCCGGGTCGAGGGCCGGCGGGAGGTCCGTGCTGGTCGATTCGCCGGACTGGCCGGAATTCACCCGATAGTGTCAAGGGCTGTGAGAGTCTCCGGCCTGGCCGTGGCGGTGACCGCGGCGCTCATGACATCACCACTGGTGCCTACCACGGGTGCCACCGCGGCGGCACCCGTGCCGTGCCCACGACCGGCGCCACCCGCGCCCGGCCCGACACCCTCGGCGACACCGGCACCGGATCCGGTGGCCCGAGCGGTCGGGGGCGCCCGGTTGGCGACCGCCGGACTCGTCGCCCCGCCGCAGGTGTCGGCGCCACCGAAGGTGGCCGCCACCTCCTGGGTGGTGGCCGATCTGGACACCGGGCAGGTGTTGGGTGGTTGTGGGCCGCACGAGTACGCCACTCCGGCGAGTGTGCAGAAGTTGCTGCTGGCCGCGACCATGCTGCCCCGACTGGATCCGGCCGAGGTCGTCACCATCACCGCGGGCGACCTGGACATCGAGCCGGGCAGTTCGGCGGTGGGACTGGTGGCGGGTGGCCGGTACCGCGTGGACACCCTCTGGCTGGGGCTGCTGCTGCGCTCCGGCAACGAGGTGGCCAACGCCCTGGCCCGCCTGGGTGGGGGCGCGGACGGGATGGCCGGCGGCCTGCGGGAGATGAACGAGCAGGCCCGGCGGCTCGGGGCGTACCAGACCCATGCCGCGACACCCTCCGGACTGGACGGTCCGGGGCAGTTCACCAGCGCGTACGACCTGGCGTTGATCGCCCGGGCCTGCTTCGCCGACGAGCACTTCCGCCGGTACGTGGCCACCCGGGAGGCGGACATCCCGGCCCAGCCGGGACACCGCGCCAAGGGCTTCACCATCGACAACGACAACCAGCTGCTCTACCGCTACCCGGGCGCGCTGGGCGGCAAGACCGGCTACACCGACCTGGCCCGGCACACCTATGTCGGTGCCGCCGAACGCAACGGACGCCGTCTGGTGGTCACCCTGCTCGGCGCGGACGTGATCGACAAGCGGGCCTGGGAGCAGGGGGCCGAGCTGCTCGACTGGGGTTTCGCCCTGCCCCGTGACGCCTCGGTCGGGGTGCTGGTGCCCCCCGGCGCCACCACGGCCTCCGCGGCACCGAGCACGGTGCCGCCCCAGGCGCTGCCCGGTGGTGCCTCCGGTGGCGAGACCGCCGGTGGGCATCCGCTGGCCGACCGGCTCCGCTCCGGCTCGTACCTGCTCCTGGCCGTAGGGTTGACCGTCCTGGTCGCTGGCTTGATCGTGCGGCGGCGGCTGCGTGCCGACCGGCGTGCCCCGACCTCCCGCGGTTGACCGGCGGATGGCCGAACGCCGCCCTGCCGACCGGCCCCGACCCGGGCGGCGGCCGGGTCGGGCGGCGGCGGTGCTGCTGGTCGGGCTGACGGTGGGCCTGGTAGCGGCGGCCGGGTGCGGCCGTCGGACGCCCGCACCCCAACCCTCCCCGACCCCCACCCCCTCCGCGACAAGCACCACCGGTCCGGGCTTAGTCCTGCTCTCCGAGGCCGACCCCCGGATCCTGACGGACATCCGGTACGCCGGGCCGCACAACTTCATCGGTCGACCGGTCACCGGATATGCCGAGCCGGTGTGCCTGCTCACCGGCCCGGCCGCCGAGGCGCTGCGCCGGGTGCAGGACGCCGCCCTGGTCACCGGCCACACCCTCAAGGTGTACGACTGCTACCGCCCGCAGTCCGCGGCCGAGGAGTTCCTGACCTGGGCCGGTCGCCCGGACGATCAGCGGATGAAGGCCGAGTTCTATCCCCGGGTGGCCAAGTCGGACCTGTTCGACCAGGGCTATCTGGGTGCGCCGACCGCGCACAGCCGGGGCAGCACGGTGGACCTGACCCTGGTCGGCCTGCCCCCGCCCGCGCAGGCCCCCTACGTCGCCGGCCAACCACTGGTGGCCTGCGCGGCCCCCGTGCCGGAGCGCTTCGGGGACAACAGTGTCGACATGGGCACCGGGTTCGACTGCTTCGATCCGCTGGCGCACATCGACGCCACTGGAGTCAGCGCCACCGCCGGGGAGAACCGGCGGCTGCTGCGGCGGTTGATGACCGAGGGCGGGTTCGTCGGCTACGACCGGGAGTGGTGGCACTACCGCTACGGCGACGAACCCTGGCCGGACACCTACTTCGACCTGCCGGTCGCCCGCTCCTCCGCCGACTGACCGCCCGCAGGGCAGCGCCCGGCACCACAGCGCGACCCGCTCGGGTGTGGGCCGCGCTCATGTCGCCGGTGACCTGGATCACGCTAGCGTCGCCGTACGCCGACATCATCGCCGGCGCTCACCGGCCCTCAGGGAGAGCGTCATGCTGAAATCCGTCCTGCGGCTGCTCGCCGGAGCCGTCGCGGCAGCGCTGATCACCCCGACGGCAATGCTGATCACCCCCACCGCACCGGCGTACGCCGCCACTGTGCACACCAAGACCCCGGTGGCCGGGACCCTGTCGTCGTACCGGATCTCCGGGGTGTACGTCGCCGGGGTCTCCTCCGGGGCCTACCTGGCCACCCAGCTCCAGGTCGCCTACTCGCAGCGGATCAGGGGAGCGGCGCTGTTCGCCGCCGGCCCGTACTACTGCGCCCAGAACAACGTGGCCCAGGCCCTGTACGGCTGCGGCGACAACCTCTACCCGACCTACCTGAGCGCCCTGCAGACCTACACCCGCACCTGGGCCGGCTACGGCTGGATCGACCCGGTCAGTGGGCTGTCCGGGGAGCCGGTCTACGTCTTCCACGGTCGCTCCGACAGCACCGTCAAGCGGTCGGTCAGCGACGACCTGGTCCGCTACCAGCAGCACTTCGGCGCCAACGTGCAGTACGACAACACCTCCTCCGCCGGGCACGGCTGGGTCACCCCGTACGGGACGGTGGGCTGCACGGGCACGGCCGCACCGTTCCTCAACAACTGCGGCACCGACCCGCAGAACTCCCTGCTGCGCAAGCTGTTCGGCACGGTGCAGCCGCCGAACACCGGCCCCCTGGGCGGCACCCTGATCCGGTTCAGCCAGCACACCTTCGCCCCCGGCGGCCGGGCCACCGCCCTGAGCATGGATGCCGAGGGGTTCGCCTACGTTCCGGCCTCCTGCGCGGCCGGGGCGAGCTGCCGCCTGATGGTCGCCCTGCACGGCTGCCTGCAGGGGCGCAGCCGGGTCGGTACGGCCTTCGTGGACCGGGCCAACCTCAACCAGTACGCCGACACCAACGCGATGATCGTGCTGTATCCGCAGGCGGTCACCGCCACCGCCAATCCGAACGGCTGCTGGGACTGGTGGGGCTACCTGGGGGCGACGAACTACCCCATCAAGGGCGGGGCCCAGGTGGAGACCGTGATGAACATGGTCCGACGACTGGGCGGATGATGACGCCCGGCGTCGCCCCGTAGGCTGTCGGTCATGACTGCCGTACGTCGATACCTGGGTGACGCACGGTGGCTGGCGCGGCCGGCCCCAGCGCTCATGCCGAGGTCAGTGACCCGGTGAACGGTGCGCAGGTGCCGGCCCCGCGCCGCGGGCCGGTCGACTCGTCACGGCCTGGGCTGTTCGAGGCCTGTGCCCGGATCTCCGCCTCCCGCCCGTTCGAACTCGCGATCGTCGCGGTGATCCTGGCCAACGGGGTGGTCCTGGGGCTGGAGACCTATCCCGATCTGGGTGCGGCCGGCACGGCCCTGCACGCGGTCGAGTGGATCTTCCGAGTGATTTTTGTCATCGAGATCGTCATCCGGGTGCTGGCCTACGGGCGCCGACCACAGGACTTCTTCCGCCAGGGTTGGAACGTCTTCGATTTCCTGGTGATCGTGGCGATCTTCCTGCCGGGCCTGCACGGCGACTCGGCGCTGTTGCGGGTCGTACGGGTGTTGCGAATGGTGCGGCTGGTGCGGTTCTCGCCCGGCCTGCGCACGATCGTCGCGGCCCTGTGGCGCAGTCTGCCGGGCATCGGCGGCTTCTTCGCCCTGGCCGTGGTGACCCTCTACGTCTACGGGATGGCCGGCTGGCTGATCTTCGGCAAGGTCTATCCGGAGCAGTACGGGGACATCGGACGGTCGCTGCTGACCCTGTTCGTGCTGCTGTCCCTGGAGACCCTGCCGGACCTCATAGAACAGGGCATGGAGGTCTCCCCGTGGACGGTGCTCTACTACGGCAGCTTCGTGGTGATCACGGTGAACCTGCTGCTGAACATCCTGATCGCCGTCTTCGTCAACTCCATGGAGGAGGCGCGTCGGCTGGAGATGACCGAAGGGCTGGCCCCCGGCTACGACTCCGACGGCGACGGGGTGCCCGACGAAGTGGACCGCATCGCGATCAGTCAACGCCTGGACGATCTGCGCACCCTCATCGTGGAGTTGGAGCGGGAGTTGCGCATCGATCGCGACGACGGGCGGGGACGTCGGGTGTTGAAGGACTGAACGAACGTTTTTGACCGAACCGGACGCGCCGATCCCCGGTGTTTTCCGGCCCGGGTCGAACGGTCGACGACCGGTGAACTCGGCGGACGTTCTGAGTGCTCTGTCGCCGGACACACCTTTGATCCAAATCACGGCAGATGCAGACAGCGGTCCTTACCGGATAGGGTCGTTGCACCGACTGATGATCTCCCGAGGAGGGTGTGTGCTGGTTCTGGTGGCGGTCCATGCGCTGACAGCCGTGATCGCCCCGGCGCTGGTGCGACTCTGGGGACGGCACGCCCTCTACGTGGTCGCGTTGGTCCCTGGAGCGACGCTGGCGTGGGCGCTGACGCAGACCGGCGGGGTCCGCTCCGGCGAGCCAGTGGTCGAGACGGTGACCTGGGTGCCGCAGCTGGGCCTGGAACTCGCGCTACGAATGGGCACCCTGTCCTGGCTGATGCTGGTGCTGGTCGGCGGGGTGGGTGCGCTGGTGCTGGCGTACAGCGCCCGCTACTTCCGCTCCGACGACCCCGGCCTGGGTCGCTTCGCGGCGGTGTTCGTGGCCTTCGCCGGTGCGATGCTCGGCCTGGTCGTCTCCGACGACCTGCTGCTGCTGTACGTGTTCTGGGAGCTGACGACGGTCTTCTCCTACCTGCTGATCGGCTACGACCCGGCCAAGCGGACCAGCCGGCGAGCCGCCATGCAGGCCCTGCTGGTGACCACCCTGGGTGGCCTGGCGATGCTCGCCGGGTTCGTGATGCTGGGTCAGCACGCCGGCAGCTACCGCTGGTCCGAGGTGTCCCAGAACCTGCCCGCCGGCGGTTACCTGGCCACCGCCCTGGTGCTGGTCCTGCTGGGGGCGTTGAGCAAATCGGCGATCTTCCCGTTCAGCTTCTGGTTGCCGGGGGCGATGGCGGCCCCCACCCCGGTCAGCGCGTACCTGCACGCCGCGGCCATGGTCAAAGCGGGCGTCTTCCTGGTAGCCCTGATGGGCCCCGCCGTCGGAGATGCCACCCCGTGGCGGCCGGTGCTGCTCGTCGGCGGTCTGATCACGATGTTCTTCGGCGGCTGGTCGGCGCTGCGGCAGGTCGACCTCAAGCTGCTGCTGGCGTACGGCACGGTCAGCCAACTCGGCCTGCTGATGGTGATCCTGGGTGCCGGCACCCGGGACACCGCCCTGGCCGGGGTGGCCATGGTGCTGGCCCACGCCCTGTTCAAAGCCACCCTGTTCCTCACCGTCGGGGTCATCGACCACGCCACCGGCACCCGTGACCTGCGGGAACTCAGCGGTGTAGGGCGTCGGGCCCCCGCCCTGGCCGTGGTGGCGGGGCTGGCCGCGGCCTCCATGGCCGGTCTGCCGCCGATGGCCGGTTTCGTCGCCAAAGAGGCCGCGGTCGAGGCGCTGCTGCACGGCGGCACCGCCGACCTGGTGGTACTCGCCGGTGTGATCTTCGGTTCCGTGCTGACGGTGGCGTACACCCTGCGCTACCTGTGGGGGGCCTTCGCCGACAAGCCCGGGATCAAGCCCACCACGGTCCGGCCGGTGTCCTGGGCGATCCTCACCCCGGCCGCCGTGCTGGCCCTGGCCGGGGTGGCCGTCGGTGTGCTGGCCCCGGCGGTCGATCGCCTGCTGGCCCCGTACGCCGATCTCTACCGGTCCGCGGAGCCCGGCTACCACCTGGCCCTGTGGCACGGCCTGACCCCGGCCCTGGGCCTGTCCGCGCTGGCGGTGGCCGGGGGTGTCGGACTGTTCGCCCTGATGCGCCGGGAGCGGTTCCGGGTCACCCTGCGGCTGCCGTTCGACGGGGCGGTGGCGTACAAGAAGTGCATCAACGCCATCGACCGGCTGGCGGTCGAGCTGACCGGTAGGACCCAGCGTGGTTCGCTGCCGTTCTACCTCGGGGTCATCCTGGTGGTGATGGTCGTGTTGCCGGGTGGTGCGCTGCTGGCCGGCAGCCCCTGGCCACAGCGCTTCCATCTGTGGGACACCCCCTTGCAGGGAGTCGCCGCCGCCATGGTGGTGATCGCCGCCGTGATGGCCGCCCGCGCCCTGCGTCGGCTCACCGCGATGATCCTGGTCGGGGTGGCCGGCTACGGCATCGCCCTGATGTTCATCCTGCACGGGGCCCCCGACCTGGCGTTGACCCAGTTCCTGGTGGAGACCGTCACGATCGTGATGTTCGTGCTGGTCCTGCGCCGACTGCCGGCCAAGTTCTCCGAACGCCCGATCCGTTCCAGCCGACGGGGTCGGGTGGCGATCGGGGTGGCCGTCGGCGCCGTCACCGCCGGCATGGCCTACGTCGCGGCCGGGGCCCGGCAGGCCGTCCCGATCTCGGTCGACTTCCCCGACGAGGCGGTGGCCTACGGCGGCGGCAAGAACGTCGTCAACGTGACCCTGGTCGATATCCGGGCCTGGGACACCATGGGTGAGATCGCCGTCCTGGTGGTGGCCGCCACCGGGGTGGCCAGCCTGATCTTCCGCCATGCCCGCGACCTGGTCCGCCGTGGCGACATCCCCGGCGGGGGCCCGACGGAGTACAACCGGCCCCGCTGGTTGACCACCGGCGCCACCGCCCGGTCCCAGTCGGTCATCATTCAGGTGATCACCCGGCTGCTGTTCCACGCCATTCTGCTGTTCTCCATCTACCTGCTGTTCAGTGGCCACAACGCCCCCGGTGGCGGCTTCGCCGCCGGTCTGGTGGCGGGTCTGGCCCTGGCCGTGCGGTACCTGGCCGGTGGTCGTACCGAGCTCAACGGCGCCGCCCCGGTCGACGCCGGTGTGGTGCTCGGCGCCGGTCTGTTCGTGGCCGTCGGCACCGGCCTGGCCGCGGTGCTGCTGGGCGGGGAGTTCCTGCAGAGCGCCCTGCTGGACTTCCACCTGCCGGTGCTGGGTCACATTCACTTCGTCACGTCGGCCTTCTTCGACGTCGGGGTCTTCCTGATCGTCGTCGGCCTGGTACTGGACATCCTGCGCAGCCTCGGCGCCGAGATGGACCGCCAACACGAGACCGAGGGCGACGAGGTACGGGAAAAGGAGCTGGTGTGAGCCCCAACCTCACCTACGTCATCGTGGTCGGCGTGCTCGTCGCCGCCGGTGTGACGCTGCTGCTGGAACGCAGCCTCACCCGGGTGCTGATGGGTGTCATCCTGCTCGGCAACGGCGCGAACATGCTGCTGCTCACCGGTGGGCGGGCCGGAGGCCCGCCGATCGTCGGCAGCACCCCGCAGGAGGAGATGAGTGATCCGCTGCCGCAGGCGATGATCCTCACCGCCATCGTGATCACCCTAGGCATGACCGCCTTCCTGCTCGCCCTGGCGTACCGCAGTTGGCACCTCAACGGGCACGACGAGGTGCAGGACGACGTCGAGGACCGCCGGATCATGGACCTCGCGGACCGCGACGAGGTCCCCGACGACGACGTCGATGGTGACGACGACGAGGAAACACCGACTGAGGACGATCGGCGGCTGTCCGCCACGGCGAAGGGAGGGCGGGCCGGATGACCTACCTCGTTCCGCTGCCGGTGGTGATGCCACTGCTCGGCGCGGCCCTCACCCTGCTGCTGCTCGGCCGGCCCCGCGCCCAACGGTGGGTCAGCCTCACCGTGCTCGCCGCCACGGTCGCGGTGGCTGCGACCCTGCTGGTGCAGTCCAGCCTGCACGGGCCCCTGGTGGTGGAGGTCGGTGGCTGGGTCGCCCCGCTGGGCATCGTGCTGGTGGCCGACCAGCTCGCCGCCCTGATGCTGGTGGTCTCCGCCGCGGTGACCCTGTGCGTGCTGGTGTACTCCATCGGGCAGGGTATGGCCGACGGCGACGAGGAGACTCCGCTGTCGGTCTACCACCCCACCTATCTGGTGCTGACCGCCGGCGTCTGCAACGCCTTCCTCTCCGGCGATCTGTTCAACCTCTATGTCGGCTTCGAGATCCTGCTGGTGGCCAGCTACGTGCTGCTGACCCTGGGCAGCACCGAGACCCGGATCCGGGCCGGCACCACCTACGTCGTGGTCAGCCTGCTCTCCTCGGTGATCTTCCTGGTCGCCATCGGTCTGGTGTACGCCTCGACCGGCACCCTGAACCTGGCCCAGCTCGTCGACCGGCTGGACGCCCTTCCGGACGACATCCGGTTGGTGCTCCAGGGCATGCTGCTGCTGGCGTTCGGCATCAAGGCCGCGGTGTTCCCGCTGTCGGCCTGGTTGCCGGACAGTTACCCCACCGCCCCCGCCCCGGTCACCGCGGTCTTCGCCGGCCTGCTGACCAAGGTCGGTGTGTACGCCATCATCCGTACCGAGACCCTGCTGTTCCCCGGCGGACGGACCGCGACCCTGCTGCTGGTGACGGCCGTGTTGACCATGGTGGTCGGCATCCTGGGCGCGGTGGCCCAGTCCGACATCAAACGGTTGCTGTCCTTCACCCTGATCAGCCACATCGGTTACATGCTCTTCGGGGTGGGGCTCACCTCGGCCCTGGGGCTGTCCGCGGCGATCTTCTACGTGGTGCACCACATCACCATCCAGACCACCCTGTTCCTCGCCGCCGGACTGGTCGAACGAAGAGGTGGCACCACCGCCATGGACCGGCTGGGCGGCCTGGCCCGCCTGTCGCCGATCCTCGCGGTGCTGTTCTTCGTACCGGCGTTGAACCTCGCCGGCATCCCACCCTTCTCCGGGTTCCTCGGCAAGCTCGGCCTGGTCCAGGCCGGCATCGACGACGGGGGGGCCCTGGCCTGGATTCTGGTCGCCGGTGGCCTGGTCACAAGCCTGCTGACCCTGTACGCGGTGGCCCGGGTGTGGAACCTGGCCTTCTGGCGGGCACCCCACCCGGACATGCCGGCGGCCGATGACGCGGAGCAGGCGGCCCGCACCGAGGGAGCGGTGCAGCCGCAGCAGCCCCTGGCGGCCGGGCAGACCGGTGCCGTGCTGCCCCGGCTGATGATCGCGCCGACGGTGGCCCTGGTGGTCTTCGGCCTGGTGCTGTCGGTGGTGGCCGGTCCGCTGTTCGACCTGAGCACGGACGCCGCGAACGATCTGCTGCAACGCACCCCGTACGTCGAGGCCGTCTTCCCGGGAGGTGCGCCGTGAAACCCGACTCGATGACCCCGGCGGATCCGACCGAGCCGCCCAACCCACCCCTGACCCCGGCCGCCCGACGCCGCAACCGGATCACCGCGGTGATCTTCCTGGTGGTGGTCTGGGTGCTGCTCTGGGGTACGCCCTCCTGGGCGACCGTGATCAGTGGGCTGGTGGTGGCCGCCGTGCTGCTGGCGGTCTTCCCCCTGCCGCCGGTGACCTTCGCGGGGCGCATCCACCCCCTCGGTGTCCTCCGGTTCCTGGTCCGCTTTCTCAGCGATCTCGTGGTCGCCTCCGTACAGATCGCCTGGTTGGCGATGCGTCCGGGGCATGTGCCGCACAGCGCCATCATCGCGGTGCAGTTGCGGGTGAACACCGACCTCAACCTCACCCTCACCGCGGAGGCCCTGTCCCTGGTGCCGGGTAGCCTGATTCTCGAGGCTGACCGAGCCAGCGGCACCCTGTTCGTCCACGTCATCAACCTCGACAGCCTGGCCGAGGTGGAGAAGTTCCGGCGCGAGGTGCTGGAACTGGAGGGCCGCATCATCGGTGCCATCGGCTCACCGGAGGAACAGCGTCGCATCCGGGAGAATCCACCGCCGCCACTGGATCTGGAAGGGGTAGCGGCATGACCATCGTCGCCGTGACCGTCACCGCGCTGCTCGCCGTGGCCGGTGGGCTCACCCTCACCCGCATCATCCGTGGTCCGTCGATCCTGGACCGGGCCGTGGCCACCGACGTGCTGCTGGCCATCATCGTCGCGGCCATCGCCACCGAGGCCGCCTACAGCCGGGACGCCACCGCGCTGCCGGTGCTGGTGGTGCTGGCGGTGCTCGGGTTCGTCGGGTCGGTCAGCGTCGCCCGCTTCGCGGCAGGGAGAAACGGCAAATGAGCCTCGACGCCGTACTCGACATCGTCGCCGCGGTCTGCCTGATCAGCGGTGCCCTGCTCAGTCTCGCCGCCGGGGTGGCCCTGGTGCGCTTCCCCGACCTGCTCACCCGGATGCACGCCGCGGCCAAGCCGCAGGTTCTCGGGCTGCTGCTGGTGCTGCTCGGCTGCGGGCTGCGGCTGCGTACCGGGGTCGACATCACCACCCTGGTGCTGATCGGGGTCTTCCAGTTGGCCACCGCCCCGGTGGCCGCCCACATGGTCGGTCGGGCCGGCTACCCGCACGGTGAGATCCGCAGCGACCTTCTGCTCACCGACGAACTCGCCGCCCACCTCGACCGCATCACCGAAGACACCCCCACCCCCCACCGCCCCTGACCCCAAACCCCGTTGCCCCCGTAACCCCCCACTCCCTACCCTCACCCCACGCATTCCGCGTCTTGCACTTTCTGTCGGGGTACAAGCCGCAGAAGTGACGTATCGGCGACCGGAAGTGCATGATCGGCGTTGACGAGGAGAGGGCATCATGGGGTTCAGCCTGCTTGCGGGGACCCGGGCACCGGTGCGGGTCTGGACGGATCCGTACGGGATCGAGGCGCAGGCGGCCCGGCAACTGCGCAACATCGGGGGACTGCCCTGGGTGCAGGGGGTCGCGGTGATGCCGGATGTGCACTTCGGCAAGGGTGCCACGGTAGGTTCGGTGATCGCGATGCGGCAGGCCGTGTCGCCGGCGGCCGTCGGGGTGGACATCGGCTGCGGCATGTCGGCGGTACGCACCTCGCTGACCGCCGCCGACCTGCCGGACGACCTCTCCGGGCTGCGTCGGGCCATCGAGGAGGCCATTCCGGTGGGGTTCGCCCAGCGGGACGAGCCGGTCGACCCGCGCCGTGTCCGGGGTCTGGAGCAGCGCGGCTGGGGTGACTTCTGGCAGCGCTTCGCCGACCTGGACCGCCGGGTGGCCCAGCTGGAGACGCGGGCCCACCGGCAGTTGGGCACCCTCGGCGGCGGCAACCACTTCATCGAGGTCTGCCTGGAGTCCGGCGGCACCGATCCGGGGCGGGTGTGGCTGATGCTGCACTCCGGCTCCCGCAACATCGGCAAGGAGCTGGCCGAGCGGCACATGGCGGTGGCCCGACGGCTGCCGCACAACGCCGACCTGCCCGACCGGGACCTGGCGGTCTTCCTCACCGGGACCCCGGAGATGGCGGCCTACCGCCGGGACCTGTGGTGGGCGCAGGAGTACGCCCGGCGCAACCGGGCGGTCATGCTGGCCATGCTGATGAACCTGGTGCGGGACCGGTTCGGGCAGGTCAGCTACGACGAGCCGATCAGCTGCCACCACAACTACGTGGCCGAGGAGCGCTACGACGGGGTGGAGGTGCTGGTCACCCGCAAGGGGGCGATCCGGGCCGGCGCCGGTGAGCTGGGCATCATCCCCGGATCGATGGGCACCGGGTCGTACATCGTGCGGGGCAGGGGCAACGAGGCGGCGTACTGCTCGGCCTCGCACGGGGCGGGACGGCGGATGTCGCGCGCCCAGGCCAAGCGGACCTTCAGCACGGAGGATCTGGCCGCGCAGACCTCCGGGGTGGAGTGCCGCAAGGACGCCGGGGTGGTCGACGAGATCCCCGGGGCGTACAAGGACATCACCGAGGTGATGGCCCAGCAGGAGGACCTGGTCGAGGTGGTGGCCCACCTCAAGCAGGTGGTCTGCGTCAAGGGCTGACCGACCACCCCTGGTAACCCAGCGCCGGCGCGGTCGCTGGGTTACCAGGGCGGATGTGGCAGCGCAGGTGGACGGCACGCCGAGCCGAACGACCTGCACTGGCGCCGGCGTCTCGCCCGGAGCAGGGCGGACGGGGGAGGCGGTTCGATGGGCCAGGTGCTGCCGTTGCTGCATTCCCTGTACGCCGGCTGTGTCGCGGTGCCCGGTCGGCGACCGACTCCGGCCGTACGTGCTCGGTTATGCGGGGTTGCATGCGGCGATCGACGGGCGGCTGCGGCGGCGGATCTTGCCGCGCGGCCTTTTCTCTGCCCCCTCCTTCCCCGCCGATCTTGCACTTTCGGTCGCCACATAAGCCGCAAAAGCCACGTATCAGCGACCAAAAGTGCAAGGTCGACGGGGCGAGGCGGGCGCGGGCGGGGCGGGCGGGGCGAGCGCGGGGGCGGGCGGGGAGGGGTAGGTTGCGGGGGTGGGTGGGGTGGGGGAGGTTCGGGCGGCGCTTGCGGGGGTGGCGGATCCCGGACGGGCGGCGGGGGTTGGTCGGTATCTCCAGATGGTGCCGGGTGGGTACGGCGAGGGGGACCGGGCCATCGGGGTGACCGTGCCGGAGCAGCGGAAGGTGGCCGGCCGGTACTGGCGTCAGCTGTCCCTCGACGAGGTGGCGACGCTGTTGGGTAGCGAGGTGCACGAGGAACGGCTGACGGCGATCTTCGTCCTGGTGCGGAAGTTCGCCAGGGGCGACGAGGAGCAACGCGAGGCCATCGTCCGCCTGGTGCTGGCCAACACGGACCGGATCAACAACTGGGACCTGGTGGACTCGTGCGCGCCGTACCTCCTCGGACCCTGGCTGATCGACAAGGACCGTGGGGTCCTCGACGGGCTGGCCGCCTCCGAGCTGGTGTGGGAGCGGCGGATGGCGATCATGGCGACCTTCGCCTTCATCAAGGCCGGCGACTTCGAGTGGACCCTGCGGCTCAGCGAGCGGTTGCTGGGTGACCCGCACGACCTCGTCCACAAGGCGGTCGGTTGGATGCTGCGCGAGGTGGGCAACCGGGACCGGGCGGTGGCCGAGGAGTTCCTGTCCCGGTGGCACCGGGACATGCCTCGGGTGATGTTGCGGTACGCGATCGAGAAGTTCGAGCCGGAGCGACGGCGGCGGTACCTGTCCGGGACGATCACCCCGCCCGCAACGCCCTGAGGCTAGAGCCAGCCGTTGTCGTACGCCATTCGGGCGGCCTCGTGGGGGTTGGGTGCCCCGGTCTTCGACACGGCCGCCATGACGTGGGCCTGGAGGGTCGCCGTCGACAGCCCGAAGATGGAGCGTAGGGCCGGTACCGGGGTGCCGTCGTGCAGGGCGGCCAGGATGCCGCGTTCGCGCTGGGTCAGCGGGCCGGGGCGGGGCCGTTCGACCGGCGGGGTCGAGGCGGAGCTGCTGTCGGCCAGTTCGATGTCGATGACCCGCCGGCCTGCGTGCACGTCCCGGATGGCGCGGCACAGTCGGTCGCTCGGGGCGTCCTTGACCAGGAAGCCGGCCACCCCGGCCTGCATGGCCCGGTCGAAGTTCCCCGGGGTACCGACGCTGGTCAGCACCAGGATGCGTACCGGCGAGCCGGCGTCCTTGAGGCGTTGCGCGGCGACGATGCCGTCCATGCCGGGCAGGTCGATGTCGACCACCGCGACGTCCGGCCGGTGTTGTTCGATCTCGGCCAGGATGGTGTCACCGCGCTCGGTCTCCGCCACGACTGTGATGTCGTTCTCCAGAGACATCAAGGCCACCAGCGCACCACGGATGAGGTTCTGATCCTCAGCCACCAACACGCGGATCATGGATTCTCCTCGGTTCTCAGCAGGGGATGAGCACGGTGAGGACGAATTCGCCGCCGGCGCGGTGCTCGGCGGTGAGGGTGCCGCCCAGCGGGGCGAGCCGCTCGGCCAGGCCGGTGAGCCCGCTGCCACCGATCTCGTCGGTGGGTGCCGGGGTGGCCGCGCCGTCGTTGACGACGTCCAGGCGTACCTCGGTGTCGGTGCGGGCCATGCTGATGTGGCACCGGCTGGCGCTGCTGTGCCGCAGCAGATTGGTGGCCCCCTCGCGGACCGCCCAGGCGAGCACCTCCTCGACCGGCGCGGGCAGGGCGGCGGCCAGAGTGGCGACCTCGCACCGGACCCCGGCGGCCACCAGCACGGACTGCACCCCCTCCAACTCCCGTTGCAGGGAGTCGCGGCGGTAGCCCTTGACCACGGTGCGGACGTCGCGCAGCGACTCGCGGGCGATGCCGTACACGTCGTTGAGTTCCGTCCGGGCACGGACCGGGTGTTGATCGAGCAGCCGCAGGGCCAGTTCGCTCTTGAGCGCGATCGCGGAGAGGTTGTGCCCCAGGGTGTCGTGCAGGTCGCGGGCGAAGCGCACCCGTTCGGCGTCGACCGCTAGGCGGGCGACCTCGGCGCGGGCGGCGAACAGTTCCTCGATGAAGGCGACGAGGACGATGATGCCGGCCAGCGCGGCGCCGGTGAGCACGTCCTGCACGGTCAGGAAGGCGACGCCCGGGGTGTCGAGCAGGATCCGTTCCACCGTGATCAGGACAAGCACCCCGGCGGCCAGGAGCAGGCCGTACCTGGGACGGAAGGTGACCGCCACGGCGGCCAGGGCCAGGAAGCCGATCACCTGCCAGTCCCGGTCGACGAGTACCGGCAGCAGCAGCACGATGCCGGTGATCAGCAGCGCGTCGTGGCCTCTGCGGTCGCTCCACGGCTGACGCATGGCGTGGGTGACGAGCCGGATGAAGGCGGTGGCGACGACGGTGAAGCCGGCCGCCCCGGCGATCACCACCCACCAGGGTCGGTCGCCGGTCACCGCGGTCACGATGGGCAGCAGGCCGAAGGCGAGCATGGCGACCGTGAAGACGTACGCGACCGTACGGGTGACCACGACCGCCCGGGCCCGGCGGACCTGCCCGGCGGCGGGCGATCCCGTGCCCGCCGCCGGGGTGATCGACTGAAGGGTGCCGGAGGTCATCTCAGGCACTCATCCCGACACAGGCGCCCGGGCAGCTGACGGTGCCGATCGTGGCCATCGCCGCGCCGGCGTTGGTGCTGAGGTCCTCGACGGCGATCTCACCCGGTGCGGGCGGCAGGTCGGGGATCTCGTCGCCGGCACCGAGCACGATGCCGTACTCGGCCAGTACGGCAGCGGGGTCGAGCTGGTATCGATCGGCGAGGGCGGGATCGGACCACGCGTCGGCGACCAACCGAGCAAAGCGGGTACGGTGTTCCGCCGGTACAGCGGCCATCGGTTTCTCCCTTCCACGCGATCGGCTGGGGCGCCCCGCGCTGCCTGGCGCTGACGGGGGACAGCGGGCAGGCTGCGCGGGGCGCCCGGCCGGGTTGGTCAGCTGAGGCCGGGCTCGACCGGTTCCACGACGCCGAAGGTGCCGGCGGTGCTGGCGGTGAAGGCGGTGCCGCCGATGGTGCTGATGGAGCTGGCGCTGCCCAGGGTGCCCTCGGCGGAGCCGGCGGCCACGGCCTCCAGGGCCTCCATGCTCAGGTCACCGCTCGGCTTCGGGGGCAGCAGCGGCGGGGCCACCGCGGCCGGGTAGTCGATGCCGTGCTCGGCCAGCACCTCGTAGGGGCTGTTCTGGTAGCGGTCGGCGAACTCGGTGTCGGACCAGGCGCTCGACACGATCTTGGCAAACTTCCGGCGGTCCTCGTCCGACAGGACGTAGATCCCTTCGGCCATGACGATCCTCCTCGTACCGCGCCAGCGGAGCCGGCGCTCGCTGATGTGCGAGGAGCGGACATCTGGACTGTCCGCTGCTCCGGTGGGCGCGGGATTGCGGCCACCGGGCCGCCTCCCGGAGAGTGATCTCCGGTGGATCGGCCACACCCATGGTGGCGTCCGCCCGTCGCCGTCAAACAGTCATCATCGACACGACCTGTACATGACGAGTGTCATGCCCGGGCCCACGATTCCCGGACACGACGAGGCCACCCTCCGCAGGGGAGGGTGGCCTCGGTGGCAGGTCAGGCGCTGATCCAGCCCCGGTCGCGGGCGATCCGGATCGCGTCCACCCGGTTGCGGGCCCCGATCTTCGACATGATGGCCGACAGGTAGTTGCGTACCGTTCCCGGTGCCAGATAGAGCTTCGCGGCGACGTCGGACACGTCGGAGCCCTTGGCGACCTGGGACAGGACGTCGCGTTCGCGTTCGGTCAGCGGGTTGGGGCCATGGTGGAAGGCCGCCACCACGATCTCGGAGTCGATCACCCGCTCGCCCCGGTGCACCCGACGGATCGCATCGGCCAACCGGGCCGGTGGGGCGTCCTTGGGCAGGAATCCGGAGACCCCGGTCAGCATCGCCCGGGCGATGTTCGCCGAGTCGGCGTGGCTGGTCAGGATGACCGTCCGGCAGGTCGGCAACCGCTGGCTGAGGGCGCCGGCCGCCGCCAGGCCGTCGATGCCGGGCAGTCCGATGTCGAGTACGGCCACGTCGGGGCGGTGGGTCAGCGCGTGCGGCAGGATCGCCGTGCCGTCGGCCACCTCCGCCACCACTTCGAGGTCCGCCTCCAGTGACAACAGCGCCACGAGGGCACCGCGGACCATGTGCATGTCCTCCGCCAGCAGGATCCTGATCATCGAGTTGCCTCCACCATTGCTGCCTCCGTGACCGGGCTCGGCACGTAGACCACCAGTTCGAAAGATCCGGCACCGACCGGGCCGGCGTTCAGGTGCCCGTCTAGTTCGTGCAGGCGTTCGCGCAGACCTTCCAGCCCGTTGCCGCCCCCGTGGAAGGGTCCGGGGGGTACGCCGTCGTTGACGATGCGCAGGCGCAGACCCTCGTCCTGCGCCCGCAGGGTGATCGAGCAGTGTCGGGCGGTGCTGTGTCGCAACACGTTGGTGGCCCCCTCCCGCAGGGCGAAGGCCAGACCGGTGGCGGTCTCCGGCGGCAGGGTCTCCAGGGGCACGGTGTCCACCTCGCACCGGATGCCGGCGGAGGTGAGCACGGAGGTCACCCCGGTCATCTCACCGGCCAGCGAGACCGTGCGGTAGCCGGCCACCACCTCCCGGATGTCGCGGTGGGCCTCCCGGGCCAGGCCGATCAGCTCGGCGATCTCCCGCTCGGCGGTCTCCGGCCGGGTGCGCAGGACGGCGGAGGCCAGCTCCCCCTTGAGGGCGATGGCGCACAGCTGGTGCCCGAGCACATCGTGCAGGTCGCGGGCGAAGCGCAGCCGCTCGACGTCCACCGCCCGGTGGGCGAGGGTGGCCCGCAGCCGGTGGACCTCCCACACCAGGGTGGCCATCTTGACGAAGCCGAAGACCACCGCCCCGGTCAGGGCCACACCCAGGGTGGCGTACGCGATGTCGCTGGGATCCTCGTGCACCAGCAGGGCGAACGGGATCTCCGCCGCCACCACCCCCAGATATGCCACATAAGACAGTGGCGCACGCAGGGTGATCAGCAGTGAGGCGGCCAGGAAGGACGGCACCCCCAGCCAGGCGTCGCCGGCCAGCGGGGCCGGCGCGTACGACAGGATCGCCTGCAGCAGCAGGGTCCACGACCAGGTGAGCGGAGGCTGGGCGCGCAGCCCGTGCCAGGTGTGCCGGAACTGCAGCAGGGCCACCCCGATCAGGGCCAGCAGGGCCAGCCCGGCCTGCGGCACCGGTTGGGTGGTGAGCACCCGGGAGGCGGGAATGCTGAGGTAGGCGATCGACAGCAGGAAGACCAGTGTCTGCGCAGTCCGTACCGCGACCCCCGTTGTCGCATTATCCGGGTCGGGCGCAGTGCCCGCGTCGACCATTCAGCTACCCCCAAGCACGTGCCAGGAATCCTCACATTCGTCTATGGGGCCAGCAATGAGCCGAACAGTCGTCGTTATTAGACCGCCTTACCGCTTCCCCTCCCAGCGGAAGAAGTTGCGAGTGAAGATCACTCCCACCGCCCACCACAGGCCCAGCACCGCCGCGTCCCGGGCCAGGGATCCACCGCCGTAGAAGGCCGCCCGGACCGCGTCGACCAGAGCGGTGACCGGCAGCAGTTCCGCGAATGTCCGCAACCAGTCCGGAAAGACCGACAGCGGAACGAATATTCCCGAGCAGGCGAAACAGGCGAACAACACCGGAATGCAGAGAATCTGAGCACTTTCCGCATTGGGCACCAGGCTGGTGTAGGCGGCGGCCAACACGGCGAACACCGCGGTGCCGTAGGCGAGGGCGACCAGCAGCAGCAGGGGATTGCGCGGGGCCGGCACCCCCAGGGCGGCCAGCCCGATCCCCAACAGCAACACCAACTGCAGACCACTGAGGACGTACGCGGTCAGCACGTTGCCGGCCAGGATGGAGCGGTTGGACAGCTCCGTCCCGCGCAACCGTTTGAGGATCAGGGCGTCCCGGCGGCTGGTCAGGGTCACCACCAGGGTGGTGAAGGTCGAGTACACCGTGATCATCGCGATCATGGCGGTCAGGAAGTGGCCCCGGTAGGGCACCCCGTCCCAGTCCAGCCCCGCCGGCACGGTGAAGGGGATGCTGACGCACATCGCCACCGGCACCAGGAAGGTCGGCACCACCAGGGCCCGGTTGCGCCAGAACAGTCGCTGCTCCAGGCGCCACACCGCCACCGAACCGCCGACCATCGTCACCGTACTCACTGCTGCCCCACCTCCTGCGGCACGGCACCGACCGGGCCGGGTCGCCGATCCTGCTGGTCGTCGACCAGCCCCAGGTAGACCTCCTCCAGGCTGGCCGGCCGGACCGCCACCTGGGCCAGCACCCGGCCACGGGCCGCCGCCCAGGCGAACACCTCGGTGGCGGTCTCGTCGAGGGTCCGGGTACGGATCACCACCCGGCCGTCGGCGTACTCGGCCGACCAGTCGGCGGGCAGATCGGCCGGTAGTTGGTCCGCCGCGAAGCTGATCGTGCCCGTTCCGGCGGCCAGCACGGTGGGCAGGTCACCGGAGACCGTCAGCCGCCCGGCCTCCATCATCAGCACCCGCCCGGCCAGCCGCTCCGCCTCCTCCAGGTAGTGGGTGGTCAGCAGCACGGTCGTGCCGCCCGCGGCCAACCCCTCGACGACCTGCCAGGTGTTGTGCCGGGCCTCGGGGTCCAGCCCGGTGGTCGGCTCGTCGAGGAACAGCACCCGGGGCCGGTGCAGGATCGCCAGCGCCAGATCCAGCCGACGCCGCTGCCCCCCGGAGAGCCGGCCCACCCGGGTCCGGGCCTGGGGGCGCAGGTCCACCAGATCCAGCACCTCGTCGCGGGGCAGGGGACTGCTGCCGAACCGCCGCCAGGCCTGCACGGTTTCCGCCACGGTCAGCTCACCGAGGAAACCGGCCTCCTGCAACATGATGCCGACCTCCCGGCGTACCTTCGCCCGGTCCCGGTAGGGGTCGCCACCGGCCACCCGGACCCGCCCCGAGGTCGCCGCCCGGTGCCCGGCCAGCACCTGCATGGTGCTGGTCTTCCCGGCGCCGTTGCGGCCCAGCAGGGCCACCACCTCCCCGGGGGCCACCTGGAAGGTCACCCCCTGTACGGCCCGCACGGAGCCGTACGCCACCGTCAGGTCCTGCACCTCGATCATGACGGCTCCCGGGCGGCCCGGTCGTGGCGGGCGGCGCTGATCAATCCGGCTGCCCGGTGGGCCCAGTCCGGGTCGTTGACTCCCCGCCAGTTGGTCCGGCCCTGGTGCGGATCCGTCCCGTCGGCCCAGCGCGGCAGGCTGCCCAGCATGAACTCGCCGACGGACGACTCGACCTGCCAGTCCAGCCCGAAGACCCGGGCGGACAGGTGGGCGTCGCCGCTGCCCAGCCCGCAGGGGGCCAGCCCCATCGCGGTGGCCACCAGGTACGCGGTCTGGTACGCCACCCCGACGTGCTTGAGGGTGGCGGCGTACCCCATGGCGTCGTACTTCCAGGTCATCCGGCCGAAGCGGGAGGTGAAGGTGATCAGAGCGTCCGGGGTGGGGGTGCCGCCGGTGGCCTGGGCGGCCCCGGCCAGCAGGCCCTCGATCAGGGTCGGGTCGTCGCAGACCCGCACCAGCCGGTGGGCTCCGGCGTCGTAGTGGTAGGCGGCCCGGGGCAGACCGGCCACCCGGTGGGCGGTGAGGTAGATCTCCAGGTCCCCGGAGGCCCCACCGGTCGGGTACGGCCGGTCCACTCCCTCGTACGGCATCCGGTTGTCGTGGTCCGGCCCGTACACCGAGCGCACCCGGCCGACCCGGTACAGGAACTCGCCCAACTGGGCCAGGGTCATCGGCTCGACCCCGAAACCCCGCACGGATCGGCGGGCCTCCTGCACCAGCACCAGGGGCGGGTCGCTGGCCCGCAGGGTGTCGAAGTCCGGTCGGGGCAGTACCACCTCGGGACCGGCCGGGGCGGGCTTGACCGCCGGCAGGGGTGGCCGCACCCCGACGAACGGGAAGGTGGCCCCGAAGGAGTCGTCCGTACGCCCGCACCGGCTGCGCGAGTGGAAGTACAGCTCGTGCAGGTCCCACTGGTCGGCGGCCGGGTCCACCGCGTCGGTGAGCTGCGCGGCGGCCAGGAATCCGACCAGGTGCCGGACGGCGGCCTCGTCCAGGTCCAGCCGCTCGGCCAGCGCCGGCACGGTCGACGGGGTGGCCAGCGCCCCGACCAGGGCCACCGTCTGCTCGTGCAGCAGGCTGACCCGGAACGGGGCCAGTCCCGACTCGACCACCAGGTGACCCTCCCGGCGGCGCAGCAACGCCAGCCGGGACAGCCCCACCGCGGCCTCCCCGGTGTACGGGGCCGGGGTGAACCGAAGGTCGCTGGTCAGCGGGGTCACCCGCAGCCAGCTCGCGTCACCGGCCGGGCCCAGCTGCTGCTCCAGGGCGCTGCCGATGCGGTCCAGCAGCCAGTGCAGCCGGGCCAGGACGGCGATCTCGTCGTCCCCTCCGGCGGCGGCCAGGGCCAGCGTCTCCAGTTCGGTCGGGGTCACCTCCCTGGTGGCCAGGGCCTGCAGGACGGCGACCATCGGCAGGTCCCGCTCCCCGACACAGGCCCGGCCGTGCCGGGACCACAGGGTGAGCTGGCCGCCGCCGGGCACCAGCCGGCTCGACGGATGCAGCCGCAGAAGTCTCTCGTAGGGCCGGGTCGACTGCGTCACGGTCATCGCGCCCCTCCAAGGCGTCGTCAGTCCGGCGGTCACAGGAACATCGGAATCGGATTGAGGGCTTCCTCCGGGGTGGGCCGGTCGAGCCAGCCGAGCCGCACCGGTACGTCGTAGAGGCGTCCGGCGCCGTACCGGGCCCAGAAGTGCCGCATCCCGGGCACGATCACCTTGACCACCGGCAGTTCCAGGTCGGGCCGGGTCTGGTCGAGCACCAGCATCTGCATGCCGGCCTGCTCGGCGAGCCCCCGTACGGTGTCCACGTCCTGCTTGAGGTCGGCGGAGGCCAGGTTGCGGTGGGTCGTAGCGGTCGACACCCGCGCCGAGGGGGCCAGGTAACCCTCCGAGGCCAGGGTGGCGTGGCGCCACCAGCCCTGCTGGACCGGGTCCGGGTAGGCGTAGCCGCTGCCGTCGGGCTGCACGTCGATGACCGCCGGCAGGAACTGGTTCATCTCGCTCAGCGCCCGCTGCACCGCGGTCTTCGCGTCCAGGTGGGCACCGAAGGCCATCAGGATGTCCTCGGCCGGCTTGTCCGTGCGCCGGCTGATCGCCGCGGCCACCGGGATGCCGAGATCGGCGGTCAGGTCCAGCACCCACAGATCCCGGTTGAGCCCGGCGTAGACCTCCCGGAACTCGTCGAACCACGGCTCACGGAAACTGTCCAGGTCGAACCGGGGCATGTTCAGCCGGTTGTACCACCACAGGGCCACGCTGTCGCGTTCCACCAGTTCCAGGAAGCCCTGCAACACGGCGTCCTCGATGCTGGACCCGGCGGCGTTGCCGTTGGAGCAGGCCGAGGCGAACAGCTCACCGGAGCGGCTCGGGTACTGGAAGTACAGGTGGGCGGTCGGCACCTGGAAGTGCCGTTCGTGGGTCAGCGACCACACCGGGCTCCACTCGATCGGCCGGTCGGCCGGCAGGGGGTCACAGACGATCTGGAAGCTGGACCGCTGCGCCGCGTTCCAGGCGACCCGGTTCTCGTGCTGCCGGGGGCTGTAGAGCTGAAGGTCGTTCGGGGCCAGCGCCCGGTCGCCCAGCTCCTGGAGGGTGGCGGTGATCCGGGGCTCGTCGCCGACGAACAACCCGCTGTAGCGTTCGATCGCCTCGCAGATCGCGCTGGCCCGGGCCTGGGTGTCCGTGGTGCCCTTGCCGGCGGCCATGCTGCGCAGCCCGGTGCGCAGATGCCGCAGGTTGTGCACCCGGCGGGCGAAGTTGTGCCCGGCGTAGTACCCCTTGACGAAATCCCGGCCGGTGGCGAAGGGCCGCAGTTCCCGCACCACCCCGGTGACCGAGCTGACCTGCGGTGAGTAGCGGGCCAGCACCTCGTCGGGCCGCTGGGCCCGGTGCCCCCCGTCCCCGGTGTAGGTCTTGGACCGCGACTGCAACCGCACCGGTGCGGCGAACCGCCGGGCGACCAGCTCCGGGTCACCGCAGGAGGGGCACTGCGGGCGGCGGTGCAGCGGATGCCGCTGGGTGTCGAAGTAGATCGTGTCCAGGGTGAGGATGCCGTCCTGCTGCTCGGTGACCACACCGGCCAGGTGCTTGACCGCCTCCAGGGCGGTCAGCCGGGCCCCGATCTCCCGGGTGGTCGGCAGGTCGGCCAGCGGCACCCGCAGCGGACCCACGTGGTCGAGCTTGTCGCGCAGGTACTCATCCACCTGCCGGTGCCCGGACAGCCGGAAGGCCACACACGCCCAGCAGCCGTGCTCCCGGCCGGCCGGCTTGAAGGTCGGGCCGATCCACAGCACCGAACCGACCGGTTTGGTCAACAGCCAGGGACGACCGGTACGCAGGGCCGCCTCGTTCTGCTCGGCCAGCTCCGGGTTCAGGTAGTTGTCGGTGGCCACCACGGTCAGGTCGACCTCGCCTGCCTCGGCCGCGCCGACCGGGGTGACCCGCAGACCGGCCGCACCGAGGGCGGCCAGCAGGGGCTGCGGGTCCACCTCACCGACGACCGACAGCCCGACCGTGGCCGTGGCCAGCTTGCCGGCGACCACCTCGGCGCTGGTGCCGGCCATGTCCCAGAAGGCCGACTCGCGCTGCGGCAGCTCCGGGTCCACCCGCAGCACCACCCCCATCCGGACCAGCCGTTCGATCAGGAACAGCACCCGCTCCGGCGGTTCGTCGGGAAGGGCGTCCAGCACGTCGTCCAGGTCGTGCTTGCCGTCCAGCAGCGGCAGGACCCGCTCGGTCAGCTCACCCTCGATGACCTGGTGGCCACGCTCGGAGAACACGTATACGGCTTCGCCGGGCACGTTCTCCACGCGCAGGTTCCGGCGTACCCGTGGACGGATGGTCATCGCATCTCTCCCGTCAGCTCATCGCTCGAAGCGAGGTAACGTCCTCTTCGGCCAGCGCCAGGCAGGCCAGCCCGGCCGCCGCCAGACCGTCGACCGCGGACAGCTGGGCCCGGTCGGGGCGGCGGCGGTCGGGGAACCAGCGGCCCTGGCTGGCGCGGCGACTCAGCAGGGTCCGGGCCGCGGCGTGCGCGGCCGTGCGGGACTGCTCGTCTCCCTCGCCCCGCCAGGCCGCCAGGCCCAGCTCGATCCGGTTGAGCAGGTCGACACTGGAGGGTGCACCGGCCGAGGTGGTGGCCATCGGGTCGGCGGGCCGGGGCCGGCCCAGGGTGGCCGCGGCCACGGTCGCCGCCAGCCGGGCCCCCGGGGTGGACCCGGCGGTCAGCACCAGGTGCTCCCCGTCGGTGGCGCGGCCGTGCCGGGCGGTGTACCGGGCCAGGGCCATCACCACCCCCGGTGCCCCGCCCGGCAGCGCGTCCAGCAGGGCCACCCCGGCGGGGTAGCCCGACCGCACCCCGTGCGGCAGTTCGGTGAGCAACTGCTCGTACAGGCGCCCGGCCAGCTCGTCGGCCGCCGGGCAGGGCTGCGCCTCGGTGAGCTTCAGCAGGGCCAGCAGCAGACCGGCCCGGCCGGTCACCGGGTCGGCCACACTGGCCCCGCTGTCCAGCAGGTCACCGGCGGTGGACACCAGGCTCTGGGCCTGGGCCAGCAACTGCGGATCGCCGATCACCTGCCCGCACCGGGCCAGCGCGTAGATGGTCGCGCCGATGCCGACGAACCCGCCGACCGGGGGCTGCCCGCCGGCCATCCGCCGGTAGAGGCTGGCCTGCCCGGCGACGGCGGAGAACTCCGTGGTGGCCGCCAGGGCGTCCTGGGCGAACGCCCAGTAGGTCGGCTTGCCGGTGCTCTGGTACAGCTCGGCCAGGAAGACCGCGATCCCGGCGGTGCCGGTGAGCAGGTCGCCGTGCAGGGGTTCGAGCTGGTCCAGACCGAAGGCGGGGTAGTGGACCGCCCCGACCCAGCCGTGCTGCCCGTCGCCGACCGGCAGGGCCGCGGCGATGATGTCATCGGCTGCCGCGCAGGCCCCCGCCAGCAGCTGGTCGTGGTCGACCTCGGCGCGCAGCATCCTCGGGTGGTAGACGGAGATGCCCAGCTGGGCCGGATCCCGGCGACCGTCGGGATCCCCGGGCGGCGGGGTCCAGACCGGTCGGCCGCCGGAGGCGAAGTCCAGACAGGCCGCCAGGGCCTCCTCCGGCATCGGGGTGCCGCACTCGGCCCGCTCGATGAGCTCGTCCAGCCGGGCCCGCAGCCGCTGCCAGGCGGTGCCGGAGAAGTGGTTCTCCACCCGGGAACCCTCCGGGGTGCGTACGGTCGAGGTCATCGGCTCGGACTGGAACAGCGGGATGTCCAGCCGACGCAGGGACTCGATCTCCCGTTCGATCATCTCCAGGCTGTCGGTGCGGCGCGGGTCGGTGCGCAGCACCTCGCGGGCCCCCCGGAACAGCCGGGCCAGCACGATCTCCCGGGCCACCCCGTCGGTCAACGCCAGCGGCCCGGAGGCCACCTGCAACACCGACAGGTAGTCCCAGGTGCTGCGCCAGATGTAGCGGACCCGGGCCCGGGACAGCAGGTGCAGCGGGCCGCGTTCGGCGGCCAGGGCGTGGGCGTTGGCGACCAGGCAGGCGTCCATCTCGCGGTACCCGGTGACCACCTCGTCGGCGTACGCCGCCGGGTCGACCGGCCGGCCGTCCACGATCGGCCGGTACGGGGGCGGCTCCCACCCCTCGGGGAAACCGTCGGAGTCGACCGCCAACTGTTCCTGCATCGGGGCGCAGCAGCCGATGTCGTGGGCCCGTCGGCCGGGGGCCCCGATCCGGGGGTAGGAGATCACGGCGGTCTTGGCGACACTCTCCTCGACCTCGTGCCACAGGGCCTCGGCCCGCGCCCCCAGCAGCACCGGCTTACGCATCCGCCCCTGCAGGATGTTCTCCAGGTCGATGAACATCGGCCGTTCCCCGATGGCGATCAGGTTGTCCGCCCACAGGTCGCGGCATTCCAGCAGCTGGGCCAGCCGGGTGAGCATCCCCAGCCGGCGGTAGAACCGGGCCGGGTCCTCCCCGCTGCGGCAGGGGCGGGCCACCACGTACTCCTCCCACCCGTAGCCGTCGCGCAGCAGCACCTGCCGGGTGGTCAGGTCCAGCGGCAGCCCGTGGGTGTTGAGGAAGGTCAGCACATCCATGAACCCGGCGACGCTGCTGAGGTCCTTGGGCTTGTAGACGACCCGCTGGCCACCGACGAAGGACAGCAGGCTGACCGTACGGCCGCTGTCGTGCAGATCGCCGGAGTCCCCGGAGTACGAGGCCAGGGCCCCCGGGTCGGCCCAGGCCCACAGTTCTCGGCGCAGCATCGGCAGGTCCTGGTGCAGCCGGTCGAAGACCTCCCCGACGGCCCGCTTGTAGTTCAGGCAGGTGACCCCGATCAGGTACGCCAGACCGGGCAGCCCTTCCAGCCGGCCCAGCCAACCCAGCCGGCTGACGTCGATGCCGGCCCGGCCGTACCAGTTGACCGGGGTGGTCGAGCCGTCGGCGATCTGGAGTTCGAAGGCGAGCGCGGCGTGGCACACCTTGATCAGACGTTGCACCAGTTGGCCGGTGACGTCGTCGGCGGCCTCCGGCGTCAGGGCCACCCCGCGCAGCATGTTCTGCCGCAGCCCGGTCAGCCGGGCCGCCGCCCGCTGGAAGGAGACGAAGACCCCGCCGACGAGTTCGGCGGCCGGATCCTGCGCGGCCGTGGGCGGCTGGGCCAGCAGGAAGTCCACCAGGGCGTACGCCCAGTCGGGCAGTTTGCCGGGGTCCCGCACGACCACGTCGACCAGCCCGGCGCCCAGATCCCGGTTGGTCTGCTGGCGGTGCAGCAGCAGGGCCCGCAGGGACACGTCGTCCTCGGCGACCGCGGAGCGCAGCCACCGCTGGGAACGTTCGGCCAACTTGCGGCGGCCACCGGAGCGTACCGGGGCGAAGTAGACCCCGGCCTCCCGCTCGTCGAACGGTGCCGCCAACGCGATGACGCTGAGCAGCCGTTCGTCGGCACCGCCGAGGCCGAGCAGGGTGTCGGGTGCGGACATGGCACCCAGACCGATGGATGCGCTGGTTGTGGTCATCAGGTGACCTCCTGCCTGGCGACGAGTCGTGCGAACAGCGGTGCGGTGGCGACCAGATCGTCGAAGGTGCCCTCGGCCGCGATCCGTCCGTTGTCGAGCACGTAGATGCGGTGGGCGGCTCGGATGGTGCTGAGTCGGTGTGCGACGACGATCCGGGTGACGTTGAGTTCGGCGATGCGGTCGGTCACCGTACGCTGGGTGATGTTGTCCAAGGCGCTGGTGGCTTCATCGAGCACCAGCACCGGTGGCTGCTTGGCCAGGGCGCGAGCCAGCATCAGCCGCTGGATCTGGCCGCCGGAGAAGGCCTTGTTGTCCTCGCTGACCATGGTGTGCAGCCCCATCGGCATGGCCCGGACCTCCTCGGCCAGACCGGCCAGCCGCAGGGCCTGCCACACCTCCTCGTCGGTGAGGTCCTCGGTGCCGGCGGCCACGTTGTCGCGGATCGAGCCGCGGACCGCCCGGGCCTGTTGGAGCACCACCCCCAGCTGGGCCCGGACCGCCCGTACGTCCAGCTCGGACAGGTCCCGGCCGTCGTAGCGGACCGCACCGGAGCTGGGGGGTACCAGACCCAGCAGCAGGCGGATCAGGGTGGACTTGCCGGCGCCGGAGGGGCCGACGACGGCGACGAACTCGCCCGGCTCGGCGGTGATGCTGACCCGGTCCAGGACGGGGCGGCCGGTGCCGGGGTAGGTGAAGGTGACCTCGTGCAACTGCACCCGGCCCTGCAACCGGCCGGGGTCGGCGGCCTCCGGTGCCACGTCCGGGGCCGCCGCCAGCACCGGTGCCAGCCGACGGTACGCGGCGACCAGCGAGAAGGCCGAGATCACGCCCCCCTGGAGCATCCCCACCGAGGCGGCGAACTGCCCCACCGCGATGCTGGCCGCGACGAAGGTGCCGAGGGCGACATCCTGACGCAGGGTCACCACGATGCCGAGGGTGGCCAGCAGGGTCGGTTGCAGGGCCGCCGCGCAGGCCGCCACCCGGGCCTGCCACCGCAGGGTCTCGGCGTCCGTGCGGCGCTGCCGGGCATACCGTTGCGCCCAGCCGGCGAAGACCCGCTCCTCACGGGCCGCCACCTGGATCTTCTCGATCGCCAGCAGGGCGGTGTGCAGGAAGCCGGCCACGGCCGCGAAGGCCTCCCGGTTGGCCAGCTCGTGGCGTTGCTGACGGATGGCGGCGTAACTCGCCACGGCCATCAGCACAACGGTGGCGCCGAGCACGCAGCCACCGACCAGTGGGTCCACGACGATCAGGGCGGCCAGGCTGACCAGGCCGAAGGCGCTGCCGAGCACCCCGGCGGCGACGCTGTCGGACAGGGCCTTGCGCATCTCGGTGACCGAGTTGGCCCGCTGGACCAGGTCGCTGGTGCCCATCTCCTCCAACGCCCGGACGTCCCGGCTGAGCAGATGCGACCAGACCGCCGGTTCCAGGCGCAGTTGCAGTCGACCCTGGAGCCGGACCAGGGCGGCGTTACGGGCCGACAGCAGCAGGGCGTTGGACACCACGAAGCCGGCGATCAGGGCGGCCAGGCTCCACAGCAGTTGACCGCCGACGCTGCCCCCGGCCACCCCGATGATGATCCAGGCGGACAGGAACGGCAGGACACCACCGATCAGGGCGGCGAGCAGCCCGGCCGACAGCAGGAAACCCAGGTCGGGGCCGGCACCGTGGGCGGCGAACCGCAGCAGCCCTCGGGCGGTGACCGGCTGGTTCGGGGACAGCGGGGGATAGACCTGCCAGGCGGTCTGCTCGTACTGCGCCGCGACGGTCGCGGTGACCGGGCGCCCCTCGGGGGTGCGGTAGCCGCGCCGGGCCGGCAGCAGCGCCACGGCCGGCCCCTCGACCGGGAAGACGATCAGCGGGGCGGCACCGTTCCGGTACCAGCGGCCGTCTAGGCGTACCTCGGTCCAGTGCAGTCCGGCGGCCCGCAGCGCGGCGACCAGTCCCAGGCCCGGGGCGGGCTGGGGCAGGTCGTAGTGGGCGGCCAGGGTCCGCGCGGCGTCGTCGTCCGGTCGTTCGGGCCGCTCGGCGGCGGCAGCGGCCAGCCGCCGCCAGGCCTCGTCGACCGCGGCGAGATCCGCGGCGGCCCGGTGCGTCGGGGTGTCCACGGTGAGGGGGTCGACGGTGGTCATTTCGTCCGCCCATCGGTGGCCAGCCGCCGGTAGACACCGTCGGCTTCGATCAGCTCGGAGTGGGTGCCGCGCTGCACGATCTCGCCCCGGTCCAGCACCAGGATCAGGTCGGCGTCCCGCACGGTGGAGATCCGGTGGGCGATGAACATGCAGGTCACCCCGCGCTGGCGAAGGGCCTGAAGGACCGCGAACTCGGTGCTCGCGTCCAGGGCGCTGGTCGCCTCGTCCAGCACCAGCAGGGGCGGGTCGGCCGCCAGGGCCCGGGCCAACTCCAGCCGCTGCTGCTCCCCGCCGGACAGGTTGCGGGCGTGTTCGCTGACCGCCCCGCTGTCCAGGCCGCCCCGCTGCTCGACCAGCCGGTCGATGCCGGCGTCGAGCAGGGCGGCCCGCAGCCGCTCCTCCGGCAGGGTCGGATCCCAGAGGGTCAGGTTGTCGCGCAGATTGCCCTCGAAGAGTCGCAGCTGTTGCTCCACGTAGCCGATCGAGGCGGCCAGGGTACGGCGGGAGTAGGTCTCCCGGGGCCGCCCGTCGAGCAGCACCGCCCCCTCCCACGGCTGCGCCGCCCCGACGGCCAGCCTGGCCAGGGTGGACTTGCCGCTGCCGCTGACCCCGACCAGGGCCACCCACTGACCGGGTTCGGCCGTGAAGGAGATGTCCCGCACCAGGGGTGGACGGTGCCGGTCGTAGCCGAAGCTGACCCGGTCGAACTCGATGCGCCCGGACAGCCGGGAGGGCTGCTCCGGTTCCGGGGCGGCGTTCGGCTCCAGCACGGTGGCGCGGGCCGGATGCGGGGTGGCCGCCAGGGCGTCGTCGATCACGGAGACGTGCACCCGGGTCACCTGGATCTCCGAGCCCAACCCGACCAGCAGCCCCAGGGGGGCGAGCATCGCCCCACCCACCAGTTGGGCGGTGAGCAGGGTGCCGAGGTCGATCCGGCCGCCGGCGACGTCGTGCGCGCCGACCAGGGCCAGTCCGGCCAGGGCGGCCGGGCCGACCGCCGCACTGAGCGCCATCACCCCCAGGGTGGCCGAGGCCAGCGCGTTGGCGGCGTCCATGGTCCGGCCGGCCGATCGGGCCCAGGAGGCGAACAGCCACCGCTCGGCGCCGTCGGCCTTGACCGCCTCGATCATCTTCAGTCCGCTGTGGGCGGTGCTGTCTCGCCGTAGCTGCTCGAACAGCAGCCGTTGCTGGTGCGGACCGGCCCGCCGTCGTACCAGGTTCAGCAGCACGATCTGCGCCGCCATCGCCAGCGACATCACCACCAGCAACCGGGGGGCCAGGTAGCCGATGAACAGCCCGTATCCGGCCACGGTGACCGCCGCCGCGGCGGGCAGCACGACCCGCTCGGACAGCGCGATGGCCAGGCCGTCGTTCATCTGGGTCCGGTTCACCAGGCCGCTGAGGTGCCGACGGTGGAAGAACTCCCCGGGCAGCCGCAGCAGGGCGGTCAGGTAGCGGCTGGAGAACCGGGTGGCCATCACCGCCAGGGCGGTGGCGAAGAGGCGCTGCTGGGCCCACCCGGCCAGGGCCGCCAGCAGCGCGCCACCGACCAGGATGGCCAGCAGCGCCGGGCGCCAGGCCAGGTCGCCGATGATCAGCACCCGGTTGAGCACGGCCCGCATGGACATCGAGGCCAGCAGGGTCGGCACCGCGGCGACGGCGCCGAGCAGGGCCCCGGCGAGGATCATCGGAGCGTACGGTCGGATCCGCTGGGCCACCGCGCGGGCGAAGGGCCAGCGGTCACCCCCCGGCTCGAACTCCGGGGTCCGGCTGGCGATCAGCACCGGGCCGTTGGCCCGGGTGGCGAACTCGGCCGGGGTCAGGGGCAGCCGGCCCACCGCCGGGTCGTTGATCCAGGCCCGGCCTCGCCGGACACCCTCCAGCACCGCGTAGTGCCGGCCGTCGAGCAGCACCACCGCCGGCACCGGCAGCCGGGAGGCCATGTCCAGGTCGGAGGTGTCGATCCACCGGCCGGTGACCTTCAGCCCGTACCCGGCGGCGGCCCGACCGAACCCGGAGGCGGTCATCCCGTCCCGACCCACCCCGCAGCGGTCCCGCAGCTCGGCCAGCGGCACCCGTCGACCGTGGTGGTTGAGGATGATGCTCAGGCAGGCCGCGCCGCAGTCGGCGTCCTCCATCTGGGGGGTCTCGACGGTGCGTACCGCCCGCTGCCGACGTGGCTGGGGCTGGGGTTCCTCCGCCCGGGGGGCGGTGGTCTGGTTGTCGGCCAGAACGACCATCACTGACCACCTCCGAGCAGGACGTCCAGGGGCCGGTCGGTGCCGACGATGAGGTCCATGCGGACGGGGGTCAGGGTGGCGCCCGGCCAGGCGGACACCCCCAGGTCGACCAGGACCGGCCGGACCAGCCGCTCGTCGGGATACCCGGGCAGCCGAGGAATCCCGTACCGGTCGGCCAGGTCGGTCGTGCTGAGCGGGTACGCCTCGACCTGGGTGACCGTGCCGGTCAACCCGGCGCCGCGCACCGGAGTCCCGGCCGGGATGGCGGCCGGTTGACCGGCGTCCAGCAGCAGCAGGGCGGAGAGTCGTTGCTCGGCCCGGTCGACGGCGCCGAGGGTGGCCCCGCCCTTGACCGAGGCGCCGGGCCGGACGGTCAGGGTGCTCAGGATTCCGGCTACCGGGCTGGTCACCTCGATGGTCTCGTCCTCGCCACGCAGGGTCAGCAGCACCTGTCCGGCCGCCACCGGTCGGCCGGGGACCGCCTCGACCGAGGCGACCGTGGCCGTGACCGGGGCGGTGACGAGGGCCGGGCCGCGCCCGGCCAGCAGGATGCCCTCCAGGGACACCGTCGACTCGATCCGGGCCACCACGGCCCAGGTCCCGCCGACACCGAGGGCCAGGAGTACGGCCGCCAGCAGGGCCCAGCTACGCCGGGTGGTCAGGCGTACGACGTCGTCCAGTTCACCGGTTCGCGGCATGGTGCCTCGCCTCCGCTCGGATCGGCAGGGGTTCACCGGCCGGGGTCACCCTCACCGGCAGTGAGTCGTACGTATGCAGGGCGGGGGTGTGCCGACGTCGGGCCGGACCGGACCCGGCCCGCAGACCCTCGTACGCGGCCAGGTGTCGCAGCACCTCGGCGGCCTGGATACGGGCCATGGCCGCCCCCAGGCAGTGGTGAGGTCCCCGCCCGAAGGCCAGGTGTCGACCGGGCCGACCGGGTCGGAACCGGTCCGGGTGCGTGAAGACCGCCGGGTCCCGGTTGGCCACCGCCCAGAGCAGGAACACCGGGTCGTTGGCCTCGATCACCTGACCCTCCACCTCGATCGGCGCGACCGCCCGGCGGGCGGCCAACCAGACCGGGCTGTGCAGCCGCAGGCACTCGTCCACCACTTCCAGGGCGTGATCGGGGTCCCGGCGCAGCCCGGCGGCCAGCTCCGGTCGGTCCAGCAGTTGCGCCACACAGATCGAGATGGCCGCGGTGGCGGTTTCCAGGCCGTTGATGAACAGCAGCACCACGAACGAGACGAACTCCTCCGGGCTGAGCCGGGCATCCGTACCGCTGGCGGCCCCGAACAGCTCGGCAACCAGGTCCCCGGTGCGGTTGCGGCGGGCCACGGCCAGCTCCTCGATGAACCGCAGCATCTGGTCGACCTGCCGGTGCACCTCGGCCAACTCCTCGGCGCTCTGACCGAAGCGGAAGAGTTGACCGGTGAGGGTGCGGGCCCACCGGTCGACCTGGGCCCAACTGTCGGCCGGTAGGTCCAGCAGTCGGCAGGTGGTGAGCACCGGCAGCCGCTCGGCGACCGCCGGCACCAGGTCGAACTCCGGACCGCCGGCCGTCGCCTGCGAGATCAGATCGGCGACCAGGGCGCGTACGGTCTCCTCCAGGCCGCCGGTGCGGCGGGCGCTGAACGCCCCGGACACGAGCTGCCGCAGGCGGCGGTGGGGGGCACCGTCGCGGAAGCTCAGCATCCGTCCGAAGATCAGTTCCAGTTGTTCGGACTGGGTCAGGGGCAACGGCGGGTCTCCGGCCCGTGGGTCGATCACCAGTCGGGGGTCCCCGGCCAGTCTCGACACCTGCTGGTAGCCCGACACCAGCCACAACCCGCCGGTACGCAGCACCGGCGCCTCGGCGAGCAGTCGCCCGTACCGGCTCGGGTCGTCTCGGGTGGACGGGTCGAGCAGCAACGCGCGACCCGTGGCGGGCAGGCCGGACATCGGTGTTACTCCGCCAGTTGGGTGTTGACCCAGCAGAACGTGCCGAGGCAGAAGCACGGAACCGGCTCGGTGGGCTCACCGGCCAGGTTGTCCACTCGCAGGATGTCCTGAGGTGCCCCGGCGGCGCCGTCCAACCAGGAGGCCGCGAGCGCGGCGGCCCGCGCCCGAATCACGCTGACGGTGTCTGCTCCGAAGTCGCGCATGTGTCTCTCCCGAAGTGGCGCATCTGGTTCCCTGCACGGAGCGGCGATTGCGGATAGGATGAAGTCAGCTGTGGGTATCTGGACTACCCACAGCTGTTTCATGTCCCGGCTGTCCCGCGAGGGGCCCAGTCCGGCTTCTTCCCCGATCGCCTTCCGTGCCTCTGGTGTTTCGGCTGCGTTGCGGATCAGTGTTTCCCCCCGCCGTCACCAGCGGTAGGGCACCGTGCACCTCCCACCCATGACAGTTGTCATGCCACCCCCGCAAGCCCCGCGATCTTGCACTTTCCGTCGCTGCATAAGCCGCATAAGCCGTGTATCGGCGACCGAAGGTGCAAGATCGCCGAGGGGAGGAGGTGTTGACGGCACTATTCCTTGGGGGAATAGTGGAGGGATGTCGACCACGCATGTTTTGCTCGGGGTGCTTGCGGCGCAGGGGGTCAGCCACGGTTATGAGCTCAAGCGTGAGCATGACCGCAGGCTGTTCGGAGTCCGGCCGCTGGCCTTCGGGCAGCTCTACTCCACACTGGCCCGAATGCTGCGCGACGGACACATCGCGGAAGCGGCGCACGAGCGGGCAGGCGGGCCGGATCGGGTGGCATACCGGCTGACCCCGCAGGGCAGGACCGAACTCGACGGGTGGCTCAGCCAGGCGATGCCGCCGGCGGTGCACATCTCCGCCGAGCTGTTCGTGAAGGTCATCGTGGCGCTGCTCGCCACCCCGGACGAAGGCACCGCCCGGTCGTTCCTGGCCGCGCAGCGCGCCGCCCACCTGGCCCGGATGCGGGAGCTGACCGCGGTCAAGACCGGCGGACAGGCTTCGGTGACCGAGCTGGCCGCCGCCGACTACCTGCTCAACCACCTCGACGCCGACCTGCGCTGGATGGCCACCACGATGGACCGGATCAGCCAGCTCCGGGCGGAGGTACGGTCGTGACCGAGGCCATCCTGCGCGCCGAGCAGATCGAGAAGTGGTACGGGCCGACCCCCGCCCTGCGGGACGTGTCGTTGCAGGTGGACCCGGGTGAGATCGTCGCGGTCACCGGCCCCAGCGGCTGCGGCAAGTCGACCCTGCTGCACTGCCTGTCCGGCATCCTGCGCCCCGAACGGGGCAGGGTGTGGTTCCAGGAGCGGGAGATCAGCGCCGCTGGTGAGGCGGAGCGCTCCCGGTTGCGTCGTACCGTCTTCGGGGTGTTGTTCCAGTTCGGCCAGGTCGTGCCGGAGCTGACCGGGATCGAGAACGTGACCCTGCCGCTGCAACTCGGCGGCCTGCGCTACCGGGAGGCGGCCCGGCGGGCCCAGGACCTGCTCGACCGGCTGGCCGTCGGCGACCTGGCCGACAAACGCCCCGGTGAGATGTCCGGCGGCCAGCAGCAGCGGGTGGCCCTGGCCCGCGCCCTGGTCACCGAACCTCAGGTGCTCTTCGCGGACGAACCGACCGGGGCCCTGGACAGCCTGGCCGGTGAACAGGTCATGGTGGAGTTGGTCCGGCTGGCCCGCCAGCACGGCACCACCGTGCTGGTGGTGACCCACAACGCGCAGGTGGCCGCGTACGCCGATCGGGAGATCACCCTGCGCGACGGCCGGGTCGACAGCGACGGCCGGGTCGACAGCGACGGCCGCTTCCACGGCGGCGGTCGGGTTCTGGCCCGGGAGGAGGCGCGGTGAGACCGGCCAGCCTGTTCCGCCTGGCCTTCGTCGGTACCCGCACGGACCGGGCCCGGGTGCCGGTCACCGCTGCCGGTGCGGCGATCGCGGTGCTGGTGCTGCTCTGCTGCGCCACCGTGCTGGCCATCGCTCCGGCCGTCGGGCGGTACCACAACCGGATGCTCACCCAGCCGAGCCTCCTGCTCAATGTCGCCGTGGCGATGCTGCTGTGCAGCATCCCGATCCTGTTCCTGGTGGCACAGTGCGCCCGACTCGGGGCGCCCGCCCGCAACCGCCGACTGGCGGCCCTGCGGATGGCCGGCGCCACCCCTAGGCAGATCACCTGGGTCGCCGCCGTGGAGACCGGGCTGGCGGCGATGATCGGCTCGGTGGTCGGCGTGGTCGGGTACCTCACCGGGCGGGTGCTGCTCGACCGCCCGAACCCCGAGGGGGTACGACCACTGCCGACGGACGTGCTGCCGTCGACCACGGTGATCGTCGCCGTAGCGCTCGGGGTGCCGTTGCTGACCACCCTGCTCACCGTCGTCCTGCTGCGTCGGGTGGCGATCACCCCCTTCGGGGTGCTGCGGCAGAGCCGACAACAGCCGGTACGGGCCTGGCCTACCCTGCTGCTGGGGCTCGGCCTGGCCGGCCTGGTGTCGATCAGTGCGGTGATGCGCAGCGAGTACGTCCGGCAGGGCGGGTTCGGTGCCAACCGGGACGACCTGTTCGTCATCGCCCTGCTCGGCTGCACCGTCGTGATGCTGCTCGGTCTGATGTTCACGGTGGCCTGGATCGGCTACCGCAGCGCCCGGCTGCTGCTGCGGGTGACCCGGCGACCCAGCGCGTTGATCGCGGCCCGGCAGATCCTCGCCGACCCGCACGCCGGCAGCCGCAGCTTCACCGTCATCCTGGTCGTCACCGCCTTCGGTGCCGCCGCGATGATGCTGCACTCCTGGCTGGACACCGAGGTGGCGGTGCGGACGGCCGCGATGCTGGACCCGGCGCTGGGCTACGACACCCCGCCTTTGGACCTCGGGGGCACCGCGGCCTTCCGGTCGGAGGTCCGCACCCTGGTCGACGCGGTGCTGGTCAGTCTCATCGGGGTGGCCGCCCTCACCCTGCTGATCGCCCTGGTCGAGGCCGGGGTGGCTCGCCGCCGGGCCATCGCCGCCCTGGTGGCCGGCGGCACCCCGAGGGCGGTGCTGGCTCGCGCCCTGTGCTGGCGGGTGCTGCTGCCGGCGGTACCCGGCATCGCCATCGCGGGCCTGGTCGGACTGGCCGGGATGCGGGCCTTCACGACGACCGCCACCGCGGGTTGGAGCCGGATGGTCTGCGTCGGCACCCCGGCCGAGTGCGCCGGGCCGGACGCCCAGCGCCACCTGGAGTACCGCCAGGTCACCCACACCCTGCAGACCTCGGTGCCGTGGGCCGATGTCGGGGCGGTGATGTCGATCGCGCTGCTGGCCGTGCTTCTGGTGATCGGGGCTAGCGTGCTGATGCATCGCTCCGCCACCGATCCCGCCGAACTGCGGGCCGGCTGAGCCCTCGGCGTCGGGGGTGGGCGACCGTCGGGGGCGCTGACCAGGTTGCTGTCCTTTGTGGCCGGTCCGGATGCGGGTCCTTTCCAGGGGTGTCATAGGCTGCCGTCCGGTCGTAGCCGGGCGAGGAGTGAGATGACGCGCACTGTCCGTGGTCCGTTGCACCGGCTGGCCGCCCGGTGCCAGGCCCTCGTCGGCGCCTCCTGGTTCAACCTGGCCAGCTTCGCCGTGGTCATCGTCAACGCGGTGGCCCTGGGCCTGGAGACCTACGGTGTCGTCGTAGCGATCGTGGGCAGCGCGTTGCGGGCGGTCGAGTACGTCTGTCTCACCCTGTTCGTGCTGGAACTGCTGGTGCGTCTCGGTGCCCACGCACCGACCTTCGGCGGGTTCTTCCGGGACCGGTGGAACGTCTTCGACCTGCTGATCGTGGCCGCCCCGCTGCTGCCCGGGGTGCGGGAGAACGTGACCCTGCTGCGGCTGTTGCGGCTGGCCCGCATCGTCCGGGCGTTCCGACTGTTCCCCAGCCTGCGGGTGATCCTGGTCGGCATCCGGCGCAGCCTGCCCGGACTGGCCAGCTTCCTGCTGGTCACCGCCCTGCTGCTGTACGGGTACGCGATGCTGGGCTGGATGCTGTTCGGCACCGCGTACCCGGAGGAGTACGGCAGCGTCGGGCAGGCCATGCTCACCCTGTTCCTGCTGCTGTCGCTGGACGGCATCACGGACACCCTCCAGGCCGGCCGTGAGGTGACCGGCTGGGCGGTGCTGTACTACGTCTCCTACATGGTGGCCGCCTGCTACCTGCTGACCAATCTGCTGGTGGGTCTGGTGCTGACCGCTCTGCAGGAGGCGCACCAGGACGAGCAGGTCGCCGCCCAGCGGGGCGACCGCCCGACCGGTGGGCACGCCGAGGAGGAGCCGTCGGTCCGTGAGCAGTTGGCCCGGGTGCAGGCCATCATCGCCGACCTGGAACGGCGGCTGCCGGAGCAGGAACTCATCGGCACGGCCGCCGGTCGGGTGGAGGCCGCCTCGGCCGCCTCGGCCGCCCCGGTCGCCTCGGCCGCTGACGCCGTTGACGCCGGGTCGGCCGCCGAGGTCGGCACCCTCGTGCTGCCCAAGCCGCCGGTGCAGCGGCGGACCCGGACCAGGGGACGCCGCCGGCGCCGGTGACGGCCCCTACCGGGTGGCGGTCAGGGTCACCGGTACGGAGACCAGCTTCGTGGGGGAGCCGTCGACGGCGGACACCTCGTACGCCTCGATGGTGCCGGGTTGCTCCCGGGCCAGCCGGTAGCGGAGGGTCAGCCGGTAGCCGCCCCGGCAGCCGGTGCCGCAGGTGGCGGTGGTGAAGGCAGTGGCCCAGGTGATCGCGCAGTACGGCTCACCGGTGGCCGCCGTCGTCGTACCGGCGGTGGCGGTCGTGGCGGCGGTGGTCAGGAGTACGACGCAGGTCACCGTCAGGGCGGCCAGGGTTCTGCTGATCCGCATCGCGGTCTCCTCTCTGCCGTCGGCCAGCCCGTGCGGGCCGACGTTCGTGGACTCCACCATCGACACGCCTCGACACCGAGCCTTCACCATGACGTCACAGCGGGGTAACAGCCGGTAAGGCGGTATGACACTTCCGCGATGACACCCTATTGACCGATCTCTACTAACATCCACGGACATCGATCGTGGTGCGTCGATGCGCCACGGGTATCCGCAGGGGAGTAGAGATGATCCGACGACGACTGCTGCGCGCGGCAACCGTCGCGCTGGCAGCGGTGCTGGCCGCGACCGGGCTACAGGTGGCCACCGCCGCCGGCGCTTCCGCCGCCCGAACCGTCTACTACGACGCCAGTCGGGCCGGCGAGTTCCGGACCAACTTCGACCAGGCCGCCCAGATCTGGAACAGCAAGGTCAGCAACGTCCGGCTGGTGCCCGGCACTCCCGCCAACGTGACCATCCTGGTCGACACCGGCTGGCCCCGGGCCCAGGTCACCGGGCTCGGCTCCGGCCGGATCTGGATGGGCTGGCAGGCGGTCAACCAGGGCTACCACCGCACCCGCATCGCCACCCACGAGTTCGGTCACATCCTCGGCCTGCCCGACCGGCGTACCGGCCTCTGCTCGGACCTGATGTCCGGCAGCAGCGCCCCGGTGTCCTGCACCAACGCCAACCCCAGCGCTGCCGAGGCCAGCCGGGTCAACCAGCTCTTCGCCGGCAGCCGCAGCACCGCCGAGGTCGCCGAGACCTACACCTGGACCGGGGACGAGACCGGCGGGATCGGCATCCAGGTGGTCAACGGGCGCCCGGCCACCGAGAACTACCCCTGGCTGGTCTACACCTCCGGCTGCACCGGCACCCTGATCAAGGCCAACTGGGTGGTCACCGCCAAGCACTGCTCGACCCCCTCCTCGGTGCGGGTGGGCAGCACCAACCGCAGCAGCGGCGGCACCGTGGTCCGGGTCAGCCGGGCGGTCAACCACCCGAGCATCGACGTCAAGCTGTTCCAGCTGGCCAGCTCGGTCACCTACGCGCCGGCCCCGATCCCGACCACCTCGGGTGCGGTCGGCACCGCCACCCGGATCATCGGCTGGGGCCAGACCTGCGCCCCCCGGGGCTGCGGCTCCGCCCCGACCGTCGCGCACGAGCTGGACACCTCGATCGTGGCCGACAGCCGGTGCCTGGGCATCAACGGCCCGTACGAGATCTGCACCAACAACACCAACGGCAACGCCGGTGCCTGCTACGGCGACTCCGGTGGCCCCCAGGTGCGGAAGATCAACGGCGTGTGGAACGTGATCGGTGCGACCAGCCGCGCCGGTAACAACAGCTCCACCTGCGCCACCGCCCCGTCCATCTACGGTGACCTGCCCTCGATCCGCTCCTGGATCAACACCCAGGTCGGCGGCCTGCCCGCCTGACCCTGACACCACTCGATCACGTGGTGCCCGCAGGTCCGACGGTGGACCTGCGGGCACCACCCCGCTGCGCGGGGCGGCGGGGGAGGGCGGCTGCCGCCGTGGAATAGTGGCTGGTCGTGAAACGGTATGGGGTACTGATCCTGCCTTCGAGCAACCGGGTGTACTCCGGGGCGGCGGTCGAGCTGACGCGGGCGGAACTGGAGATCTTCGGCGAGCGGGTGCTCGGCGGACGCCTCGGGGCGGTGCAGACGGCCACCGTGGGCGGGGTCGACTACGTCACCTTCGAGGTCGAGGAGGGGCTCAGCGAGCGGGAGGTGGCGCTGCTGAGCAACCTGTCCAGCGCGTACGCCATCTTCGAGTTCGTCGAGGATCTGCTGCGCCCGGTGCCGCTGACCCGGCTGGACCGCTTCGACGACGACCTGATCACCATCCTCAAGTACCCCGGCAAGACCAACGAGCAGTTCACCAAGCTGCTGCTCAACCTCACCCTGCTCGCCTCGGACTCGGCCGACGAGCTGCTGACCCGGCGGTTCCGGGTACTCGATCCGCTGTGCGGCCGGGGGACCACCCTCAACCAGGCCATGATGTACGGCTTCCACGCCGCCGGCCTGGACCGCGACAGCAAGGACTTCGAGGCGTACCAGGCCTTCCTCACCACCTGGCTCAAGCGCAAACGGGTCAAGCACCGGGTGCTGGAGTCCGGTCCGGTACGCCGGGAACGCAAGGTGGTCGGCCGTCGACTGCGGCTGGAACTGGCCGCCTCGAAGGAGGCGCACAAGGCCGGCGACGTGCAGACCGTGGACGTGGTAAGCGCCGACACCACCCGGGTCGGTGAGTTCTTCCGCCCGGAGAGCGTCGACCTGGTGGTCGCCGACGCACCGTACGGCGTGCAGCACGGCAGTCGTACCAACGACGGGCTGGCCCGCGACCCTCTGGCCCTGCTCGCCGCGGCCGTGCCGGGCTGGGCCCGGCTGCTGCGCCCCGGCGGCGCGCTCGGCATCTCCTGGAACACCAATGTGGCCCGCCGGGAGGCCGCCGCCGAACAGCTGACCGCCGCCGGCCTGACCGTGCTGGACCACGGCCCCTGGCGCACCCTCTCTCACCGCGTCGACCAGGCCATCGTCCGCGACATCCTCATAGCCCAAAAACCCACTCCCTGACCCCACCCTGGCTGCCCCTCGCCCCGCCCGCCCTCCCTGTCCGCGCCCCTGTCCGCGCTGATCTTGCACTTTTGGTCGCTGTTACACGGCTTTTGTGGCTTATGCGGCGACACAAAGCGCAAGATCGCCGGGGTGGGTCGGGCCGGCGGGGCGGGGACGGGGCGAGGTCAGCCGTGGCGGGGCGGGAGTGGGAGTGGATGTTGACGGGGGTGGGTGGGGGTGGGAATATCGACTCCTATGAGTGTTAGCGCTCACAGTTTCAGTGAGCTGCGGGACTAGTGGCAGGAGTGGGGATGGGTAGGAAGGCGCGATGGCTTGCGGTGGCGGCTGCGGTCGCTCTCGCGGTCAGCGGTGTGGTGGTGTCGGGCGGGGCCGCCAGCGCGGAGTCCAACGGTGGGGTGCGGGTGATGCCGCTCGGTGACTCGATCACCGAGGGCACCCAGATCCCGGGGGGCTACCGGATCGGCCTGTGGCAGCGCCTGGTCAACGGCAGATACACGGTGGACTTCGTCGGGTCGCAGTTCAACGGGCCGACCAGCCTCGGTGACCGGGACCATCAGGGGCACCCGGGCTGGCGCATCGACCAGATTGACGCCAACATCGTCAACTGGCTGAACACCCAGCGGCCGCAGACCGTGCTGCTGCACATCGGCACCAACGACATACTCCAGAACTACCAGGTCAGCACCGCCCCGAACCGGCTCTCCACCCTGATCGACCGGATCACCAACACCGCTCCCACCGCGGAGGTGTTCGTCGCGCAGATCATCACCCTGTCGAACACCAACCAGGCGGCGGCGGTACGCACCTTCAACGCGGCGATCCCCGGCATCGTGCAGAGCAAGGTGAACGCGGGCAAGCGGGTGCACCTGGTCAACATGCACGCCGCCCTGACCACCGGCGACCTGATCGACGGCGTTCACCCGACCGCCAACGGCTACGACAAGATGGCCGCGGTCTGGTACAACGCCCTGCAGTCCGTGCCCGGCAGCATCGGCACCCCCGGTAACGGCGGCACCCCCACGCCCACCCCCACCCCGGCTCCCGGCACCGGCGCGATCGTCGGCAACCAATCCGGCCGGTGTGTCGACGTGCCGGGTTACAGCACGGCCAACAGCACCCAGTTGCAGTTGTGGGACTGTCACGGCGGCACCAACCAGCAGTGGAGCTACACCTCCGGTCGGGCCCTGACGGTCTACGGCAACAAGTGCCTGGACGCCGAGGGGTACGGCACCTCCCCGGGCACCCGGGTCACCATCTACGACTGCCACGGCGGAACGAACCAGCAGTGGAACTTCAACGCCAACGGCACCGTCACCGGCGTACAGTCCGGCCTCTGCCTGGACGCCAACAGTGGGGCATCGGCCAACGGCACCCGGCTCATCCTGTGGACCTGCAACGGCCAGCCCAACCAGCAGTGGAGCCGACGCTAGCGGCAGCCGGCCACCACCGACGGTAGCCGCATGCGGGGGTGCGGCCGGCGGTACGACCACCGCCGGCCGCACCGTCAGCGGGAGTGGGCCTGCGGGCGGGCCGGGGTGGAGCCGAAGGCGGTGAGGAAACGGTCCCGGAAGGAGTCCATCGGCCAGACCGGGGCGGCGGCATCCGGGGTCAGACCGTCCTGCCAGCCCCAGTCGGCGATCCGCTCCAGTACGGCGGGATCCTTCGCGAGCAGGTGGATCGGCACGTCCGCGCTGGCATTGTCCCCGGTGATCACCGGGGCGGGCTGGTGGTCACCGACGATCACCAGCACGGTGTCGTCGTCGCCGTAGGTCTCCAGGTAGGAGATCAGGGTACGCAGGGTGTAGCTGACCCCGTGCCGGTAACCCGTCCGGGCCTGCGCCGCCGGGGTACCGATGATGCCCTTGCGGAACACCTCGCCGTCGTCGATGTCCGCCCAGTCGACCAGGGAGGGCACCTTGGTCCAGGGGGAGTGGCTGGAGACCAGGGCCAACTCGGCCATCACCGGACGGTCCCGTGTGCCGACCCGTTCCCGCTGGTGGAACTCGTTGATGGCGTACTGGTCCGGCATCGGGGAGAAGGCGAACCGGGGGCCCCGGTAGCCGAGGTCGGGGCCGTTGTAGAACTGTTCGTAGCCGTAGAACTTCCCCTCCGGCCAGGCCTGGTTGACCGCCGGCATCACCCCGACGGTACGCCAGCCGGCGCCCTGGAAGGCCTCCCCCAGGGTGAACCGGTCACTGGCCAGCAGGCTCTTGTGTCGCTGGTTGTTGTCGATCCACAACCCGGACAGCAGGGTGGCGTGCGCCAGCCAACTGCCGCCGCCGATGGTCGGTGAGGTGAGGAATCCGCTGCGCGAGGAGAATCCGGCCGCCTGCAACCGACCGGCGCCCTCGTCCAGCAGCCGCTGCACCGAGGCGAACTCCGGGTCGGAGACGGCGTCCCGGCCGTAACTCTCCACGAAGGCGATCAGGACGTCCTTGCCTCGCAGCCCGGTCAGCAACTGGTCGGCCGGTACGTCCCGGAACTGGTCGGTCCCCACCTCGTTGCGGAAGGCCGCCCGGTCGTTGATCCGCTCCCGTACCTCCGCCACGTGGTCGTAGACGATCGCGCTGGCGTTGGTGTCGGCGACCAGCACCCCGGTCACGACCCGCGCCTGGAAGACGGCGAGCAGAGCCCACACCAGCACCAGCGACGCCAGGACCCGGGTGCTGGCGGTGCGGTGGCGCACCAGCAGCTTGGACAGTCGTACGGTGGACAGGGCGGTCAGCACCGGCAGGGCCACCAGCACCAGCACCACCCCCACGGCGATGGCGGTCGCCGCAGGCCGACCGATCGACTCGGCCAGGAAGGCGAACGCCTCGTCCAGCAGGGACCAGTCCAACACCAGGTCGAACGGGCGCCCCAACGAGGAGTAGAAACCCAGGTCGCCGATCTTCACCAGCACCACCAGGCCGAGCAGCAGCCCGGCCAGGGCGGCGACCATCCGGCGGGGTCGGCCGGGCAGGGCCAGCAGTGCGGCGGCCAGCAGCAGGGCCTCCAGCGGGATCCGCAGGAAGGCCCCGGGCTGCATCCGCCAGGGCTGGTGAGGCAGGGTGAAGGCGGCCAGCACCAGGGTGACGGCCAGCACGGTGACCACTCGGGACAGCACCCGCCGACGCCGGCTGACCGGCTTGTCGACGCTGGTCGCCTCGGCTGCGGAGTCGGTCGTGGGGTGGCTCTCGTCGGTGCTGGTCGTCAGCACCGCATCAGAGGTCGACAACTGGTTTCTCCCGATCAGCGCAGCGACAGCACGGGCGCGGCGGACAGGTCGCGTTCGTCCACCCGGTCGAGCGGGCGTACCCCCCGGGGAGCGGTCGCCACGACGATCGCGGCGGCGGTACGCGGCACCCGGTGCCGCCACAGCCAGACCACGTCCCGACCGAACGACTCGACCAGCAGGCCGAGCGCCACCACCAGCAGCAGGGTGTTCACCGGCGCGGGCAGTACCGGGGAGGCGGCGACGGCCAGGGTGATCCCCTGGACCGCGGCCACCACCTTGCGCCAGTACCGGTACGGCAGCCGGGCGTCCATCCAGGGCAGTACCCCGCCGGCGGCGAGGAAGGCGTACCGCATCAGGCCGATGGCGAGCACCCAGATCCCGACGGAGGGTGCCACGTAGATGCTCAGCACCAGCACCAGAATGGAGTCGACCTCCATGTCGAAGCGGGCGCCGAACGCGCTGGCCGTGCCGGTGCGCCGGGCCACCTTGCCGTCCACGGCGTCCAAGGCCAACGCCACCGCGGCCAGGCCGCCCAGCACCGCCGCCGGGGCGGGCCGCCCGGTGAGCAGGGCCTCGGCGATCAGTGCGGTCACCGCCCCGACCAGCAGGCCACGACCCATGGTGACCCAGTCGGCCGGACCCAGCCGGGATGAGCCGGCGCGCCCCAGTCCCCGTAGCAGCGCCAGGCAGGTCCCGACCCCGTACGCCAGGCCCGCCAGCCAGCCCGCGACACCGAGACCTACCGTCATGGCGAGCCCGGCCAATAGGACAACCTGGACGATCAGCCCGATGTACGGACCGGTTCGAACTGTGGACACCGTGCCTCCGTGTTTATGATCGACGACCCCTGTCGAGAAGTACGGAAAACATGACGGATCGGTTCGGTCCGGACGCAGGTGAGGAGAATTGCCCGTGACGCGACCCGCCCGCGCCTTCTGGCTGCGCGCACCCGGTGCGGGAGAGCTCCGTCCGGTGACGCTACCCGAGCCCGGCCCGGACGAGGTGCAGGTACGCGCCCTGTTCTCCGGAGTCAGCCGGGGCACCGAGACCCTGGTCTTCACCGGCCAGGTGCCGGAAAGCCAGTACGCCACCATGCGCGCCCCCTTCCAGGAGGGCGACTTCCCGGCCCCGGTCAAGTACGGCTACCTCAGCGTCGGCGAGGTCGAGCGGGGGCCGGCCCACCTGCGCGGACGTACGGTGTTCTGCCTGTATCCGCACCAGAGCGCCTATGTGGTGCCGGTCGACGCGGTGACGGTCGTACCGGAGCAGGTGCCGGCCTCCCGCGCGGTGCTGGCCGGCACGGTGGAGACCGCGGTCAACGCACTGTGGGACGCACCACCCCTGCTCGGCGACCGGGTCAGTGTGGTCGGCGCCGGCATGGTCGGTTGCGCCGTGGCGGCCCTGCTGGCCCGCTTCCCCGGGGTGGCGGTGGAACTTGTCGACACCGACCCCACCCGGGCCGAGGTGGCCGCCGCCCTGGGGGTCGACTTCGCCGCGCCGCAGGCCGCGACCGGCCGGCGGGACCTGGTGGTGCACGCCAGTGCCAGCGCCGCCGGCCTGCAACTCGGCCTGGACCTGCTGGCTCCCGAGGGGACCGTGCTGGAACTGAGCTGGTACGGCGACCGCGCCGTGGAGTTGTCCCTGGGGGCGGCGTTCCACTCCGGACGGCTGACCATCCGCAGCAGCCAGGTCGGCCGGATAGCCCCCGCCCGGCGCAGCAGCCGGGGCTACGCCGACCGGATGGCCCTGGCCCTGGACCTGCTGGCCGACCCGGTGTTCGACACCCTGATCACCGGGCGGTCGGCCTTCGCGGAACTGCCCGAGGTCCTCGCTCGACTCAGCGCGGGCAGCCTGCCCGCGCTGTGCCACCTCATCACCTACGACGGGGAGTGAATCCGTGTTCAGTGTGACCGTCCGTGACCACATCATGATCGCCCACAGTTTCCAGGGCGAGGTCTTCGGCCCCGCGCAGCGGCTACACGGTGCCACCTTCGTGGTCGACGCCACCTTCCGCCGCCCGGATCTCGACCCCGACGGCATCGTGGTCGACATCGGACTGGCCACCGACCAGCTCAAGGCGGTACTGGCCGAGCTGAACTACCGCAACCTGGACGAGGAGCCCGCCTTCGCCGGCACCAACACCACCACGGAGGTGCTGGCCCGCACCATCGCCGACCGGCTCGCCGACCGGGTGCACGCCGGTGACCTGGGGGCGGGGGCGCACGGGCTGACCGGCCTCACGGTCACCCTGCACGAGTCGCATGTCGCCTGGGCCAGTTACGAACGGTCACTGTCGGGGGCGAGCGGCACCGGCGCCTGACATGCCGACCGTGCACGTGGTCCTGCCCGGCGACATCGACGACCCGACCACCCCCAGCGGCGGCAACGGCTACGACCGGCGGGTCTGCGCCGGACTGGCCGGCGCCGGTTGGTCGGTGCACGAACATCCCGTACCGGGATCGTGGCCGACCCCGACGGCGGCGGAGCAGGCCCGGCTCGCCGAACTGCTCACCACTCTGCCCGAGGGGGCTCTGGTCCTGATCGACGGGCTGGTCGCCTCGGTGGTGCCGGAGGTCCTGGCGGCACACGCCGGCCGGTTGCGGCTGGTCCCGCTGGTGCACCTGCCCCGCGACGACGACACCGAGGCGCGGGCCCTGGCCGCCGCCGCCGCCATCGTCGCCACCAGCACCTGGACCCGGGACCGGCTGCTGCACCGGTACGCCCTACCGCCGTCCCTGGTGCATGTCGCCGCCCCCGGGGTGGACCCGGCGCCGCCGGTAGCCGGATCGCCGGCCGGGTCGGCGCTGCTCTGCGTCGCCGCGGTCGCCGCCCACAAGGGCCAGGACCTGCTGATCGAGGCGCTGGCGGGGGTGGCCGACCGGCCCTGGACCCTGACCTGTGTAGGCCCCCTGCACCGGGAACCGGACTTCGTCGACCGGCTCCGCACCCGGATAGCCACCCACCGCCTGGGTGACCGGATCCGGCTGACCGGTCCGCTGACCGGTGACCGGCTGGCCGCCGAGTACGCCGCCGCTGACCTGCTGGTGCACCCCTCACGGGGGGAGACCTACGCGATGGTGGTCACCGAGGCCCTGGCCTGCGGCCTCCCGGTGCTGGCCACCGCGGTCGGTGGCCTGCCCGACACCCTCGGCCGGGTGGCCGGGGAACGCCCGGGGCTGCTGGTGCCCCCGGAGCAGCCGCAGGCGTTGGCCGAGGCGCTGCGGCGCTGGCTGGAGGACCCCACCCTGCGCGAGCGACTGCGTGGCGCCGCAGCCCGGCGCCGAGCCACCCTCGACGACTGGACCAGCACCACCGCCCGGATCACCACGGCCCTGGAAGAGGCGATGGCGTCATGACCGAACACCGGACAGTCCAGGAGGTGCCCATCGAGCTGCCGCCGGACTTCGCCCAGTGGCTGGCGCTGCGGGAACCGGCCGACGTGGCCGCCCGCGCCACCGACCTGGTCGAGGCGGTACGTGCCACGTTGACCGGTGACCGGCCGTACGTGGTGCACGACCTCGGGGCCGGCACCGGGTCGTTGGGCCGCTGGCTGGCCCCCCTGCTGCCCGGCCCGCAACACTGGATCCTGCACGATCAGGACCCCGACCTGCTGGCCCGGGCCTGCGCGAACATGCCCACCCGCGCCGCCGACGGCGCCCCGGTGACGGTGCAGACCCGTCGGGGTGACCTGACCCGGCTGAGCGCCACCGACCTGGCGGGTGCGGCGCTGGTCAGCGCCTCGGCCCTGCTCGACATGCTGACCGGAGCCGAGATCGACCGGCTGGTGGCCGCCTGTGCGAGGGCCGGCTGCCCGGCCCTGTTCCTGATCTCGGTCACCGGCACTGTGCGGCTGACCCCGGCCGACCCCCTGGACGCCGAGGTCGCGGAGGCGTTCAACGCCCACCAACGTCGTGCCGTGGGCGGCCGGCAGTTGCTCGGGCCGGACGCCGTGGAGGCCTGCGCCGCCGGGTTCACCCGGCACGGGATGACCGTGCGGACCCGGCCCAGCCCCTGGCGGCTGGGGCCGGAGCAGGCCGCCCTGACCGGGCAGTGGTTCGACGGCTGGCTGGAGGCGGCCTGCGCGCAACGCCCGGAACTGGTCGACCGGACCCGTGAGTACGCCCAGCGTCGGCGACAGGAGGCTAACGCGGGCCGACTCGGGGTACTGGTCGACCACACCGACCTGCTGGCCGTCCCTCGTTGAACCGGCGGCGTGCCGGTTACGTGCGTACAGTCAGGGAAAGATCACCATGCCGGGGAGGCTTGCGTGGCGGATGAAGCTGGTGGCGCCGGGTCCCCGGCCGCCCCGGCCGGCCGGTCCTTCTGGGGCTGGCTGCGTCTGGCGCTCGGGCTCGCCGTACTGGTGGGGCTGCTGTGCTGGCTGGGCATCGACCCCTTCCTGGTCGGGCTGCGGCTGATCGACGCCCCCGCCCTGGCCGCCGCCCTGGCCCTCGGGGTCCTCACCACGGTCTGTGCCGCCTGGCGGTGGAGCCTGGTGGCCGGTGGGCTCGGGGTGCGGCTGCCGCTGCGTGAGGCGGTGGCCCACTACTACCGGTCGGTGTTCCTCAATGCCACCCTGCCCGGCGGGATCCTCGGCGACGTGCACCGGGCGGTGCGCCACGGCCGTGACGTCGGTGACCTGGGTCGGGGCATCCGGGCCGTGGTCTGGGAGCGGGTAGCCGGTCAGGTGGTGCTGGTAGCCCTGGCCGTGGTGCTGCTGTTCGCCTTCCCGTCGCCGGTGCAGCCGTACCTGCCGGTGGCCACCCTGGTCGTGCTGGCTGCCTTCGGGGTCGTGGTGCTGGCCGCCCGCCTGCTGCCGGACTCCGGTGCCTCCCGGTTCACCCGTACCCTGGTCGGCGCCGTGTCCGACGTGCGTCGTGGGCTGCTGGGCCGACGGGTCTGGGTCGGGGTGCTGGTCGCCTCCGCCCTGGTGGCCGCCGGGAACCTGGCCACCTTCCTGGTGGCCGCCCGCACGGTCGGTTCCACCGCCCCGCTGACCCTGCTGCTGCCGTTGACCCTGCTGGCCCTGCTCGCGATGGGGGTGCCGGCCAACGTCGCCGGGTTCGGCCCCCGCGAGGGGGTGGCCGCGTGGGCCTTCGCCGCCGCCGGCCTGACCGCCGCCGAGGGGGTGGTCACCGCAACGGTGTACGGCGCCCTGGTGCTCGTCGCGAGCCTGCCGGGGGCGGCCGTGCTGCTGGCCCGTCGTGTCCGTGTACCCGCCACCGTATGACGAGGAGAGCCATGTCCGAATCACTGCCTGTCGCCACCATCCGGACGCAGGTCACCGTGCCGCTGCGCTTCTCCGACGGCTACCACACCACCGCCCGGCTGCACACCTTCGACGGGCTGGTCGACGGCCGCGAACACCTCGCCTTCGCCCTCGGCGACCACACCAACGGGGCGGTGCCGCTGGTCCGTCCGCACAGCGAGTGCCTGACCGGCGACGTGTTCGGCAGTCAGCGCTGCGACTGCGGTCCCCAGTTGCGCGAGGCCGTGCAGCGCATCGCGGAGGTCGGCGGGTACCTGCTCTACCTGCGGCAGGAGGGTCGCGGCATCGGTCTGTACGCCAAGCTCGACGCCTACGCCCTCCAGGACGCCGGGCTGGACACCTTCGAGGCCAATGTGGCCCTGGGCCATGACGAGGACGAGCGGGACTACACGGTCGCCGCGCAGATGCTCGCCGCCCTGGGGGTCGGGCCGATCGCTGTGCTGACGAACAATCCGGAGAAGACCGACCAGCTCAGCAGGCTCGGTGTCACCGTGACCGAGCAGGTGCCCACCGGGGTGTTCCTCTCCCCGGCCAACGCCGACTACCTGGCGGCCAAGGCCAGCCGCGCCGCCCGCGCCGCCGACCTCCCCGCCGTCCGGTGACCGGCCGGGCCACGGCCCGTCGGCCGTACGTGCTGCTCAGCTGCGCCACCTCGATCGACGGCTACATCGACGACGCCAGCGACGAACGGCTGATGCTGTCCAACGACGCCGACCTGGACCGGGTCGACGAGGTACGCGCCAGCTGCGACGCCATCCTGGTGGGCGCCGGCACGGTCCGCCGCGACGACCCCCGGCTGCTGGTGCGCTGCGCGGATCGCCGCGGCGACCGGATCGCCCGTGGCCTGCCGGAGTCCCCGATCCGGGTGACCGTGACCGGCTGCGGGGACCTGGACCCGACGGCCCGGTTCTTCACCGTCGGTGACACCGAACGGATCGTCTACTGTGCCAGCGCCGCGTGTGAGAAGACCCGGCACCGGCTGGGGGAGCGGGCCACAGTGGTCGACGCCGGTGACCCGATCGACCTGGCCCGGGCCCTGACCGACCTGGCCGACCGGGGGGTACGCCGACTGCTGGTGGAAGGGGGCGCCCTGGTCCACGGCCAGTTCCTCACCGCCGGGCTGGCCGACGAACTGCACCTGGTGGTGGCACCCTTCTTCGTGGGCGACCGCCGGGCACCCCGCTTCGTCGGTGACGGCCGCTTCCCGTGGCATTCCGCTCGACGGGCCCAGGTGGTCGAGGCCCGCCAGATCGGCGACGTGGTGCTGACCCGCTACGCCCTGTCGGAACGCTGCGAGCCGGCCTGAGCGCCCGGGTCCCCCTCTTGGTGGCGGTCTCCGGCCCTGTCGAGCTGATAGCGCAGACGGGTCGAGACGCCGGTGAGCTGGTCGGCTCGGTACCAGCGGCCGTCGTTACCTGTTGGGGCATCGCGCAGCACCCGGGATGTGGTTACCTGCTGACATGCCGCATCCCATCATGTTCGACGAGGCAGACCCGATTCTGGGCCGGGTGCGGACGCTGGCCCTGGCCTTTCCCGACGCGGCCGAGAAGGTCTCCCATGGGCGTCCGGCCTTCTTCACCACCAAGGTCTTCGCCTACTACGGCGGTTCGGTGAAGGTCGACGGCGGCTATCGCCAGCACGATCAGTCGGTGATCGTGCTGGTCGACCCCGAGGAGCGTACGGCCCTGCTGACGGAGGAGCGGTGCTTCGTGCCGGCCTACCTGGGGGCCTACGGGTGGGTGGGGGTGGACCTGACCGACGACACCGACTGGGACGAGGTCGGTGAGCTGCTCGACGCCAGCTACCGACGGACGGCCGGGGCCCGCAGGATCGCGCGGCTCGACTCCCTAGGGTCCTGAACACCCCAGCGGCTCAGCCGAAGGCACCGGCACGGGCGGCGGTGGCCACGCTGCGGGACCGACCTGGCGCGAATCCTCAGGGGATGAGCCGGTCGAGCAGGTCGAACCGCTCGTACGGCTGGTCGTGGTCGCCGAAGTGCCCGTCGTCGCGCACGATCTGGGTGCCGCCGAGCCGCTCGAACATGGCGCGTCCCTGCCGGTCGTCGCAGCCGTACGGATCGGTGCGGGAGTTGATGAAGTAGATGTCCCGCACATGGTCCCGGATCGCGGCCCAGTCGTAGCTCGGTTGCAGGACCGGCTCCTCCTCCGTGTGGGGTGGGGTGCAGTAGCCGGCCACCAGGATCGCCTGGGCCACGGTCACCTCCAGATGTTCCAGGAGGGCCAGCAGCAGGGCCGCCCCGCCGGAATGACCCACCAGGACGGTGTCCTCGTCGAAGGTGTGGCTGCTCAGCAGCTTAGGTAGCAAGGTGGTGATCGGCTCGATGTTGATGCCCGGATGGTGCGGCACCTCGACGGCGTACCCCCGGGTGGCGAGCCGCTCGGCCAGCCACGGGTACCAACAGTAGGTCGGTTTGCCGCCGGTCCCGTGGAAGATGATCGCGTTGCGTCCCACCGTGCCCCCTTCGAGTCCCGCCGATCCAATCACCCGGGTCCGACACAGTGGCGGCCGGATCACCGCCCCTGCGCCGGAGCGGCGGGGTGCGGGGCGCGGTTGAGGAACATCAACCGGGCCCGCTTGTCCGGCAGGTCGATCAGGGGTCCTTCGACGAAACCGGCCCGCTTCAGCCGGGCGATCGCCTTGTCGTTGCGGGCGTCCGGCTCCATCACCAGCCGCCGCCGGGTGGGGTCGGTGAAGACGAAGGCGATGAACTCGGCCAGCAGGGTGCCGGTGAAGCCCGGCTCGGGGCGTACCGGGGTGCCGATCAGCAGGTGACCGCCGTGGTCGCCGGGGCGTACCGGGTAGCACTCGCCGACCGGGTCGTGTTCGGGCTGGTAGGTCTGGAACAGCGCCACCGGCTGCCCGTCGCGCAGGGTCAGCCAGGCGTGGTGGGTGGGCAGGGAGTCGACGTACCGGTAGATCTCGGCCACCCGGTCGCGGTCGGCGTCGCGCATCCCCCAGAACCGGGCCCGTTCCTGGCTGACCCAGCCGTGGATGACCTCGGCGTCGGCCTCCGGGTCGACCGGCCGGAAGGTGACCGTCCCGAAGCCGGGGACCTGCCGTCGGTAGTGGTCAGTCATCGGTCTCCTCGGTCAGCCGGTCCCAGTCGCAGGTCACCTCGATCAGCTCACCGCGTACCCACCGGGGTAGTTGGTCGTCGTGATGCGGCCCGGCGCCGGTGGCGCCCAGCGGCACCACCCACCGGCTGTTCTCCCGCCGGGCCAGGTCCCACACGTAGCGGGCGGACGGGCCGCGCCCGCACAGGTCGGTGACCCCGGGCAGGCTGGAGGTGGCCAGCACGCAGTCGTGGTCCCCGGCCAGTTCCGGTCCCGGCGGGGCGGCCGGGTCGGGCAGGGCCCGCCACGGTGCCAGCCGGTGCCGCTCGCCCCAGGGGCGGGTGTCGTCCGCCGCCGCGACCTGTTCGGCCGCCGCCCGCACCAGCTCCACCGGGTCCAGGCCGGGCAGGTCGGCGCGGAGCAGGGAGGGCAGGGCGTACCCGATCCGGGTAGGCAGGGTCAGCCAGGGCGCGAACACCTCCGGGTGGGCCGGTGGTGCGGTCAGCTCGGCCAGCGCCGGATGGGCGGCGAGGGCGTGGACCACGGCCGCCCGCAGGTCGGCGAAGCGGGCCGCGTCCCGGCTGTCGGCGGCCATCCGGCGGTCCCAGCGCAGCAGCCGGTCCCGCAGCGCCTGCCCCTGAGCGCTGAGTCCATCCACCTCGGCCAGCAGGTCCAGCAGGGGACCGGCCGCCGCCAGGTAGGTGTCGGTGTGTACGGCGGCCAGCTGCTCGGTCCGCCAGTCGGTGCGCTCGCCGAGCAGCTCACGGATCCGGTCGGCCCGGTACGGCGGGGCGTACTCCACCCCCAGCCCGGCGGAGATGCCCCGTTCGTTGGCCATCACCGCCACCTGGTCCACCGGGCGTTTCGGCATCGGATGCCAGCCCTGCCAGGCGTACCCCGGCTCCCAGGCGGGCACCACCCGCAGCCCGTTGTCCGGGTGGCGGCGGGGGACCCGGCCGGCCACCCGGTGCAGCAGCCCACCGGCGGTGTCCGCGGCCAGCACCACGTTGACCGGCTCCACCCATCCGTCGAGGGCGGCGTCCAGGTCGTCGACCGTACGGGCGTGCAGCAGGGCGGGCAGTACGGCGAAACCCAGATCCCCGGTGACCCGGGGCGGATACCGCAGGCTGACGGTCACCTCGGGCTGCTCGTCCGGACCCCCGGAGATCACCGGCCCCCGCTCGGTCTCGATCACCTCGACCTCGACCGGTGCGCCACCGGCCACCTCGATGGTCTCGACCTGCCGGTGCACCGGCTGCCACCCCTGCGGCCCGTACGCCTGCACCAGTTCACCGTCGCGGCGCAGGCGTTCGGCGTACACGTCCTGGTAGTCGGCGGAGGCGTTGGTGATGGCCCAGGCGAGGCTGCCGGCGTGCCCGAAGTGGGCGATGCCCGGCACCCCGGGCACGGCGAAGCCGAGCACGTCGTACGCCGGGCAGGCCAGCCGGATCTGCTGGTAGATGCCGGGGGCCTCGATGAACCGGTGCGGGTCACCGGCGATCAACGCCGCCCCGGTGGCGGTGCGGTCGGCGGCGAGCAGCCAGCCGTTGCTGCCGGAGGTGAGGTGCCCGTCGACGGCGAACAGCCGGGCCGCGCCCGGACCGAGCCGGCGGATCACGTGTTCGCGCCAGAGCTTGCCCGGGAAGCCGGCGAAGAGCACATGGTGGCCGAGCCAGATCGCCAGGGGTGTCCACGGTTCCCAGCGTCCGGGGCTCAGCCCGGTGGCGGCGAACTCGGGGGCCCGCGCCGCCCCGGCGGCCAGCCCGGCGTTGACCCCCTCGACGTAGCGGCCCACCCAGGCGGCGGTAGCCGGGTCGAGGGCGGCGTGGCAGCGGCGGGCGGTGTCGTCCAGGCGTACCCGGCGGGCGAAGCTGTCCCAGGCCAACGCCTCCGGCCCGAGGAAAGCGGCGCTGGTGCCCTGGGACCGGTGCCGTTCCACCTCGATCTGCCAGGCCCGGTCCCGCGCGGTGACCTGGCCCTGGGCGAAGGCCAGCGCCAGGTGATCGTCGGCCCGCAGATGCGGAATCCCGTACCCGTCGCGGTAGCGCTTGCTCATGCCCGGCCTGCCGTGCGGATCCGGGCGGCCGGGATGACCAGGGGGGTGCCGGTCTCCGGGTCCTCGATGACCCGGCAGGGCAGCCCGAAGACCTCCTCGACCAGTTCGGCGGTGACGATCCGGCCGGGTTCCCCGGCGGCCACCACCCGCCCGCCGCGCATCGCGATCAGGTGAGTGGCGTAGCGGGCGGCGTGGTTGAGGTCGTGCAGCACCGCGACCAGAGTACGGCCCTGCTCCTCGTGCAGCCGGGCGCACAGGTCGAGCACCTCGATCTGGTGGGCGATGTCCAGGTAGGTGGTCGGCTCGTCGAGCAGCAGCAGGGGGGTCTGCTGGGCCAGCGCCATGGCCAACCAGACCCGTTGCCGCTGGCCGCCGGAGAGCTCGTCGACCAGCCGGTCGGCCAGGTCGGCGACCCCGGTAGCGGCCATCGCCTCGGCCACGATCCGTTCGTCCTCGCGGGACCACTGACGCAGCAGCCCCTGGTGCGGGTAGCGGCCCCGGGCCACCAGGTCGGCCACCCCGATGCCGTCCGGTGCGATCGGTGACTGGGGGAGCAGTCCGAGGGTACGGGCCACCGCCCGGGCCGGCCGTCGCTGGATGTCCTCCCCGTCCAGCAGCACCGCCCCGGCGGCCGGTTTCAGCAGCCGGGACAACGCCCGCAGCAGGGTGGACTTGCCGCAGGCGTTCGGGCCGATGATGACCGTGAAGGACCGGTCCGGCACCTCGACGGTCAGGTCCTCGGCGACGATCCGCCGTTCGTAGGCCAGCCGTAGTCCGCTGCCACCCAGCCGGGAGGTCGGCATGCTGGTTGCTCCGTTCTCGTTGTCGCCGGTCACAGCCGGCCCGCCCGGCGCTGCGTGGCCAGCAGCCAGACCAGGTACCCGCCGCCGAGCACCCCGGTCACCACACCGACCGGCAGTTGACTGGGGAAGGCCCGCTGGGCCACCTGGTCGGCGACCACGATGATCAACGCGCCGATGATCGCGGCGGGCAGCAGGTTGGTGCCGGGTGCCCGGGTCAGCCTACGGGCCAGGTGCGGGGCGGTGAGGGCGACGAAGGACACCGGCCCGGCGGCGGCCGCCGACAGGGAGACCAGCAGCACCGCAGTGGCCAGCAGCAGCATCCGCAGCCGGGGCACCGGCACCCCTAGCCCGGTGGCCGCCTCGTCGCCCAACTCGGTCATCCGCAGCGCCGGACCGCAGGCCAGCAGCACCGGCAGGGCCACCGCCAGGGCCGCCAGCAGCGGGGTGGCCTCGGACCAGCCCCTCCCGTCCAGGCTGCCGGTGAGCCAGAGCATGGCCCGGGCCGCCTCCATCAGCGGGGCGCGGGTCAGCAGGTAGCCGTTGACGCCGGTGAGGATTGCCGACACCCCGATGCCGACCAGCACCAGCCGGTAGCCGTGGACCCCACGCCGCCAGGCGACCAGGTAGATCAGCAGGCCGGTGAGCACCCCGCCGACCGCGGCGGCCCCGGCCAGGGCGGCGCTGCTGCCGCCGACGACCACCACGATCAGTGCCCCGGTCGCCGCCCCCTGGGTGAAGCCGAGCACATCCGGGCTGCCCAGCGGGTTGCGGACCAAAGCCTGGAACACCCCACCGGCCAGACCCAGGGCGGCGCCCACGGCCAGCGCGGTGACCAGCCGGGGCAGGCGCAGTTCGAGGACGATGAAGTCCTCGGCCGGGCTGCCGCCCCCGGTCAGGGTGCGCAGCACGTCGGCCGGGGACATCGGGTAGTCGCCGTGGCCGACCGCCAGGACCCCGACGGCCAGGGTCAGCAGCACCCCGGTCGCCCCGACGGCCAGGGCGCGCAGGTGCAGCCGCAGCGACAGCCCACCCGGAACCCGAATCACGATCATGGGCGGCCCGTCCTGGTCCGGGTAACCAGCCACAGGAACAGCGGACCGCCGAGCACGGCGGTGACCAGCCCCACCTGCAACTCGCCTGGACGGCCGAGGACCCGGCCGAGCACGTCGGCACCGAGCAGCAGCACCGGCGCCAGCAGCGCACAGTACGGCAACAGCCAGCGCAGATCCGGCCCGGTGAGGGTACGCACCAGGTGCGGCACCAGTAGCCCGACGAAGACGATCGGTCCGCAGGCCGCGGTGGCGGCCCCGCAGAGCAGGGTGATGGCGGCGATCACGGCAGCCCGGATCAGGGTGGGGCGGGCCCCCAGGGCGCGGGCGGTGTCGTCGCCGAGGGCCAGGGCATTCAGGGGTCGGGCGGCGGCCAGGGCGGCCACCAGGCCTACCGCGATGAAGGGCAGGACCCGCCGTACGGTGGCGTCGTCGGCGCTGGCCAGGGAGCCGACCGTCCAGAACCGCAGCCGTTGCAGCCCGGCGGAGTCCAGCAGCATCACCGCGCTGACGTAGGAGTACAGGGCCGCGTTGAGGGCCGCACCGGCCAACGCCAGTCGGGCCGGGGTGGCGGCCCGGCCACCACCGACGGCGTAGACCCCCACGGTGACCGCGGCGGCCCCGGCCAGGGCGAACCACACCTGACCGGTCCCACCCCCCACCCCGAACAGCAACGATGCCGTGGCGATCGCGGCGGCGGCCCCGGCGTTGATGCCGAGCAGGCCAGGGTCGGCCAGGGGGTTGCGGGTCAGCGCCTGCATCGCCGCCCCGGCCATCCCGAGGGCGGTCCCGGCGAGCAGCCCGAGCAGGGTGCGGGGCAGCCGCATCTCGTGCACCACGGCGTAGTCGGGGACCCCGGGGTCGGTGAGGGCGGCCCACACCTGCGGCAGGGGGATCGGCTTGGCCCCGACGGCGATGCTGAGCACCGCCACCGTCACCAGAGCCACCGCGGCGGCGGCCAGGCCGGCGGCCCGGTAGGCCACCCGAGGCGGCCGGGGCGGTGGTTGTGCCCGGGACGGCGTCTCGGCTGGTGAGGACTCGATGACGGACAGGGTGGGCTCCAGTGCGGTGCGAAACGCCGGGCGGGAACTTGACAGCAAGTTAGGTTAGGTTAACCTAACGCCGGTTGTCCATCGCTACCTGTGAACCCGATCGGAAGACGACACCATGCCTGATCCCGTTACCGCACACCGGCTCTCCCGTCGGGGCCTGCTGGCCGCCGGTGGTGCCGCCACCCTAGCCGCCCTGCTCGCCGGATGCGGCCGGGAGAAGGACCCGAAACCCCGCAGCGGCAGCAGCTCCGGACCCTGGTCCTTCACGGACGACCGGCCTGAGACGGTCACCGCGCAGGCCCGCCCGGCCCGGGTGGTGGCCTTCACCGGCTCGGCCGCCGCCCTGGTCGATTTCGGACTAGGGCCCGAGGTGGTCGGGGTCTTCGGCGAGACGAAGAAGGCCGACGGCAGCAAGGAGCCGCAGGCCGGTGACCTGGACGTGGAGAGCGTGGAGATCCTCGGCAACGTCTGGGGCGAATTCAGCGTCGAGAAGTACGCCGCCCTGCGCCCGGAACTGCTGGTCACCCACATGTACGACCCGGGGGCCTACTGGTACGTGCCGGACGAGAGCAAGGACAAGATCCTTCCGCTGGCCCCGGTGGTGACCATCACCACCGCCCGCGTCCCGATGACCAAGCCGATCGAACGGTACGCCACCCTCGCCGAGTCCCTCGGCGCCGACCTGTCGGCACCGAGGGTCACCGACGCCAAGGCCCGCTTCGAGGCCGCCGCCGAGGCGGTACGCCAGGCGGTCAAGACCAACCCCGGCATCAAGGTGCTGGCCGCCTCCGGCAGCCCGGACCTGTTCTACGTCTCCAACCCCAAGGTCAGCACCGACCTGATGTACTTCGCCGAACTCGGGGTCGACATCGTGGTGCCCACCAAGCTGGAGTCCGGCGACTACTTCGAGGCCCTCAGCTGGGAGAACGCCGGCAAGTTCCCGGCCGACCTGATCCTGCTCGACAACCGCAGCACCGCCCTGCAACCGGCCGACCTGGCCGCCAAGCCCACCTGGCAGCAGTTGCCCGCCGTGCAGGCCGGCCAGGTGACTCCATGGGACGCGGTGCCCCGCTTCTCGTACGCCGGCGCAGCCCCCCTGCTCGAAGACCTGGCCAAGGCGATCCAGGGCGCCAAGAAGCTGACCTGATCCGCCACGGACGACCGGCGTGACCCGTGACCGCCGGTCGTCCGCCCACCACCCGCATCGACACCAACCCGCCGCGCGCCGCGCGGGCGGCGGGTTCCGGCTGCCCGAAAACCGAACCGCCGAGCGTGGAGGACACGTCCATGACCCTGCCGGTGCACACCGCGACACCGCCGAGCGCCGCCCGAGCCCACCTGCTGCACGAGGGCACAGTCGACGACTACCGGGCCGCGGTGACAGCCGGTGCCGACCGGGTGGCCCGGCGGATCGCCACGGCGACCGGGCCGTTCACCGGGGTCCGGCCGGAGCAGTTGGCGCCGCTGGTGGCGGCGATCGACCTGGACCGGCCGCTGCGCGACACCACGGCCGCCCTGAACGAACTCGACGAGGTGTACCTGCGCGACGCGGTCTGGTTCCACCACCCCCGCTACCTGGCCCACCTCAACTGCCCGGTGGTCATCCCGGCCCTGCTCGGCGAGGCCGTGCTCAGCGCCGTCAACTCCTCGATGGACACCTGGGACCAGAGCGCCGGGGCCACCCTGATCGAACGGCGACTGATCGACTGGACCGCCGCCCGGATCGGTCTGGGCCCGGCCGCCGACGGAGTGTTCACCAGCGGCGGCACCCAGTCCAACCTGCACGCCCTGCTGCTGGCCCGGGAGGAGGCCCTGGCCGGGGCGGGCCCGACCGACCGTCGGATCCTCCTGCCCCACCTGCGGATCGTCACCTCGGCCGCCGGTCACTTCAGCGTGCAGAAGGCCGCCAAGCTGCTGGGCCTGGCCCCGGAGGCGGTCGTGGTGGTGCAGACCGGCCCGGACCGGCGGATGCGTCCCGGTGCCGTGGCCCACGAGATCAGCCGCTGCCGGCGGGCCGGCCTGACCGTGCTGGCGGTGGTCGCCACCGCCGGCACCACCGACTTCGGCACCATCGACCCCCTCGACGAGATCGCCGAGGTGTGCGCCACCTCCGGGGTGTGGCTGCACGTCGATGCCGCGTACGGCTGCGGATTGCTGGTCTCGCCCACCCGCCGGCACCTGCTGGACGGCATCGAACGGGCCGACTCGGTGACGGTCGACTACCACAAGTCCTTCTTCCAGCCGGTCAGCTCCAGCGCGGTGCTGGTCCGTGATCGGCGTACCCTGCGGCACGCCACCTGGCACGCCGACTACCTGAACCCGGCCCGGATGGTCAGCGAAGGCATCCCCAATCAGGTCGACAAGTCCCTGCAGACCACCCGCCGTTTCGACGCCCTCAAGCTCTGGCTGACCCTGCGGGTGATGGGCCCGGACGCCATCGGGGAACTGTTCGACGAGGTCTGCGACCGGGCCGCCCAGGCCTGGCAGATGGCCGGCGCCGACCCCCGCTTCGAGGTGCTGACCCCCTCGGCGCTGAGCACGGTGGTGTTCCGCTGGCGGCCCGCCGGCACCCCGGCGCACCTGGCCGACGCGGCGAACCTGCACGCCCGGTCGGCGCTGGCCGCCTCCGGCCTGGCCGTGGTCGCCGGCACCCGGGTCGACGGTCGGCAGTACCTCAAGTTCACCGTGCTCAACCCGAGGACCAGCATCGACGACGTGGCGTACGTGCTCGACCTGATCGCCGAACACGCCGGCCGATACGCCCACACCGCGTCCACTTTGGACCTCTCTTGTCCGGTGGGCTGAACATGTCGACGCCGAACCCCAGCCTGGAGGGCCGGATGGACAGCTACGACCTCATCGGGATCGGTCTGGGCCCGTACAACCTGGGCCTGGCCTGCCTGACCGCGCCGCTCGCCGAGATTGACGCGCTGTTCCTGGAGGCCCGCGACGACGTCTCCTGGCACCCCGGCATGTTGCTGGAGTCCTCCCGGTTGCAGACCCCCTTCCTGGCCGACCTGGTCACCCTGGCCGACCCCACCTCGCCGTACTCCTTCCTGGCCTACCTGAAGGAGATCGGTCGGCTCTACCCCTTCTACATCCGGGAGAGCTTCTTCCCGCTGCGCGCCGAGTACGACGCCTACTGCCGGTGGGCCGCCGCCAAGTTGCCCAACCTGCGCTTCGGTCACCAGGTCACCAGCGTCGAGTACGACCCGTCCAGCGAGCAGTATCTGGTCACCGCCACGGTCGGCGGCGACACCGTCACCCACCGGGCCCGGCACCTGGTGCTCGGCACCGGCACCCCGCCGTACCTGCCGCAGGCCTGCGCCGGGTTGGACTCCGACGCGGTGCACAACTCCCGCTACCTGGAACACCGCGAGGCCCTGCGGGCCAAGGACAGCATCACCATCGTCGGCAGCGGGCAGAGCGCCGCCGAGATCTACCACGACCTGCTCTCCGACATCGGCACGTACGGCTACCAGCTGAACTGGGTGACCCGCTCACCCCGGTTCTTCCCGCTGGAATACACCAAGCTGACCCTGGAGATGACCTCACCGGACTACGTGGACTACTTCCACGCCCTGCCCGAGCAGACCCGCTACGACCTGGAGGCCGAGCAGAAGGCGCTGTTCAAGGGCATCTCCGCCGACCTGGTCAACGACATCTTCGACCTGCTCTACGCCACCAGCGTGCCCGGCCCGGTGAACACCCGACTGTTGACCAACACCGAGCTGACTCAGGTCACCTACGACCGGTCCACCGGCCGGCACACCCTGCGGCTGCGCCATGTCGAGCAGGGACGGGAGCACACCCTGGACACCGAGGGGCTGGTGCTGGCCACCGGCTACCGCTACCAGGTGCCGGCCTTCTGCGACCCGATCCGGGACCGGCTGCGCTTCGACTCCCACGGCCGTCTCGACCCGGCCCGCAACTACAGTGTCGACCACACCGGGCGGGGGATCTTCCTCCAGAACGGCGGCACCCACACCCACAGCATCACCTCACCGGATCTGGGCATGGGCCCGTACCGCAACTCCTGGATCATCCGGGAGCTGCTCGGCCGGGAGGTGTACCCGATCGAGAAGTCGATCACCTTCCAGGAGTTCGGGGTGCCGGCGTGAGCGACCTCGTGCACACCCGGATCGACCCGGTGCTGGGGGAGTTCGCCCTGCGTACCCTCGAGGTGGCCGCCGACGCCCCGCTGCTGCACCGCTGGGTGACCCACCCCAAGGCGGGGTTCTGGCTGATGCAGGACGCCGACCTGGCCGCGGTGATCGAGGAGTACGAGCGGATCGCCGCCCACCCGCACCACGAGGCCTTCCTGGGGCTGTGGCGGGGCGAGCCGGCCTTCCTCGCCGAACGGTACGACCCGGCCCAGGTCGAGTTGGTCGGGCTCTACCAGGCCCAGCCCGGTGACGTGGGCATGCACTTCCTCTGCGCCCCCGCCGAGACCCCGGTGCACGGCTTCACCCGCGCCGTGATCACCACGGTGATGTCCTGGCTGTTCGCCGACCCCACCACCGTCCGGGTGGTGGTCGAGCCGGACCTCCGCAACACCGCCGTGCACGCACTCAACGCGGCCGTCGGCTTCGAGGTGATCGGGCCGATCGCCAAGCCGGAGAAGCAGGCCCTGCTGAGCATCTGCACCCGCGAGCGGTTCCTCGCCGCCACCCGTGACCAAGGAGCAACCCTGTGACCACCCTCGACCCGGTAGCTCACCTGCGCCCGCAGACCTGGGAGCGGGCCAACCGGCTGCTGGTGCGCAAGGCCCTGGCCGAGTTCGCCCACGAACGGCTGATCACCCCCGAACCGCAGGGCCCGGCCGCCGCAGGCCGCCGGTGGTACGCGGTGACCAGCGACTGCGGCATGGTCCACTACCGGTTCGCCGCCCGGCTGCGCACCCTGGAGCACTGGGACATCGACCCGGACAGCATCACCCGGCACCGCGACGGGGAACTCCACCCCCTCGACGCGGTCGACCTCTGCCTGGAGCTGCGTACCTCCCTGGGGCTCAGCGACCGGATCCTGCCGGTCTACCTGGAGGAGATCAACTCCACCCTGGCCGGCAGCGCCTACAAGCTGGACCGGGCCCTGCCGGGGGCGGCGAAACTGATCGAGGCCGACTTCCAGACCATCGAGACCTCGATGACGGAGGGACATCCCTGCTTCGTGGCCAACAACGGCCGCCTCGGCTTCGGGGTCGACGAATACCACCGTTACGCCCCGGAGGCCGCCCGGCCGGTACGCCTGATCTGGCTGGCCGCCCACCGCGACCACGCCACCTTCACCAGCGCCGCCGACCTGGACTACGACACCCTGCTCCGCACCGAACTGGGCGAGGCGACCCTGGCCCGGTTCGCCGAGACCATGGCCGCCCTCGGCCTGGACCTGGCCGACTACCTGCTCATTCCGGTGCACCCCTGGCAGTGGTGGAACAAGCTGTCGGTCACCTTCGCCGGCGAGGTGGCCCGCCGCCGCCTGGTGCACCTCGGCGAAAGCGACGACGACTACCTGGCCCAGCAGTCCATCCGCACCTTCTTCAACCTCAGCGCCCCCCACCGGCACTACGTCAAGACCGCGCTGTCCGTGCTGAACATGGGCTTCATGCGGGGCCTGTCGGCGGCGTACATGGAGGCCACCCCGGCCATCAACGACTGGCTGGCCGACCTGATCGCCGCCGACGAGGTGTTCCAGACCACCGGCCTGACGATCCTGCGGGAGCGGGCCGCGGTCGGCTACCGCCACCGGCAGTACGAGGCCGCCACCGACCGCTACTCGCCGTACCGCAAGATGCTGGCCGCGCTGTGGCGGGAGAGCCCGGTGCCGGGGCTGGCCGACGGAGAGCGACTGGCCACCATGGCCTCCCTGCTGCACCTCGACGCCGAGGGCCGGTCCTTCGCCGCCGAACTGATCACCGCCTCCGGGCTGGCGCCGGCGCAATGGCTACGCCGCTACCTGCACGCCTACCTGACCCCCCTGCTGCACGCCTTCTACGCCTACGACCTGGCCTTCATGCCGCACGGCGAGAACGTCATCCTGGTGCTGCGCGACCACGCCGTACAGCGGGTGATCTTCAAGGACATCGCCGAGGAGATCGTGGTGATGAGCACCGAGGCGACTTTGCCCCCGGCGGTCGAACGGATCCGGGCCGAGGTGCCGGAGGAGATGAAGCTGCTGTCGATCTTCACCGACGTCTTCGACTGCTTCCTCCGGTTCCTCGGCGCCACCCTCGCCGACCAGGGCACCCTCGACGAGGAGACCTTCTGGCGTACGGTCGCCGACTGCGCCACCGACTACGCCGCCCGGGTGCCCCACCTGGCCGACCGGCTGGCCCGCTACGACCTGTTCGCCCCCGAGTTCGCCCTGTCCTGCCTCAACCGGCTGCAACTGCGCGACAACCAGCAGATGGTCGACCTGGCCGACCCCTCGGCCGCTCTGCAACTCGTCGGCGCCCTCACCAACCCCCTCGCCCGCCACGCATCATCCTGACGCCGCAGCGTCAACTGGTGGCTGAGTCGTCGTCGCGCCCTCCGGGGCAGGGGGTACGGGCTGGCCCTGTCGAGCTGAGAGCGTGAACGGATCGCGCGGCGGGCGGCAGCGGGCTATGAACTACAGCTCCGATTGCACCCTGGGTCCTATCGGCCTTGCGATAGCACCGACGAATCAGCTCGACAGTGCCCGAAGTGGGTACCCGGCGGCCGGCTGCGCCCGACCGGTGGCCTGCTGTCCGCGCCCCGCCCGGGCGGCCATGACACGGATTCGAGTGGCGTGTGGTCCGGGCACACCTCTGTCAGGGGCGACTCAGGTCCGTCAGGTCTCGGTCGAGTAGCTCGGCTAGCAGGGTGTGTCGGCCGGGGTCGTTGTCCACGGTGATGCCCCGGCTGGGCATCTCCACGGTCATCAGCAGGTGCAGGTGCATCCGGTACAACGCCAACCGGCGGCGTACCCCCTCGTCGAAGACCAGCGGGGTGCCGGTGGTGTCGGCGTAGCCGCGCAGGAACGGATGCTCCGGCTCGTCCTCGGCGCGCCGTAACTGCAGGGGGGAGACCAGGTCCAGCATCGGGTCGCCGTAGAGGAACCGTTCGCCGTCGACCAGCCCGCACATCCGGTACGTCCCGTGCTCGTCCGGCGCGGCCAGCACGTTGCCGTCCCAGCCGTCGTAGTGCAGCAGGGCGGGTCGGCGCACCTGGTCGAGCAGGTCGGCGTGCCGGGCCAGCAGCTCGCGGAACCGCTGCGGCGGGGCGGGAAGGGTCACCTCCCAGTCCGCGGCGTCGGCCAGCAGATCCTCGATGATCGCCGTGAAGGCCGTCGACCAGGTCTCGCCGCCGGTGCGGCCGTCGTCGTAGCCGAACCGGTCGCCGGTGATCCGGTGCAGGGTGGCCATCGCGGCCCCGAAGTCGTAGCGTGCGCCCTCGTCGGCGCCGTCCAGGTCGGGCAGGGCCCGGCCGGGCAGCCGGCCGGTGACCAGCCATTCGCCGAGGCGAGGGTCGTGACCGTGGTGCAGCACCGGGGGCACCGGCACCTGCGGGGCCCGGGCGGCGACCAGCCGGAAGTAGCGAGCCTCCGCGGCGAGCATCCCGGCCTCGTAGCGCAGCAGCGGCACCTGCGGCGGCGGCCCGACCTTCAGGACGACCTGCGCGCCGTCGTCCAGGCGTACCCACCAGACCGTGGCGAAGCCGCCGCCGGTCAGCGGCCCGCAGTCGGCCACCTGACGCGCACCGGAGAAGGAGGCCGCGATGTAGTCGGCCACCTCGGTGGGGGTGAGGACCTGCTGGGTGGGGCTCAGCGGCGACACCGGCACAGGATAGGTGCCGATGCCGCCGCCGCGCCGCCCCGCGCTCAGGTCACCACACCGGTCAGCACCGGCTCTTCCTGGTCGAAGTGCAGCTCGTTCCGCGCACCTCAGCCCGGTGGCGGCCCGGAGCTGTCTCGGCGGACCAGCTCGGCGGCCAGGGTCTCCGCCCGGGGCGCGGCGGAGCCGCCGTCCAGGGCCAGGGCCATCGCCCGGGCCCCCATCTCGACCAGCGGCAGCCGGATCGTGGTCAGGGCCGGGGTGACATCGCGGGCCATCGGCATGTCGTCGAAGCCGAACACGCTGACCTGGTCGGGTACCGCGATCGATCGGGACCGCAGCACCGACAGGGCGCCGATGGCCATCGAGTCGTTCAGCGCCGCGATCGCGGTCAGCGCGGGCTCAGCGTCCAGCAGGGCGGCCGTGGCCTCCGCACCGCTGTCCCGGTCGAAGTCGGCGTACCGGACGAGCTGCTCCGGTAGTTGTCGGCCGTGTTCGGCCAGCGCCTGGCGCAGCCCGGTCAGCCGGTCCGTGGTGGTGGTCAGCACCCGGGGGCCGGCCACCACCCCGATCCGCCGGTGGCCGAGGCGGCAGATCTCCTGCCCGAGCAGCCGGGCGCCGTCGCGGTTGTCCGGCATCACCGCGTCACCGGAGTGTTCGTGGCGACCGATCACCGCTACTCGGCCCCCGGTGGCCTCGTACGCGGCCAGCTTGCCGTTCAGCAGGGTCGTGAACTCGGGATCGTGGTAGCCGGAGCCGGCCAGGATGATGGCGGCCACCTGCTGTCCGCGCAGCAGCTCGACGTACTCCAGCTCCCGCTCCGGGTCCCGGTAGCTGTTGCAGATCATCAGCAGCCGCCCCTGGTCGGTGGCGACCCGTTGCAGCCCTCGGGTGATCTCGGAGAAGTACGGATCGGAGACGTCGTGCACGATGACCCCGACGGCGCCCCGGTGGGAGCGGGCCAGCAATTGGGCGTGGGCGTTGGGCACGTACTGCAACTCGGCGACGGCCTGCAGGACCCGTTCGCGCAGCTCGTCGGTGACCGGCTTGCTGCTGCCGTTGATCACTCGGGAGGCCGTGGCGGGGGAGACTCCCGCCCGCCGCGCCACATCGGACAGCGTCGCCACCGGCGTCCCCTCCCGTGTCGCGTCGGCCGTGCCTGCGACGGCCAGCGTCACCGTACCGCAGGGGGTGTCGCGGGCCGTCGGACGGTTGCGCAGCCCCAGCCGACAGGAAAGCCCTTGCCTGTCGGCTGGGGCTAGCTCTAGGCTCGCAGGAAAGCGCTTACCTGCCATCGCGGAAGGACCCCCATGACCCGCAGGTCGATCGGCATCATCGTCAACGGCGTCACCGGCCGGATGGGTTACCGGCAGCATCTGGTGCGTTCCCTGCTGGCCATCCGGGACGCCGGTGGCCTGCCCCTGGCCGACGGCACCACCATCTGGCCGCACCTGGTCCTGGTCGGACGCAGCGAGACCAAGCTGCGCGAGATCGCCCAACGGCACGGCCTGGAGGACTGGACCACCGACCTGGCGGCGGCCCTGGCCCGCGACGACGTCGAGATCTACTTCGACGCCCAGGTCACCCAGCAGCGGGAGAAGGCCATCCGGGCGGCCATCGAGGCCGGCAAGCACATCTACACCGAGAAGCCCCTGGCCGCCGACACCGCCGCCGCCCTGGACCTGGCCCGGGCGGCCCGCTCCGCCGGGGTACGCACCGGGGTGGTGCAGGACAAGCTGTTCCTGCCCGGCCTGCGCAAACTCAAGCGACTGCTCGACGGCGGCTTCTTCGGCCAGGTGCTGTCGGTGCGTGGCGAGTTCGGCTACTGGGTCTTCGAGGGCGACTGGCAGCCCGCCCAGCGCCCCTCGTGGAACTACCGGGCCTCCGACGGCGGCGGCATCGTGGTGGACATGTTCCCGCACTGGCACTACGTGCTGGCGGAGCTGTTCGGCGAGGTGCGCTCGGTCTCCGCCACCATCGCCACCCACATCTCGCGTCGGGTCGACGAGGCCGGCCGGCCCTACCCGGCCACCGCGGACGACGCCGCGTACGCCGTCTTCGAACTGGCCGGTGGGGTGATCGCCCAGCTCAACTCCTCCTGGGCGGTGCGGGTGTTCCGCGACGAACTCGTCGAGTTCCAGGTCGACGGCACCGAGGGCAGCGCGGTCGCGGGGCTGCGCCGCTGCCGGGTGCAGCACCGGGCCATCACCCCGAAACCGGTGTGGAACCCCGACCTGCCGGTCACCGAGGACTTCCGGGCCCAGTGGTCCGAGGTGCCGGACAACGAGGACTTCGACAACGGCTTCAAGGTGCAGTGGGAGGCCTTCCTGCGGCATGTCGTGGCCGGTGAGCCCTTCCGGTGGGATTTCCTGGCCGGTGCCCAGGGGGTGCAGTTGGCCGAGTTGGGGCTGCGCTCGGCCCGCGAGGGCCGCCGCATCGAGGTGCCGGAGCTGTCGCTGTGAGCGGCACGAGCGTCACCCTGCCCGGCGGACGGCGACTGCGGCTGGCCGGGGGGACCGGGCATCCGCGCCCCGACGGCCCGCCGCGCAGCCGCATCGCGTACGCCGCCGCGCATGTGGTCGCCGACCCGGGGGCGGACAACACCCCGGGCACCTCGGCCACCCTCGACTGGGACCGCACCCTGGCCTTCCGCGAGCACCTCTGGTCGTACGGGCTGGGGGTGGCCGAGGCGATGGACACCGCCCAGCGGGGCATGGGCCTGGACTATCCGACCACCCGGGAGCTGATCCGGCGCAGCGCCGCGCGGGCCCGCGCGGTCGGCGGCCGGATCGTCGCCGGGGTAGCCACCGACCAGTTGCCGCCCGGCCCGGCCACCCTGGCCGAGGTCACCGCCGCCTACCACGAGCAGCTGGCCGACGTGCAGGCCGCCGGTGCCGTGCCGGTGCTGATGTGCAGCCGCCACCTGGCCGCCGCCGCCCGACACACCGAGGACTACCTGCGGGTGTACGACGAGCTGCTGACCGCCGCCGAGGGCCCGGTGGTGCTGCACTGGCTGGGCCCGATGTTCGACCCGGCGTTGACCGGCTACTGGGGCTCGACCGACCTGGACCTGGCCGCCGACACCGTCATCGAGCTGATCAAGGCCCACGCCGCCCGGGTGGACGGCATCAAGATGTCCCTGCTGGACGCCGGTCGGGAGGTGGCGCTGCGTCGGCGGCTGCCCGCCGGGGTGCGGCTCTACACCGGCGACGACTTCCACTATCCGGAGCTGATCCGGGGGGACGAGGCCGGGCACTCCGACGCCCTGCTGGGGGTCTTCGCCGCGATCGCCCCGGCCGCCGCCGCAGCCCTGGCCGCCCTGGATCGAGAGGACCTGACCGGGTACGACGAGATCCTCGCCCCTACCGTGCCGCTGGCCCGGCACCTGTTCGCCGCCCCCACCTGGTACTACAAGACCGGCATCGTCTTCCTGGCCTGGCTGACCGGCCACCAGGACCACTTCACCATGGTCGGCGGCCTGCAGTCCGGCCGGTCCCCGGAGCACCTGGCCACCCTGCTGGCCCTGGCCGAGGAGGCCGGTCTGCTCCCGGACGCCGACCTGGCCGCCGCCCGCGCCCGGGCCTTCTTCACGGTCGCCGGGGTGGCCCAGTGACCGCCGACCGTACGGCGCTGTGCCGCTTCTCCCTGAACCAGGCCACCACCCAACACTGGCCGCTGCCCGAGGCGGTGGCCGGTTGCGTGGCCGCCGGGGTGCCCGGCATCGGGCTGTGGCGGGAACCGGTGGCCGAGTACGGCCTGACCCGCACCGCCGACCTGGTCCACGACGCCGGGCTGGCGGTGACCACCCTGTGCCGGGGCGGCTTCTTCAACACAAAGGACTGGCGCGACGACAACCTGCGGGCCATCGAGGAGGCCGCCACCCTGGGCGCACCCGTGCTGGTGCTGGTCTCCGGCGGGCTACCGGAGGGCAGCAAGGACCTCGACGGGGCTCGGGCCCGGGTGGCCGACGCGATCGCCGAACTGGCCCCGCACGCCGATGCCGCCGGGGTCACCCTAGCCATCGAACCCCTGCACCCGATGTTCAGTGCCGACCGCTGCGTCATCTCCACCCTGGGCCAGGCCCTGGACATCGCCGAACGGTTCGACCCCGGGGTGGTCGGGGTGGTGGTGGACGCCTACCACGTCTGGTGGGACGACACCGTGTACGCGCAGATCGCCCGGGCGGGGGAGTGGATCGCCTCCTTCCAGATCTGCGACTGGATCACCCCCCTGCCGGAGGGGGTGCTGCTCGGCCGGGCCCTGCCCGGCGAGGGCTGCATCGAACTGCGGCGGCTGCGGGAGGCGGTCGACGCGGCCGGCTACACCGGCCCGATCGAGGTGGAGGTCTTCAACGCCGAGGTCTGGGCCCGCCCCGGCGACCAGGTCCTGGCCGCCTCGATCGACGGCTACCTGCGCGAGGTGGCCTGACCGGCCCGTGCACTGCCGACGAGGGAAGGGTGACTACTCGGTGTCTCGGGCGGCCAAAGCGTCGACCAGGCGGCGGGTGGAGCCGGCCAGGTTCCACCGCTGGGCCAGGTCGAGGAGCCGCTCCGGGTCGGCGGGGGCGGTCGGCAACTCGGTGGGCAGCGGCGGCAGCGGCACGTCCAGGGCCACCCGGACCACCTTCGGGGCCACCGCCAGGTAGTCCCGGGCGGCGGCCAGCTTGGTCCGCAGCCCGGGTGCGAAGCCGGAGGCCGGGTCGTCCAGGGCGGCCAGGATGCCGGCGATGTCGCCGTACCGGTCGATCAGCCGGGCGGCGGTCTTCTCCCCGACCCCGGCCACCCCGGGCAGCCCGTCGCTGGGGTCCCCGCGCAGGGCGGCGAACTCGGCGTACCGGTCGGCCGGCACCCCGTACCGGGTCCGCACGGCGTCGTCGTCGCAGTCCTCCAGTTTGGCTACCCCTCGGCCGATGTAGAGCAGCCGCACCCCGCGGGCGTCGTCGATCAACTGGAACAGGTCACGGTCGCCGGAGACCACCTCCACCGGCCCGGGTTGGGTGACCGAGAGGGTGCCGAGCACGTCGTCGGCCTCGTAACCGGCCGCCCCGACCACGGTGATCCCCACCGCCTCCAGCACGTCGAGGATCATCGGCACCTGGGGGGTCAGGGTGTCCGGCACGACCTCACCGCCCTCGGGGGCCACCCGGTGCGCCTTGTACGACGGCAGCAGGGCGACCCGCCAGTCCGGTCGCCAGTCGTGGTCCATCGCGCACACCATCCGCCCCGGGCGGCGGGTCCGCACCAGTTGGGCGAGCATGTCCAGGAAGCCGCGTACGGCGTTGACCGGCTGGCCCTGCGCGGTCTTCGCGGCGGACTCCGGAATGCCGAAGTAGGCGCGGAAGTAGAGACTGGGGGCGTCGATGAGCATGATCGGGGTCTGCGGTGCCACGCTCGATAGCCTGGCACACCGCACCGACATTCGGCGTTTCCGGCACGACCGACCAGGAGGACCAGATGCCCTTATCCACCCGGTTGACGCTGACCACGGTCAACCTGGACACTCCCGACCCGGCCGCGCTGGCCCGCTTCTACCTGCGGCTGCTGGACTGGGAGATCGGTGTCGAGGAGGCCGACGACGTCATCCTGCGTGACCCCGAGGGCGGGGTGGGGCTGTCCTTCCAGCGGGAACGGGCGTACGTGCGCCCCACCTGGCCGGCCGAGCCGGGTCGGCAGCAGATGTCGATGCACCTGGAGATCGGCGTGGCGGATCTGGACGCCGCCCTGGATCATGCCCTGGCCTGCGGGGCGACCCTGGCCGACTATCAGCCGCAGGACGACGTCCGGGTCTGCCTGGACCCGGACGGTCATCCCTTCTGTCTGTGGTTGATGTCCTGAGTCGACATCCGGGTCAGCTCGTGGCGCGTCGCCGTCTGACGGCGTACGGCAGCACGAACAGGTACAACCCGGTGAGCAGGAGTACGGCCAGGGGGAGCAGCGGCAGGTAGAAGACCCACTCGACGGGTTCGGCCCGGGTGGCGGCGACGAAGGCGGCGATGACGGTCACCACGAAGGTGACCGAGATCCATCGATGGGTCTGTCGGACTATGGTGTTCCAGCGCATGGCGACCTCCAGCGGAGACGAGCTGCCCGGCCGGCGTGTGACGCCGAGCGGGATGTCCTGAAGGTCAGCTTGCTGCGTCGCGGCGTGAAGTGCTTCTCGATTCCTGACCGGTCGGGGGGAACCCCCGCGGCGTGACCGTCCACCGGTCCGCCCCCAAACGACCGTTAAGCTGTCCGGGTGGGAATCGACGAACTGTACCCGCCGCAGCGGCTGGTAGCCGCGCAGCGCGCCATCGCCACCGCCGGCCTGGACGCTCTGCTGCTCAGCCCCGGCTCCGACCTGCGCTACCTCACCGGGTACGACGCGCACGCCGGCGAGCGGCTGACCCTGCTGGTGCTGCCCGCCGAGGGTGAGCCGACCCTGATCGTGCCTACTCTGGAACGACCGGCGGCCGAGGCCTCCCCGGCACCGGCCACCGGGGTACGCATCATCGACCACACCGACGGCACCGACCCGTACCCGCTGGTGACCGCGGCCCTGGGCGGGTCGGTCGAGGCGGTGGGACTGGCCGACCGGATGTGGGCCGAGCAGGTCCTGGCCCTGCGTGCCGCGTTGCCCGGCGCCCACCAGCGGCTGGCCTCCGAGGTGCTGCGGGAGTTGCGGATCGTCAAGTCACCGGCGGAGGTGGCCGCATTGGCCGAGGCCGGTGCGGCCATCGACTCGGTGCACGAGCGGATGGGCGAGTGGCTGCGGCCGGGGCGTACCGAGGCGGAGGTGGCCGCGGACATCGCCGCGGCGATCCGGGCCGCCGGGCACGTCACGGTCGACTTCGTCATCGTCGCCGCCGGGCCGAACGGGGCCAGCCCGCACCACGGCACCAGTGACCGGCCGATCGGGGCGGGGGAGCCGGTGGTGGTGGACATCGGCGGCACCATGCCCTCCGGTTACCGCTCCGACTGCACCCGCACCTTCGTGGCCGGTGGCCGCCCACCGGCGGAGTTCGTCGACTACTACACCGTGCTGCGGGACGCCCAGCAGGCCGCCGTGGCGGCCGTCCGGCCGGGGGTGAGCGCCGAGGCGGTCGACACGGCCGCCCGCGAGCCGATCGCCGCCGCCGGGTACGGCGAGGCCTTCCTGCACCGCACCGGCCACGGCATCGGCCTGGACGGTCACGAGGAGCCCTACCTGGTGGCCGGCAACGACCGTCCGCTGGCCGCCGGGATGGCCTTCTCGGTGGAACCGGGGATCTACCTGGCCGGGCGGCACGGGGCCCGGATCGAGGACATCGTGGTCTGCACCCCCGAGGGCGTACGCCGGCTGAACACCACCACCACGGAGCTGATCGAGCTATGACCGTCGAGCGGATCCTGCCCACCGACGAGGCCCACGACCTGCTGGAGTTGGCCACCGAACTCGCCGACCGGGAACTCGCCCCCAAGGCGGTCGAGTACGAGCAGCGCGCCGAGTTCCCCCGGGAGACCCTGCGCACCCTGGGCCGGGCCGGCCTGCTGGGGCTGCCCTACCCCGAGGAGTACGGCGGTGCCGCCCAGCCCTACGAGGTGTACCTGCAGGTGCTGGAGATCCTGGCCGGGCGCTGGCTGGCCGCCGCCGAGGCGGTCAGCGTGCACACCCTGTCCTGCTACCCGGTCGCCGCCTTCGGCACCGAGGCCCAGCGGGAGCTGCTGCCGGACATGATCGGCGGGGAGCTGCTGGGCGCGTACTGCCTCTCCGAGCCCCAGGGGGGTTCGGACGCCGCGGCCCTGACCACCAGGGCGGTCCGCGACGGCGAGGAGTACGTCGTCACCGGCACCAAGGCCTGGATCACCCACGCCCACACGGCCGACTTCTACAACATCTTCTGCCGCACCGGCGGCCCCGGCCCGAAGGGCATCTCCTGCCTGCTGGCCGACCGGGGCACCCCCGGCATCGCCCCGCAGGCCGCCGAACGCACCATGGGGCTGCGCTCCTCCCCGGTGGCGCAACTGGTCTTCGAAGAGGCCCGGGTGCCGGCCGAGCGGCTGATCGGCGGCGAGGGCAAGGGCTTCACCATCGCCATGGCCGCGCTGGACTCCGGTCGGCTCGGCATCGCCGCCTGCGCGGTGGGGCTGGCCCAGGCGGCGCTGGACTACGCGGTGCAGTACGCCCGGGAGCGCCGGCAGTTCGGGCGGGCGATCATCGACTTCCAGGGCCTCGGCTTCATCCTGGCGGACATGGCCACCCAGATCTCCGCCGCCCGGGCGTTGATGTTGGCCGCGGCCCGGCTGCGCGACGCCGGCCGGCCGTACTCGGTGGAGGCGGCCAAGGCGAAGCTGTTCGCCTCCGACGTGGCGATGCGGGTGACCACCGAGGCCGTGCAGGTGCTCGGCGGGGCCGGCTATGTGGCCGACCACCCGGTGGAGCGTTACTTCCGGGAGGCGAAGGTGTTGCAGATCGTCGAGGGCACCAACCAGATTCAGCGGATGGTGATCTCCCGGGCCCTGGCCAAGGGGTGAACGTCGCACATCGGGCGCATTCCGGGTAGGTTGCACGCCGTGGAGGAGATCGATCGGGCCATCGTCGCGGCGTTGACCGCGGACGGTCGGCTGTCGTACACGGACCTTGCGGAGCGGGTCGGCCTGTCGGTCTCGGCCGTGCACCAGCGGGTCCGTCGGCTGGAGCAGCGCGGGGTCATCAAGGGGTACGCGGCCCGGGTCTCCTTCGAGGCCCTGGACCTGCCGCTGACCGCCTTCGTGGCGATCCGGCCCTTCGATCCCTCGCAGCCGGACGACGCCCCGGAACGGCTGGCCCACCTGCCGGAGATCGACTCCTGCTACTCGGTGGCCGGTGAGGACTTCTACCTGCTGCTGGTGCGGGTGGCCGGGCCGGGGGACCTGGAACGGGTGCTCCAGGAGATCAGGACTTCGGCCAATGTGACGACCAGGACGACAGTGGTGCTCTCCACCCCGTACGAGCACCGCCCGCCCAAGGCCGCCCAGCCGATCGAGCAACCCAGGCCGCGGGGCGTCCCCGCCGAGCCTTCCGGTTCCTAGCCGGAGGGCTCGCGAGGGGGCGGTCCGGGGTCGGCGGTGATCAGCCGAGGCGATTGTGTGAAATGGGACGAGATGATCAAGAACATCCGACCCCGGTTCAGTGAACTCACGGGATGCGGAGCTAGGATCCATCCCTGATTCGGCGGAAGTGCGACCCGATCGTGAGCGGCGCGAGCCGATCTGCGGCGTGCCTGCCGGCGCCGCGGCACGGTCTCGTCAGGTGTGTCGTCAAGGGGAGGATTGAGATGTTCCGACCGCTATGGTCGAGGTTCAGCCAGTCGGATTCCGAGGTCCGGTCATGACGCGTATCCTCGTCCGCGCCGGCAAACATCCGGCCACGGTGCTGTCCCACGAGCAGAGCCTGGCCACCTCCCGGCTCGGGGTCTTCGGCTCCAACTCCGGCAACATGCTCTTCTACAGCGCGGTCTTCCGGGCCCTCAGCGTGCCCGGCGCCGAACTGGTCGCCAACTCGTACGTGCACGAGCGTCCGGTGCATCTGGGCCGGTACATCGAGCGGACGAACGAGGAGTTCGACCGGTTCGTGCTGCCGATGGCCAACTCCTACCGGGACACCTTCCTGCCGCACCTGGAACGGCTGGCCAAGGTCATCGAGAAGCTCACCATTCCGGTCACGGTGGTCGGCATCGGCGCCCAGCTGCCGTACGGCACCGAGTTCGACTCCCTGCCCGACGAGTACAAGCGGATCGTCACCCGCTTCACCCGGGCCGTGCTGGACCGCTCCGCCTCGATCGGGGTACGCGGCGAGTACACCGCCCGGATGCTGAAGTACCTGGGCTTCGGGGACGAGCACGTGCGGGTGATCGGCTGCCCGTCGATGTTCGGCAACGGCCCGCTGGGGCCCCTGGTGCGCAAGGTCGGACACCTGCGCTACGACAGTCCGCTGGCCATCTCGTACACCCCCAAGGTCAAGGGGGTGGACCGGCTGGTCGAGGCGAACACCAACCGCTACCCGAACAGCGTCATCGTGCCGCAGCAGCATCACCGGCTGGCCCTCATGCTCTGGGGCGAGAACCCGGCCAAGGTCGGCAACAAGCGGATGCCGATCCACACCGAGCACCCGCTGTACGTCAACGACCGGATGCGGTTCTTCGTGGACGCCTCGACCTGGGTCGAGTTCATGGCCGAGCAGCACTTCGCCTTCGGTACCCGCATCCACGGCAATGTCGCCGCCGTACTGGCCGGCACGCCGGCGGTGGTGCTGGCCCACGACTCCCGTACGGTCGAACTGGCCGAGTACCACGGCATCCCGTACCGCCTCTACGCTGACCTGCCGCCGGACGTCGACGCCCAGCGGCTGTACGAGGAAGCCGACTTCGACGCCTTCCTGCCCCGCCAGGTGCCGACCTTCGAGACCTACCTGCGGTTCCTGGAGCACAACGACCTGGAGCACGTGTTCGCGCCGGGCAAGGAGAACCCCGACTACGACAAGGCCCTGGCCGCCGCCAAGTTCCCCGGCCCGGTGCACACCCTGATGGCCTCGGACGAGGTCGGACGCCGTCAGATCATGTCGCGCCTGCGGTGGCTGCGGCAGGGCCACGAGGGTGACCTGGCCCGGCCTGCCTATGACTTCGAACCCCCCTTCCGCGAGCCCCGCGGATACAAGTCACTCGAGGAGCGGGTAACCCAGTTGGAGAAGGAACTCAAGGTTCAGCAGAACTTCCTGGCGTCCTGGCGTGGCCGGGTCAGCCGGGTGCTGCGGATGAACGGCACGTCGACGGGCGCCCGGCGGTGAGCGCCAAGTCCGGCTTGCGGGGGTGGTTGGCGGGTCGACTGCCCACCCTGGCCGCCGAGGTGGCGGCGGTGGTCGCGCTGTTGTCGGCGGCGGTGGCGGACTCGCCGTTGTGGGCCCTGCCCCCGGCCCTGATCGCGGTCGGTCTGCTCGGCTACACCTGGCGCAACGCCGTCAGGGGCGGCTCGGCGGCCTCCGGTTCGACCATGGTGATCCGGCTGCTCCTGCTGGCCTGCGCCTACCTGCTCGGGGTGGTGCACTCCGGGGCCGGCATCGTCCTGGCCCTGGGGGTCGGCGGGGCCGCTCTGGCTGTGCTGGCCGAGTCCGCGGTGACGGCAACCTCCCGCTCGGTCTATCCGGTGTCGGCGAACCTGCGCGGCAGTGGCCTGCGGCCCAATCTGCGCCCGAACACCAGCCGGGCGGTGCTGGTCAACGGCTTCGCGGTGGTGGTGGCCCTGGGCTGCGGGTTCCTCGGCACCCTGGAGGTGGTCTCCCTGGTGGTGTCGGCTGCCGCGCTGGCCCTGATCGGGTTCACCGGCTGGCAGGCGGTGACCCGGGTACGGGCCCGGCACGCCAGTGAGACGAGGCTGAACGCTGCGCTGGCCGCCTACGAGCCGGCCTTCCTGCTGCACTGGGAGGCACCGGCCGGCACCGCGTACCAGGTCGGCATGTGGCTGCCGTACCTGGAGCGCCTGGGCAAGAAGTTCTTCGTGCTGGTGCGGTCCGAGGCGAACTTCAACGAGGTGCTGCGGCTGACCACGGCGCCGGTGGTGCTGCGGGCCGGGTTGACCCAGATCGACGACGTGATCGTGCCGTCGCTGCGGGCGGCCTTCTACGTCAACACCGCGACGAAGAACAATCACCTCGTGCGGTACACCAACCTGACGCACATCCAGCTCAACCACGGTGACAGCGACAAGGTGCCGAGTCACAACCCGGTCTTCCGGATGTATGACCGGAACTTCGTCGCCGGTCAGGCCGCCATCGACCGGTTCGCGGCCAACGGGGTGAGCATGCCGGCGGAGATGTTCCGCATCGTCGGGCGTCCGCAGGTGGAGAATGTCGCCATCGCCGCGGCCCCGATCGCCTCGCTGACCGCGCCTCGGGTGCTGTACGCCCCCACCTGGGCCGGCTTCTACGCCGACTCGAACTACTCGTCCCTGCTGGTGGGCTACGACATCGTCAAGGCCCTGATCGCTCGGGGATGCAGCATCGTGTTCCGGCCGCACCCGTACACCATTCGCTCGGCGGCCCTGACCCAGGAGTCGGAGCGGATCAAGACGCTGCTGGCCGAGGACGCTCGCACGAGTGGGCGCAAGCATCTGTTCGGCGCCCAGGCCGAGTCGAAGATGTCCGTGGTGGACTGTTTCAACGCCTCGGACGCGATGGTGTCGGACGTGTCCAGTGTGGTGGCCGACTACCTGTACTCGGAGAAGCCGTTCGCCATGGTCGCGGTGTCGACGCCGGCCGACCGGTTCACCGACGCCTTCCCGCTGGCCCGGGCGGCGTACGTGATCGACGCCCACACCGGCCGGCTGTCCGGTCTGGACCTGGTGCTCGACGACCTGCTCGGCAGTGACCCCCTGGCGGCCACCCGCCACGACCTGAAGAAGTACTACCTGGGGGACATCCCCGCCGAGGGGTACGCCCAGCACTTCCTCGACGAGGCCAACAGTTACCTCTGATCGGCGCCAGGAACTGGCTCCGGCATTCGGCGTGGCAGCGCCGGGGCCGGAGCCGGTTCTCGTTGGTGGGTCAGTGCCGGGCCGTGGTGGGGGACAACCTGGCCGGTGGGGTGGGCGGGTGGTTCCAGCGCAGGACGACCCGGCGGGCGTGTTCGTGGCCGAGCAGGCTGAGGGTGCCGGTGTCCAACCGCAGCAGTCCGCCGGCCGAGGGGGGTAGCCCGATCCACCTGGCGGCCAGCACCCGCAGCGAGTGGGCGTGTCCGATCAGGGCCACCCTGCCCTGATCGAGGAGGGGGTGCACCCGGGCTAGCAGTCGGTCGATGCGTTCGCCTACCTCGTTGGGGGACTCGCCGCCCGGGCATCCGTCGGTCCACACGCTCCATCCGGGTTGTTCCTGGTGGATGTCGGCGGTGGTCCGTCCCTCGTGATCGCCGTAGTTCCACTCCGCCAGGTCCTCGTCGGTGTCGGTGATGCCCAGGCCGGCCAGTCGGGCGGTGTGCACCGCCCGGAGCCGGGGACTGGCCAGCACGGCGACGAACCCCTCCTCGACCAGGGCGGGGCCCAGGGAGCGGGCCTGTCGCTCACCGTCCGGAGTCAGCTCCAGATCGGTGTACGAGGTATGCCGGCCGGCGGTGCTCCAGGCGGTGGCGCCGTGCCGGATGAGCGTGATCTGTCCCATTGGCCCAGTCAACCAGCCGCCGCCTTCACCCGACTACCTAGCGTCCTAGGATGCCCTACGCGATGTACGCCCCACCACCGGGTTTTCACCGACGGTGCCCGGGGACACCGACAAGAACGGGGTTCACCCGTCCCGGCCGAGCAGAGGAGGCGAGATGAGCTTCATCGACAAGGCGAAGAGCAAGGTCGAGGAGATGAGCGGCACCGCCAAGGAGCGCATCGGCGACATGGCCGACAACGAGCGGATGCGGGCCGAGGGGGCCGGTAAGCAGGCTGAGGCCCGGGCCCGGCAGGCCGGCGAGGACGCCAAGAGCAAGGCGAAGAACGCCTTCAACAGGTGAGACGCCGACGCCAGGGGCCCCCGGATCAATCCGGGGGCCCCTGGCGGTACGTGTGGTCGGTTGCTACTCGTCGCGGTGGGTCAGCCACCACTGCTGGCCGGCCTCGGGCAGGGTGTCGATCGGGTCGTAGTAGGCGTACCGCTTGTTCAGGGCCGCCAGGTCGGCGGACTCGATCGAGGTGCGGTAGTTCTTGGTCCAGTAGGAGATGCCGCGCTCGCGGTCGTACTCGGTGATCATGTGCACCCAGCGCTTGCCGACGAAGGGCACGTCGCAGACGATCCGGGGGGTGGCGTACCCGGGCAGGTAGCCCATGATGTCGTGCTGGAGCTGCTGGGCGTGCCAGACCGGGACCCGCCAGTGTTCGGCGTTGGGGATCATGTCGCACATATAGAAGTAGTACGGCAGGATGCCGGCTTCCCCCTGCAGGGCGAAGCACAGGTCGAGCAGGTCCTTGCTGGTGGCGTTGACGCCACGCATCAGCACACCCTGGTTGCGGACGTCGCGTACCCCGACGTCCAGGGCGGTCTGGGCGGCCTTGGCGACCAGGGGGGTCAGCGACTGGGCATGGTTGACGTGGGTGTGGATGGCCAGGTTGACGCCGCGGCGGGCGGCGGTGCGGGCGACCCGTTCCAGGCCCTCGACGACGTCGGGCTGGAGCCAGTGCTGAGGCAGGCCCATGAGGGCCTTGGTGGCGAGTCGGATGTCCCGGATGGTTTCGATCTCCAGCAGGCGCATCAGGTAGGACTCGAGATTGCGCCAGGGGACGTTTGCCACGTCGCCGCCGGAGACGACCACGTCGCGTACGCCGGGGTGGGTTTTCAGGTAGTTGATGTGGGCGTCGTACCGGTCGACGGGTTTGAGGCTGAGTTTGAGCTTGTCGACCGCGGGGGTGGAGTTGCCGACCAGGTCCATGCGGGTGCAGTGGCCGCAGTACTGGGGGCAGGTGGCGAGGAGTTCGGCGAGGACCTTGGTGGGGTAGCGGTGGGTCAGGCCCTCGGCTACCCACATGTCGTGTTCGTGCAGGGAGTCACGGCTGGCGTAGGGGTGGGAGGGCCAGTCGGTGCGTCGGTCGGAGGCCACCGGGATCATGTAGCGCCGGATGGGGTCGGCTAGCAGGGCTTCGGTGGTCGGTGGCGCGAAGGGCACCATGGTGTTGATCATCTGCGGTGGCACCAGCATGGACATGGTGGCCAGGGCGCGTTGGTCGGCTTCCAGGTCGGCGTAGAAGCTCTCGTCGACGGTGTCGCCGAGCACGGTGCGCAGTTGTTTGACGTTCTTGACGCAGTTGACCCGCTGCCATTGGGCGTTCTCCCACTGGTCGCGGGTGACGTGGCGCCAGCCGGGGAAGCGGGTCCAGTCGGGTTCGACCAGGGGGGTGCGGCGGTATTCGTAGGGCTGGCCGGGGGTGTCGACGGGGGCCGGCTGGGGTGGCGCGGTGCGCTGCACCGGCGGGTGGGTCTGGGTCACGGCCCCTCCTGGTGGTTGATCGATGACCCCGAAGGGTACTGGAAAATATCCGGTCAAGAAATTAGTCTGCCGTAAGTTTTCCCGCCACGCGACTCCCAGCCGGGGGTTCAGGCGGCCATGCAGGGGAGGTCGGGGTGACGTCACCGGTGGGTCTGCACCGCGTCGTGGAGCCGGCGGGGGTGCTGCCGCAGGCGGCCTGGCGGCTGGATGCGGGTCCGGAGATCGCGGCGAACGAGGTGCGGATCCGGGTGGAGCGGCTGAACCTGGACGCGGCGAGTTTCCGTCAGCTGTTCGACAAGCACGGCGGTGACGGTGCTGCGGTGCGCGCCGAGGTGCTGGAGATCATCTCCACCCGGGGCAAGATGCAGAACCCGGTGACCGGGTCGGGTGGCATGTTGATCGGCACGGTCGAGGAGGCCGGGCGGCGTTCGCCGTTGGGTCTGAAGCCGGGGGAGCGGGTCGCCACCCTGGTGTCGTTGACCTTGACGCCGCTGGTGGTCACGGACGGTCTGGCCCGGTGGGACGGGCTCAGCGAGCAGGTGCCGTGTGAGGGGTGGGCGATTCTGTTCGCCCGGTCGATCGCGGCGGTGTTGCCGGAGGATCTGGATCCGCAGTTGTCGCTGGCGGTGCTGGATGTGTGTGGGGCGCCGGCGTTGACGGCGCGGGTGGTGTCGCGGTGTGTGGCCGAGGGGTCGGGGGATCGGCCGGTGTCGGTGGCGGTGATCGGTGGTGCGGGCAAGAGTGGCTCGTTGTCGCTGGCGGCGGCGCGGCAGGCGGGGGCGGGTCGTACGGTCGGGGTGGTGCCGGTGGCGGCGGAGCGGGACGCCCTGGTGGCGGCCGGGTTGTGTGATGCGGTGGTGTTGGCCGACGCGCGGGATCCGGTGGGGTTGTCCACGGCGGTGACGACCGCGCTGGGGGTGCCGGCTGATGTGACCGTGGTGTGTGTGGATGTGCCGGGGTGTGAGCACGGGGCGGTGTTGGCCACGGCGGACGGCGGCACAGTGATCTTTTTCTCGATGGCGACGAGTTTCGCGGCGGCGGCGTTGGGGGCCGAGGGGCTGGCGGCGGACGTGACGATGCTGGTCGGCAACGGGTACGTGCCGGGGCACGCGGAGTTGGCGTTGGGGTTGTTGCGCAGTGATCCGGGGGTGCGTGGCCTGTTCGAGGCGCGGCTGGCGGCAGACTGAGGCCATGAACGAGAACCTCTCGACGTTGTTCCGCGGTGGCGTGTTGCATTGTCCGGCGGATCCTTCCGCTACGGCGTTGTTGGTGCGGGATGGGCGGATTGCCTGGTTGGGGGCGGACGCGGATGCGCCGCCGGCGGACCGGGTGGTGGAGCTGGGTGGGGCGTTGGTGACCCCGGCTTTCGTGGACGCGCATGTGCATGTCAGTGACACCGGGCTGGCGTTGTCGGGGCTGGATCTGTCCGGGGTGCGGTCGGCCGGGGAGTTGCTGGACGCGGTGTCGGTGTTCGCGGCGGGTTTGCCGGCGGATGCGGTGGTGTTGGGGCACGGCTGGGACGAGTCGACCTGGGCGGTGCCGCAGCCGCCGTCGGCGGCGGAGTTGGGGCGGGCGGCCGGTGGGCGGCGGGTGTACCTGTCCCAGGCGTCGATTCATTCGGCGGTGGTGTCCTCGGCGTTGTTGGCGGCGTGTCCGCAGGCGGCGGAGGCGGTCGGGTACGACGGGTCGGGTTGGCTGCGGCTGGACGCGCACCATGTGGTGCGGGCGGCGGCGCGGGGGTCGGTGACGCGGGCGCAGCGGGTGGCGGCGCAGCGGGTGGCGTTGGCGCATGCGGCGTCGTTGGGGATCGCGGCGGTGCACGAGTGTGGTGGGCCGGAGATCTCCGACGAGGAGGATTTCACCGGGTTGTTGGCGATCTCGGGTGCCGGGGTGCCGGAGGTGTACGGGTACTGGGGTGAGTTGGGTGGTGCGGCGCGGGCGCGGGAGTTGGGTGCGGTGGGTGCCGGTGGTGATCTGTTCGCCGACGGTGCCCTGGGGTCGCGTACGGCGTTTCTGTCGGATGCGTATGTCGACGGTGCGGGCTGTGGGCACGGGTATCTGAGCGCGGAGCAGGTGCGTGATCATCTGTTGGACTGTGCGGCGCATGGGATGCAGGGCGGGTTCCATGCGATCGGGGATGCGGCGATCTCGACGGTGTTGGAGGGGTTCGCGGGGGCGGCGCGGCGGTTGGGTACGGATCGGGTGCGGGCGGCTCGGCATCGGGTGGAGCATGCGGAGGTGATGGATCGGCGGTTGATCGCCGGTTTCGTGGAGTACGGGGTGGTGGCGTCGATGCAGCCGGCGTTCGACCGGTTGTGGGGTGGTGCGGGGCGGATGTATGAGGCGCGGTTGGGGTTGGAGCGGTCGTTGGCGTCGAATCCGATGGGGGCGATGCACGGGGTGGGGGTGGCGTTGGCGTTCGGTTCGGATTCGCCGGTGACGCCGTTGGATCCGTGGGGTTCGGTGCGGGCGGCGGTGGCGCATCACAGTCCGGTGCAGCGGATGACGGTGCGGGCGGCGTTCGCGGCGCACACCCGGGGTGGGTGGCGGGCGGTGCATCTGGACAGTGAGGGGGTGTTGGCGTTGGGGGCGCCGGCGACCTTCGCGGTGTGGTCGACGCCGGCGGGGCTTCAGGGGGGTCTGCCGGTGTTGCAGGCGGAGGATCCGGAGTTGCGGGGGGCGCAGGATCCGACGCCGTTGCCGGTGTGTCAGGCGACGGTGTTGCGCGGTGATGTGATCTTTCAGCGGGAAGGGCTGTCGTGACGGGCAAGCTTGATCTGGATCCGGTGTTGGTGGCGCGGGCGCGGGAGTTGGCGCGTCGGGCGGGGCAGCCGGTGGTGGAGTTGGCGCGTAGCCACACGACGGTGTCGGTGGAGCGGGCGGTGTTGCGGTTGGCGGGGGTGGCCGGGGCGGATCCGGATGGGATTCCGTGGGTTAACCGGCTGGTGGATGCGGTGGTGGCGGATGTGGGGTTGGGGCATGGGGTGGCGGTGCCGGTGTTCGATGCCCTGGCGCGTGAGCAGATCACCGATGTGACGTTGTTGGCGCAGAAGGCGGCGGCGGGGTCGGTGCGGTTCGAGGTGCCGTCTCAGAAGGCGGCGACGGCGGCTCGGCGGGCGGCGCGTAGGGCGGTGGGTGCGGGGATTCGGTTGATCGATCGGCGGCGGGCGGAGCGGGAGCGTCTGGTGCGGCGGTTCGGTGATCCGGTGCGGCGGCCGTGGATTTATCTGATCGTGGCGACGGGGGACATCTACGAGGACATTCCGCAGGCGCAGGCGGCGGCGCGGGCCGGGGCGGATGTGATCGCGGTGATCCGGTCGACGGGGCAGTCGTTGTTGGATTATGTGCCGGAGGGGGCGACCCGGGAGGGGTTCGCTGGCACGTACGCCACTCAGGAGAATTTCCGGCTGATGCGGGCGGCTCTGGATGTGTCCTCGAAGGAGTTGGGTCGGTATGTGCGGCTGACGAATTACGCGTCGGGGTTGTGTATGCCGGAGATGGCGACCCTGGCGGGTCTTGAGCGGTTGGACATGATGCTCAACGACTCGATGTACGGGATTCTGTTCCGGGACATCAATCCGATTCGTACGTTCGTGGATCAGCGTTTCTCGCGGCAGGTGCATGCCCGGGCGGGGATCATCATCAACACCGGTGAGGACAACTATCTGACCACCGCTGATGCAGTGGATGAGGCGCACACGGTGACGGTGTCGCAGTTGCTGAACGAGTACTTCGCGCATGAGGCGGGGTTGGCGGACTGGCAGCTGGGGTTGGGGCACGCGTTCGAGATCAATCCGGATGTGCCGGAGTCGTTGCGGTTGGAGTTGGCGCACGCGTTGTTGGCGCGGGAGTTGTTTCCGGATGCGCCGTTGAAGTGGATGCCGCCGACGAAGCACATGACCGGTGACGTGTTCCGGGGGAATCTGCTCGACGGGTTCTTCAATCTGGTGGGCACGCTGACGGGGCAGGGCATTCTGCTGGTGGGGATGATGACCGAGGCGGTGGTGACGCCGTGGTTGTCGGATCGGGACATCGCGTTGCAGAACGTGCGGTATGTGCTGGGGGCGGCCGGGGGGTTGCGTGAGGATTTCGTGCCGGCGGCGGGTGGGTTCATTCAGCAGCGTGCGCACCGGGTGTTGGGTGAGGCGGTGGAGCTGTTGGAGCGCATCGGGGAGCAGTCGTTGTTGACGGCGATCGCGGAGGGCACTTTCGGGATCATGAAGCGGCCGGCGGACCGGGGTAAGGGCCTGGCCGGGGTGGCGCGGCATGAGGCGGATTACTACAACCCGGCCACGGAGATCCTGGAGCAGCCGGCATGAGCGAGGGTCGTGAGGGCGTGCCCAGCCGGGAGAAGACCGTCGTGCGGCCGTACGGGGACACCACGGGGGACGGCATGGTGCAGGTGTCGTTCACGTTGCCGGTGCCGCATGACAAGCGGGCCGAGGGTGCGGCGGTGCAGTTGGCCAACAAGATGGGGTTGGACCCGGCGATGTTGGTGCACGCCAAGCCGATCGGTGAGGGGTTCACCTTCTTCGTGGTGTACGGGCGGGTGAATCATCTGGTGGACCTGGCGAAGGTGCAGGTGGTGGAGCGGGATTTTCCGCTGCTGAGCGCCAAGGAGGTCAATGCGGTGGTGAAGCGGCGGCTGCGGCGGAAGTTGTCCGTGGTGGGGGCGTGTATCGGCACGGATGCGCACACGGTGGGCATCGACGCGATTCTGAATGTGAAGGGGATCGCCGGTGAGAAGGGGTTGGAGTATTACCGGGAGTTGAAGGTGACGAATCTGGGTGCGCAGGTGAGTGTGCCGGAGTTGGTGGAGGCGGCGCGGGCGGAGCGGGCTGATGCGGTGTTGGTGTCGCAGGTGGTGACGCAGCGGGATGCGCATCTGCACAACACCCGGGAGATGTCGGCGGCGTTCCGGGAGGCGTTGCCGGTTGACCGGCGGCCGTTGCTGATCGTGGGTGGGCCGCGGTTCGACGAGTCGATGGCGGCCGAGTTGGGGGTGGATCGGATTTTTGGTCGGGGGACGACTCCGGGTGAGGTGGCCAGTTACCTGGTCCACGCGTTGATCACGAGCAAGAGGGTGAAGTGATGACTGATTCGCGGGTCGGGTTGACGGTGACCCATCGGCGGTATGTGCCGTATTCGCATGCCCATTACGCCGGGAATCTGGTCGACGGGGCGTACGCGTTGGGGTTGTTCGGTGATGTGGCCACGGAGGTGTGTATCCGTACCGATGGGGATGAGGGTTTGTTCGCCTCCTATTCGGAGGTGCAGTTCCGGGCCCCGATCCGGGCGGGGGATGTGGTGGAGGTGGTGGCGGAGGTGACCCGGGTGGGTACCCGCAGCCGCACCATCGATTTTCAGGCGCGGGTGGTGTGTCGGGGGCGTCCGGATCGGGGTGGGTCGGCGGCGGAGGTGCTGGCGGAGCCGGTGGTGGCGGTGACGGCGACCGGCACGGTGGTCGTGCCGCCGGTGGCGTGAGGGTAGCGGTCTGCGCCGACGTGGGGTCGACGTTCACCAAGGTGTCGGTGGTGGACCTCGACGGGGGTGGTCTGGTGGCGTCGGCGGCGGCGCGTACGTCGGTGGACACGGATGTGTGGCACGGCCTGGAGGTGGCGGTCGGGGCGGCGTTGGCGGGCCGCTGGTCGCCGCAGGTGCCGTGGTTGGTGTGTTCCTCGGCCGGTGGTGGGCTGCGGCTGGCGGTGGTGGGCTATGAGCCGCTGGTGACGGCGCAGGCGGGTCGGCGGGTCGGGTTGTCGGCCGGCGCGGATGTGGTGCATGTGGCGGCCGGTCGGCTGGGTCGGGCCGAGTTGACGGCGTTGCGGGCGGCCCGCCCGGATGTGGTGTTGCTGGTCGGTGGCACCGACGGTGGGGACGCCGAGACCCTTACCCACAATGCGACCCGGTTGGCGCGGGCCCGGTTCCGGGTGCCGGTGGTGTTGGCCGGCAATGTGGCGGTCCGCGACGGGTTGCAGGAGGTGTTGGCGCAGGCGGGGGTGCCGGTGACGGTGGCCGACAACGTGTTGCCGCGGATCGGGGTGTTGGCGCCGGCGTCGGCGCGGGAGGCGATCCGTCAGGTGTTCCTGCGGCATGTCATCGGGGGTAAGCGGCTGTCGCGTGGGCGCCGGTTCGCCCGGTTGGTGCGGGCGGCCACCCCGGATGCGGTGTTGACCGGGGTGGAGGCGTTGGCGGAGCTGGCCGGGGGTGATCTGGTGGTGGTGGATGTGGGTGGGGCCACCACGGACGTGTATTCGGTGTTGACGCCGGACGAGCGGGCCAGTGGGCCGGGTCGGGAGGTGGCGGGGTCGTTGTGGCGGGCCCGCACGGTCGAGGGTGACCTGGGGATGCGGTGGAGCGCCCCGCAGGTGGTGCGGGCCGCGGTCGAGGAGCGGCTGCTGGGGGAGCCGGAGGGGGCCGAGTTGGTGGGGGAGGCGGCGCGGCGGGCCGCCGATCCGGGGTTCCTGCCTGCGGATGCGTCCGGGCGGGCGGTGGATGCGCGGATCGCGGCGTTGGCGGCGACGGTGGCGTTGCGGCGGCATGCCCGTGGGGTGGGCACGGGGGAGCGGTCGGGGCGGGATCTGCGGGATGTGCGGTTGGTGGTGGGTTCGGGTGGGGTGTTGCGGCACGCCCCGCGGGAGGTGGCCGAAGGGGTGTTGGGGGCGGTGTTGACCGATCATGCCGGTGGGTGGGCGTTGCCGCGGGCGGCGCGGCCGGTGGTGGATGTGGACTACGTGTTGGCGGCGGCGGGGCTGCTGGCCGGGGAGTATCCGGTGGCGGCCCGGGGCCTGCTGCGGCCGCTGCTCGGCCCTTCCGCCGGCGGCGACACGCCGGGGTGTGGGGGCGACTCGGCGGTGGCGGGTTGACAAGGGCGGGGGTGGGCCACGTACCGTCTTTGAGTCCTACCACGGGAAGTGGCTGTTGTTCGCTTCGTCCCTTCGTCCGCTGGCCGAGCGAGATGGTGTCGCGGCGGCCAGGTCCAGCGGGCGGGGGTCGGCGGGGCGGCGCGAACCGGCCGCGTTTACCGGTGTACGGGCAGGGTGAGATACACGGCCAGTAGACAACGGCCTGACGGGGGCAGCCAGTCGCCGTCCGGTCGGTCCGAAGGTCGAGGTGTCTCGTTCTCGCCCCACCGGCCGTGGAAGGGGCCTGGGAGCATCGGGGCGCGGCGTACGCCGCGCCCCGACTTGGTTGCCGGGGTCAGTCGGTGGCGGGTCGGGCCCGTACGTGCAGGCGTTCGCCCTGTGGGCCGAACAGGTTGAGCACCTCGACGGGTTCGGGGCCGGGGTTGCTGACGCGGTGCGGGGTGCGGGTGTCGAATTCGGCGACCTCGCCGGCTTCCAGCATCAGGTCGTGTTCGCCGAGTTGCAGGCGCAGCCGCCCGGAGAGCACGTAGAGCCATTCGTAGCCCTCGTGGGACTGAAGTCGCGTCTCGGCGGGGCTGTGTGGGGGCAGGATCTGTTTGAAGGCCTGCAGGCCACCGGGGCGGCGGGTCAGGGGCAGGAAGGTCATGCCGTGGCGGACGATCGGGCGGGGCCGGATCCGGGGGTCGCCGACGGCGGGGGCGCCGACCAGTTCGTCCAGGGGCACCTGGTGGGCGCGGGCCAGGGGCAGCAGCAGTTCCAGGGTGGGGCGGCGGTGTCCCGATTCGAGGCGGGACAGGGTGCTCACCGAGATGCCGGTGGTGTCGGCGAGTTCGCTCAGGGTGGTGCCCCGGTTCTTGCGTAGGGCCCGCAGGCGGGGACCCACCGCGGCCAGCACCACCGCCTCATCGTTTGCCATGTTGGCAACAATACTTGTCGAAGTTGGGGGTGCGGGTGGATGGTGACGCACGAAACCGACAAGGGGAGCACAAGATGGACGACAGGTACGACGTGGTGGTGGTCGGTGGTGGGGCCGCGGGCCTGGCCGGGGCGTTGACCCTGGCCCGGGCGCGCCGTTCGGTGCTGGTGGTGGACGCCGGTGAGCCGCGTAACTCCCCGGCGGCCGGGGTGCACACCTATCCGGGGTTGGAGGGGATCCCGCCGGCCCGGTTGGCGGCGATCAGCCGGGAGGAGGTGACCGGCTACGGCGGGCAGTTGATGACCGGTCAGGTCACCGGCGTCGACCGGGTCGGTGAGGAGTTCACCGTAACCGTCGACGGCGGGCGGCAGGTGCGGGCCCGGCGGCTGCTGGTCACCACCGGGCTGGTCGACGAACTGCCCCCGCTGCCCGGCCTGGCGCAGCGGTGGGGCCGGGACGTGCTGCACTGCCCGTACTGCCACGGGTGGGAGGTGGCCGACAAACGGATCGCCGTGTTGGCCACCGGCCCGCTGTCGGCCCACCAGGTGCGGCTGTGGCGGCAGTGGAGTGACCAGGTGCTGTTCCTGCTGCACGGCCAGCCGGCCCCGCAGGCCGAGGAGGCCGAATGGATGGCCGCCCTGGAGGTGGCGGTGGTGCCGGGCCCGGTGGCCGGGCTGAGGGTGCAGGACGACCGGCTGACCGGGGTGCGGCTGGCCTCCGGGGAGCAGGTCGACTGTGAGGTGCTGGTGGTGGCCTCCCGGCTGACCGCCCGGGCGCAGGTGCTGTCGTCGTTGGGGTTGACGGCCGAGCCGGTGGAGAGGCACGGGCAGGTGATCGGTGAGCAGGTGCCGTCCGGGCCCGCGGGTGCCACCTCCGTGCCGGGGGTGTGGGTGGCCGGCAACGTCGCCGACCTGACCGCGAAGGTGATCCCGTCCGCCGCCGCCGGGATCACGGCCGCGGCGGCCATCAACGCCGACCTGGTCGAGGCCGACACCCGGGAGGCGGTGGCGCGGCACCGGCGGCAGCGGGAGGAGGCCTTCACCGAGGCCGGGTGGGAGCAGCGGTATCAGCAGCGGCCGGCGGTGTGGAGCGGCCGACCCAATCCGCAGCTGGTGGCCGAGGTGTCCGAGGTCACCCCCGGCCGGGCCCTGGACGTGGGCTGTGGTGAGGGCGCCGACGCGGTGTGGCTGGCCGAGCGGGGTTGGCGGGTCACCGGGGTGGACATCTCCACCACCGCCCTGGAGCGGGCCGCCCGGCACGCCCGTGCGGCCGGTGAGCTCCTCGCGCAGCGCATCGAGTGGGTGCACACCGACCTGCTGCACGGCGAGGTGAAGGAAGGCGCCTACGACCTGGTGTCGGCGCAGTTCATGCACCTGCCTCCGCAGGACCGGCGGGAGTTGTACGCGCGGCTGGCTGCGGCGGTCGCCCCGGGTGGGCTGCTGCTGATCGTCGGGCATCACCCGCAGGACCTGTGGTCCCGCGCGCATCGGATGCACTACCCGGAGATGATGTTCACCGCCGAGCAGGTGGCCGCCGACCTGGACCCGCAGCGGTTCGAGGTGCTGGTGGCGCAGGCCCGGCCACGGACGGCCGTGGACCCGCAGGGTCACGAGATCTCGGTGCACGACGCCGTCCTGCTGGCCCGCCGCCGGTGAGGTCCCGCCCCGACCCTGCGGCGGCGTCACCGGCGGTCCGGCCGGTGGTACGGGCCGGGGGTCGGGGCGGGTAGCCTTCGGCGCGTGAGCGCGCCCGATTCGCCCGTGACGACCGTGGACCCTGCCGTCGCGGCCACCCCACCGTCTCGCCTGCCGGCGGTGCCGCTGCCGGTGGCGCTGGCCATGGCGGTGGCCGCCGGGTTGGCGTTGCTGCTGGCCTTCCCGCCGTACGGGTGGTGGCCGTTGGCGCCGGTGGGGGTGGCCCTGCTGGCCGCGGCCACCCACCGGCGGCGGCTGCGGGCCGGCGCCGGACTGGGGTTCGTGACCGGTGTGGCCCTGTTCGCGCCGCTGCTGTCCTGGACGAACCTGCACACCGGCTACCTGCCGTGGGTGTTGTTGTCGCTGTTGCAGGCCGCCTACCTGGCGTTGCTGGGTGTGGCCACGGCGTGGGTGTCGCCGCTGGTCGACCGGTTCCCGCGGGTGTGGCCGGTGGTGACCGGGGTGCTGTGGGTGGGTCAGGAGGCGCTGCGGGACCGCACCCCGTTCGGCGGGTTCCCGTGGGGGCGGCTCGCGTTCGGGCAGGACGGTTCGCCGTTGCTGCGTCTGGCCGCCCTGGGTGGCGCGCCCCTGGTGACCTTCGCGGTGGCGTTGGCCGGTGGGCTGCTCCTCGCCGCCGCCTGGTGGCTGGTCCAGGCCCGCCGGCAGCCCACCACGGCACGCTGGTGGGTTCCGGCCGCCGGGGCCGGGGCCGCGGTGGTGGTGCTGCTCACCACCGCGCTGCTGGTGCCGGTGGGCGGGTCCGCGAGCGGGGGGAGTGTCACGGTAGCCATCGTGCAGGGCAACGTGCCGCGCCTGGGGTTGGACTTCAACGCCCAACGGCAGGCCGTGCTCGACAACCATGTCGACGCGACGATCGAGCTGGCCGCCCAGGTCGGCGCCGGTCAGCGGGAACAGCCCGACCTGGTGGTGTGGCCGGAGAACTCCTCCGACATCGACCCGTTGCGTAACCCGGCCGCCGGGGCTCGGATCTCGGCCGCCGCGGACGCCATCGGGGTACCGATCCTGGTGGGGGCGGTGTTGTCCGGTCCGGAGCCGGGGCAGGTGCGCAACGCGGGGCTGCTGTGGCGTCCCGGGGTGGGCCCGGATTCCGACCAGCTGTACATCAAGCGGCATCCGGTGCCGTTCGCCGAGTACGTGCCGATGCGGGATCTGGCCCGCATGGTGAGCAAGCAGGTCGACCGGGTACGCGCCGACTTCGTCGCCGGCACCGAGGCGGGGGTGGTGCGTACCCCGGCGGTGGTGCTCGGTGACGTGATCTGCTTCGAGGTCGCCTACGACGGGCTGGTCCGGGACACCGTGACCGGTGGGGCCCAGCTGCTGGTGGTGCAGACCAACAACGCCACCTTCGACGAGGCCGAGGCCCGTCAGCAGTTGGCCATGGTGCGGTTGCGGGCCGTGGAACACGGCCGACCCGCCCTGATGGCCTCCACGGTCGGGGTGTCCGGGTTCGTCACCCCCGACGGGCGGGTAAGCGATGCGACCGGGTTCAACACCCGCGCGGTCGTGGTACGGCAGCTGACCCTGAGCGAGGGGCGCACCCTGGCCACCCGGATCGGGGTGCTGCCGGAGGTGCTGCTGGCCGGGCTGGCCGTGGTGGCGCTGGCCGGCACGGTGGTGCTGCGGCGGCGCCCCGTTTAGATCCGCACGCCGGCACGAGGGAGGCAGCGGTGATGCAGAAGACCGACATCCGTCCGGCGACGAACGAGGTACCCGGGGTGGGCCGGGTCCTGGTGGTGATCCCCACCTACAACGAGGCCGACAACCTGTCCACCATCGTGGGTCGGGTCCGGCGGGCCGCCCCGCAGGTGGAGGTGCTCGTCGCCGACGACAACAGTCCCGACGGCACCGGCGACATCGCCGAGGACCTGGCCCGTGGCGACCGGCAGGTGCATGTGCTGCACCGGGAAGGCAAGCAGGGCCTCGGCGCGGCCTACCTGGCCGGGTTCGGGTGGGCGCGGCGGCGGGGGTTCGACGCCGTGGTGGAGATGGACGCCGACGGCTCCCACGACCCGCAGGACCTGCCGGCGCTGCTGGCCGCCGCCGCGGACGCCGACCTGGTGATCGGGTCCCGGTGGACCCGGGGGGCCCGGGTGCTGAACTGGCCGCTGCGGCGGCTGCTGCTGTCGCGGGGCGGCAACCTGTACGCGCGGCTGGCGTTGGGGATGCCGGTGGCCGACGCCACCGGCGGCTACCGGGTCTACCGGTCGAGTCTGCTGGACCTGCTGGACCTGGAGTCGGTGTGCTCGCAGGGCTACTCCTTCCAGGTGGAGTTGTGCCGGTTGGCGCATCGGGCCGGGGCCCGGATCACGGAGGTGCCGATCACCTTCGCGGAGCGGGAACGGGGCGCCAGCAAGATGAGTCCGCTGATCGTGGTCGAGGCGTTGTGGCGGATCACCGGGTGGGCGTTCGACGACCGGCGGGCGGCCGTGCGGCACGGGTGGCGGGCGGTCACGGCGGGGCAGGCCCGGTGGCCCTGAGTCGGATCGTGTCATGCTGGAGGTATGCGGACGGCTGCGCCGCCCCGGCCAGCCGCCGACGATGACACGCCATACGGCGGATGGGGTGATATGCGCCGGACACTACGGTTCGTACCGTTGGCCCTGCTGGTTTCCGTGCTCGTGGAGCTGGCCGTGTTCGTGCTGGTGGGCCGGGCGGTCGGCTTCGGCGCGGCGACCCTGATGGTGTTCGCGGCGTCGCTGCTCGGCATGGTGTTGCTGCGGCGGGAGGGCATCCGCGCCTGGCGGGGGTTCCGGGAGGCCGCGCAGTCCGGTCGGCCGCCGGGTCGGCAGGTGACCGACGGGCTGGTGGGTCTGCTCGGTGCCCTGCTGTTGGCGACCCCCGGTCTGGTCAGCGGCCTGGTCGGGCTGGTGTTGCTGGTGCCGCCGGTGCGGCGGCTGGCCCGCGGCGGCGTGCAGCGGACCGCGGAGCGTCGGGTGTCCTCGATGACCGCCGGTGACCTGTTCGGGCCCCGCCGGGTGCGGGTGTACCGGGGTGCCCCCCAGCCGGGGCAGACCACCCCGGCCGAACCGGCCGCACCGCCACCATCGGCTCCGCCGGTGGCCGACGCGGGTCGGGCCATCGAGGGTGAGATCGTGGAACCACGCTGACGAAAACGCCCCCGGGAGATCAACTCCCGGGGGCGTTTTCGTCGGATCGGTCAGGCGCGACCGCGGCGGGTGCGGACCTCCTGCAGCCGCTCTTCGAGGATGTCCTCCAGCTCGGCGATCGAACGCCGCTCCAGCAGCATGTCCCAGTGGGTACGCGGCGGCTTGGCCTTCTTCTGCTCCGGCTCGGTGCCGTCGACCAGCCGGGCCACGCTGCCGTCGAACTTGCACTCCCAGGTGGTGGGCACCTCGGCGTCGACGGCGAACGGAACCTCGAACTGGTGACCCTTGGCGCACAGGTACTCGCGGGTCTGCCGCGGCGCGAGCTCCGTGTTGCGGTCGGATTCGTAGCTGACCGCGCCCAGTCGGCTACCGCGGAGCATACGCTCGCCCATGATCGACTTCCCCTCTTCGGTGGTGCTGGTCCTGTCGGTGTAACGGTCCGCCGTCGCCGGGCCATTCCCGCAGCCACGTCTGGACGGCCCGCTACCCGCGGGTGCGCAGTCAAGGGTAACCGGCCACAGCAGCCGCCCGGCGGGGTCCGCCCCGGCCGGGTCGTGGCGGCGGACGCCGCCGTCAGCGCAAATGGTAGCCCGACCCGCCACCGAGGCGACGGCACGCCTCGCCACCGGAAGAACCGGTCAGCCTGCGGAGACGTTGCGGGTCAGGGCGGTGGCCAACTCGGCTACCTGACCGGCCAGTTGGGCGACCCGCTGGCGGGCCTCGTCCCGGTCCGCCTCGACCGTCCGCAACAACTGCGCCTGCCGCACCGCCCGACCGTCGGCCTCCGCCGCCGCCTGCTGCCCGGCGGCCACCTCGGCGCGCAGGGCCTCCACCCGGGCCACCGCGGCGGCCAGGTCGGAGCGCAACGAATTCGTGTCGGCCAGGGCGGCCGCCAGATCCAGACCGACCTGCCGGGCGGTGGCCTGCGCCCGCTGCCGGTCCGCCTCGGCCTGGGCCCGGGCCTGCTGCGCCTGATCGAGGTCGGCGCGAACCGCGGTCAACCGCGCGGCCAGATCCTCGGCCTCGGTACGCAACTGGGCCAGGTCGGCCTGGGCCTGCTGCGCCTTCGCCCGGGACTGTTCCACCTCGGCGCGCAGCGCCTCGACCCGGGCGGTGGCCTCGGCGGCGGAGGTCTCCGCCCGGTGGGCCTCGGCCCGGGCGCTGTCCCGTTCGGCGACCAGGGCGGCGCTGCGAGCCCGCTCGGCGTCCAACTCCGCCCGCAGAGCCGCCACCTGGGTGCGGGCGGAGTCCCGGTCGGTCTCGGCCTGAGTCCGCAGGGCCTCGGCGGCGACCGCAGCCCGGCGGGCGGTGTCCCGGTCGGCCTGCGCCTGCGCGGCCCGCGCGTCGGCGTCCTCCGCCCGCTGCACGGCCTGGTCGGCCTCGGCGCGGGCGGTGTTTCGGTCGGCGGTGGCGGCCTGGGCCTGCCGCCGGTCCCGCTCGGCCCGGGCGGCGGCGTCCTCGGCCGCCCGGATCGCCTCGTCCCGTTCGGTCTGCGCGGCCGCGACCGCGGCGGCGGCATCCGCCCGGACCTGGGCCAGTTGCCGTTCCACCCCGGCGGGGGACAACTCGGCGTGCAGGGCCTCGGTCAGGGTCTGCACGATCTGGTCGAGGCGGTCCACCGCCTCCCAGGTGCGGGCCACCTGACCGGGCAGACCGGGGGCGTTGCGGTGGCGCATCCGGCTGTTGCGGGAGGCCCGCTGGCAGGCGCCGTCGTTGTCCCGGCAGTAGCGGAAGGGCCGTCCGGCGCCGGCCCGCTGCGGCACGTCGGCACCGCAGTGGGCGCAGGGGCGGGTGTCGGTGGCGGGCTCGGCGTCCATCGAACGGGCAGTCTAGTGGCCCGCCCGGGCGGTGCTGTCGCGTACGGTCAGCCGGGGCGGCAGCAGGGTGACCTCCGGTACGGGCTCGTCGCGCAGTTTGCCCATCACCAGGGACACCGCCTGCCGGCCGATCTCCTCCGCGGGCACCGGCACACAGGTCAGCCGGGGGCTGGCGTGTTCGGCGAACTGCTCCGGGCAGACCGCCACCACGGACACCTCCTCGGGCACCCGGCGTCCCAGGGCGGCCAGGGCCGCCTGCATCGGCCCGACCGCGGCCTCGTTCTGCACGATCAACGCGGAGATGTCCGGGTGGCGGGCGAACAACCCGACCACCCGGTGGTGGACGTCGGCGGCGTTCTCCTCGCAGGGCAGGGTCACCGCCTCCACCCCGTGGCGGGCCGCCGCCTCGATCACCCCGGCCCGGGTGCGGTGGGCGAACCCGGTGCCCCGGTCGTAGACGGCGGCCGGGGCACCGAGCAGGGCGATCCGCCGGTGACCGAGCCCCGCCAGGTGCTCCACGCACAGCTGCCCCGCCCGGTGGAAGTCCAGGTCCACACAGGTCAACTCGCAGGTGTCGGCGGGCAGGCCGATCAGGACGCTGGGGCGCCCCAACTGCCGCAGCAGCGGCACCCGCACGTCGTGCAGCTCCACATCCATCACCAGCACCCCGTCGACCAGGGCGCCGGCGGCGATGCGGCGCAGCCCCTCCGGGCCCTCGTCGGAGGTGAGCAGCAGCACGTCGTGGTCGTGGCGGCGGGCCGAGGTCACCACCGCGGTGGCGAACTGCATCACCACCGGCACCTGGATGCCGGAGCGCAGCGGCAGCACCAGCGCGATCACGTTGGCCCGGCGGCTGGCCAGGGCCCGGGCCCCGGCGTTGGGGTGGTAGCCGAGCACCCGGATGCTGGCCAGCACCCGGCTGCGGGTCACCTCGGAGATGGCCCGTTTGCCGCTGAGCACGTACGACACCGTGCTGACCGCCACCCCGGCGTGCCGGGCCACGTCGGCGATGGTCGGCTGCCCGGAGGCGATCCGTCCGCGCCCGCTCACCGGGCCCCGCTCGTGCTGGGCAGCCGCGAGGACGACGACAGGGCCTCACCGCGTACGGCCACGATTCCGGTGAGCCGCACATCGGTGGCGGAGCGTCCGACCAGGACGGTGTGGGTGGCGTCCTCCACCACCTGGCGGCCCTGTTCGGCGTCCCACCAGCCCAGCTCGGCGCTGCGCAGCCGCAGGGTGACCGTCGCGCACTCCCCGGGGGCCAGGGTGACCCGGGTGAAGTCCCGTAGCTGCCGCAGCGGCTGCTTGACCCGGGAGCGGCGCTGCCGGGTGTAGAGCTGCACCACCTCCTCCCCGGCCCGCTCGCCGCTGTTGGTGATGTCCACCCGCACCTCGATGTCCGTGCCGACCGGCACGGTCGTGGCGTTCAGCCGCAGGTTGGTGTAGTCGAAGCGGGTGTAGGACAGGCCGTGTCCGAAGGGGTACAGCGGCTCACCCCGGTAGTACAGGTAGGTGAAGTCGGCGCCGATCACGTCGTAGTCGAGCAGGTCGGGAAGCTCGGCGGTGTCGGCGTACCAGGTCTGGGTCAGCCGGCCTCCCGGGTCGGCGTCGCCGAGCAGCACCTCGGCCAGGGCGTTGCCGTGTTCCTGCCCGCCGTGCGCCGACCAGATCACCGCCGGCAGGTGCTGTTGGGCCCAGCCGATCGCGTACGGGTAGCTGCTGGTCAGTACCAGCACGGTACGCGGGTTGGCGGCGTACACGGCGCGCAGCATCGCCTCCTGCCGGGCCGGCAGGGCCAGGTCCACCCGGTCCTCGGTCTCCCGCCCGTTGACCATCGGGTGGTTGCCCAGCGCCACCACGGCCACGTCGGCGGCGGCGGCCAGGGCGGCGGCCTCGGCCGCCCCGTCGACGCCGAGTTCGATGCCGAAGGCGGTGCCGGCCTGCGGGCCGTGACCGTCGACCCGTAGCCGTCCCTCGGTGTCGAGGGTGACGTACCGGTCGGTGGCCAGGTGCCGCAGCAGCACCGTGCCGTCGGGCAGCGGGTCGAACTGGAAGGTCTCCCGCACCACCCAGCCACCGGGCCCGGGGCGGTCGTTGACCAGCACCCCTTCGTCGTCGGCGCCGACATGGCGGCCGTTGCCGACGGCCCGCAGGGCCACCGTGTCCCGGCCCCAGTCGAACACGTCGAACCAGGTGGGTTCGGTCCCGAGGGTCAGCGGGCCACCGGCGGGGTCCTCCGGGCAGCCCACGTAGCCCTGGGCGGCCACCCGCAGGGCGATCCGGTCGGTGCCCGGATGGGTGGTGACCTGCGGCGTGCGGGCGGCCAGGGCCTCGCGCAGGGTCACCCCGTACGGCAGGGTGCCGCTGTACCAGTCGGCGTGGACGGTGTCGGCCAGGGGGCCGAGCACGGCGATGCGTGGTGGTGCGGCCAGGGGCAGCAGCCCTTCGTTGCGCAGCAGCACCACGCCCTGGCGGGCGGTCTCCCGGGCCAGTCGGCGGTGCGCCGGGCAGTCGATCACCTCGGTGGTGGTCGTGGCGTACGGGTCGTGCTGCGGGGGGTCCAGGTCACCCAGCCGCCAGCGCAGGGTGAGGATGCGTCGTACCGCCCGGTCCACCTCCGCCGCACTGATCAGTCCCTGCCGCAGGGCCTCGGTCAGGCGGGCCTGGGTGGGTTCGCTGTCGGTGTCGTCCTCGGTGAAGCTGTCGATGCCGGCGCGCAGGGCGGCGGCGAAGCCGTTGACGTGGTCGGGCAGGTGGCCCTGCACCCCGGCCAGGTTGCTGACCGCTCCCGCGTCGCCGACGACCAGCACCTCCCCGGGCGCCCACCGGCGCAGCTCGGTCTCGATCAGGGGGCTCAGGTGTGCCGGCACCCCGTCGACCAGGTTGTAGGAGGCCATCGCGGCGACCGCGGCCCCGGCGGCGATGGGGGCGCGGAAGGCCGGTAGTTCGTACTCGTGCAGCACCCGGGGCGGCAGGTCGCTGGAGGTGGTGGCCCGGTCGGTCTCGTTGTTGTAGGCCAGGAAGTGTTTGACCGTGGGGGCGGTGCGTAGCCGCTGCGGGTGGTCACCGCGCAGCCCCTGGGCGTATGCGGTGGCCAGGGTGCCGGTCAGCCACGGATCCTCCGACCAGCCCTCCTCGTTGCGTCCCCAGCGGGGGTCCCGCAGCGGATTGACCACCGGCGCCCACACGTTGAGGCCGACCCGGTGCGGGTCGGCGTGGTGTTTGGCGCGTACCTCCTCGCCGATGGCGACCCCGACGGCCCGCATCAGCTCGGGGTTCCAGGTGCTGGCCAGGCCGATCACCTGGGGGAAGACGGTGGCCGTTCCCAGCCAGGCGACACCGTGCAGCGCCTCGGTGCCGGTACGGAAGCCGGGCAGGCCGAGCCGGGGCACCGGCGCCTGCCACTGGTGCAGCAGACCGATCTTCTCCGGCAGGGTCAGCTGGGCGACCAGGTCGTCGACGCGTGTCTGGGGGGAGGGCGTGCTGCGGTCGGTCATGGTGGTTCGCCTTCCAGTGCCCGGCACGCCGAGGGTCGAAGCGCTTCGACGACCGTCGGCCGAGCGGCATCGCAGGTCAGGGTGGGATGACGGTCGTCGGCCCGGACGCTGGTGAAGCGCTTCGACAAACCGTGGAAAGCAAGCCGCCCCGGGTGCCCGAGCGGAGCGGCTCGCTTCGAGGTTGGCACCCGGGACGGGTCCGGTCAAGACTCGACCGTGGTGGGGTCAGCGGGCCGGCAGGCGTCCGGCTTCGACCCCGGCCAGGGCGGCGGTGGCGCCACCCAGCGCCGCCGCGGTGTCCAGGGTGGAGGCGTCCAGCCGGCAGCCACCGGCGCCGGGGGCGTGCGCGCGGGCGGCCAGCCCGGACCGGGCCGCCGGCAGCAGCCAGGGGGCCAGGGTGGCTAGGTGGTCACCGACCACCACCGCCTCCGGGTTGAGCAGGTCCACCAGGACGGCCACCCCCCGCCCCAGGTGTCGGCCGATCTCGGCCAGCCCGCTGAGTACGGCGGGATCCTCCTGCCGGGCCAGCGCCACGATCCGCTGCACCTCCGGCAGGTAGTCGGTGACCGGGCCGTCGGCCTCGACGTCGGGCAGCAGTCGGCGTACCACCGCGGGCAGGCCGACCAGGGCGGTCAGGCAGCCCCGGTTGCCGCAGGAACACGGCGGGCCGGCGGGGTCCAGGCACAGATGGCCGATCTCGCCGGCGAAACCCCGCCCGCCGCGCAGCAGCCGGCCGTCGGCGATGATGCCGGCGCCGACGGCGAGGCCGCCGGTCAGGTGCACCAGGTCGGCGGTGCCGGCGTGACCGCCGTGCCGCTGTTCGGCCAGGGCGGCCAGGTTGGCCACGGTGTCGACACCGATGGTGAAGGCCGGTTCCCGCAGGGCGGCGCGCAGGTCGGCCGCGACCGGGACCTCCTGCCAGCCCAGCGCGGTGGCCGCCGGCACCGTGCCGGCCGGGTCGACCAGTCCGGGCACCCCGACGGTGAGGCCCAGCACGGTACGGCCCTGGGCGGAGACCCGCCCGATCGCGCGGCGGGCCAGGGCGGCCAGCGCGCGCAGGGTCTCGGCGGGGGGGACCGTGCCGGGGGTGAAGGCCCGCCGCCAGGTCAGCAGGCGGCTGCCGGCCAGGTCGATGGCGACCGCGACGAGTTCGTCGGCGCCGATCTGCAGGCCCAGGGCGGCGTACGGTTCGCCGTCGAGCACCAGCATGGTCGCGGGGCGGCCGACCCGGTTCTCGGTCAGCCCGATCTCGCGTAGCAGCCGCTGGTCGATCAGTTCGGCGACCAGGCTGGAGACGGTGGCCTTGTTCAGCCCGGTACGCGCGGCGATGTCGGCTCGGGAACAGGGGGCGTGCAGACGGACGTGTCGCAGCACGACCGCCCGGTTGGCGACCCGCACGTCACCGAGGTCGGTCGGCTGCGGCTCGCTGTGGATGCTGATCACGATCTGCCCGCTCTCTGCGCCGGTGTCGCGGCGTGCGTTCATCATCGCGTACCGCCTGGCGGGGCCGGGCACGCCACCGGCCGCGCTGACTCTTGCCTGTCCTGGGACGGATCGTCGTCGATCGGTCTATTCGATTGGAAACCCAACTAATGCTAGTCGTGGCGCCGGTCGCCGCAAACTCCTCGCCGGGCCCGGTGGGCGGCCCCCTGCGGCTCGGCCTGGCGGGGTGCGGGCACTGGTGGCGGGTACGGCATCGGCGGCTCCTCGAACGACAGCTCAGGGGTGTCGACAGTTTCTTTAACTTTCCAACGAACTGTCAACGACATAGCCGGTCCCGGAAGTATCGGTCGTGTTTGACATGGGCAAATCCGCTCCCTAGTTTGGACGGGCCGCAAACTAAGTGGACGGTGGTGGCATGTTCGACGACGGTCGGCTCTGCTTCGGCGGCGACTACAACCCGGAACAGTGGCCGCCGTCGGTGTGGGCCGAGGACATCGCCCTGATGCGCCAGGCCCGGGTCAACCTGGTCACCGTCGGGGTGTTCGCCTGGTCCCGCCTGGAACCGGCCCCCGGCCGGTACACCTTCGACTGGCTGGACCAGGTGCTCGACCTGCTGCACGCCGGCGGCATCCGGGTAGCGCTGGCCACCCCGACCGCCTCCCCGCCGCCCTGGTTCTCCGTGGCCCACCCGGGAGCCCTGCCGGTCACCGCCGAGGGGGTACGCCTGCACCACGGCAGCCGGGACACCTACTGCGCCGCCGCACCGGCCTACCGCGCCGCCGCGCTCCGCATCGCCGGCGCCCTGGCCGACCGGTACGCCCACCATCCGGCCCTGGCCCTGTGGCACGTGCACAACGAGTACGGCACCATCTGCCACTGCGAACACACCGCCCAGGCGTTCCGCCGCTGGCTGGCCGACCGCCACGGTGATCTGACCGCCCTCAACGAGGCCTGGTGCACCAGCTTCTGGAGCCAGCACTACAGCGACTGGGCGCAGATCAGCACCCCCCGCGCCACCCAGTACCTGGCCAACCCCGGTCACCTGCTCGACTTCCGCCGCTTCTGGTCGGACACCCTGCTGGCCGCCTACCGGGAGCAGCGGGACCTGCTGCGCGCCGCCAACCCGGCCCTGCCGATCACCACCAACTACGTGCTCGGCGACTGGGTGCCGGTCGACCACGCCCGGTGGGCCGGCGAGGTGGACCTGGTATCGGTCGACCACTACCCCTCGGCGGTCGACATCGGCGCGGAGGAACAGACCGCCCTGGTCGGTGACCTGGCCCGGGGCTGGGCCCGGCACGGCGGCCGGGCCCCCGCCGGGGCCTGGCTGTTGATGGAGAGCGCCCCCGGTCACATTCAGACCCCCGGGCGGATGCACACCAGAGAACCCGGCCGGATGTTGCGGCACAGCCTGGCCCATGTCGCCCGAGGCTCGCGGGGGGCGATGTTCTTCCAGTGGCGGGCCCCCACCGGCGGCGCGGAACGTTTCCACTCCGCGTTGGTGCCCCATGTCGGCCCGGACAGCCGGGTCTTCCGGGAGGCGAGGGCACTCGGCGCCGCCCTGCAACAACTCGGCGAGGTCGAGGGGAAAGTCGAGGCCAGCGTGGCGCTGGTGGTGGACGCCGCCAGCGGATGGGCGCTGCACCACCCCGGCCTGCCCTCACCCCGGCTCGACCACCAGCAGGAGACCGCCGCCGTGCACCGGGCCCTCTGGCACGCCGGGTACGGCTGCGACATCCTGCCGCCCGGCGACCCCCTCGACGGCTACCGGCTGCTGATCCTGCCCGCCCTGTACCTGGTCGACGACGCCACCGCACAGTGGGTCCGCGAGTATGTCGCCGCCGGGGGGCACCTGCTGGCCACCTACCTCAGCGGGGTAGCCGACGAACACGCCCGGGTGCGCCTCGGCGGCTACCCGGGCGCACTGCGTGACCTGCTCGGGATGTGGGTCGAGGAGTTCCACCCGCTGGCCGAGCAGGACCAGGTACGGCTGCGCGGCGGGGGGAGCGGGCGGATCTGGGCGGAGTCGCTGCGGCTGACCGGCGCGGAGGTGATCGATGCGTACGCCGACGGGGTGCTCGACGGCCGACCGGCCGTCACCCGGCACCGGGCCGAGGCGGGCACCGCCTGGTACCTCTCCACCCGACCGGACGAGGACACCTACCGGCGGCTGCTGGACGAGGTGGCCCGGAGCGCCGGTGTCACCCCGGTCTGCCCGGGCGCACCGGCAGGGGTCGAGGCGGTCCGGCGGCGCGGCGAGCACGGAAGTTGGCTGTTCCTGTTCAACCACACCGATCTGCCGCAGCAGGTGCCGGCCCGCGGCACCGACCTGCTCACCGCCACCGGGGTCGACGAGGCGGTGCGGTTGCCACCGGGTGGTGTGGCCGTACTGCGCGAGCACTGACCCCCGGCAGGGTCAGGGGACCGCGACCGCGGCGCGAGAACGGTCGGCGGCGATGCGTACGGCCAACGCCGCCAGCACCGTCCCGGTCAGCAGTCGCTGCACCCGCAGCCACACCGGTCGCCGGGCCAGGAAACCGGCCAGGCCACCGGCGGTGAGCACGATCATCGCGTTCACGGTCAACGCCACCGCGATCTGGGTGGACCCCAGCAGCAGACTCTGCACCGCCACGCTGCCCCGAGCGGGGTCGATGAACTGGGGCAGCAACGACACGTACAGGATGGCGATCTTGGGGTTGAGCAGGTTGGTGACCAGTCCCATGGTGAACAGCCGACGGTTCGGGTCCGCCGGCAGCGGAGCCGGGGTGAAGGGTGAGTGCCCACCCGGACGCATCGCCTGCCACGCCAGCCACAACAGGTAGGCCGCCCCGGCCAGCTTAACCGTCGTGTACAGCGCCGGCACCAGCACGAACACGGTGGCGATGCCGGCCACCGCGGCGGCCAGGTAGACCGCGAACCCGGCGGCCACTCCGAGCAGTGACACCAGCCCGGCGCGTCGCCCCTGGGTCACCGACCGGGACACCAGGTAGACCATGTTCGGCCCGGGGGTGAGCACCAACCCCAGAGCGATGAGCGCGATGCCGATGATCCCCGTCGTGCTTACCATCACCGTTCCCCGTTCCCAGTCCTGCCCGGAGCCTAATGCGTCCCGCCGCCGGACCCGGTACCCGTGGTCGGGGTCGCGTTACCGTGGGTGGAGGAGGTGGCGGGGATGGACGGCTGGCAGGCCTCGGTCGAGGCGCAGATCCGCTCGGCCCAGGAACGGGGCGAGTTCGACAACCTGCCCGGTGCGGGCAAGCCGATCCCCGGGCGGGGTCTGCCCTACGACGAGTCCTGGTGGCTCAAGAGCTTCCTGGAGCGCGAGCAGCTGCCGACCGACCTGCTGCTGCCCACCCCGCTGCTGCTGCGCCGCCGCATCGAACAACTCCCCGACGAGGTGCGTGACCTGCCCACCGAGCAGTCCGTACGGACCTGTGTCGCCGACCTGAACGCCGAGATCCTGGCGTGGCTGCGCAACCCCACCGGGCCGCGGGTCGTGCTGCGTCCGGTCGACGCCGACGAGGTGGTACGCCGCTGGCAGGTCGATCGGGCAGCCGCCGGGCCCACCCCGACGGCTGCCCAGCCGCCCCGGCGTGGCTGGTGGCGTCGCGGTCGCGCGGGCACGTGAGCGTCCTGCCCTAGGAGTTGTGGGTCGCCACTGCCCGCTCCCGCCCGGGGTGGAACTCGGGCTCGGCGCGATCGGGGTCAGGGTCGGATCGGCGGGTGCGGCGCAGTTGCAGGACGGCGACGCTGGACAGCACCAGGGTGCCACCGAGGAGCTGGACCGGGGTCAGCGACTCACCCAGGATCAGGGTTGCCAGGGCGGCGGTGACCACGGGTTCGAAGGTGGACAGGATCGCCGCGGTCGACGGGCCGGTGCGTTCGAGCCCGGCGAAGAAGGTCAGCATCGCCACGACGGTGGAGAGCACGGCGATGCAGGCCAGCCAGACCCATCCCGACGCACCGAGGTCGAGGTCGACCCCGCCGGTGAGCAGGGCCCGCACCCCCAGGGTGCCGGCGGCGCCGGTCATCACCAACACCGACAGCACCACCGGGGCCAGCCGGTGCACCACGGTGTCGGCGACGAGGATGTAGCCGGTGTAGGTGATCGCGGAGGCGAAGGCCAGCAGGGCCCCGAGGGGGTGGAAGCTCACCCCACCGGCACCGAGCAGGACCAGCAGGGTGCCGACCGTGGCGGCGGCCAGGGCGACACCGCGGGTGGGGGTCAGCCGGTCACGACCGAGGGACACCGCCGCCACGGTCACCATCACCGGGTAGGTGTAGAGGATCAGGGCCAGCAGGGACGCGTCCATCAGTTCCAACGCGGAGAAGAACAGGCTGGCCTGGGTGGCGTACCCGATGGCACCCAGGCCCACCGCGATGGCCAGCACCCGCCCCCGGGTCATCGGCCGGACGGGCCTGTCGCCGCCGCGCAGGTCCGGTCCCCGACGGCGTAGGCCCGGCCGCACCAGCAGCATCATCCCCAGCAGGACGGCGGCCAGGCTGAAGCGCACCAGCAGCAACGCGGCCGGTGACACCCCGGCGTCGTACGCAAGCTTCCCGAAGATCGCCATCGCGCCGAAGCAGGCCGCGGAGAGAAGACACAGTGCTGCACCCATGGCTGCTAATGATCTTGAGACTGACCCCTCAGGTCCAGTGATGATTCCCGTAGCTGAATCATTAGGATTCCCGCATGATCGAAATGGATCTTCGTCGGCTGCGGTTCCTGCGGGAGTTCGAGGAGCGCGGCACCCTGGCCGCCGTCGCCGCCGCCCTGGGCTACAGCCCCTCCACGGTGTCCCAGCAGCTGACCCTGCTGGAGAAGGAGGTCGGCGCCCGGTTGCTAGCCCGGGCCGGGCGGGGGGTACGGCTCACCGACGCCGGGCGACTGCTGGTGCAGCACGCCCGGGTGCTGCTGTCGGCGGCCGAGGCGGCGGCGGCCGACCTGGCGGCCCTGGGCGACCAGGTCCGGGGCACCGTACGCGCCGGCGGCCTGCAGTCGGCGGCCCGGCGCCTGCTGGTGCCTGCCCTGGTACGCCTGCGGGCCGACCATCCGCAGATCCGGGTGGAGATCTTCGAGCTGGAACTGGAACAGTCGCTGCCCGGTCTGCGGCTGGGGGCGGTGGATCTGGTCATCGGGGACGAGTACGACGGCCATCCCCGCCCCCGCCCGGCCGGACTGCGTTTCACCCTCCTGCTGGAGGAACCCCTGAAGATCGTGCTGCCGGCCGACCACCCGCTCGCCCGCCCCGAGGGTCCCGTAGCGGTGGCCGAGCTACGCACCGCCATCTGGACCGCCTCGGCCGAGGGCACCGGTCACCACGCCATGGTCGTCGGCACCTGCCGCGCCCTGGGTGGTTACGAACCCGACCTGCGGCATCGCGCCAGCGACGCCGACGTGCAACTGGAACTTGTCCGTACCGCCGGGGTGGTCTCGCTGATGCCGGCCCTCACCCTGCCCGACGGCGACCCCACCCTGGCCATCCGGGACATCGCCGAGACCACCCTGAACCGGCGGCTGGTCGCCGTCACCCGCGACACCCCACCCCCGCCGGCCCTCACCACCCTCCTGGCGGCCGTCATCGACCAGGTGCACCGACTTCAGCCGAGGTGGTCACCGCTGTCGGCCCGGACAGGGCTGCCGCAAGGTCGGTAGCGGCCTCATAGGCGGCAGCGGCCCGGGTGGCTTCGTCCGCGCTCAGAGCGACACGGTCGACGCGGGCCAGCATCTCGGCCGCCGTGGTCGGATCGTTCAGGACCATCGCCACCTCAGCGCGGTAGACGAGCGCCTCCACCAACGCGACCGGGTCGTCATCCGGCTCGGGATGGGCCAATGCGCTGTCGAGAATCCGGGCCGCCTGTCGGGCGTCTCCTCTGGAGTCGGCCTGCACGACGGCGTTCGCCATCGCCTTGCCCAGCCGCCCGGTCGGCGCCGGCGCGGGGGAGGCCGGGGTGTTCTGGAAGAAGCGGATCCAGTTGCCGCCTGGATCGATGACGCTGAAGCCGCTCAGCCCGTCGGCGTTCTTCCGCGCCCGGGGCCGGGTCATCCGCGGCGTCCCGGAACCAACACCTTGCCGTACGCGGCGCGCATGCCCGCCGCGAAAGCCCGGTACAGCTGTCCCGTGTCGGAGGTCAGCACGATGCACGAACCGTAGGACTGCGCCGGATCGAACCCCGCGATCTCGAAGAACTGCAGATTCAGATCTTCACGTTGTAACCCCACGGCCGGGTGGGCTTTGCGCTGCTGGTACGTGGTGTGGAAACCGAGCACCGCGTAGAAGGCCCGGCGCTTGGGTAGCTGCCCCAGCCCGCCAAATCTTTGATCTGGATGTCGGGGGCGGGGACGTGGAACGGCCCGAGAGCGAAGTGCTGCTCTCGGGCCGTTCCGGTGTGTTTGTCAGCCGATGGTGTCGCGCTCGTGGAGGTCGAGGGGTTCGAGGTCGTCTTCCTCGTCGTCTTGGTCGTCAGGCTCGGCGGGGGTGTAGAGGTCGGGGTAGCGCAGGGCGTCGGGGCCTTCGTCCCAGTCGAGCCGGTCGGGCCATTCGCGGTGCTCGGCGATGGTGATGGCGCGGGTGGCGGCGCGTTCGTCGACGGAGACGCGTTCCATGGTCCCGTCGTAGACGGCCAGCTCTCGCGCGAGCCGCCAGCCGGTCGGCTCGACCTCACCCGGTTCGGTGGTCACGACGCGGCCGGCGTGCCGCTGAGCAGGGCGTCGTACTGGTGGATCGTCGGCGGCCCAGGGCGGACGTCGGCGGGCAGGGCGGCGATCTGCGCCGTCAGGCGTTCCCGGGCGAGCTGCGGTGGCACGAGTTCGGGCAGGGCCTTGTAGAGGGTGCTGCGGGAGATACCGAGCAGTTTGGCGATCGACGACATCGACCGGTCCGGCTCGGCGAGGAGCTGGAGCGCGTAGGCGACCTTCTCCGGGGTCATCGCCGGTGGGCGGCCGAGGCGTTGTCCTCGGGCGCGGGCGGCGGCCAGGCCCTCGTTGGTGTTGGCCACGATGATGGTGCGGATGAACTCGGCCAGGGCGGCGAAGACGTGGAAGACGAACATCCCCCCGGCGGTGGTGGTGGTGTCCAGCTTCTCGTGCAGGGACTGGAACCCGACCCCGCGACGCTTGAGCCTGCCGACGATGGTGATGAGGTCTTCCAGGGAGCGGCCGAGCCGGTCCAGGGACACTACGGTGAGCGCGTCGCCGGGGCGTAGGTACTCGAACGCGTCGTGCAGGCCGGGCCGGTCGGCGTTCTTTCCGCTGGCCCTGCCGAAGAAGCACTTGCCGCAGCCGGCCGCGCGGTGAGCGCGGCCGGCTGGCGGGCGAGGTTCTGCTCCCGGGTGGAGCCCGGCCGTAGCCGACGAGCACGCCGGCGAGCGGGGTGGGCGCGAGCAAGTCGCCGTCGGCGGGCGGGGGGATGATGCTCATGCTCCAGTGGCCTGCCGGGCCAGTTCGTCCGCCACGGTCTGGCACCACTGCTCGGTGAGCGGCCCGTCGCCCCACCGCGCGACGATGTCGACCCGGGAGGCGATGACGGTCATGCCGGCCTCGGTGGCGAACTCGGCTGGGACCGCCTGCCTCTGCCCGATCCGCTGGCGGCACCTCTACACCCTGATCGAAGACACCCGCTACGAGGTGACACCGAGTCCCGTCGACACCGCGACCAGCCTGCTGTTTCGAGCCTGGTGCACCGGCTGCAGCGCCGAGTACACCCACCCGTTCCGCATCAGCGCCGCGCGTGACCAGGCAGCCTGAACGAGCCGCCTGTCAAGATCAAAGATTTGGCGGGCTGGGACAGCTACCCAAGCGCCGGGCCTAGAAGGCGACGACGTCGTCGATCGACGCGCAGGGCAGCAGGGGAATGGTCACCTCCTTCATCATGCCTACTTCGTAGCCGTGATGAAGGGACACGCGCACATGGATATAGCCGATCGTCAGCGACGGACGACCGACTTCCCGGCCCATGCGGCCCGGACGCACCCTTCACCAGCCGCGTCACTCCGGCTGATCCACGAGCATCACCGTCGACGCCCCGGGGCGCTGACGCCGCGTCCCCCACGTGACCGAGATCCAGGAACGACCGAGCGACTGCCGGTTACCCCACCCGCCTGAATTACTGGATTATTTTGCTCAGCAATCCAGAAATTCACCGCCACAAAGCGGGCATATCGGGCACGCATCATAATGACTGTTATTATGCGTAATCAGTTGGGCTGGTGTAAGCGTGCTGCTGTCCCAAGGCGTCGTCCTGGTCGGGTTGCGGCTGTGGCCCGGTTGAGACATCCGGCTACCCGGAATCACCAGCCGCCCACGATGCCATGGTGGCGAGTTCCTCTTCGGTGACTCGGGCAGCTGGGCGACCCCGAACGTCACCACGAGCACCGACACCATGATCCTGCTTTGCGCCTGGGCGCCCTGCGACTCGTGTCAGGCAAAGATCGACGCCGAGCCCAGGTGGCCCGACGAGACCATGGCAACTTGCCCGGGCAATCAGGACGGCTGGCGTCCGTACGCGGCGCGGGCGTCGGCGACCGTTGCGGCTTGGCGCTCGCGCCACCGCTGCTGTGCCTGTCGGTTGCAGGCTCGACAGGCCCGCCGCAGCCGGCCCGTCACGGGATCGGTTTCCCGGTCGTGGCCGTTGCGGCACTGCGGACGTTGGGTACGTTCCCGGCAGTTGTCGGCGTGGCTGAGCTGACGCAGATGGCTGGGCTCGATGCAGTCCGGGGTGCCGCAGTCGTGGTGGACCTCAAAGGTGGGGTCGTAGCCACCGACGAAGACCACGTATGCGGCGATGTGCGCCCAGGCCCGACCGGCCAGTTTCTGATACACGCCGCGCTGAGGGCCATAGCCACGCACGACGAGGCATCCGTTGTCGGCACGCGTGGAGCGACTCAGCAGGTAGGCCCGCAGGGTCTCCTCAGTGAAATGTCGCGACAGTCCGTTGATCTGGGACAGCATCGGCTCATGCTATGGCCCGACACCGACAGGGTGCCGTCGTAGCAGCCGCCGAACCAGCCCGACCCGGCCTCCAGCCAGCTCGGCTGGTCACAGTCGGCATTTCGTCGTCCCCGCCCAGGGCGGTCAGGTCGACCGCCGCCGGGCAGCTACGGTTGGTCGCCGGGGACGCAGTAGACGTCGCCGGAGTTGGCCTGGTCCAGGCAGCGCAGCGCCACCGACCGGCCGATCGTGGTGAACTCGAACATCTGCAGGGGTGTCGTCCTGGCACAGCGGAGTCGACGCTGGGGATCAGCAGATCTGATGCGGCGCAGTGGATCTGGCCCCGTATGGCGAGGGTCAAGCTCGACATGACCCTCCGGCTGGCACCGAGCACCACTGGCACCAGATTCTGGCCTGCCGACCTGCGGGTGTCCCATTGCGGGCACCTGAACTCAGTCGTGATGACTGGATGGGAAATCCCCAACGCAATGGTGTCACCGTCGCCGACGAGCAGTCATCAGATTGGACGCTCGAAGCAGCGAAGGCCCGCCTGCAGGCCGAGGGCTGGACCCCCGGCGGCAGCGAGATGTATTCCGGAGCCCCGGTCATCCGAGGTGGCAGGCAGTTGGAGGCGGCCTCTGAAGAGTTCTACGCGACCAAGGATGGCGCCGTCGTCACCGTATCCGCCGTCACTATTCTGACGCCCGATGCGGCGGGTACGACTCTGGCGACTCACCTTGGGGTCACCGGGCCGCGCTGGGAACCGGTGGCGATCATGCTGGGCGGACTCGTCGGCGCCGTCACCGGCTGGCTCCTCACCGGCTGGGCAGGGTATCGCCTGCGACGCCGAACATGCCTCGCCGGCTGACCGTCGTCGCTCTCGGCCTCACCGCGCTGTGGCTCGCTGCCGAACCCACCATCGGCCTGTACGGAACGCTGGCCGACTTGACCTTCCCCGGACCTGAACCCCAACCGGCTGACCCCCCGGCCTACTTCTGGCTGTTTCTCGATCACAGCGCCCAACAATTGCACGGAGCACTGGCCATGGGACTTGCGATCCTGGTCGTAGCCGCCATGAGCCGCCGCCAGCCCGAAGCGCGACCGACCGCAACGGTGACCTGACAGGCATCTCGGCTCAGTCGGCCGAACCCGCTGGCTGAGCCGGGACCGCGCCCATCGCTCCCACAACTCTGGCACCGCGACATCGGGTTCACCTCACTGCACGAGAACCTCGACACCACCACCCCCAACTGCCTGGACACCCGAGGAAGCAAGGGTGCAGCGGTGTGACGAACCGCCCACGCTGACGGGCTATCGGCCAGACGCGGTTTGCGTAATGTCGGTTCATGGGTGCGGACTCGAACGTGCGGCGCTGGCTACGGCAGCGTGGAGCTGAGGCAATCCAGCACCCCGGCGGCACTCTCTACGCCCACCTGTGCCGGGTGCATGACCGTCTCGCTGAGCTCGAGTGTGGCGTTGACGCGCAACTGGCCGGTCTCGCGCATGCCGTCTACGGCACGGACGGCTTCGATGTGACGCTGCTCGACCGGAACGATCGAGCCACGCTGCGAAACCTCATCGGTGACGACGCTGAGGCATTGGTCTATCTGTACGGGGCCTGCGACCGTAGGCGGACCTGGCGAGAGCTGGCGACGACCGGTGAGATCGTCGACCGCTTCACCGATCAGACGTGGCACCTGAGCCCCGGCCAGATGCGACCCTTCGTGGATCTCAGCATCGTCAACGAACTGGACGTCATCGAGCAAGATCCTTCTACCGTGGACAAGTACGGCGAGTACTTTCGCTCACTGTTCGCCGCTTGGGCTCCGATCGCTTCCCCGCAGGTTACCAGTGAGGTGCAGCGACTCCTCGGCTAAGGCAACCAAAGCTGGTCGATGTGGCAGATGTCCTGTTCGAGGAGGCGCCGGCGGTCCGCTCGTTCCCGTCGTACCGAGGGCAGGCCTGTAATGGGCGGCCTGCATCGGTGCGCACGTCGGCTTCGAGTCGTGGTTGGAGCGCGACGAGGCGATGGCGCTGGACTTCGACGCGTCCGTGGTGGGCTTCGCCGCGCAGCCGTTTTGGTCGTGGTGGCCGGACACGAGGCGAGCGAGGTCGCATGCGAGCCTCAGCCGGGGATGCAGTAGACGTCGCCGGAGTTGGTCTCGTGCGGCAGTGCGAGCAGGTGGGTGGTCATCTCGGCGGCGTTCACCCAGCCACCGAGGGTCAGGGTCTTGGTGTCGCCGAGGGTCAGGTCGAAGCCGCCGAAGCCCAGGGCGGTCAGCCGGTCCAGGCAGCGCAGGGCCACCGACCGGCCGATCGTGGTGAACTCGAACGACAACGCCGGCAGCGGTCGACTCAGGCCACCGAGTACGGCGTCCTCGAAACCCTCCACGTCGATCTTCGTGAAGGCGGGGGTGCCGTGTTCGGCGATCAGGGCGTCCAGGGTGGTGACCGGTACCTCGATCTCGCCGTCCCACACCTGGTCCTCCCAGCCGCCGGCGCCGGCCGCGGCGGCGACGAAGTCACCGGAGGCGGTGGAGACGGTCGGGTTGGCGGAGTTGACCAGGAAACCGATGCGGCCCGGTCGTGCCCCGCAGGCCGCCGCCACCAGGGTCACCTGGTCGTCGTCGGCGTAGATGGCCCGCAAGGCCCGCAGGCACAGGGGTTGCGGTTCCACCGCGACCACCCGGGCTCCCAGGCGGCGGAAGCTGCCGATGTGGTCGCCCACGTGCGAGCCGATGTCGAACACCAGGTCGCCGGGGCGGACGAAGCGGGCGTAGAAGGCGTCCATCGCCGCGTCGCGCTCCGGGTCGCCGTAGTAGACCTCAAGGGAACGGCGTAGCGAGGCGGTGGCCGGATCGGCCTTGAGTGCCTCGACCGCGGCGGAGTGCAGGCTCATCGCCGCACCTTAGCCCGACCCCGCCACCGGCCACGGCGTTTCGTCGACGCCCCGGTCACCCGCTGTGACGTACCTCGGTCGTCCAGATGTCGGCCCAGGGGCGACGCAGGCCCCGGCACAACCAGATGGGTCCACCGTTCTCGTCGTTGTCCACCCGCACCCGCTGGTCCACCCGACCGGCCAGGGTCACCTCGGTGAACCAGGTACGCAGTTGCTGCGGTTGCCGCCAGCCGACCGCGATCACCACCTCGGCCTCCTGCGGGGGCCGCCCGAAGTCGGCCATGCTGTTGTGCCCGGAGTAGGCGGCCGGCAGGCCCCGGGCCGGGCCGTACCGGGCCACCGCCCCGGCTTCGCCGTAGTTGCCGGTGAGGATCACCGTCCGGGCCTGTTCCTCGGCGGGCAACCCTCGGTGGACGGCGGCGATGGAGTCGACGAAGGCCGGCCAGCCGATGGTCTCGCCGGTGTCGTAGTTGACGGCGACCACGAAGCCGGGCAGCCGGTCCACCGGCAGGGTCGGCAGCAGCAGCACCGTGTTGCTGACGGCGGTGAGCACCACGAGGGCCGCCAGCAGCGTCCGCCGCATCCGGGTGCCCGCCCAGGCGGCGGCAACGACCGCCCCGGCGGCGGTCAGCACCAGCAGCAGCGGGGCCGGATAGTAGCCCTTGCCTCCGGCGAGCAGCACGACGGCGACGACGACCAGCCACCCCCAGCCCAGTGCCCGGTAGGGGCGCCAGGCCGGGTGGCGCAGCAGCACGATCAGGCCGGTCAGCCAGATCGGCACGACGAACGGACTGATGATCAGGAACTGGAGGACGGCCGCGTCGACCCGGCCGCTGTAGGAGCTGTCCCCGCCGGAGATGGTGGCGGCCACCCCTAGTTGGGGGAACCCGTGTGCCGCCTGCCAGGCCAGGGTCGGTGCGGCGAGCAGCGCGAAGAGTCCGGCGGCCAGCAGGGTGTCGCGGTGCCACAGCAGTCGGCGTGGCCCGGCGATCGCCAGCCCGGCGAGCAGGCCGAGGGCCAGCAGGGCCGGCAGCAGCTTGTTGAACATGCCCAGGCCGAGGATCGCCCCGACGGCCAAGGCCCACCGGCTGTCCCCGGTGCGCAGCAGCCGTACCGTGCACAGCGCGGCGGCCAGCCACACCACCAGGTCGATCGTGGTGGTGCTGAGCAGGTGTCCGCTGGCCAGGGTGATGCCGGAGGCGCCGCCGAGCAGCGCGGCCAGGGTCTGGCCACCGCGACCGGCGCCGAACTGCCGGGCGATCGCGGCGACCATCAGCACCGCCGCACCGGCCAGCACCGCGGAGGGGGTACGCAGGGCCAGCAGGCTGCCCGGGGCGATCGTGTCGGCCAGCCGGGCCAGGGCGGGCACCAGCGGCCCCTGGTCGACGTACCCCCAGTCGAGGTGGCGTCCGGCGAGCAGGAAGTACAGCTCGTCGCGGTGGTAGCCGTAGCGGGGGGCCATGATCAGCAGGAGGAGGGTGACCGCGGCGGCGACCACCCACGGTCCGGCGGTCCGGGGGCCGGGGGCGGATGGCTGCGGCCCACGGCGCTGACCGGTACCGGCCGTCGGTGCCGTGGCACTCGTCACGGTCTCCATTGTCGGGCAGATCGGCTCCTGATCGGTAGTAGCGGTCGGTGATCGGGCAACGATCCCGGTTCGGAATATCTTGTTAACCTCAGGGCATGACCTTCCCGTCGCCGGGTCGCCCGTCGGATCTGATGTTCCTGCTCAGCTGGGCCAGTCACGCACTGCGCGCCGAGCACGCCTCCGGCCTGGCTGAGCTGGGTATCTCTCCCCGGGATCACTGCGTGTTGGCGCGGGCCCGCGTCGGTGGTCTGACCCAACGGCAGTTGGGTGAGCTGTGCGGGGTGGACAAGACCACCATGGTGGTCACGCTGGATCACCTTGAGGCCGCCGGGCTGGCCCGGCGGATCCCGTCGCCGACCGACCGACGGGCCCGGCTGGTGGAGGTGACCGCGCAGGGGGAGCGGGTGCTCGACCAGGCCCAGGAGATCGCCGCCGGACTGGAACAGGACGTGCTGGCCGCCCTGCCGGACACCGAGCGTGAGGTGTTTCTCCGCGCGGTCCAACGGCTGGTCGACGGGCGACTGTCCCGGGTCGGCACCTGCGGACCGGCCGGCTCGGTCTGCTAGCCGGTCTCAGGCCGTAGCCGGTTCCAGCGTCCGGGTCAGGAAGTCCCGGAGGTGCTCGACCGCGGTGTCCAGGTGGCTTTCCAGCAGGAAGTGACCGCCGCCGGGGATCAGCCGGATCTCGGCCTGCGGCAGGTCCCGGGTGAAGGCCCGGGCACCCTGCGCGCCGAAGATCAGGTCTTCGGCGCCCCACAGGGCCAGCAGCGGGACCTGGCTGTCCCGGAAGTACTCGTGCACCCTCGGATACAGCGGGGGGTTGGTGGCGTAGTCGCGAAAGAGGGCGAACTGGGCCAGGTCGTTGCCGGGGCGGTTGACGTCGCGGTGGTCGAAGGTCCAGGTGTCCGGGTCGACGAGTTCGGGCCGGTCCACCCCGTGCAGGTACTGCCAGCGGATCGCCGCCAGGCTGAGAGCCTCCCGGAGCGCCGGCTCCGTGTCGGGTCCGGGATTGTCGGCGTACGCCCAGACGGGCTCCCAGAACTCGGTGACGAAACCCTCCTCGTACGCGTTGCCGTTCTGGCTGATCACGGCGGTGATGGCGGGTGGAAGGGCAGCCGCGGGATCTCTGGGCCGAGGACGCCGCGCTGCGGCGGTGGGCGCGCGGGCACGCCGCGACGAAGAATTTGATCTCGCTAAAGATCGTCTCGTACGGGATCATCTGATAACGTCGCTGTAGCGGCAACCAACCCCGAGGAGTGGCCTATGAGCAGCACCACCGCGTCATCCGTCAGCATCAGCGCCGCCCTGCGCCGCCGATCCCTCGGCATCCTGGCTGCGGTCGCGGCCAGTGTCGCGATCTGGCTGGCCGGGGCCCTCGGCGGCACCGACTACACGGTGCACGGCCCCGGTCGGGCGGAGATGGTCGTCAACCTCGTCCCGGTGGTCGCGGTCGCCCTCGGCGCGGCCCTGCTGGGTTGGGCGGCCCTGGCCCTGCTGGAGCGGTTCGCCGGGCAGCGGGCCACCACCATCTGGTTCAGCCTGGTGGTGGCGGCGACCCTGTTGTCCTTCGCGCCCCTGCTCCTGGTCGAGGCCACCCCCGGCGCGAAGATCGCCCTGGGTGCGATGCACCTGGCGGTGCCGGTGGTTCTGGTGGCCCAACTACCGGAGAACGATCACTGACCGCTCGACTTGACGACGACGGAGAAGCGCGCTAAATACGTAGGTGAAGTTGAGCCAGGCAGGCTCAACTCTCGAAACCTTCGGCCAGAGGAACCGAGGAGGCACGACATGCTGATGCGCACCGACCCGTTCCGGGAGATCGACCGGATCGCCGAGCAGTTCTTCGGCACGACCAGCCGTCCGGCCGTCATGCACATGGACGCCTACCGCGACGGCGACCACTTCTACGCCGCCTTCGACCTGCCCGGGGTCGACCCGGAGAGCATCGACTGCACCGTGCAGCGCAACGTGCTGACCGTCCGCGCTGAGCGTCGCCGCCCGCACGGCGACAAGGTCGAACTCGTCGCCGCCGAACGCCCGATGGGGGTGTTCCACCGGCAACTCTTCCTCGGCGACACTCTCGACACCGACAAGCTCGAAGCCGGCTACGAGAACGGCGTGTTGACGCTGCGCATCCCGGTGGCCGAGCGGGCCAAGCCCCGCAAGGTGGCCATCAGCGCGACCGGCAACGGTCGCAAGCAGATCAACGCCTGAGGTCCACCGGCGACGGCGGGGCGGGTGCCGCCCCGCCGTCGCCGGTGGACACCACCCCGGGCAAGGGCATTCCAGGACTGCTGATCATGTTCCGGCGCGCCTGATCGGGAACGGCCCTGTTGGCTGAGAACCTTTTTCACATGGCCGTGTCCAATCCTCCGGTACTGTTCCGCCCGCCGGATCACCCCGCCCTGCCGGGCGGTCCGATCGCCGTCACCGAAGCGTGGCTGCGCAACCGGCGGCTCAGTGAGCACACCCGCGACGCCTACCGGCGCGATGTCGCCAACTGGCTAGCCTGGTGCACCGAACGCCACCTGGACCCGCTGCGGGCCAACTTCCTGCACGTCAACGAGTACGCGCGAACACTGGAGTCGACAGTGGTCGCGCGCACCGGACGCCCCCTGACCCCGGCGACCGTGGCCCGCCGACTGTCCGCCCTGTCCAGTTGGTACGACTTCCTGGTCAAGCTGCGGGCCGTGGACAACAACCCGGTCGCCGACGCCGACCGGCCCCGGGTCGACCGCGACCACTCCGCCACCATCGGACTCACCCCGGACGAGGTCGACGCCCTGCTCACCGCCGCCGACACCGACACCGGACCGACCGCCACCCGCAACCGGGCCGCCATCGCCCTGCTGGCCGACCTGGGCCTGCGGGTAGGGGAACTGGTCGCCCTGGACATCACCGACCTCGGCGCGGAACGCGGACACCGCAGTGTCCGCTTCGTCGGCAAGGGCGGCAAAGCCCGCCGCCGGGCGTTGACCCCCTCCACCGCCCACGCCGTCGACACCTACCTGGCCGAACGGGCCGCCGCCGGCGGCGTACCGGTCAGCCAGCTCGCCGGCCCGCTGCTGGTCACCGCCAGCGGCGCCCGGCTGGACCGGCACTCGGTGTTCCGGCTGGTCCGCCGACTGGCCCGGCTGGCCCAGATACCGGCCTGGGCGCACCTGTCGCCGCACTCGCTGCGCCACGCCTTCGCCACCACCGCCCGCGCCGAGGGGGTACCCCTGGAGGACGTGCAGGACGCCATGGGTCACGCCGACCCCCGCACCACCCGCCGCTACGACCGGGACCGGCACAACCTGGACCGGGACCCGGCGTACGTCATCTGGGCCGCCCGCGCCCGCCGCCGCACCTGACCGGCAGCGCCCACACCCACCAGACGGCGGCGGCTTTCCGCCCGCCGGGGCGGCGAATTCTCTACCGTCTGAGGGTGTGGGCGCTGCGCAGCCGTGGAGCAGACCGGCCCGGCGACGCCATCCGATGCGGGCTGGGCTCACCGTCGCCGGGATCGGGGTGGCCCTGTGCTGCGTCGGCGTCGCCGGCCTGGGCGCCTGGAACGTCCAGGTCGTCACCCAGGCCGCCGGACCGGTGCGGGAGACCGCCGAGGGGTTCCTGCGCCAGGTCACCGCCGGGGACACCGCCGGGGCGTACGAGCGGCTGTGCGGGGACGCGCGCAGCCGGTGGAGCGAGGTCGGCTTCACCAGTTGGGTACGCACCCCGCCGGTGGTGCGCGACTACGAGATCGTGGACGTGTCCGTGGCCACCCGAGGCGGGCGGCCCCAGGGCACCGTCACCGTACGGCTGACCCGCGAGAGCGGCGGCACCGAACAGCGTGAGCTGTCCGTCATCCGGGAGCAGGACGGTTGGCGGGTCTGCGGCGACCCGTACTGACGGCTACACCCCGACCGGCTCGGTCGACTCGACCAGCCGGCCGTCGCGCAGCACCAGCACCCGGTCGGCCAACTCCACCAGGGTCGGATCGTGGGTGGCCACCAGGGCGGTCATCCCCCGGGCGTGCACCAGGGCCCGCAGCAGGTCCATCACCGCCCGCCCGGTCTCCGAATCCAACTGCCCGGTCGGCTCGTCGGCGATCAGCAACGCCGGATCGTTGGCCAGGGCCCGGGCGATCGCCACCCGCTGCTGCTGCCCGCCGGACATCTCGTACGGCCGCTGGGCGGCGTGCCCACCCAACCCGACCATCTCCAGCAGCATCGACACCCGCTGCTCCCGCTGCGCGGCCGGCACCTTGGCCAGTCGCATCGGCACCCCGACGTTCTCCGCCGCCGACAGGATCGGGATCAGCCCGAAGGACTGGAACACGAAACCGATGTCGTCGCGGCGCAGCCGCAGCAGGTCCCGCTCACCGGCCGCGGTCACCTCCTGACCGGCCACCCACACCCGACCCGAAGTGGGCCGGTCCAGCCCACCGATCAGATTCAGCAGGGTGGTCTTGCCGGCACCGGAGCGTCCCCGGACCGCGACCAGTTCACCCCGCCCGGCCCGCAGGGACACCTCCCGCAGGGCGTGCACCACCCGCTCACCGCTGCCGTAGTCGCGGCACAGCCCCTGCACCCGGACCAGATCCTCGCTCACACCCGCACCTCCCCCTGACCGCCCGACACCGCCGCTCACGCCGAATCCCGCTGCTCGCCGGGGCGGACCTGCACGTGGTCCGGCTCCAGGGTCAACCTCACCCGGTCCCGCAACGCCAAGGCGTCGACGAACCCGGCCGGCAACTGCATCCGTCCGGCCCGGTCCAGCACCGCGTACTCCTCGGTGACCAGTTCCTCGACGCCGTCGGCGCCGACTCGGGCCCGGCGGTGCACCTCGGAGGCGGTCCGGCCGTCCCGGATCGCGACCGTCCGCCGCACCTGCGAGGCGACCTGCGGATCGTGGGTGACCACCACGACGGTGACCCCCAACTCGGCGTTGATGGCCCGCAACGCCCCGAACACCTCCGCGGCCGTGGCCTCGTCCAGTTCACCGGTCGGCTCGTCGGCGAACAACACCTCCGGGTCGTTGGCCACGGCCACCGCCACCGCACACCGCTGCTGCTCGCCACCGCTCATCTGCCCCGGTCGGCGATCCGCGCAGTAGTCGACCCCGACCATCTCCAGCAGTTCCATGGCCCGTCGTCGACCGGCCCGGCCACCCCGCCGGGCCAGCCTCATCGGCAACTCGACGTTCTCCCGGGCACTCAGATAGGGCAGCAGGTTACGTCCGGTCTGCTGCCAGACGAACCCGACCGTGTGCCGCCGGTACCGCAGCCGCTTACGCGCCGACATGGTCAGCAGGTCGTAGCCGGCCACCCGGGCGATCCCGGCGGTCGGGGTGTCCAGCCCGGACAGGATGTTCAGCACGGTGGACTTACCGGAACCGGAGGCCCCCACGATCGCCACCAGCTCACCCCGGTCGACGACCAGGTCCAGCCCTTGCAGGGCGACCACCTCCACCCCCTCGGTGGTGAAGATGCGTACCAGGCCGTCGCAGACGATGTGCCCCCGCAACCGGTCCGCGCCACCGGCTCGGGCGGCGGCCCGTTCCGCCGCCCGCCGCTGAAGCGCCGCGAGGTCCGGTGCCTCCCTGACCACGGTCATGCGTTCCCCTCTCCGAGACGCAGCGCCTCACCCAGGCGCATCCGTCGGTTCACCAGGTTCTCCACCAGCAGGCCGGTCAGCAGGCCGAGCACCACCAACCCCAGCACCCCGCCCACGACCAGGGGATCCAGGTGGTCACGCATCGGCACCCCGGGGGCGAACTGGGACAACCCCAGGGTCGGGCCGAGCAGCCTGGGCAGGGCGATGCCCACGGCCGTACCCGTCAGGGCCGCGACCACCACCAGCGGCACCAGCTCGTACACCAGCAGTCGGCGGCCGTGTGCGGCGGACAGACCCATCGTGCGCAGCCGGGACAGCATCCGCCCCCGACCGGCGGCGTCCGCGATCACCGCGAACCCCACCGCGAGTACGGCCAGGGCGGCGCTTCCCCCGGCGCCTGCGGTGAAGGTCAGGGTCAGCACCTCATTGGCGCCGGTACGCTCCAGCCCCTCCCGGTGGGCCCGCCAGGTCTCCAGGGTCGCCGGCAGTTGGGTACGGGTCACCTCCGTGCCGAGCACCGCGGACTGTCGACGGCGCTGGGTGGCGTCGGCGACCTCCAGCAGCCTCGCCTCGTCGATGTCGTCGCCGGCGAGCAGATACCGGTTGGGGATGATCGGGGTCAACTCGTACTCCGGCAGGGCCTGCCAGGGCAGCACCACGAACCGGTCGACCCCCAGCCCCACCCCGGGGAAGGTGTCGGCCACCGCGGCCACCCGGAACTCGTACAGCCGGCTCTGCACATCGGCCACCGCGGTGTCGCCGAGTTCCGCCGCCAGCCGCGGCGACACCACCGCGGGCACCGGCCCGTCGCCGCGGGCGGCGGACCGCAACACGGCGGGCACCTCCACCTCGACCCCGCTGCGGGCCACCACCTCGGCGAAGGCCGGGGCGTCCACCACCAGCACCCGGGCCTGCCCGAGGGAGGTCGCCTGCGGCCCGGGTTCGGACCACAGCCGCCGATTGGACTCCACCGACACCCGGGCCACGGCCTGCACCCCGGGCACCCGGATCAGCTCGTCGGCCGCGTCCGGGGAGAAGGCCCACCCGGTCAGCCAGGCGTCACCGGGCACCGTCAGGGTCGCGGCCCGGTCCCGGGCGGCGGCCACAGTGGTCGTCACCACCCCACCGAACACCCCGGTGCTGACCGCGACGATCAGCACCGCCAACGGCCCCAACGCCACCGGCGCACTCCGCCCGGCCCGGGCCACTCCCAGGAACAGCGGGGCACCCCGGGCCCGTCCGGCCAGCCGGCCGACCAGCCGCAGCGGCCACGGCAGCAGCCGGATCGCCACCAGGGCAGCGGCGACCGCGACCAGCACCGGCACGGAGCTGAGGTACGCGTCGACCCCGTCGGCCGGATCCAGGCCCCGGCGACGCAGCAACACCACCCCCAGCCCGGCCAGCACCACCACGCTGGCCTCCACGGTCAACCGGCGTACCGACGGACGCTGCCGGACCAGGTCGACCCGTCCGGAGGTCGACCCGACCCGCCGCTGGGACAGCATGGCCAGCACCGGCACCACGCCGGTGGTGAGCACCACCAGCAGCAGCACCCCCCAGGGGGTTCCGGTCGACCGGCCCGGCACCCGGGTGGCGATCAGCCAACCCAGCAGCACCGCCACCGGCTGCACCAGGAGCGCCTCGACGCCGGTACGCCACCCGATCGCGGCCAGCGAGGCCCCTCGGGCCCGCAGCAACGCCAACTCGTCGCGGCGACGCTGCACCATCAACCGGGCGGCCAGCAGGATCAGCCCCAGCAGGCTGGCCACCAGGCCGGTCTGCGCGATGGCCAGCAGGGCCTGCACCGCCCGCAACTGTTCGGTGAACCGGACCAGGCTGACGTCCAGCGAGGTGTGCACCCGCGAGCCGGGCAGCCACTCGGTGCGTCGGGTCTGGCTCACCGCGTCGACGACCGACGCCAGGGTGGTGGTGTCCAGTCGCCGCTCATCCAGCCGGTACCGCCACTCGTAGCTGACCGGCACCCCGCTGCCGGCGACCACGTTGTCGATCCCTGCCCAGTCGGTGACCGCCATGGCCAGGTAGGGCTCGCCGTCGACGACCGGCACCACCGGGTTCAGGCCCAGCATCAGGTCGTCCCAGACCGGATCGTCGGCGTCGCGGGGGTCGAACACCCCGACGACCCGCGCCGAGGCCCGCATGCCCGCACTGGCGCCGGTGAACCGCAACCGGCTGCCCGGTCGCAGCGACAGGATCTCCGCCACCGCGGTGGAGACCGCCACCTCGGTAGGGCCGCCGGCCGCGCTGCGCGGCCAACGACCGGCGGTGAGCAGGGCCGCCTCCTGGACACCGGTCTGCGCCCGCAGGCCGATCTTCTTGGTCGCCCCACCGTCCATCGGTGGCTCGTCGCCGGTGGCGGTCAGGGTCTGCTCGTCCAGTACGGCGGCGTACCACCGGCGGTCCACCAGGGCGGGCAGCGGCTGCGGCAACAACCCGAGCAGCCGGTCCAGGTCGCCCTCACCCGCCGCGGCCGGCGCCCCTTCCTCGGGCCGCGGCCGGTCCGGACGCTGCTCGACCGCGAACGACACGTCGCGCACGAGGTGCGGCAGCCGGGCCACGTCGGCGTGCAGACTCCGGTCGGCGTACCCGTTGGCCAACCGGGGCACGGCGGTCACCAGCACCGCCGCCACCAACCCCAGCACCGCCAACAAGCCCACATGCCCGCCGTACGCCCTGATCCGCCGCACAGTCATCGGATCCGCCCTTTGTTCGCGACTGCGGGGCTCGCAAGCTCACTCCTCGCGCTCACGGTGCTGGCCTCGTTCGCGACTGCGGGGCTCGCAAGCTCACTCCTCGCGCTCACCGGTCCTCCCCGATGCGGAGTTGGGTGGCGGCCAGGCGGCGGCGCATGGTCATCGACACGGCGGCGCTGAAGGTCAGCGCCAGCAGCAGCAGGCCCACCCCGGTGGCCACCACCGGTGGCCAGTCGACACTCAGCAACGGCGGTGGATGGGGTCGGTCGGCCGACGGGGTGAGGATGACCAGGGGGGCCATCGTGGCGGCGACCCCCACCCCCACGCCCAACCCGACGAGCACCCCCACCCCGGCCAGGAACGCCTGCTCGGCCAGGAGTGACCGGGCCACCAGGCGGTGCCCGGCACCCAGGGTGTGCAGTACGGCCAGTTCGGTGGCCCGCCGTCGGGCGGTGGCGCTGACATCCACCGCCACCCCGACGGCCGCCAGCAGCACCGCGGCCAGGGCGGCGGCGAACAGGGCACCCCGGGCCCCCACCCCGAAGGGGTCCCGGGCCAGTTCGGCGGCGACCTGCTCACGGTCCAGCACGGCCAGGCCACCCAGCCCGGCGACCGCGGCGGCCACCTGTTGTCCCTGGCCTGCCCGGGTGGCCAGCCACCATTCCTCCGGGGGACGCACGATGCCCTGGTCGTGGAAGATCCGGGTGCTCAGTGACGGCAGGTCGACCACCAGGGCGGCCTCGTCGGCCTCGCCGGGCAGGGCGCTCACGGTGCCGACCACGGTGAGGTCGACCTCGGCGCCGCCGAGGAACAGTCGGGTCTGGTTGCCTACCTCACGTCGCAGGGCGGCCAGGGCCTGCGGGGTGGCCGCCACCGGCACCGGACCCTTGGCCGCCTCCCGGGAGATCCCCATCCGCAGAGTCGTGCTGCGACTGGTGAATCCCTCCGCCAGCCGGGCCGCCATGCCGACGGTCAGGGTGTTTCCGGTGGCCCTGGGGGTGGCCAGCAAACCGGAGGTGTCGACCATCCGCCACCCCCCGTCGGCCGCCAGATCCACCGGCTCCCCTCGGGAGTCGTCCCGGCTGGCCCGCAGGTCGGACAGCCGCCAGTCCAGGGTGATCCGACCGCTGCCGGTGGTCTCGACCGTGAAACCGGCCAGTCGCCACGGCGTGTCACCGGCCGGCAGTTCGACGGAGAAGGGCAGCCGGTCGCCGTTGCCGGTGACCCCCAGCGGCAACCGTCGATGCCTGTGGTCCGGCCCGACCAGCACGACATGGTGGCGTACCGGGGCGACGACACCGAACGGCTGACTGACCTTGGTCCGCAGCTGCCCGGTGAGCCGTCGGGTACCGGCCGGCAGCGGGGTTTCCGGTGCGGTCACCCGCCCGGCGGCCAGACCCTCGAACACCGTGCCGACGGAGCCGCCGGCCAGGTCCGGCCGGATCCGTACCACCTCCCCGGCGGTCTCGGCGTCGAACGCCAGCACGGTCATCGGGGCCTGTTCCGGTCCGGCCTGCAGTCGGTCCCGCCAGCCCGCCAGGACGGCGGCCGTGCCGGGTAGTCCGGCCAGTTGCTCGGCCCGGCCCTCGGGGGCGGAGCCGTTGGTCTCGGTCAGTCGCAGGTCCGCGCCGACCTGATGGGCGGCCTGGTCGTCCAGGGATCGTCGGGAGGTGCTCGCCAGTGACCAGGCCAGGGTGCCGACCGCGACGGCCAGGGCCAGCAGCAGCACCGGGCCGGCATGGGGTCGGCGACCGGCCTGCCAGGTGCCGAGCATGATGGCGGTCCACGACCTGCGGTCCACCCAGCGTTCCGCCAGGCGCACCAGTGGGGGCAGCAGCCGCAGGGCGAGCACCGCCCCGGCCAGCACCCCCAGGGTGGGGGCGGCGGCCAGCAGGGGGTCGATGCCCAGTTCACCACCGCGGGTACGGGACAGTGGTGAGGAGTATCGGCTCAACTGATACCAGGCCAGCACCGCCAGGCCGACCAGCACCACATCCAACCCGGCCCGCTGCACCATGCCCCGAGGGCTGGGCCGGGAACGGCTGGCCAGGTCGGCGACGTAGCTGCCACCCCGGCGCAGGCTGGGACCGATCATCGCCAGCGCGCACCCGGCGGCCGCCGCCCCCGCCACCAGCCAGATCATCGCGTCGGAGACCCCGGCCGAGTGCAGCGACACCGCGGCCAGCCCGGGCCACCGCCCGGCCAGGCCGAGCAGTTCGGTGACGATCAGCGGGGCGGCGACCGCGGCCGGCAGAACGATCAGGGTCGCCTCCCGGGCGGTCAGCCCGGCCAGTTGCCAGCGGCTGGCCCCCCGGGCGCGCAGCAGGGCGGTCTCACCCCGACGGTGCTCGGTGAGCAGCACGGCGACGAGCAGCAGCGCGTACCCGCCGAGCACCACCACCAGCAGCATCGGAGTGACCAACGCGGACCGGCCGACCAGGGTGGCCTGCTGCAACCGGGGCACCAGGACGGCCAGGTCGCCGATGGCCACCGCGGACTCACCCAGACCGGCCTCGGCCGGGGTGGTGGTGACCAACCGGGTGGCCACCTGTGCCAGCCGGTCCAGCTCGCTGGTGGTCCGGACCGTCGACAGGTCGGGCTCGACCAGCCAGCCGGCGGAGGCGTTGGCCAGGAAGTGGGTGAGGAAGTCGTCGCGGTGCACGACCATCGGGCCGTAGGTGGCCGCCTGCGGCAGCGAACCGGTAGCGGTCTCCGGGGCCAGCCGCCAGTACGCGGCCTGCGGGTCCACCGGGGTGAACACCCCCGCCACGGTCACCTCGGTGACCCGTTCGGTGAGGCCGTCGGTGATCGGGATCCGGTCACCGACCCCCACCCCCAGGATCGCCGCCGCCGGGGCGGCCAGCACGGTCTGCGGCCGGATGGCCCCGGCCTGGGGCCAGGCACCGGCGGTGAGCCGGGCGTGCTCCGGCAGGCCGTCGAGGAACATCACCGAGGCGTAGATGCTGCCGGTACGATCGGCTACCGCGTCTCCGGCGTCGCCGCGCAACTGCCGGCCGGCCGCGTACCCGACGGAGGTGATCTGGGCGGCCAACCCGCCCAGGTCGGTACGCAACTGCTCGCGCAGGGCGGTGTCGCGGTCCCGCAGGGCTTCCGGGGTACGCCCGGCCGAGGACCGGATCAGCACCGACCGTTCCTGGGCGCCGGCCTCGGCGAGCACGTTACGGATGCCCGAGTCGACCACGTCCCGGTTGTACGCGGCCAGTCCGGTGAGGGCGACCGTGGCCACCAGCGCCGCCCCGGCCGCGGCCAGCAGCAGGCCCCTCGTGCCTCGGGCACGCCGCCACACGAACCTCATTCGACCTGTACCCCCACCGGTCCGCGGGCCGTTGTCCGCTCCTGATCACCGCCGTCATGGACCAGAAGGGGTCGGACCCCGGTAAAGGTTGGCAGCAGTGATCGTTTCGTTATCCGGTACGGCGTAGGAGACGCTCTCAGGCCTGGGCGGTGGCGCGGGGCCCCAGGTCGCCGCTGCGGTGGTGACGCCGACACAGCACCTGGTACCGCACCTCGGCGGTGTCGACGGTGTCACCGATCACGACCTGCTCGCCTTCGCGGACCACCCGACCACCGGACACCCGGGCGTTGAGCAGCCCCTCGCGGCCACACCAGCAGAGCACCTCGACCTGGATGCGGGCCACCGAATCGGCCAGCTCGAACAGCCGCTGGGCGGCGGGGAACAGGCAGGACCGGAAGTCCGTGGCCAGGCCGAAGGCGTACACGTCTACGTCGTGGCTGTCGACCAGTTCGGCCATCTGCTCCACGTGCTCCACGGAGTAGAAGCTGGCCTCGTCGCAGATCAGGTAGTCCACCCGTACCCCGTCGGCCCAGGCATCCCGGACCAGGGCCCGCAGGTCCACCTCGTCGGTGATCTCGATGGCCTCGTGGGCCAGCCCGATGCGGGTGGTGACCTGCGGGCCCAGGGAGCGGTCGATGCGGGTGGTGACCAGCCCTCGCCGGCCCTGCCGGGCGTGGTTGTAGTTCATCTGCAGGGCCATGGTCGACTTGCCGCAGTCCATCGGCCCCCAGTAGAACCGCAGCGCGGCGGCGTGCGCGGGACGCCCGTCGGCGCCCCGGGCGGCCACACACCCGGCCGGGGTGTCACCCGGCCCGCCCAGTGCGGGCCGGGACAAACAGGTCGGTACGGCATCTGCGGGGCTCGTCACGGACGGGCAGCCTAGCCGATCGGGGACCTCGGGCCGGTCACCGCCGGTGCGGCGATGTGCCTCAGAGCACCCGGGGTGGGGTGTTGCCGGCGGCGATGATCGCCCGCCGCATCGGCACCGCCAGCAGCAGGGCGAACCCGACCACGAAGAAGATCAGCAGGGAGACCAGGCCGACCCGGTAGGAGTTGGTCAGCTGGAACACCAGGCCGAACGCCAACGGGCCCAGCCAACTGGTGCCCTTGTCGCTGATCTCGTAGAAGCCGTAGTACTCGCCTTCCTTGCCGGCCGGGATCAGCTGGCTGAACAGGGAGCGGCTCAGCGCCTGGCTGCCGCCGAGTACCAGGCCGATGGCCGCGCCGAGCACCATGAAGGGCAGCGGGGCCTCGGCTGGCAACCGGAACGCCCCGATGATCACCGCGGTCCACAGCACCAGGCTCAGCAGCACGGTCTTCCAGGCGCCGATGCGCCCGGCCAGGGCACCCAGGCCCAAGGCGCCGCCGAAGGCCAGGAACTGCACCAGCAGGATCGTCACGATCAGGGTGCTCTGGTCCAGCCGCAACTCCTCGGTGCCGTACTGGCTGGCCAGGGTGATGACGGTCTGGATGCCGTCGTTGTAGACCAGGAACGCGAGCAGGAAGAACAAGGTCAGGGGGTACGCCTTGATCTCCCGCAGGGTGCGGCCCAGCTGCCGGAACCCGTCGGTGAGCACGTTGCCCCGGCCCCCGGCGGCCAGCGCCGCTGCGGTGGGGTGTTCCCGCAGCCAGCGCAGCGGCACCAGGGTGAACGCCGCCCACCACAGACCCGCCGAGACGATCGACCAGCGGGCCAGGTCCAGGGTCCGCTCGGCGGTGCCGTCGCCGAAAGACTGCACCGCCACCAGGTTCAGGGCCAGCAGCACGCCACCACCGAGGTAGCCCAGGGCCCAGCCCCGGCTGGAGATGCCGTCGCGTTCGTCCGGGCCGCCCAACTGGGGCAGAAAGGAGTTGTAGACCACGATCGCCGCGCCGAAGGCGATGTTGGCGACCATGAACAGGGCCCCGCCGAGCAGGTACCGGTCCCCGGTCACGAAGATCATGCCGATGGTGGCGAAGGCGCCGGTGAAGGCGGTGGCGGCCAGTAGCCGCTTCTTGTGCAGCGACCGGTCGGCGATCGCCCCGATCACCGGCAGCACGAAGACGGTCAGCAGCACCGACAGCGAGATCAGGTACGGGTAGAAAGAGCCGGCGGCGACCTTGATGCCCAGCGGGTAGACGTACCCGGTGCAGTCGTCGGCCTCCAGTTGGCACCCGGCGGCGACCTTGGCCACGCTGGTCAGGAAGGGCCCGAGGAACACCGTGATGACGGTGGTCTGGAAGGCCGAGTTGGCCCAGTCGTAGAAGTACCAGCCGGTGCGCTCCCGGCGGGTGCTGTTCACCGGCGGGGTGTCATCCTGCGCGGCGGGGGTCGCCGTCTCGGCCATCTCGGGTCCCAGGTGCTCAGGCGGCCCAGAGGCCGCGGCTGCGGTAGACGTCGCGCAGCACGCCGACGTGGTCGGTCATGATGCCATCAACACCAAGATCAAGTAACTCGTGCATCTCGGCAGGTTCGTCGATCGTCCAGACATGCACCTGCAACCCGAGTCGATGCGCCGTACGCAGAAACCGGCGGTCGGCCAGCGGCAGCCGGCCGTAGCGCACCGGCACCTGGGCGGCCACCACGGACGGCGGCAGCCGCAGCTCTCGCCCGGTCAGCGAGGCCCACCGCAGCCGGGCCACCCCCCGTACCCCCAGGCTGGTGGCGACCTGTTCCCCGGTCAACGCCCGCAGCCGACGCAGCCGGGCGTCGCTGAAGGAGGCGAGCAGCACCCGGTCACCGGCCCCGGTCCGGGTCAGGGCCTCCACCGTCGGGGTGGCCGCCCGGTCGGACTTGACGTCGATGTTGAACCGCACCTGCGGCCAGGCGGTGAGCACCTCGTCCAGCCGGGGCACCGCCGCGGCCCCGCCGACCCGCACCGTGGCCAGGTCCGCCCAGCGCAGGTCGGACACCCGGCCGGGCCGGCCGGTGACCCGTCGCAGGGTGGCGTCGTGGAACACCACGGCCACCCCGTCGGCGGTGGCCTGCACGTCGGTCTCCACGTACCGGTAGCCGAGGTCGATCGCGCGGGCGAAGGCCGCGGCGGTGTTCTCGTCGCCGTCGGCCGCACCACCACGGTGGGCGAAGGCCAGGGGAGTCGCGGCGTCCAGGTAGCGGGAACCGGGTGGCACGCTGCGCAGTATGCCCGGCCCCGAGGACCTGTCGGTGACCGGGAGATGACCAACCACCCACGGGGGGCGGTGTCAGTCTGCGGCGGTGCGGCGGCGATGCATCCGGGTGGTGTCTACCGGCCGCCCGGGGTCGACGTGCCGGGGCCGGTCGGGTTCGTCCAGGCGCAGCGGGGCGAGGGTGTCGGTGAGGGCGTCGATGATCCGGTCGGTGGCCAGCCGGGCCACGCCGGGACGGTCGGGGGACAGGTCGGCCAGCCGCACCGGTTCCCCGAAGTGCACCCGCACCCGGGGCCGACGCAGCAGGGCGCGGGCCACCCCACCGAGCAGCCCCTTGGGGGCCTGGTAGGGGAGCACCTCGTGGCTGCCCCACTGGGCGACCGGGATGACCGGGGCGCCGCTGGCCAGGGCCAGCCGGGCGGTGCCGGTCTTGCCGCGTTCGGGCCACAGTCCCGGGTCCAGGCCGATGCGTCCCTCCGGATAGACCAGGATCACCGAGCCCGCGGCGGCCGCCGCTACCGCGTCGTCGAGTGCCCGATGCACCCCGCTGGTGCCCCGGTCCACCCGCAGGTGCCCGGCCGCGCGCATGGCCGCGCCGATCACCGGTGTCCGGAACAGTCCGCCGGTGGCCATGATCCGCGGGGCGATCCGCCGTTGCCGGCAGGCGGCGCTGAGCACGATCGGGTCGAAGGGGCTGATGTGGTTGGCGGCCAGGATCAGCGGCCCGCCGCGCAGGGCGGCGGGGATGTCGCCGGTGACCTCCAGCCGGGCCAGCAAGGCGACCGCGACACGGGCGAGTGCCTGCGCGGCACGCCAGATCAGCGGCGGCCGCCAGGGGGAGTGCACAGGGTCCACCAGCGGGATGGTCGCACGCCCGCGCCCGTCTGCTCGGGCCGGGGCCGAGCAGACGCCATGGCGGGCGGGCCGCACCGGTGGGTCCTCCGGCCCGAGGTGAGCAGGGTCATTGGTCCCGGGCCGGTACGGGCCCCTCGCCTCTGCACTTCCCTGTACGACGAGAGGTAGTATCTACTACGTCTTGTAGTATGAGCAGCATGGGGGTCGCAGGTGGACGCGTTGGACGTCGCCCGCTGGCAGTTCGGTGTCACCACCGTCTACCACTTTCTCTTCGTACCGCTGACCATCGGGCTGTCCGTCCTGGTCGCCATCCTGCAAACCCTGTGGCACCGCACCGGTAACGAGAAATACCTCAAGCTCACCAAGTTCTTCGGCAAGCTGTTCCTGATCAACTTTGCGATGGGTGTGGTCACCGGCATCGTGCAGGAGTTCCAGTTCGGCATGAACTGGAGCGACTACTCCCGCTTCGTCGGTGACATCTTCGGCGCCCCGCTGGCCATCGAGGCCCTGGTCGCCTTCTTCCTGGAATCCACCTTCATCGGCCTGTGGATCTTCGGCTGGGACCGGCTGCCCAAGCGCCTGCACCTGGCCAGCATCTGGGCCGCCGCGATCGGCACCAACCTGTCGGCCTACTTCATCCTGGCGGCCAACTCCTTCATGCAGAACCCGGTCGGCTACCGCTTCAATCCCGAGACCGGACGCGCCGAACTGACCGACTTCGTCGCCGTACTGACCAACAAGCTCGCCCTGATCACCTTCCCGCACACCATCGCCGGGTCCTTCCTGGTCGCCGGAAGCCTGCTGGTCGCCGTGGCCCTGTGGCACCTGATCCGCAACCGCGACAGCCCCGACACCCCGGCCTACCGGTTCGCCGCGAAGTTCGGCTCCTGGGTGACCCTGATCTCCGCCTTCGCCGTGTCCATCACCGGCGACATCCAGGGCAAGATCATGACCCAGGTGCAGCCCATGAAGATGGCCGCCGCCGAAGGCCTCTACCAGACCGAGAGCCCGGCCTCGTTCTCCGTACTGACCATCGGCAGCCTGGACGGCAGCCGCGAGCTGTTCGCCATCAAGATCCCCTACCTGCTGTCGTACCTCGGCACCGGCGACCCCAACGGCACCGTGCAGGGCATCAACGACCTCCAGGCCCTCTACAGCGCCCAGTACGGCCCCGGCAGCTACACCCCGATCATCCCGGTCACCTACTGGAGCTTCCGCTTCATGATCGCCTTCGGGTTGGCCGCCGCCGCCATCGCCCTGGTGGTCCTCTGGACCCACCGCAAGGGCCGCGCCACCCCCAACAGCAAGTGGCTGCTGCGCGCCGGGCTGGCCATGCCGATCCTGCCCCTGCTGGCCAACTCCTTCGGCTGGATCTTCACCGAGATGGGCCGGCAGCCCTGGATCGTCTTCGGCGAGATGCTCACCCGCGACGGGGTGTCCCGCAGCGTCTCCCTGGCCGAGGTCCTCACCAGCTTCGCGGCCTTCACCCTGATCTACGCCGTCCTGGCCGTCGTGGAGGTCAAGCTCCTGCTGCGCTACGCCAAGGCCGGGGTGCCCGACGTCAGCGACCACCCCGACCCCGACGACACCGACGACGACGCCGACCGTCCGCTCGCCTTCGCCTACTGACCCGGAGCCCCACCGTGGAACTGACCACCATCTGGTTTCTCCTCGTCGCCGTGCTGTTCACCGGCTACTTCATCCTTGAGGGCTTCGACTTCGGCGTCGGCATGCTGCTGCCCGTACTCGGTCGTGACGACCGGGAACGCCGGGTAATGATCAACACCATCGGGCCGGTCTGGGACGGCAACGAGGTCTGGCTGATCACCGCCGGCGGCGCCATGTTCGCCGCCTTCCCGGAGTGGTACGCCACCCTCTTCTCCGGCTTCTACCTGCCCCTGCTGCTGATCCTGCTGGCGCTGATCGCCCGGGGGGTCGCCTTCGAGTACCGGCACAAGCGCCCCGAGGCCCAGTGGAAACGACGCTGGGACGCCGCCATCTTCTTCGGCTCCCTCATCCCCGCCGTGCTGTGGGGGGTCGCCTTCGCCAACATCCTGCGCGGGGTACCCCTGACCGCCGACCACGAGTACGCCGGCGGCCTGTTCAACCTGCTCAACCCGTACGCCCTGCTCGGTGGCGCCACCACCGCGGCCCTGTTCCTGACTCACGGCGCGGTGTTCATCGCCCTGAAGACCGTCGGCGACATCCGGGACCGGGCCGCCGCCCTGGCCGTACGGCTGGGGGTCGGCACCGCCGTGCTCGCGGTGGCCTTCCTCAGTTGGACCCTGACCATCCGCTCCAGCACCGCCGCGGTGGTGTTCGCCGTCGGCGCCGCCCTGGCCCTGCTCGGCGGTCTGGCCGCCGCCAAGGTACGCCGCGAGGGCTGGGCCTTCACCGGCACCGCCGTGGCCATCGCCCTGGCCGTGGCCACCCTGTTCGCCGCGCTGTTCCCCAACGTGCTGCCCTCGACCCTGGACCCGGCCGGCACCCTGACCGCGGTCAACGCGGCCTCCACCCCCTACACCCTGAAGATCATGACCTGGGTGGCGGTGATCTTCACCCCGATCGTGCTGGCCTACCAGGGCTGGACCTACTGGGTGTTCCGCAAGCGCATCGGGGTCGCCCACATCCCGCAACACTGATCGGGCATCGGGCCGGGGGAGCACACCCCCGGCCCGATGCGGCACCATGACCCCCATGCCCCGCCTGCACACCCACACCTACGCCACCACGGTCACCTGGACCGGCAACCTCGGCACCGGCACCAGCGGCTACCGCGACTACCGCCGCGACCACGACATCACCGCCGAGGGCCACCCGCTGATCCCGGGCAGCTCCGACCCCACCTTCCGCGGCGACCCCACCCGCTGGAACCCGGAAGAGCTGCTGCTCACCGCCCTGTCCCAGTGCCACATGCTGGCCTACCTGCACCTCTGCGCCGACAACGGCATCGTGGTCACCGCCTATGTCGACCACGCCACCGGCACCATGACCACGGACAACACCGGCAGCGGCCACTTCACCGAGGCCCTCCTGCACCCGCAGGTCACCGTCGCCGACCCGGACACCGTCGAGGCCGCCACCACCCTGCACGACGACGCCCACCGGGTGTGTTTCATCGCCAACTCGGTCAACTTCCCGGTCCGGCACCGACCCGTCACCCGCGCCACCTGACCGGACCTCACTATCGTCAGGGGCGTGCAGCCCACCATCCGGGTACTCCCCGACGAGGACCTTCCCGCCGCCTGGCAGCTCGGTCGCCTGACCTTCGGCTCCGACCCGCAAGCACCACCCTCGACCGCCCCGCTGGCCGGGCGCACCAGCTACGGCGCCTACGACCGGGGTGGCACTCTCGTCGGCAAGGCGGTCGACCTGCATGACGAGCAGTGGTGGAGCGGCGCGACCGTACCGGCCGCGAGCGTCGCCGGGGTCGCCGTCGCCCCCGAGGCCCGGGGTACCGGGGTGGCCCGGTCCCTGCTGCGCGCCCTGCTGCACGGCGCCCACGAACGAGGCGCCGCCGTCAGCACCCTGTTCGCCACCACCACCGGCCCCTACCGGGCCCTGGGTTGGGAGGTCACCGGAGAGCTGCGCACCCTCGACCTGCCCACGGTCGCGCTGCCCCGACACCCCCGCCCGGCACACCTGACCGTACGGGCCGGCACCCCCGCCGACCTGCCCGCCACCACCGGCCTGTACGAACGCCTGGCCCGGCACCGCAACGGTCTGCTCACCCGCACCCACCCCCGCTTCCACCTCGGCGAAGACCTGCCGTACGACGGGCTGACCCTGGTCGAACACGGCGACACCCTGGTCGGGTACGCCGGCTGGAACCGGGGCCGGGGCTACGGCCCGGAGGCCGTGCTGACCGTCGAGGACCTCCTCGCCGGCACCGCCGAGGCCGCCCGTACCCTCGTCGGGGTTCTGGCTAGTTGGCACAGCGTCGCTCCCACCCTGCGGCTGACCCCCCTGCCCGGCGACGCCGTCAGCGCCCAATTGCCCCTGGAACTGGCCCGGCAGCACGAACACGACACCTGGATGCACCGGCCGGTCGACGTCGTCCGGGCCGTGGAGACCCGAGGTTGGCCTGCCCACGTTCGCGGCCAGGTCACCTTCGCCCTGACCGACGATCTGGCCGAGTGGAACACCGGCACCTGGCAGCTGGCCGTCGCCGACGGCCGGGCCCAGCTGCGCCGCAGTGACACCGAGGCGGATCTGCACCTGACTGTGCGCGGCTTCGCCCGCCTCTACACCGCCACCGGCACCGCCCGCACCCTGGCCGAGGCCGGCCTGCTGCACCACACCACACCCGACCCCGGCGCCTTGGACCTGCTGGCCGCCGGCCCACCCGCCCAGGCCCTGGACTACTTCTGAGCACAGCAGCGGGGTCCGGGGCCTGCACCCCGGACCCCGCTGCGACCCTTGCCGCTCAGCCCGCTTCGCGCAGCTCCGCCAGCCGGGCCTCGATCTCCGCCAGCTCCGCCCGCAGCTTCTCCGCCTGCTGCTCGGCCTCGGCCCGCTCGGCCGCCAGAATCTGCTCCACGGCCTCGTGCACCCCCGGCACGTCCACCAGGGCCACCATCCGCAGCGCCTCGGCCGGCTTCACCACGTACGGCTTGGCCAGCACCTTGCCGCCCTGCTGTGCGGCGACCGTCCACTCTCCCTCGGCGTAGGCCAGGGTCACCGTCAAACCCGACGGAGACTTGGGTTTGGTCGCCTTGACGGCCCGCCGCGCCGGCTTCGACTCCACTTTTGGCTCCTCCTGCACGGTGGGTTCCTCCTGACGGGGCTGCGGCACCCGGTCCAACACGAACTCCGGCTCCGCCGCCGGTTCGACCGGGGTCGGCTCCACCTTGGTCTCCGCCTTGGCTTCCGCCTGCCGACGACCCGCGCCGCGCGGCGCCACCGCCAGGTCGGCGGGGGAGAAGGGCAACTCGTCGCGCCCGAACCGCACCACCACGAACTCGTCGGACACCGAGGGGTCGGTCAACTCGACCACCTGTCCCAACTGGCCGGCGATCTGACCCGCCGCCGCGGTGAACACCACCTTCGGCTTGCGGCCGGCGGCCAACGCCTCCCGGATACCGCGTACCTCATCATCGGACAAACCCTGGTCAGCGGCACCCATCACACGACCTCTCCCTCGTACACATGTTCAGCCGCCTGCCTTGATACCAGCCGCCGCCGACAACCCGAAGATCAGCCCCGCTTCCGCGCGGGCTGCGTGACGCACGACGACCGGTGGGCCGGAGCACAGCACGCTGCCACCGCATCGACCGTCACGGTAACGTCGCCACCACCGCCTCGGGACAGGGGGAGTCGATGACAGCGGTCACCGTCATCACCGGCGGCAGCCGGGGCATCGGCGCGGCCACCGCCCGTCGGCTGGCCGCCGCCGGTCACCATCTGGCCCTCGGCTACCGCCGCGACAAGGCCACCGCCGAGGCCGTCGCCAGCGACCTGCGCGCCACCGGGGTACGGGTCACCGCGGTGTGCGCCGACACCCGTGACCCCGACCAGGTGGCCGCCCTGTTCGAGGCCGCCGCCGAGCTGGGCCCGATCACCGGTCTGGTCAACAACGCCGGCGTCACCAGCCCGATCGGCTCCTTCGTCGACCTGCGCCTGGCCGATCTGCGCGAGGTCGTCGACGTCAACCTCGTCGGTTACGTCCTCTGTGCCCAGCAGGCCGCCCGCCGGATGAGCGAGGGCGGGTCCATCGTCAACATCTCCTCGGTCGCGGCCACCCTGGGCAGCCCCGGCGAGTACGTCCACTATGCCGCCGTCAAGGCCGCCACGGACGCCCTGACCATCGGGCTGGCCAAGGAGCTGGCTCCCCGGGGCATCCGGGTCAACGCGGTGGCTCCCGGCATCATCCGCACCGACATCCACGCCCTGTCCGGTCAACCCGACCGGCCCGAGCGTGCCGCCGGCCGCATCCCGCTGGGCCGACCCGGTGAACCCGAGGAGGTCGCCGCCGCGGTCGCCTGGCTGCTCGGCCCGGAGGCCTCCTACACCACCGGCGCCGTGTTGCGCGTTGGTGGGGGTCTGTGACCCCGGAGCGCCCGAGTCGGTCCCGCAGGCGCGCCTGAGGAAGGTGTCATGCCTGGTGAAACGGGGTATGCGCGCGCTCCGGAAGCGATCACGAATGGGTTGACCCGATCCCATCACAGCCCCTATCGTTCCTGTACGTAGAACGGCGTACGGCTCAGTCGAACGATTTGGTGGGTGCTGTGGTCGAAAAAGCTCTGGGCATCATCGTTCCACCGGCCAACCCGACGGTGGAGCCCGAGCTCCGCCGTCTGTTGCCGCTGGAGATCCGCTACCACGTGGCCCGGCTACCGGTGGTGGAGGGTCCGCTGGAGCAGCGGCTGGACCGGTACGCCGAACTGCTGCCGGACACCGCCGCCACCCTGGCGGGCATGGCGGTCGCGGCCACCTACAACGCCTGCACCGGCTGCTACTACCGTCCGGGGCGCACCGAGACCCGGCAGACCGACGACGCGGCGACCGCCCGACTCGGCAGCCCGGTGTTCGGGGCCGCCAGCGCGGTCCGGCACCTGCTCGACCGCCTCGGCGTACGCACCCTGACCCTGGTCTCGCCGTACCCGGCCTGGCTCACCGAACAGGCCGCGGCGTTCTGGCGGGGCACCGGCCGCACGGTCGGCACCCCGGTGCCGGTGCCCGGCACGGGTGCCATCTACGACCTGACCTCGACCACCGTGCGCGACACCGTCCTGCAGGCGTTGCAGGCGCCCGAGGGTGGGTTCCCGCCCGGCCACGCGGTGTTGTTGACCGGTACGGGCGCGCCCAGCCTGGACGCGCTCGACGAGGTCCTGCCGACCGCGCCGGTGCCGGTTCTGTCCTCGAACCTGGCCGGCGCCTGGCAACTGTTGGAGACGGCCGGGTTGACCCACCTGGCGGGCGAGTCGCCGAGCCCGGCGTTGCGGCATCTGGCCGCCGTCGTGGCCCAGTCCTAGATGACCGGATTCGTCGGCGACATCGCCGGCGGGAAGGAGTGAACGTGGCGCTCTCTAGCCACCCCGTGCAAGCACCGGTCGTCGTCCTCGGCGGCGGACCAGTGGGTATGGTTACCGCCCTGGCCCTGGCCCAACGCGACATCCCGGTGATCGTGCTGGAAAAGGGACCCGACGAGGTGCAGTCGGAGTGGCGGGGTTCGACCGTTCACCCGCCGACGACCGAACTGCTCGACGAGTTGGATCTGGCCGCCCCGATGCTCAAGGAGGCGGTTCGGGTGCACCGGCTGGACTACCGCGACCTTGAGCTGCCGGAGACCGCCCGCTTCTCCTACGAGCTGCTGGAGGGCGAGACCCGCTACCCCTTCCGGCTTCAGTACGAGCAGTACAAGCTGGTCCGGCTGCTGCGTCAGGCGGTGGTCGAGGCTCCGAACGTGGACATCCGGTTCGGCCACGAGGTCGTCGGGCTCAGCCAGGACGACGACCAGGTCACCCTTGAGGTCGCGGTCGACGGCACCCGCAGCGAGGTGACCTGCCGCTGGGTGGTCGCCGCGGACGGCGCGCACAGCATCGCCCGCAAGCTGCTGGAGGTGCCCTTCCCCGGCTTCACGTACCCGACGATGAGCCTGGTCGTGGCCACCCCGTTCCGGTTCGAGGACGCGGTGCCGGACCTCGGCGCGGTCGGCTACTGGTCCGGCCCGCGGGGCCGTTTCTCGCTGATCCGGACCCCGGACATCTGGCGGGCGGCGCTGTCGACCGGCACCGGGGTCGACGACGAGCCGCCCTCGGGCACCCACCCGGACTTCCTGGCCGCCGTGGCGCTGCTGCTCGGTGACCGGCCGGACGCGTCGGAGCTGCCGCTGAGCCAGCACCAGATGTACCGCAGCCACCAGCGGTTGGCCGCCTCCTTCCGCATCGGACGGGTGCTGCTGGCCGGCGACGCCGCGCACCTGAGCAGCACCACCGGGGGCATGGGGCTGAACTCCGGCATCCACGACGCGGTGGCGGTCGCCGCCGCGCTGGCCGAGCCCGACCAGGACGCGGCCACCGCGGCGTACGCGCAGCGCCGTCGGTCCATCGCCGAGCAGTTCGTGCAGCCGACCACGACGGAGAACCGCACCTCGGCCGACGGGGTGGAGTTGTCCGGGCGCCGCGAACGGCTGGTTCGCCTGCGGGCGTTGGCGGAAAACCCCGAGGACGCCAAAGAGTATCTGCGTCGTGTCAGTATGCTCGGCATCCAACACTGAGCGTCGGCTAGCGCGGATTTCCGATCGGACCGTGCGCCGGCGTGCGGCAAGGTGTACGACGATTCGCGGCCGAATGGGAGAGCAGCGGTGCCGGTGATGGAACCAGCGGACGGTCACCGCTACACGACAAGTGGCCTCGGTCGTGCGCTGGCCGTGATCGATCTGCTCGCCGAGAGCAGCCCGGAGATGATCGGGGTGTCCACTGTCGCCCGGGAGTTGAATCTCCCCAAGGCGGTGGCGCACCGCATTCTCAAGGAATTGACCGCCAACCAGTTCGTCACCTTCGACGAGGGCACCCGGCGATATCGGCTGGGACCGGGTGCCCTGGCGGTCGGTCTGGCGGCGTTGCGCGCCATCGACGTGCAGGCCGTCACGAACCGTCACATGCGACGGTTGTCCGAGGCCACCGGGGAGACCGCCACCCTGTCGATGCGGCAGGGCTGGATGCGGGTCTACACCGATCAGGTGCTCTCACCGCACGAGATCCGGATGTCGGTGACCCTGGGTTCCCGACATTCGCTGCTCGCCGGGTCGTCGTCCAAGGCGATCCTGGCGGCGTTGCCCGATGCCGAGGTGGCCGAGTATCTGGCCGGCCATGAGCTGGTCTCGCTGACCGCCGCCACCATCACCTCCGTGGAGCAGCTCTGGGCTGACCTGCGGCAGATCCGGCAGCAGGGTTACGCGGTCAGCCGGGGTGAGCGACAGGCCGGCGCCGCCAGTGTGGCCGCGGCGATCCACCTGGCCTCGGGTGAGGTCTACGGTTCCCTGTCGCTGTGCGGCCCCCAGGACCGCTTCTCACCACGTCTGCTGACCGAGTACGGCGACCTGGTGGCCGACGCCGCCCGCCAGGTCAGCGCGGAGCTGGGCTATCAGCCCGCCGCCGCCATCCCTGCTCCGGCTGCGGCGGAGCAGGGGGAGCGTCGGCGGGCGGTCCGGCGTCAGCCGACCCGGTCCGCCGCGGACCAGGCCGACAGCAGCTCGGCCGAGGTCGTGGTCTCGCAGAAGTAGAACCCCAGGTTGCGGATCGCCGCCTCGGCGAGGTCCGCGCGGGTCCAGCCGACCAGGTCGGTCGGCATCGTGGTGGCCAGATCGGCCATGTACGCCTCCCTGATGGTGGAGTCCACGCACACGTTGGCCGCCGTGCCGACCACGACCACGTGCTCGCGTCCGTGCGCCCGCAGCAGGTTGTGCAGGGGAGTCCCGACGAAGGCGCTGTAGCGCGTCTTCTCCAGGTGGCAGTCACCCGGCTCCGGCCGCAGCCCCTCGGCCAGCTCCGCGCCCCAGGAACCGGCGGCGCAGACGCTGAGCGGGCTGCGTCCCATCGCCACGGCTCGGGCCCTGCGGGCCGGTGAGACGAGCTGCTCGTGGGCGGCCTGCCGGACCCACACGATCAGGCAACCGGCGGCCCGTGCCGGGTCCAGGAAGCTCGGCAGACGGCGGGCCAGATCGGCGTTGACGCTGACGTCGGCACCGAGTGCCGCCATCGCTCCGGCGGGGGAGCAGAAGTCGTTCTGCATGTCGATGACCAGCACCGCAGTACTTTGCGCGGGGTAGTTCATGGGGGTTGCTCCCGATTCGGGGGATTTATGGGGAACCAATCGGACTCAGTCCGGCCTCCCGGACCATTGACCTTGCCGCCGAACATAGCTTACGTTCGCACCAACAGAACGGCGTACTGCACAAGCGAACAATCTCGCGATAATTGCGGGCCCGGTGGGCGACAGGGGATTCCATGAGTGCAATCAAAGTGGAGGGCGTCAGCAAGGTCTTCGCCGGCGCCGGCGGGCAGTCGATGCTCGCTCTGAGTGAGGTCTCGCTCGACATCGCCGACGGCGAATTCGTTGTGCTGCTCGGTCCCTCCGGCTGCGGCAAGACCACCTTGCTGCGAATCATCGGTCAGTTGGAGAGCCCCACCGTGGGACGAGTCAGCCTCGACCACGGTGACCAGCCTGAGCGCGCCGACCGGCCGCTGGGGTTCGTCTTCCAGGAGGCGACCCTGATGCCGTGGCGCACCACGGCCGCGAACGTCGCCCTGCCGCTGGAGATGGCCGGCATGGGTCGGCAGGAGCGCGCGGCGAAGGTCCGCGAGATGCTGACCCTCGTCGGGCTGCCCGAGGCGGAGCACAAGTACCCCCACCAACTGTCGGGCGGTATGCGGCAACGGGTCTCCATCGCCCGTGCCCTGGCGCACGACCCCCAGGTGCTGCTCATGGACGAACCCTTCGGCGCCCTGGACGCGCAGACCCGCGACATGATGAACGTGGAGTTGCAGCGCATCTGGCTGGAGAACCGCAAGACGGTCGTCTTCGTCACCCACTCCGTCTCCGAGGCGGTGTTCCTGGCCGACCGCATCGTGATGCTGGGGACCAAGCCCGGCCACATCCACTCCATCACCGAGGTGACGCTGCCCCGGCCGCGCACCGTCGACATGACCGAGTCCGCCGAGTTCCGCCACCTGACCGCCGAGCTGCGCCGTCAGATCGGCGAGGTGCAGGACAGCGAAGCCCGCCCCGCCATCTCGGCCTGACCCGTACTTGAGGTGTCCACGTGACCACTACTGATCAGCGCCAGTCGGCGCCGAAATCGGCTTCCGCAGACCTCCTGCGGCCCCCACCCCCGACCTGGTCGCAGCGACTGCGCAACAACCGCTGGCTGTCCTTCTACACCAGCCCGCTGCTGATCGCGCTGTTCCTGCTGGCCTGGAAGGTCTACGTCGAGCTCACGGACCTGTCCCGGTTCGTGCTCCCGCCGCCGGAGGCGGTGTTCTCCTCCTTCATCGAGCAGATCACCGACCCCTTCGTCTGGAAGACCCACGTCTGGACGACCTTCTACGAGGTCATGATGGGCCTGACCCTGGCGATCGTGCTGGGTGTCGGCCTCGGCCTGATGATCGGCAAGTCCCCCCTGTTCGACCGGATCACCCGACCCTTCATCGTCGCCACCCAGGTGGTGCCGAAGGTCGCGCTGGTGCCGCTGTTCATCCTGTGGCTCGGCTTCGGTCCGTCGTCCAAGGTGGTCATGGCCGCCCTGCTGGCCTTCTTCCCGCTGCTGATCAACACCTCGTTCGGCATCCGGTCGGTGCCCGGCTCCATGCACGACCTGATGACCACCCTGAAGGCCTCGCGCTGGGAGCGGTTCTGGCGTGCGGACCTGCCGTACACCATGCCCTTCATCCTGGCCGGCATGGAGCTGGCGGTCGTGCAGGCCACGATCGGCGCGATCGTCGGTGAATACCTCGGCGGCGACAAGGGCCTCGGCCGGTACGCGGTCAACCTGCAGAACGGCCTCCAGGTGGACAAGCTGTTCGGCGCCATCCTGATCATGGCTCTGTTCGGCTTCACCCTCTACAGCATCGTCACCGGCGCCCGCCGGCTGCTGATCCCCTGGCACGAGTCCGTGCAGCCGCGTCGCACCCCCTGACCGGCCGCACCTCTCGTACCAACCGCCCATCCGTATCCCTGGTCGGCGCCGCGTCGCGGCGCGGGCGGACCTCTCCTTGCCTCATATCCCTCACCCCCCATCCATTACCCCCCTCGGCACTGGGAGCTTCTCGTGAAAAATGACCGTTCCATCGGCGCGCCGGTCTCGCGGCGCTCGTTCCTCCGCGCCGGCGCCACCGCAGGGCTGTTGCTGCCCAGCGCCGGTGGCATGACCCTGCTGCTCAGCGGTTGCGGCGACGACGGCCCCAAGGTCAACGCCGACGGCAGCCTCTCCGGCACGTACATGGCCGCGTCCAGCCTGACGCTGAGCTACGTGGAGACCATGGTCGCCAAGGAGCGCGGCTACTTCGCCGAGTACGGCCTGGACCTGGAGATCAAGGGTGGCCAGGGCACCGCCACCGCCATCCAGGCGGTGCTCGGTGGCTCGGCCGACCTGACCCGGGCCAACGGCATCAACGCGGTCATCGCGGTGGCCAACGAGCAGGCGCCGCTGGTCAGCATCGCCAGCCTGCGGCAGAAGTCGCAGTTCGAGGTCGTCTCCATGCCGGACAAGGCGATCCGCAACCCGGCCCAGCTGGCCGGACGCACCTGCGGCATCGTCTCCACCGGTGGCGCCACCGAGAACCTGCTCGACGTCATGCTGATCAACGCCGGGGTGGACCCCAAGACGGTGAAGCGTCCGGTCACCGGTGTCGGCACGGCCGCGTACGAGCTGGCCCGCAAGGGCGAGATCGACGCCTGGGTCTGCGTCAACACCGACCGGGCCACCATCCAGAAGGACATCGGCGAGGTCGCCTTCTTCAGCACCGACGAGTTCGCCCCGATGCCGTCGGACTCGTACAACACCAGCCTGAAGATGATCGAGTCGGACAGCGACATGCCGGTGAAGTTCCTCGCCGGGGTACTCAAGGCCATCGAGTACGCCAGCAAGGAGGAGAACTGGGACCAGGTCATCGCCGACCTACGTAAGTACAACCCGGAGGCCAACCCGGAGCAGGCCCGCGCCGAGCTGCCCCTGCTGGTGGAGAGCTGGCTGGCCGCCGGCCCGGACAAGGCCCTGCAGATGAACGAGCAGACCTGGCTGTCCGGCCAGGAGAGCCTGATCAAGGCCGGTCTGGTCAAGTCCGCAGCTCCCATCGAGAAGCTGATCTACAAGGACTACCTCGATCGCGCGAGGAACCTGTGACCGGCGGCCCGGCCGCCGCCAGCGCCGCAGCCGCGGTGCTGGCGGCGGCTTCGGCCAGCGGTGTTCAGCGGCTGTGGTTCAACAGCGGCTCCGAGTTGACCTCCTTCCAGGAGGCCAACGCCCAGGCCCGCCACCAGGGGGAGCCGACCCCGGAGCTCATCACCTGCCCGCACGAGCATGTAGCGCTGACCGCCGCGATGGGCGAGACCATGGTCTCCGGCCGACCGGCCATGACCGTGGCCCACGCCGACCTGGGGCTGCTGCACCACGGCGGCGCCATCCACAACGCGATGTGGGGTGACCACCCCATCATGATCATGTCGGGTTATCCGCCCACCCGGGCGGAGTCCCGCACCTCACCGGTGTTCTGGAAGCAGCAACGCTGGGACCAGGGCTCGATCGTTCGGCAGTACGTCAAGTGGGACTACAAGCTGTCCCCCCTGGACGACGCCGGCCTGGTGGTGGCGCGCGGCCTGCAGGTCGCGCTGGCACCCCGGCGCGGCCCCGTCTACCTGGCGATGCCGGAGGAGGTGGGCCGGTACCCGCAGGCCGGTGACCGACCCGTTCCCAGCGCCCAGATGCTCGGCATCCCGGTCCTCGGACCGGGTGACCCCGGGGTGGTCAGCGAGGTGGCCCGCCGCCTGACGACCGCCCGGCGGCCGGTCATCGTCACCGACCGGGTGGGGGTGAACCCGCAGGCCGTGGCCCTGCTGGCCGAACTGGCCGACACCCTCGGTGTGCAGGTCCGCGCCTCCCGGTACCGGATGAACCTGCCGGACGACAGCCGGTGGCACTGCGCCGATCCGCTGGACCAGTTCGACGTCATCATCGTGCTGGACCACCCGGTGCCGTGGATGCCCGCGCTGGAGAAGCCGCGCGACGACGCCTGGATCGGCTGGGTGGGCCCCGACCCGATCGAGAGCCGGGTACCGCTCTACGAACTGCGCGCCGACGCCCGTACCACGGCCGATCCGGCGGCCTTCCTGGCCGCGGTGCTGGCCGAGGTGGGCTCGGCCGGACCGGGTGACGCCGACGCCGTACGCCGGCGCCGGGACGCCGCCCCGGCCGGTCGCCGCACCGACGATCCGGCACCCGCCACCGGGGTACCCACCCCGGCCCTGATCGCCGCGGCCCTGGACCGGCACCTGAGCCCGGACGACCTGCTGACCTGGGAGGTGTTCGACACCACCAGGATCCGCCGCACCCGACCGGGCACCCTGTTCGAGAAGGGCGGGTCCAGCCTCGGCTGGGCGGTGGCGGCGGCGACCGGCGCCAGCATCGCCGCCGGTGGCGCCCACGCGGTGGCGGTCACCGGGGACGGTTCGTACCTGTTCGGTTCCCCGGACTCCTGCCTGTGGCTGCAGCAGCAGTGCGACGCCCCGGTGGTCACCGTGGTGGTCAACAACGGCGGGTACCGCACCGGCACCACCACCCTGGCCGCCCACTACCCGGACGGCCTGGCGGTCAACGAGCCCACCGTGCGGGGCGGTCACCTCACCCCCTCGCCGGACTTCGCGGCGCACGCCCGATCCCAGGGTTGCTACGGGGAACGGGTGGTCGCCGCGGCCGACCTGGCCGCCGCCCTGGACCGGGCCCGTACCGCCGTGCAGCGGGACCGGGTGCCGGCCGTGCTGGACGTCTGGGTGCCCGAACATCTCACCGGGTCGATGGACCCGCGACGCCGGGCGCGTACCCCGGCCGAGGAAGGAAACACCGATGGCTGAAGTCGTCTCGCCCATCGACGCCCAGGTCCTGGCCAGCGTCGCTCCCACCTCCCCGGCGCAGGTGGACGCCGCCGTCCGGGCGGCCCGCGCCGCTCAGCCCGCCTGGGCCCGGCGTACCGGCAGTGACCGGGCCCGGGTGCTGCACCGCATCGCCGACCTCATCGAGGCCCAGATCGACGACCTGGCCGCGACCGAGACCCGCAACACCGGCAAGATCCTCAGCGACACCCGGCGCGAGGTGCGCCGGGCGGCCGGCAGCTTCCGCTACTACGCCGGCTGGGCGGAGCAGGTACGCGGTGAGACCATCCCGGTCGGACCGGAGTACCACACCTACACGGTGCCGGAGCCGCACGGCGTGGTCGCCGGGGTCATCCCGTGGAACGTGCCGTTCTTCTTCGCCGCCAAGAAGATCGCCCCGGCGTTGGCCTTCGGCAACGCCTGCCTGCTCAAGCCGGCCGAGGAGACCCCCCTGACCGCCCTGGCGCTGGGTGATCTGCTGGTCGAGGCGGGCATCCCGGAAGGGCTGGCGCAGGTGCTGCCGGGCGGCCGGGAGACCGGCGCGGCCCTGGTGTCGCATCCGGACGTGGACCTGATCGTGTTCACCGGGCACCACGACACCGGCAAGGCGATCGCCCGCGCGGCGGCGGACAACCTGACCCCGATCGCGTTGGAGTTGGGCGGCAAGTCGCCGCAGGTCATCTTCCCCGACGCCGACCTGGACCGGGCGGTCGAGGCCGTGGTGCTGGGGGTATTCGCCTCCTGCGGTCAGATGTGCATCGCCGGTTCCCGGCTGGTGCTGCACGAGTCCATCTACGACGAGGTCCTCGACCGGGTGGCCGCCCGGGTGCGGACCCTGCGGGTGGGTGACCCCTTCGACGCCCAGACCGACCTGGGTCCGCAGATCACCGCGGCGCAGCGGGACAAGACGGCCGCCTTCATCGCCGAGACCCGTTCGGCCGGCCGGATGGTGGCCCAGGCCGCCCTGCCGGAGGATGAGCGGCTGCGCAACGGCTTCTTCGTACCGCCGACGGTCTTCGACCGGCTCGACGAGGGTGCCCGGGTGCTGCGCGAGGAGGTCTTCGGGCCGGTGCTGGCGGTGTCGTCGTTCCGCGACGACGCCGAGGCCCTGCGGTTGGCCGACGACACCCAGTTCGGTCTGGCCGCCGGGGTGTGGACCGCCGACATCGCCCGGGCCCACCGGTTCGCCGGGCAGGTCCGCGCCGGCACGGTGTGGATCAACACCTACCGGGTGCTGTCGGACCTGGTGCCCTTCGGTGGCATCGGCCTGTCCGGCTACGGCCGGGAGAACGGCACCGAGGCGGCCCGGCTCTACCTGCGCCCGAAGTCCGTGTGGACCTCCCTGGCCAGCGGCATCCCCCAGGGGTACGGCATGGGAGGCGCGGGTGCGGCAGGCTGATCGCCCGGCCGATCCGCCGGCCGACAGGCCAGCCGAAGATGAGGGACGTGGCGGTCTCGCGTTGCTGCGGGACCGCCGCTTCGGTCCGTACTTCTTCGGGTCACTGGCGTCCAACACCGGTACCTGGTTCCAGAACGTCGCGGCGATCCTGACCATCTTCGCGATGACCCGCTCGGCGTTCATGGTGGGTCTGGTGACCGCCCTGCAGTTCGCCATGCAGCTGGTCCTCGCCCCGGTGATCGGGGCGGTGGCCGACCGCGCCGACCGGCGGGTGCTGATCATCGTAGGGCAGACCCTGGGTGGTGGCGCCGCCGCGGTACTGGCGTTGCTGGCCTTCCTGGACGCCCTGAACCCGTGGCTGCTGCTGACCTTCGTCGGACTGTCCGGGGTGGGGCAGGCGGTCACCGGCCCGGCCGCGCAGGCGCTGGTACCCAACATCGTCGGTCGTGCCGACGTACCCCAGGCCATCGCCCTGCACTCGTTGACCTTCAACCTGTCCCGGGCCATCGGTCCGGTGGCCGGAGCGGCCACCTACGCGCTGGCCGGGGCCGGTACGGCGTTCGCCGTCAACGCCGCCAGTTTCCTGGTGTTCGCCGCGGCGTTGAGTCGCGTACGGCTGCCCCGGCCCGCCGCGGGCGCCCGTCCGCGGGGGCGGTTGGGGGTCCTGGGCGGTCTGACCTATGTGCGGGGCCGTCCCGAACTGCTGCGCTGCCTGGTGGCGGTGGCCCTGATCGGGTTGGCGATGGAGCCGATCAACACCCTGTCGCCCCTGTTCGCCGAGGGGTTCGGTGGCGGGGAGCTGCTGGTCGGTGTCTTCATCACCTTCTTCGGCATCGGTTCGGCGTTGATCGCCGGCTGGGTCGGGCGGCTGCGCCGCACGATGGGCAGTGGCCGCACCGGGGCCGTGGGGGTGTTCGCCCTGGGCGCCGGGATGGTGCTGCTGGCGGTCAGTCCCGGCCCGGTGATGGCCACGGCCGGCATCGCCCTCGGCGGAGCCGGCTATCTGCTGGCCGTCAGCGATGTCAACGCCACCATGCAGCACGGCCTGGCCGACGAGGTACGCGGTCGGGTGATGGCCCTGTGGTCGATGTGCTTCCTCGGCATCCGGCCGGGGGCGGCGATGCTGCACGGCTGGCTGGGGGACACCTTCTCGGCCCGTACCGGGGCGTTCGTCGCCGCCGTGGCGGCGATCGCGGCCGCGGTGGTGCTGCGGCCCCGGCTGACCAGGCATCCGCCGAGGTGAGGGGCTTGTTTGCGTTGACCCCGTACCTGATCACGGACTATTCTGCTGAGCGAAACACCGTTCGCTTGAACCGAACGAAATGGATAGGGGAGGCCCAGTGCACGACGGACCGCTGACCGGACTCCGCGTCATCGACGCCTCGACGATCCTGGCCGGCCCGCTGTGCTGCCAGATCCTCGGTGACTTCGGTGCCGACGTCATCAAAGTCGAACACCCCGTCGCCGGCGACAGCATGCGCGGCCACGGCCACGCCAAGGACGGCGTACCGCTGTGGTGGAAGGAGATCTCCCGCAACAAGCGGACGATCGGCCTGAAGCTGTCCACTCCGGAGGGCGCCGAGCTGCTGCGCCGCCTGGCCACCACCGCCGACGTGCTGGTGGAGAACTTCCGCCCCGGCACCCTGGAACGGTGGGGGATCAGCCCGGAACAGCTCTGGGAGCTCAACCCCGGCCTGGTCATCGTCCGCATCTCCGGCTTCGGCCAGCAGGGCCCCTACGCGCACCGGCCCGGCTTCGGCACCCTCGCCGAGGCGATGAGCGGCTTCGCCCACCTGACCGGCGACGCCGACGGCCCGCCGACCCTGCCGGCGTTCGGCCTGGCCGACAGCATCTGCGGCATCGCCGCCTCCTCGGCCACCATGGTGGCGCTGTGGGCCCGCACCCGCAACGGCGGCAAGGGTCAGATCGTCGACCTGAGCCTCCTGGAGCCGATCATGACGGCGGTCGGACCCGGCCCCACCGTCTACGACCAGCTCGGCGTCATCGGCCACCGGCACGGCAACCGGTCCACCAACAACTCCCCCCGCAACACCTACCGCACCAAGGACGGCGACTGGGTGGCGGTGTCCACCAGCGCCCAGACCATCGCCGAACGGGTACTGCGGCTCGTCGGGCACCCCGAGGTCATCGACGAACCCTGGTTCGCCTCCGGACGTGAGCGGGCCGCCCGCGCCGACCTGCTCGACGAGTACGTGGGCGGCTGGATCGCCGAACGGACCCGCGACGAGGTCATGCGCGCCTTCGAAGAGGCCGGCGCTGCCGTCGCCCCCGTCTACAACGCCCGCGACATCGTCACCGACGAACACGTCCAGGCCGCCGAGATGCTGGTCAAGGTCCCCGACTCCGACCTCGGTGAGGTCCTGATGCACAACGTCATGTGGCGGATGTCGGAGAACCCCGGCCGGATCCGCTTCACCGGCCGCCCGCTCGGCGCCGACACCGACGACCTCCTCGTCAACGAACTCGGCTGCACCCCCGAGGCCATCGCCGAGCTGCGCGCCCGGCAGATCGTGGCCTGACGGCCGCCCCACAAGGTAAGGATTGCCGTGACCACTTCGAGCACCACCCTCACCGGCGCCACCGGCGCGACGCGGGCCCTGCTGGCCGCCGTCGACGCCGGAGTGCGGACCTACGACCTGGGTCGCCGGCTGACCATCGGCATGCCACAGTCGCCGAACCACCCGCCGTTCTGGCACGCCCTGCCCCGTCGTCACGGCGACAACGTGCGCGCCGACGGCGGTTCCGCCGCCAACGACATCATCACCATGGGCACCCACGTCGGCACCCACATCGACGCCTTCGCCCACGTCTCCCAGGACGGCCGGCTGGTCGACGGCTCCGACGCCGCCGTCGCCGGCCGCGGCGGACGCTTCGCCGAGCTGGGCGCGCACACCATCGCCCCGATGGTTCGCCGCGGTGTCCTGCTCGACGTCCCGGCCGCCCTGGGTCAGCCCGAGGGCTGCCCGGCCGGCTACGAGATCACCCCCGAGGACCTGGCGGCCACGGCGCAACGGCAGGGCACCCCGATCCGCCCCGGTGACGTGGTGCTGATCCGCAGCGGCTGGGGACGGTTGTTCGACCACGAGGACCGCACCCGCTACGTCGGCCACTCCAGCGGGGTGCCCGGGGTCGGCGAGGCCGGCGCCACCTGGCTGGCCGACGCCGGGATCCACGCCGCCGGCGCCGACACCATCGCCTTCGAGTGCCTGCGACCGGGCGCCGGACACAGCGTCCTGCCCGCCCACCGGGTGCTGCTGGTCGAACGCGGCGTCTACATCATCGAGACGATGGCGCTGGAGGAACTGGCCGCCGACGGCGTCCACGAGTTCCTGTTCATGCTCTCGCCGCTGGCCATCTTCGGCGCCACCGGCTCCCCGGTGCGCCCCCTGGCGGTGATCGCCAATGACTGAGCAGACCCTGGCCCGGCAACTCGCCGCCTTCGCCGCCGCCACCCGCGCCACCGAGCTGCCCGACCGGCTCGCCGCCAGCGTGCGCCAGCGGATCCTCGACATCCTCGGGCTGTGCGTGGCCGCGCACCGGCTGCCCACCAGCCACGCCGCCCTGGACTACGTCGCCGACCTGGGTGGACGCGCCCAGGCCCATGTCGTCGGGTTGCCCGACCGGGTCCCCGCCGCCCAGGCCGCCTTCGGTAACGGGGTGCTGGCCCACTCCCTGGACTACGACGACACCCACCTGCCCTCGGTGCTGCACCCCAGCGCCGCCGTGGTCCCGGCCGCCCTGGCCGCCGCCCAGGCCGCCGGCGCCGACGGCGCCGCCCTGACCAAGGCGGTCGCGGTCGGCATCGAGGTCACCGTACGGCTGGGCATGGCCGGTTTCGACCCGGTCCTGAACAACTCGGTGTTCTTCGAACACGGCCAGCACGCGACCTCCATCTGCGGTGCGATGGGTGGTGCGGTCGCCGCCGGCATGCTGCTCGGACTCGACTCAGACCAGCTCACCGACGTGCTCGGGGTGACCGCCTCGATGGCCGCCGGGCTGATCGAGGCCAACCGCACCGGCGGCACGGTCAAGCGGCTGCACTGCGGCTGGGCCGCGCACAGCGCCGTCACCGCCGCCGACTTGGTCCGCCGCGGCTTCACCGGGCCACCCACCGTGCTGGAGGGCCGGTTCGGTTTCTACACCGCCTTCCTGCGCGGGGAAGCCGACTACGACCAGATCACCGACGGACTCGGCGAACGCTGGTCGGTGCCGGACATCTTCTTCAAGCCGTACCCGGCCAACCACTTCACCCACGCGGGCATCGACGCCGGCCTGGCCCTGCGGGCCCAGGGTGTGCCGCTGGACCGGATCACCGCCATCGAACTGCGGGTACCCGCTGCGGTGATCCGCACCATCGGGGAACCGATCGCCACCAAGCGGACCCCCGAGACCGGCTACCAGGCACAGTTCAGCGGCCCGTACACCGTCGTCGCCGGACTGCTCGGCGGCGGTGGACTCGGTCTCGGCCTGGGCGACTTCACCGACGAGCTGGCCCGTGACCCGCAGCGCCGGGCCCTGATGGCCCTCGTCGAGGTGGTCCCCGACGACGAGTGCGACAAGATCTTCCCGTACCAGTTCCCGGCCATCGTCACCGTACGCACCGACGACGGCCGCACCTGGCGCGAGGAGGTGCTGGCCAACCGCGGCGGCCCGCAGCGACCGCTGTCCGACGCCGAACTGGCCATGAAGTTCCGGGACAACGTCGCCGGACGGCTCTCCCCGGAAACCGCCGACCAGGTGGTCTCCACCGTGCTCGGCCTCAACGAGGTCAACGACGTCAGCGACCTGCTGCGTCCCCTGACCCGCCTGCGTCCCGACGCCGACTGACAACGGCCCCGCTGCCCGCCAACCTCAGGAGCACATCGTGGAACCCTTCGATCTCGTAGTGACAAACGTCAGAGTGGTGCGGCACGACCAGCCCGAGCCGGCGGCGCTGGACATCGGTGTCCGCGACGGCCGGATCGCCGCCCTCGCGCCGCAGCTCGACACCACCGGCGCGAAGAGCGTCGTCGACGCCGGCGGCAAGCTCGCCTTCCCGGGGGTCGTCGACGCCCACCAGCACTGGGGCATCTACCACCCCCTCGCCGAGGACGCCGCCACCGAGAGCCGCGCCTGCGCGCAGGGCGGTGTCACCTCCGCGATCAACTACATCCGTACCGGGCAGTACTACCTCAACCGCGGCGGACCGTACCGCGAGTTCTTCCCCGAGGTGCACCGCGCCACCGACCAGAAGTCGTATGTCGACTTCGCCTTCCACGTGGCCCCGATGACCACCGAACACATCGACGAGATCCCCGAGCTGATCCGCGACCACGGCGTCACCTCGTTCAAGATCTTCATGTTCTACGGTGGTCACGGGCTGCACGGCCGCTCGGCCGACCAGAGTTCCTTCCTGATGATCCCGCCGGACGCCCGGTACGACTACGCCCACTTCGAGTTCGTGATGCGCGGGGTGCAGGCCGCCCGGGAGCAGTTCCCCGAGCTGGCCGACGAGATCTCCCTGTCCCTGCACTGCGAGACCGCGGAGATCATGCGGGCGTACACCCGGCTGGTCGAGGAGGACGGCAGCCTCAAGGGACTGGCCGCCTACAGCGCCTCCCGGCCCCCGCACTCCGAGGGCCTGGCGGTCACCATCGCCGCCTACCTGGCCCACGAGACCGGCCTGCCCACCATCAACCTGCTGCACCTGACCTCGGCCAAGGCGGTCGACGCGGCGCTGCGGATGGCCAAGGCCTTCCCGCACGTCGACTTCCGCCGCGAGGTCACCGTCGGTCACCTGCTGGCCGACATCGACACCGCCTACGGCCTCGGCGGCAAGGTCAACCCGCCGCTTCGTCCCCGCGAGGACGTCGAGGCCCTGTGGGGTCACCTGCTCGACGGCACCATCGACTGGGTGGTCAGCGACCACGCCTGCTGCAAGGCCGAGGTCAAGTTCGGTGAGCCGAAGGACGACATCTTCGTCGCCAAGTCCGGCTTCGGTGGCGCGGAGTACCTGCTGCCCGGCCTGATCAGCGAAGGCGTCAAGCGGGGCCTGTCCTACGGTCGGGTCGCCGAGCTGACCTCGTGGGCTCCCGCCCGCCGGTTCGGCCTGGCCACCAAGGGCGCCATCGCCGAAGGGCTGGACGCCGACTTCTGCCTCGTCGATGCGAACCACACCTGGACGGTGCGGGCGCAGGACTCGCTGTCGACCCAGGAGTACACCCCGTTCGAGGGCATGGAGCTGACCGCCAAGGTCACCGACACCTTCCTGCGCGGTGAGCAGATCCTGCGCGCCGGCAATGTGGTCGGCCAGCCCCGCGGCCGCTACCTGGCCCGGCCGACCCGGCCGTGACCGCCCTGGGACCCACCCCGGCCGCCGCCCGCAGCTACCTGTACGTGCCGGCGGACCAGCCGGACAAGCTGGCCCGGGCCGCGGCCCGGGGGGCCGACGCCTGCATCCTCGACCTCGAAGACGCGGTCGCGGCGACGCACAAGGCCGAGGCCCGCAAGGCCCTGGGCGGGTACCTCACCGACCCGGCCCAGGGCCCCCAGTGGTGGGTACGCATCAACGCCGACACCCCGGCCGCCGACATCGCCGCGGTGGCCGGGCCGCACCTGACCGGTGTGGTCGTACCGAAGGCCGACGTCGAGTCGGTGATCGAGGTGCACCGGCTGCTCGGCGAGGCCGAACGGCAGCACGACCTGCCGGCCGGTCACCTGGCGGTGTTCGCCCTGCTGGAGACGGCAGAAGGGGTCCTGCGCGCCGAGGCCGTGGCCGCCGCCCCCCGGGTGGTGCGCCTCGGCCTCGGCGAGGCCGACCTGGCCGCCGAGCTGTGTCTGCAACCCGGCCCGGACAAGATGGAACTGTGGCCGCTGCGTTCCCGGGTCGTGCTGGCCTGCGCGGCGGCCCGGATCGCCCCGCCGGTGGGCCCGACGGAGACCGCCCTGCGGGACCTGGAGCGGCTGGAGGCCACCAGCCGGCTGCTGCTGCGGCAGGGCTACCGCAGTCGCACCGCTATCCATCCCGCCCAGGTGCCCGTGGTCAACCGGGTGTTCTCACCGACGCCCGAGGAGGTCGCCGCGGCCCGGGACATCGTCGACCGGCTGACCGCCGCGGAACGCGACGGCTGCGGGGTGGCGGTCTCCGCCGACGGGCGGATGATCGACGCCGCGGTCGCCCGCAGCGCCCGGGAAGTGCTCGGCCGGGCCGTCACGGGCGACTGAAAGCCCAGGCCAGTCGGCCTGTCGGGCGGGTGAACCGGGTACGGTCAGACCCTTGCCGCTAAAACATCATCATGTTTAGCATGTTAAACCTGGTGGTGAAGGGAGACGGCATGAACCTCGCACCCGCCCGACAGCGACCCACCGTGCAACAGCACACCAGCCAGATGTTCACCTGCACGGTGACCCTGGCCAGCTACGGACCACCGGTCACCCCGTTCACCGAGGTCCAACGACGCCTCCACGCCCTGGACCGCCGCTTCTCCCGCTTCCGCCCCGACAGCGAACTCAGCGGACTCAACGCCGCCGCCGGGCACTGGCACCCCATCTCCGACCAACTGCACGCCATGCTGCGGCACGCCCTCACCGTCGCCACCGCCAGCACCGGCCTGGTCAACATCGCCGTACTGCCGCAACTGCTCGCCGCCGGCTACCGCCGATCCTGGGCCACCGGCACCCCCGCCACCTCTGCGGTGGCCGACCCGGTCGCGGCCGTGCCGCCCCTGGCCGACATCCTGGAACTCCGCGGCCACACCGCCCGCCTGGCCCCCGGCCACAGCCTCGACATCGGCGCCCTCGCCAAAGGCGCCTGGGCCGACGACATCGTCACCTGGCTAGGCCCCAACTCAGCAGCCAGCATCGGGGGAGACGTGGCCTGCCGCGGACCCGGCCCCGACGGCGACGGCTGGCCCGTCGAACTACCCCACGGCGAAACCCTGCACGTGCGCGACGGCGGCGTCGCCACCAGCGGCACCGGCAAACGCCGCTGGGGCACCGACGCCCACCACCTGATCGACCCCCGCACCGGACGCCCCGCCACCTCCGACATCACCCAGGTCACCGTCCACGCCACCACCGGCGCCACCGCCGACTGGGTCGCCTCCGCAGTGGTCATCGGCGGCCGACCGACAGCCCAACACCTCACCCACCGAGCCGACGTACACCACCTCTGGCTCAACCAGACCGGAGCGCCCCGATGACCCACCACACCGGCCCCGACCGCCTCGTCGAAACCGCCCGCTTCCGGGCCGCCTTCCGGCAGGTACCCGCACCGGTGGCGATCATCCTCGTCCCCGGCGGCCCCGCCGGAATCACCGGCCTCACCTGCACCTCCGCCACCTCACTGTCCGGCACACCCCCCATGGCCATGGTCGCCATCGACCGGAAAACCGGCCTGGCACCCCTGGCCGAACAAGCCGGCCGGTTCAGCATCAACTACCTCGCCGCCGACCGCGCCGCCTGGGCACAGGCCTTCGCCACCCGCGGCCGCCACCTCGACGAACTCGCCGCCGCCGTGGTCGCCGGACACACCACAGTGCCCACCCTCGCCACCGGCACCACCGCCGTACTCGAATGCCGCACCACCACCATCCACCCCGGCGGAGACCACCTGATCCTCTGCGGCGAGGTCCTGCACGCCCGCGCCCAGACCGACGCCCCACCCCTGCTCTACCTCGACGGCCGCTACGGCACCTTCCAACCCACCCCCCACTGACCGCACCCGGAGACCGCACCATGACCCCACCACGCCCACACACCATCAACGCCGGCGGATTCACCACCCGCTACTGGGAAGCCACCCCACCCGGACAACCACGAGGCACCGTCGTCCTCATCCACGACGGCGCCTTCGGCGGCGACGCCATCGGCAGCTGGTCTGAGGTCATGCCCCTGCTAGCCCAGCACTACCGGGTCCTCGCACCCGACCTGCTCGGCTACGGCGACACCGACAAAGTCATCTACCTAGACCGCTCGCCGTACTCCTTCCGCACCGCCCACCTCGCCGCCTTCTGCAAAGCCCTGAACGTCGACGCCGCACACTTCGCCGGCCAGTCCTTCGGCGGCTCCCTGCTGCTACGCGCCCTGGCCACCCCCAACCCCGAACTACCCGCCCTGTCCGGGGTCAGCATCTGCGGCACCGGCGGCCCCTGGCGCTCCACCAAAGGCCTCACCGAACTCGGCAACTTCGACGGCACCGAAGACGACATGCGCCGCCTGGTCGGCCTCATGACCGACGACCACCCCGGCTTCGAGGACACCGTCGCCCTGCGCTACGCCAACACCCGCAAACCCGGCCACGTCACCTCCTGCCTGGCCCCCCGGCTGCGCCACCCCAACCTCCCCAAGCCGGAAAACCGCGACGACTGGCCCACCCCACTGCGCGACAGCCCCGTCCCCGTACTCGTCGTCGAAGCCACCCGCGACGACCTGCTCGAACCCGACTGGGGCCACCACTTCGAAAACCTGGCACCCCAGATCCACGTCCACCGCATGGACGCCCGCCACGCACCCAACCTCGACCAACCCGAAGCCGTCGCCGACCTGCTGCTGACCTTCTTCGACCAGGGGAGCACACCATGAGCACCCTGCTGTTCCTCCACGACGCCGACGTACTCCCCGGCCCCGTCGGCGCCCTCAGCCGACTCGCCGACGACCACACCGTCGTCGTACCCCGCCACCCCGGCTTCGGCACCCCCCTGGACACCACCGCCGAAGACTGGGACAGCGTCGCCGACCTGGCCCAACACCACCTCACCGACACCCTCGCCAACCTGCCACCCGGCCCCGTACACCTGGCCGGCGCCGGCTTCGGCGGCTGGATCGCCCTGGAGATGGCGGTACGCGCACCCCACCGCTTCACCTCACTGCTGCTCGTCTCCCCGTACGGCGTCAAACTCTCCGGCCCCACCGAACCCGACTTCGCCGACATCCTCCTGCTCGACCCCACCGAAATCGTCGAACTCGGCTGGGCCGACCCCGCCGCCTGCCACGACCTGCGGATGCCCGGATTCCCCACCGGCCTGACCGACAGCGAATACGAACGAGCCTTCACCGACCGGGCCGCCCTGTCCCGCTACGCCTGGAAACCCTTCCTGCACGACCCACGCCTACGCCGCTGGCTGCACCTGGCCACCATGCCCACCCTGGTCCTCGCCGGCAGCCACAACCGACTCGTACCACCCCGCCACAGCGCCGCCCTGGCCGACCTGCTGCCCGCAGCCCACTTCGTCGAAATCCCCGACGCCGGCCACTACCCGTACCTGGAACGTCCCGACGAGTTCCACCGGATCGTCCGGTCCTTCCTGAACGGAGAGACCCCGTGAGGCTCTACCACTTCACCGAGATGCCCTACCCCTTCGTCTCACCCGAGGCGGAAGAGGCCAACCGGGGACTCAAGTACTTCATGCCCAACCAGTACTACGACCCCAAACTCGGCCACCAGCTCTACCAGCGCTACCTCGACGAGTACGAACTCGCCGACGAACTCGGCTTCGACCTCATGGTCAACGAACACCACCAGTCCGCCTCCACCCTCCAGGTGTCCGCCACCCTCAGCGCCGCCTCCGTACTGCACCGCACCCGACGCGGCCGCGTCCTCGTCCTGGGCACCCCACTACCGCACCGGGAAAGCCCCATCCGCGTCGCCGAGGAGATCGCCTACCTAGACTCCGTCAGCGGCGGACGCATCGACTGCGGCTTCGTCCGCGGCGTCCAAGGCGAAACCTTCCCCTCCAACCAGAACCCCGTCCACAACCTGGACATGTTCATCGAAGCCCACGACCTCATCAAAAAGGCGTGGACCCACGGCGACGTCTTCTCCTGGGAAGGCCGCCACTACCACTACCGCTACGTCAGCGTCTGGCCCCGCCCCTACCAGCAACCCCACCCGCCGATCTGGATCAGCGGCACCTCCACCCGCCTGGTCGAATGGACCGCCCGACACGGCTACACCCTGTGCAACCTGCTCGGCACCTACGAGGACACCGCAACCTCATTCCGGCTCTACCGCCGCACCGCCGTCGCCGACGGCCAACCCGAACCCGGCCCGGACCGCTTCGCCTACATGGCCCTGTGCCACGTGGCCCCCACCGAAGCCAAGGCCCGCGAGATCGGCCGCAAACTCATGTACTACCTCAAGCCCGGCAAACTCCGCCAAGGCGCCGCCAGCCCACCCGGCTACTTCCCACCCGCCGCCGCAGTCGCCGCACTGCGCGGCCGCCTCGGCGCCGTCCGCCGAATGAGCTACGAAGACCTCATCGACGCCGGCATCCTCCTCGTCGGCACCCCCGACCAGGTCACCGCACAAATCCGCCGACTCTACAAAGAGACCGGCGCCGGACACCTCATCCTGATGAACCACGCCGGCGACATGACCAGCAACGAGGTACGCGACCACCTCACCCTGTTCTCCCGCGAGGTCATGCCCGAGGTCTCCACCATCGGCGACGACTGGCGCGACCAGGACACCACCTGGCGCGTCGACCAGGACACCACACCCGTACGCCCCGTACTCTCCAGCGCACTGTCCTGACCCGACCTCACCACCAGCCGACCACCTCGTCGTGCAACCCCGCATAGTCACGATCGAGGTGGTCGGCCAGGGCCAGCATGTGCTCCCGCATCAACCGCTCCGCCAGCGCCCCGTCCCCATCCACGATCGCCGCGGCCACCGCCTGATGCTCACGCCGCACATCCTCCCACCGCTCCGGACGACGCTCCGCCGCCACCACCCGCTCGGTGTAGATCTCCTTCAACCCCCGACCGAACAGATCCAGCACCCCGTTGCCCGACAACCCCGCCACCACACCGTGGAACCGCTGCATGACCGCCAGATAACTGGCCTCGTCACGCTCCTCCAAGGTGCTGTGCTCCCGCATCGACTCGGCCAACTCCCGCAACCGCGCCGCATCCCGACGCTCCGCCGCCAGCCGAGCCATCAACGGCTCCATGACCACCCGGGCCTCGACCAGCTCACCGAACCGGGTCCGCCCCATCTGCAGAAACAACGCCATCGTCCGACCGAAGGTGTGCGGATCCACCGCCCCGACGATCGGCCCACCACCACGACCCGGCCGCACCCGTAGCAGACCGTTGTGCTCCAGAATCCGCAACGCCTCACGCAACGTGCCCCGACTGACCCCGTACGCCTGCAACATCTGCGCCTCGGTCGGCAACGCCGCACCAGGGGAGAGCCCCTGCTCGACGATGTCCTCCAGGATCTGCCGAGCCACCAGCTCACCCATCTTCGCCGCACGCTGACGAAACCGCGGAGTCGGCTGGGTCTCGGACATGACCCGAGTCTACGGGTGCCACGATCTTCGCCCCCGCGCCCTCAAAGCCAGCTCACCCCACCCGAACCCGGCAGGCGAGGGGAGTGGTGAACAACCCCCACCCATCGACGGCATTGCCTGTCCCACACCACGGATGCCACAGTGTGGCGGCGAAACCGACAGCCGGACCGAACAGGTGGGAGCGATGGGCACCATTCACCACGAAGCGAAACTCACGGTGCCGGCCGACGTGGCCTGGGACTTCCTGGACCGCTACACCCGCGCCGAGGTCCACATCTTCTCCGCCTGCGTCAGCGAACGCCGCAAGGACGACCACCGGGTCGTCACCCTCATCGACGGCACCGAACTCTGGGAACGCAACGTCACCGTCGACCCGACCCGCAGACGAGCCGTCTACGCGATACCCGGCTTCCCCGGAGCAGAGCACCACCAGGCCGAAATGCGGATACTCACCGACGACGAAGGCACCGCGACCCTGCTCTGGACCACCGACCTCCTGCCGCACGAACTGGCCACCCACCTCACCGACACCTACGCGGTCATGTTCAGCGAACTACTCGCGGCGGTCAACGACCACCGCACATGACTCAATCCGGCGGCATCGGCGGTACCCCACTCGCATCGACCGTCCGACGCCGTCACCCGGTACCGACCGCCGTCCAACGGCTCAACCCAGGGACAATCATCGCGGTACGGGGAGCCGGCCGTTCTCCTGAAGCTCAACAGCAACTCGCCGCCACCGCTCAACCTGCCCCCGGCAAGAAGCGTCTACCTTCCATGCGAACAGGAAAACGGTGGACGATATGGGCAACTCATGCCGGATGACGACGAGGAACGATTCCGCGAGTTCGTGTTGCAGCAGTGGGGACCGTTGACCCGAACGGCATATCTGCTCACCGGTGACCGGGGCGTCGCCGAAGACCTGGTGCAATCAGCGCTGGAGAAGACCCACCGGCGGTGGAGTCGGATTCTCCGCAAGGACGCGCCCGGGGCATACGTCCGCCGCGCGATGATCAACACCGCGGTGTCGTGGCGACGACGCCGCCGACCAATCGAGGTACCACTACTCGACGCCGACACCATCGCCACCCCCGACGCCTATCAGCACGCGGAGAACCGGCATCAGTTGCTGGGGGCGCTGCGCCGCCTCCCGCCACGAATGCGGGCCGTGCTCGTCCTGCGGTACTTCGAGGATCTCAGCGAGGCTGACATCGCCCGACTACTCGACTGTTCACCTGGAACGGTCAAGAGCCAGGCGTCACGAGGACTGGCCCGGCTACGAACTGACCTGGAGCCGCCGCCCACGATCATCGAGACCAGCCTCCAGGAGGATCCAGCATGACCGAGAACGTGGAAACCAGACTCCGGGAAGCCCTCCGCAGCGAGGCTGACACCATGACAGTGACGGCGGATCCCTGGCCACGGTTCACCCGGCGGGAGGCAGGTCACCGCCGCGCACGTCGGGTCCGTACCGGTGTGATCGCCGCTTTCCTGGCCGCCGCCGTCGCCATTCAGACCAACCTGATTCCCCTGCCCGGTTGGGTACCCGGCATCGCCGTCGCCTCGTCGCCGTCACCGCTCGCGGACGGACCCGCACGGGGCGATCTCGCCGCCGACCGCAACTGGACGGACGGCCTGCTCAGGCAGGTTGTCGACCTGCAGAATCCGGGGGAATGGTGGAGGATCACCGACCGCAGCGACATCCGGATCGTGTACGCCGACGACATACCCGGTCGCCGAATCGCGCTGCTCTTCGTCCCTCTGCGTCTGGGCCTGCTCACCGACTCGACGCTTGTCTGGTTCAGCGGCCCACCCGGAGCCGAACCGGAACAGATGCAACAGGGCGGCAACGAAACCGCCGACACCGCAGTGGCGACCTGGATGGAAAGCGACGCCGAAAACGGGGGTGCGGCAGTGGTCATCGGCCCCGCGGGTTCCACCGTGACGATCAATGGGTTCTCGGGCTATTCCGCAACGGGCGTCGTCGAAAACCACCAGCTCTCCTCATCCCTCGGTACGGGCATCGGCGTCACCTCGCTGCCACCCACCGATCTGGTCGGAGGGCCCGCGCTCGCCGCCCGGGTCACCAACGGCGACACCCTCATCTACGAAGGTCCCGTATACGGCGGGTGGAGCGGGTCAGACACCGGCCGCCAGGAGCTGACCGACGAGATGCTCACTGCCGCCCTCCGCCACACCCGAGGAGCCGTCATAGACCGAGCCGTCCTCGCACGGTTCATCGGTCACGCGTTGCGAGACAGCCGACTGTCCGCCCAGGACGTCACGATCCGGGTGCGCTGGTGCGGCACCATCAACGACAAACCCGCCGCACTGTTCACCATCCAACCCACGGACGGCGGAGTCATCGCCTACGCCATCCACGGCGACACCACCGGCTGGCGAACCGACCTACGGCTGCTGCTGCCCGCGGACGGTGCTGAGCAACGCCCCATCGCATGGCGGATGCGCGCCGAGGGTGGGGACGCCCGGACGGACCGCGTCAACCTGGTAGCCCCACCGGGAGCAGCCACCGCAGCCGTCACCGCCCTGGACAACACCCCGACCCCGGTCGCCCTGGACACCTCCGGCTTCGGCAGCACCACCATCCCGCAGGACATGCCCGCGACCGTCAGCGCCAGCACCGCCGACGGGACCACTTTCAGCACACCCGTGCCGGCCTTCGAAGCCAACAGCGGCGGTCTACCCGGTGCCTCCCGGAACACCCGAATCACCGACTGACACCTGAACAGCCGTGGGGATCCGGGGAAGGGGCCGGATCCCCACGGCTGTTCAGGCGCACGCCAGCGGGCACGCCGTCATGACGCATGGGTGCGCGGACGTGTTCGACTGCCGTACCCGTGCGTGTGCGACGGTGGCTCACCGCGACCGCACGCCGTCGAGGTGACGGGTGCGCCGTTGAGCGGGTCCTGCCCGCAAAAGGAGCACCCGCTGGAACCCGGAGTCCGATTCGATAATTGACATTATGTAAAGTTCAGTCTGAGCGGGGCTCCCCGACAGGGCGAGCGGGTCCGTCGCCGCCACCGGCGGCACACCACTGCGAGGTACCGTCCGTACGCCGACAGCCCACGGGCGGCTCGCAGCGGGTCGCCGCGCAGGGGTCGACCCCGGATGCATCGGCGGCTGCGGGGCGGGCCGCGTCATGGCAGCCTGCCCAGCACCGGCACAGGTCGACACCGATGGCGGCAAACGGAAGCTCGCCATCGCCGCGCGGGCGCCACCACAGGTGGGCGCGTTTGTCCTGATCGCGCCTCACGCGACCTCGGGCACGCCCCCCCGAAACACCCTGTTGATCATGAGGTTGGCGGCACCGTTGAGATCAGCGACTGCCGTCAACCTCATGATCAACAGGGTGGAGGCACCTCGGGCATGCACTCGCTGCGCGGCCCGGTTCCCGGGCTGCACCGAGCGGCGATGGTCGGGCCGCCCCGCCCTCAGGCTGCGTTGATCACGCTTCGACGGAGGCAGGGACGGGCGTCAACCGCTCGCCGCGCCCCGGTGCGGTCGCACCGGTTTCCTGACGGGCACCTTCTGACTGCCAGCTGGGATCCCCGCTAGGCACCTGGCTGTTCTTCCAGGGGCTACTCCCCCTTTGACTTGCCAGTCAATGCGAAGAACATGCATAATATGCCTTATGCATGACAAATCGGGCGGCAGGGTTGTGGGGCTGATCGAGGCGTTTCTGACGGCACGGGCCACCCGCAAGCCTTCTGCCCACACTCAGGCCGCGTACCGGCGGGATCTGATCGCAGTGGCGGGTCTCGTCGCGGAGCTGGCCACCCCTCCCCTCCCCCTCGCCGAGCTGCGGATCGGTGCCCTCTCCCCCGGCCTGCTGCGGGCGGCCTTCGCCCGGTTCGCCGCCGACCGGGCCGCCGCCTCGGTGGGTCGGGCCTGGTCCACCTGGAACAGCTTCTTCAACTTCCTGGTGGCCGAGCAGGTGGTGCCGGGCAACCCGATGCCGGCGGTGGGTCGTCCTCGCACCCCGCTCCCCCAGCCGAAGCCGCTGCGGGGTGAGGACACCCCGGAGCAGTTGCTGGCCTCGATGGCGCGGGGTGAGGGGCGGCAGCGTGACCCCTGGCCGGAGCGGGACGTGGCGGTGCTGGCGCTGGCGTTGTGTGCGGGGTTGCGGTTGTCGGAGCTGTTGGCTCTGCGGGTCGGTTCCCTGGGGGGTAGGCCCGGTGAGCGTCGGGTGGAGGTGGCCGGCAAGGGTGGGCGGCCTCGGGTGTTGCCGGTGGAGCCGGGCCTGGACGAGGTGCTGTCGGCCTACCTGGACAGCCGGGTACGTCGTTTCGGTGCGCGTACGGTGCGCCCGGATGCGCCGTTGTTGGTGGACCGGCGGGGTGAGCCGCTGCGCCGGGGTGGTCTGCAGTATCTGGTGGAGTCCTGTTACCGGCGGGCCGGGATCGGTGACCGGGTGCCGCGTGGGGCGCGGTTGCACGCGTTGCGGCACACCTTCGCCACCCGTCTGGCGGAGGACGGTGCCGGGGCGGCGGAGATCATGCGGTTGCTGGGACATGCCTCGTTGGCGTCGTCGCAGACCTACATCGAGGTGACCGCGGCCCAGCAGCGGGAGGCGGTACGGGCCAACCGCACGAATCGGGCCCTGGTCGGGTTGGTGCGGTCTCAGGCAGGTTGAGTGGTCAGGATCGCCGGCAGGACGGTGGCGGTGCTCGGGGTCTCCGACGCGCTCGACGGACTGTTGGGCACCGAGACGCACCTACCGATACTCACGGGGTGATCCGGGCACGACAAACGGTCCCCCTCAATGACAGAGAAGGACCGTGAGGCGTGGGGTCAGGCGGCGCCGGATTGCCGACGGCGCTGGTGGTTCCGGTTCTGCTGGAGGGCTTCTTCCAGCTGGTCTTCGAGGATGATGATCCGGCATGCGGCTTCGAGGGCCGTGCCGTGGTCGACCATCTCCCGGGCTCGTGCGGCCAAGCGCAGTTGGTAGCGGGAGTAGCGGCGGTGTCCGCCGGCGGAGCGGAACGGGATGATCAGCTTTGCCTCGTCGAGGCGGCGCAGGAAGTCCTGCGAGGTGCCCACGATCTCCGCAGCGCGGCCCATGGTGTAGGCGGGGTAGTTGTCGTCGTCGAGCACGTCGTCGGGTTGGGCCATGCATACCTCTCCATGACGAGGGCCCCGGCGAGGGAATCGCCGGGGCCCGGGGTTACGGGTTGAATACACCATCTACCGACGAGTTCGTCGGGTTCTCGTTTCCGCACCGTGCGACTGTCAGCGACAGGCGGTGCGAGGATCGCATAAGCGTGACCGGAGACCACCTCACATTCGATGGGACTACGGTGTCCGCCGCAGAACTGCGACTGCATCCTGGCGGCGGGCGATCCAACGGCGTCCAGCCCTCCCTTTCCTCTTCTTCCGATACCTGTGGTGCTGTCCGCCGGTGTCGGAGCCCACGCAACTACACGGCCCAGACACGGACGGCGGATCTTTTCTGCGTCAGGCGGAGCCCTGAACCTGCATCGGCCCTGCTTGCGGTTGCCTTGACCTGGAGTTACGTCAAGGTCTTGACCTGCACCTACCTTGCTGTGTGCGGTGATGTGTTTCCACCGCTGGTGCCGAGCGAGCCGCGAGAAGTTCCGGGCCCTGCTTGATGCTCGGTCTGTTTCGTCGGCGTCTTTAACCGATCTTCGTTGTCAACGAGGCAAACCTTACCCAACCCCACCGGGAATATCTAGCTACTTGGGACCAGATTTTCTCGGTGAGCCGACCAAGGCTCAGTAGAGGCGGTGGTGTCCTCGGCTTCGGCGGGTTACGGCGGCGCGGTAGGCGCCTCTGCGGACGGTGGCGACCATCGGCTGATTCCCCAGTTCCGTGAGCAGGTGGGCTCCGGGTCCGATGACGTCTGTGCGGTCACCTGCAGGTGGGTCAGCCGAGGTCGACCAGCAGGGGCCGGTGGTCGGAGATGGTCGACAGTGGGGTGCGTACCGCGGTGACCGGGGGCAGGTGGGTGAAGCCGCGCCGGTCGGCGATGGCGTGGTCGAGTTGGACGCGGGGTGCGGCGGCCGGGTAGGTGGGTCGGCGGCCGAGCAGGTGCCAGCCGGTGGTGAGTCGGGTGGCCCAGGCGGGCAGGTTGAGGTCGCCGAGCAGGATTCGGGGGGCGGGCAGGGTGCGTAGGGCGCGGACGACCTGGCGGAGTTGGTGGATGTTCCAGCCGGGGACGAAGGACAGGTGGGTGGCGGCGACGGTGAGTTGTCCGTGGGGGGTGTCCAGGACGGCGGCGAGCAGGACGCGGGGTTCGTCGCGGAGCAGGATGAGGCCGGGGCCGGGTGCGTAGACCGGGGAGCGTACGGGGGCGGCTCGTAGGCGGGTGACCTGCCAGGTGGTGACGGGGTGGCGGGAGATCAGGCCGACGCCGTAGCAGGGTTCGCCGTGGCCGTCGTCGTCGTGGGTGAGGGGGCGGAAGGCGATGCCGGGGGTGCCGACGACGGCGGCGGCGAAGCGGTGTTCGTCGGCGTTGAGGGCTTGGGCGGCGATGGCGGTGAGGTCCAGGTTGCCGCTGCGGGACTGGTCGCGGTCGACTTCCTGGAGGGCGAGGACGTCGGCGTCGAGGGCGGTGACGGCGGCGGCCAGGCGGTTCGGGTCGACCAGTCCGTCGGTCAGTGATCGGCCGTGCAGCAGGTTGAACGTGGCCAGGCGCACGGTGTCACCTTAGCTACGGGGGTGGCACATTTTGGAGATGGCGAGGGGTCTGTTCTGTTCGATGGTGGTTTTTGTGGTCGTGGGGGTGCTGGGGGTGCTGGGGGTGTGGGTGCGCAGGTGGCGGGGCCGGTGAGGCTGGCCACAGGTGCCCACGTCAGGGGGGTTGTGGTGGGCAGAATGCGCGCGTGGAGCTTGATCCTTTGACCGTGTCGATCCTGCTGACGGCTGCTGCGTTGGCCGGGTGGGTGGATGCGGTGGTCGGTGGCGGTGGGTTGTTGCTGTTGCCGGCGTTGTTGGTGGCGGCGCCGGGGATGCCGCCGGCTACCGCGTTGGGGACGAACAAGTTGGCGGCGATCGCGGGTACGGCGACGGCGGCGTTGACCTTCGCCCGCCGTACGAAGATCGACTGGGCGGTGGCGGGTCCGGCGGCGGCGGTGGCGGTGGTGTGTGCGGGGGTGGGTGCGGCGTTGGCGGGTGCGGTGCCGCCGTCTGCGTACCGGCCGGTGGTGTTGGTGGTGTTGTTGCTGGTGGCGTTGTTCGTGTTGTTGCGGCCCCGGTTGGGGGTGGTGGCGGTGCCGCAGCGGCGGACCCGTAAGCGGATCGTGGTGGCGGTGTTGGTGGCGGGGTTGGGTATCGCCACCTATGACGGGTTGATCGGTCCGGGTACGGGGACGTTTCTGGTGTTGGCGTTCACCACGTTGGTGGGGGCGGATTTCCTGCAGGGTTCGGCGATGGCGAAGGTGGTGAACGCGGGTACGAACGCGGGGGCTCTGGCGGTGTTCGCGGTGACCGGGAACGTGTGGTGGTTGTTGGGTGCGGCGATGGCGGTGTGCAACATCGCGGGGGCGATGGTGGGGGCGCGGATGGCGGTGCGGCGGGGTGCCGGGTTCGTGCGGGTGGTGTTGCTGGTGGTGGTGGTGGCGTTGGTGGCGAAGTTGGGGTACGACCAGTGGCTGGCCGGCTGAGGGTGGGTGCGGGTGCGCGCGGAGCATGATCGCCGGGTGTTGGCGGGGTTGTTGGGTCGGGATCCGCGGCTGCACGCCTACGAGTTGGGTGACCTGGACGAGTTCTTCTGGCCGTACACCTCGTGGTATCGGCGGGGTGAGGCGGTGGCGTTGCTGTATCACGGGGCGCGTCCGCCGACGTTGGTGGTGTTGGCCCGGCCGGAGGGGGTCGGGGAGTCGGCGGCGTTGGTGGCGGAGTTGGCGCCGGTGTTGCCGGCCCGGGTGTGGGCGCACCTGTCCCCCGGTGTGGAGCAGGGGTTGGCGGGTGCCTTCCGGGTGGTGTCCTCTGGTGCGCATCTGAAGATGGCGTTGACGGAGCCTGACGGGTTGGCGGGGGTGGTGGCGGCCGGTGAGGTGTTGGGTCGTGGGCATCTGCCGGCGTTGCGCGAGTTGTACGAGGTGGCGTATCCGGGGAACTGGTTCGATCCGCGGATGGTGGACACCGGCAGGTATGTGGGGGTGTGGGCCGAGGGCGCTCTGGTGGCGGTGGCGGGGGTGCACGTGTACTCCCCCGCTTTTCAGGTGGCGGCGTTGGGCAATGTGACCACTCATCCGGCCTGGCGTGGTCGGGGGTTGGCCTCGGCGGTGGTGGCCCGGTTGTGTGGGTTGCTGCGGGCCGAGGTGGAGCATGTGACGTTGAACGTGAAGGCGGACAACGGTGCCGCGGTGCGGTTGTATGAGCGGCTGGGTTTCCGTCGGGTGGCCGAGTACGGGGAGTTCGATCTGCGGGCGGTCGGCTGCTGAGGGGTTTTCGGTAGCGTCGGCGGCCCGGGGGTGGGCAGAATGCGCCGGTGACTCAGGCGATGTTGCGGACGGCCCGGTTGGTGTTGGTGCCGTTGGCGGATGAGCATCTGGCCGGTGAGATCGAGTTGGACGCCGATGCGGAGGTGATGCGGTTCCTGGGGCCGGTGCGCTCGGCCGAGCAGGTGCGTGAGGTGCATCGGCGGCGGTTGGCGGTGGCCGGGCAGGTGCCGGGGTTGGGGTTCTGGGCCGGTCTGGTCGAGGGTGAATTCGTGGGCTGGTGGTTGTTGGAGCCGCCGCAGCGGGCCGATCAGGGGCCGGTGGCCGGGCAGGCGGAGCTGGGTTACCGGTTGGCGCGTCGGTGGTGGCGGCGGGGGTTGGCCAGTGAGGGTGCCCGGGAGTTGATCCGGCACGGTTTCGTGGAGCTGGGGTTGTCGCGGGTGTTCGCGGAGACGATGGCGGTGAATGTGGCGTCGCGGGCGACGATGGCGGCGGTGGGGATGCGGTATGTGCGGACCTTCCACCAGTCGTGGCCGGATCCGTTGCCGGGTTCGGAGCGGGGTGAGGTGGAGTACGAGATCACCCGCCGGCAGTGGGAGGCGTCAGCGGCGGGGTGAGTGGAAGCGTCCGGCGCGGATCTCGCGTAGGGCGCGGCGGCGGGTTTCGCCGTGCAGGGTGTCGACGTAGAGGCGACCGTGCAGGTGGTCGGTTTCGTGTTGCAGGGCGCGGGCGAGGAAGCCGCTGCCGGCGATGGTGAGGGGTTCGCCGTGCTGGTCGTAGCCGTGGGCGGTGGCGTGCAGGGCGCGGGGGGTCGGGAAGTAGAGGCCGGGGATGGACAGGCAGCCCTCGTCGTCGTCCTGGAGTTCGTCGGACAGTTCGAGGGTGGGGTTGATCATGTGGCCGCGGTGGCCGTCGGCGTCGTAGACGAAGACCTGGGCGTTGACGCCGATCTGGGGGGCGGCGACGCCGGCGCGGCCGGGTTTGCCGAGCAGGGTGTCCATCAGGTCGGTGACCAGGGCGCGTAGTTCGGTGTCGAAGCTGGTGACCGGTTCGCTGGGGGTGCGGAGTACCGGGTCGCCGATGATGCGGATGTCGCGCAGGGTCATGGGCGAAAGGCTAGTCGGTGGGTGCCGGCTGGTCAGTGCAGGGCGGCGCGTACGGGGGTGGTCTTGGCGGCGGCTTCGGCGACTTCGGCGTGGGGGTCGCTGTCTGCGGTGATGCCGCCGCCGGCCCAGACGTGGACGGCTTCGCGGTCGACGGCGGCGGTGCGGATGGTCAGGCCGAGGTCGATGTGTCCGGGGCTGATCCAGCCGAGGCCGCCCATGCTGGCGCCGCGGCCGACGGGTTCCAGGGTGGCGATCTGTTGCAGGGCGGCGAGTTTCGGGGCGCCGGTGACGGAGCCGCCGGGGCAGACGGCGCGGAGCAGGTCGGCGAGGCTGAGGCCGTCGGCGGCTTGGGCGCGGATGGTGGATTCGGCTTGCCACAGGTCGCACCAGCGGCGTACGGCGAACAGGTCGTCGACGCGGACGCTGCCGGTGGCGGCGATGCGGGCCAGGTCGTTGCGTTCCAGGTCGACGATCATGATGTGTTCGGCGCGTTCTTTTGCGGAGGCGAGCAGGTCGGCCCGGCCGGCGCGGGTGGCGGGGCGGGTGCCTTTGATGGGGCGGGTGGTGAGGGTGCCGTGGTGGACTTCGATGAGGGTTTCCGGGCTGGCGCAGCCGATGGCCCAGTCGGGGCCGGTGAGGACTCCGCCGTAGCGGGCGCCGGGTAGTCGGCCGAGGCGGGCCAGGGCGGGTAGGGGGTTGCCGGCGTAGGGGGCGGCGGCGTGGCCGACGAGGTTGACCTGGTAGACGTCGCCGCGGGCGATGGCGTGGCGGACCTGTTCGACGGCGGTGGCGTGTTGATGTGGGGTCCAGCTTTCGGTCCAGGGGCCGCGCCACCAGCCGGTGGTGGGGGTGGCCGCCGGTGGTGGGGTGTCGGTGTGGCTGTAGACGACGACGGCGATGTCGGGTAGGTCGGCGGGGCTGGGTGGCCCGGGGGTGCCGCCGATCATGAGGGTGCCGGCGGTGGCGGAGACGTAGAGGGCGGCGCCGCAGACGGTGTGGCTGTGGCGGCCGGGTGTGGGGCGGGCGAGGTCGTGCAGGGGTAGGCCGTGGTCGGTGAGGAAGTCCTGGATTCCGGTGGCGGGGTCGCCACCGTCGGCGGGTCGCCACTGCCAGCGGGCACGTTCGGTGAGGTGGCCGCGACAGGCGGTGGGGGCGGCCGGTGGATCGATGACCATGCGTGGGAGCGCTTCCACGACGTCCGGGTGAGGGGTGTTCATCCGTTCAGTGGATTTCCCACGCACCACGCGGAGATCTGCTCGATACCGCATGCTTTCGCTTGGTACTGTGCGTCACTGGTCATGTGAACCATGACACAGTGCCCCCACAGTCCGGAGAACCCGATGTGCCAGCACCAACCCACCTGCCCCTCCGCCGAAGCCACCGACCGGGAAGCCGCCAAGGCCATCGCCGGTTTTCCTGAACAGGGCTGGAGCCTGCTCTGCAACGGCGTCATCGTCTTCGAGGACACCGGCGAACTACTGCCCGACGGCAGCAGCATCGCACCGCACCGCGGCCCCGCCCGACACGCCCTCGCCGCCTGAACCGACCACGATCCGTCACGACCTTTCCCGCGTCGCCCCAGGCTAGTCCCCCACCCCGGCGCCGGTCACAACCAGGTCGGCGTACCGCCGGGGGCGGCACCAGCCCGCCCCCGGAGCACACCCCGCCCGTCAGTCCTCGTAGGCCTGCGGTGACGGGCACGAGCAGACCAGGTTCCGGTCGCCGTAGCCGCCGTCCACCCGACGCACCGGCGGCCAGTACTTAGCCACCCGGTCCACCCCGGCCGGATAGCCGCCCACCGACCGCGGGTACGGATGCGGCCACTGGTCACCTGCGACCATCGCCGCCGTGTGCGGCGCGTTGACCAGCGGATTGTCACCGGCCGGCCACTGCCCCGCCGCCACCGCGTCGACTTCCGCCCGGATGGCGATCATCGCCTCGCAGAACCGGTCCAGCTCGGCCAGATCCTCACTCTCCGTCGGCTCCACCATCAAGGTGCCGGCCACCGGGAACGACATCGTCGGGGCGTGGAACCCGTAGTCGATCAGCCGCTTGGCCACATCGTCGACACTGATCCCGGCCGCCTTCGTCAACGGCCGCAGATCCAGGATGCACTCGTGCGCCACCAGCCCCTTGTTGCCGGCGTACAGCACCGGGAAGTGTGCCCGCAGCCGCGCCGCCACATAGTTGGCCGCCAGTACCGCCATCCCGGTCGCCCGGGCCAGCCCCTGCGCGCCCATCATCCGCAGGTACACCCACGGAATCGGCAGGATCCCCGCCGACCCGTACCGGGCCGCCGAGATCACCGGCCGCCCCGGCACCGGCTCACCGACCGGATCACCGGGCAGGAACGGCGCCAGATGCGCCCGTACCGCCACCGGACCCACCCCCGGGCCACCCCCGCCGTGCGGAATGCAGAAGGTCTTGTGCAGGTTCAGGTGCGACACGTCCGCCCCGAACCGGCCCGGCTTGGCGAACCCGACCAAGGCGTTCAGGTTCGCCCCGTCGACGTACACCTGACCGCCGGCGTCGTGAACCTTCGCGCACAGCGACGCGATGCCGGTCTCGTACACCCCGTGGGTCGACGGGTACGTCACCATGATCGCCGCCAGGGTGTCGGCGTGGGCCTCGATCTTCGCGTCCAGGTCGACCAGGTCGACGTTGCCGTCGGCGTCGCAGCCGACCACCACCACCCGCATCCCGGCCATCACCGCGCTGGCGGCGTTGGTGCCGTGCGCCGACGACGGGATCAGACACACCTCGCGGTGCCCCTGGCCCCGGCTGTGGTGGTAGGCGCGGATCGCCAACAGGCCCGCCAACTCCCCCTGCGAACCGGCGTTGGGTTGCACACTGACCGCGTCGTAGCCGGTGACCTCCGCCAACCAGCCCTCCAACTGGGCGATCATCGTCCGGTAGCCGGTGGTCTGCTCCGCCGGGGCGAACGGATGCAGATGCGCGAACTCCGCCCAGCTGATCGGCTCCATCTCCGTGGTCGCGTTGAGTTTCATGGTGCACGAACCCAACGGGATCATGCCCCGGTCCAGGGCGTAGTCCAGGTCGGCCAGACGCCGCAGATACCGCAGCATCGCCGTCTCCGAATGGTGGCTGCGGAACACCGGATGGGTCAGGAAATCGGAGGTACGGGCCAACCCGGCCGGCAACGCCGTGGCCACCTCACCCTCGACGCCGGGCACCCCGAACGCCGCCCACACCTGCGCCAGATGCGCCTCGGTGGTGGTCTCGTCGCAGGCAATCCCCACCCGGTCCGCGTCGACCAGCCGCAGGTTCACCCCCCGCTCGGCCGCCGCCGCGACCACCCGCCCCGCCCCACCCGGCACCGTAGCGGTGACCGTGTCGAAGAACGGCACCTCGGCCACCTCGACCCCACCGGCACGCAGACCAGCCGCCATCCGGGCGGCCATCTCATGGGTACGCCCCGCTATGCGCCGCAGCCCGTCCGGGCCGTGGTAGACGGCGTACATGCCGGCCATCACCGCCAGCAGCACCTGCGCGGTGCAGATGTTGCTGGTCGCCTTCTCCCGCCGGATGTGCTGCTCACGGGTCTGCAACGCCAACCGGAACGCCGGAGCCCCGGCGACGTCCCGGGACACCCCGACCAGCCGGCCCGGCAACATCCGCTCCAGACCCCGCCGGACCGCCAGATACCCGGCGTGCGGCCCACCGAAGCCCATCGGCACCCCGAACCGTTGGGTGGTGCCCGCGGCGATGTCCACCCCGATCTCCCCCGGCGGACGCAGCAGCGTCAACGCCAGCAAATCCGCCGCGACGGTCACCAACGCCCCCACCGCATGGGCGGCCTCCACCAGCCCGGCATGATCACGCACCGCCCCGGAGGCCCCCGGATACTGCAGGTGCAGGCCGAAGAACTCCGCCGGCAACTCGTCCCGATCCACATCGACGATCCGCACCTCGATACCGAGCGGCTGCGCCCGGCCGAGGATCACCGCGATGGTCTGCGGCAGGGTGTCGGCGTCCACCACGTACACGGCACTGCGACTCTTCGACGCCCGCCGCGCCAAGGTCATCGCCTCCGCCGCCGCGGTGCCCTCATCCAGCATGGAAGCGTTCGCGGTCGCCAGACCGGTCAGGTCCGACACCATCGTCTGGAAGTTCAGCAGCGCCTCCAACCGGCCCTGACTGATCTCCGGCTGATACGGGGTGTACGCGGTGTACCAGGCCGGGTTCTCCAGCACGTTACGGCGGATCACCGCCGGGGTGTGGGTACCGTGATACCCCAACCCGATCATCGACACGGCGACCGTGTTGCCGGCCGCCAGGGCCCGCAGCTCGGCCAGGGCCTCCGGTTCGCTGGCCGGCTCCGGCAGATCCAACCGGCCATGCCAGCGGATCACCTCCGGAATCGCCGCGTCCATCAACTCGTCGATCGAGGCGTACCCGACGGTCTCCAACATCCGGCGCTCGTCGTCCGGGCCGGGACCGATGTGACGGTCGGCGAACAGGTCCGTGGTCATGGGTGAGGCTCCCGCACAGGTGGGGGGTCGACAGGGCGGCCCTCCCCCTCTGTCGCACCCACGGGGCGCTCCACAGTGCCTGTCCCGACGCGGTCCTTTTGCCTGAGAGGTTCCGGGGAGGATTTGCCCCTTCGGCGCCGACCCGGCCACGCCAGGACGGTCTCTCCCACGCGGGTACTACGGCACGATCAACGCTACCAGCGCCCTCCTCACCCGCACACACCGGCGGGATCGGTCAGCCGCAGGCCACCGCCACCGGCGGCACCGTCACCGGCGGCACCGTCAACCCGGCAGCGTCACCCCGGCGCCGGCGGCCAGCCGATCGGCCAGGGCCGGCAATACCCGCCCCAGCGGGGCGTCCACCCGCAGCAGGGCCAGCCCGTCGCCGCGCGTCGCCCCCTGGTTGACGATCACCACCGGGATGCCGGCCCGCGCCGCCGCAGTGACGAACCGACGCCCCGACAGCACCGTCAACGACGAGCCCAACACCAGCAGCAGCCGGGCCTGCGCCACCATCGCGAAACACCGCCGCACCCGCCCCACCGGCACGGTCTCCCCGAAGAACACCACGTCGGGCTTGAGCAACCCACCACAGGTCACACAGTCGACCGTACGGAACCCGGCCACCTGCGCATCATCGAGATCCACATCACCGTCGGGGTTGATCGCGGCAGCCCGGCCGGCGAAGTCCGGATTCACCCGACGCAGCCGAGCATCCAACTCCTGCCGGGTACTGCGGTCCCCACACCCCAGGCAGATCACCGCGTCGAGCCGCCCGTGCAACTCCACCACGTCCTGACCACCAGCCGCAGTGTGCAGCCCGTCCACATTCTGGGTGATGATCCCGCTGACCAGACCGGCCTGCTGGAGGCGGGCCACCGCCCGGTGACCGTCGTTCGGCGCGGCCTGCGTCATCAACCGCCACCCCAGATGACTACGCGCCCAGTAGCGGCGCCGAGCCTCCGGGTCGCCGACGAACATCTGGTAGGTCATCGGGGTGTGCCGCCGGGCCACCCCACTGGGCCCCCGATAGTCCGGAATACCTGACTCGGTGGACAACCCGGCCCCGCTGAGCACCACCGCCCCGCCGCCGGACACCAGCCGGGCCACCGGGTCGATCACATCCTCCACCCGACCCATGCTGCCCCAGACCGGCAGGCCACGACCAGCCGCCGCCCCCGGAAGGGGTCAGCCGGCCCGTCGGCGTGCCCGCCGGGCCGCCAACTCGTCACCCACCGCCGGTTCCTGCGGCTGCTCCGGCTCCACGGCCACCCCGGCCGGCTCCGCCGGCAGATGCGACAACGAACCCTGGATCTCCTTGAACGCGCCACCGATCGCGATGCCGAACACCCCCTGGCCGCCCTGCAACAGGTCGACCACCTCCTCCGGCGACCGGCACTCGTACACCGTCGTCCCGTCGGAGATCAAGGTGATGCCCGCCAGATCCTCCACCCCACGCGACCGCAACGCCTCGATCGCCTTACGGATGTTCTGCAACGACACCCCGGCGTCCAACAGCCGCTTCACGACCTTCAACACCACCAGGTCCCGGAACGAGTACAACCGCTGCGTGCCCGAACCCGAAGCGTCCCGCACACTGGGCACCACAAGCGTCGTACGCGCCCAGTAATCCAACTGCCGGTAGCTGATGCCCACCGCGTGGCACGCCGTCACACCCCGGTACCCCACCGCACCGTCACTGTCAGTCGCCGAACCGGGCGTCCCACCCGACTCGTCCAGCCCCGTAACCGGATCGGAATCCTGCGGCTCGTGCATCCGGACAACCTCCCCGTCAGTGCGGCGACACGCCTTCCTAGACGCGCGCCCCTCGACACGGGCAACCCTATAGCGACCTTCCAGGGTTACCACGGAGAAACCATCGCGACACGCCGCGCATCGACAGCGATCAGCGTCACCATCACCGACAGTCACCAGGATTGGCCGTCAACGGCACCACCGGCGAAGGGGCACTCAGCCGGCGAAATCCTCCGGACGAACCTGCTCCAGGAACTCCCGGAACTTCTCCACCTCGTCCTCCTGCTCATCGGGAATCACGATCCCCGCCTCACTGAGGACCTGCTCCGCACAACGAATCGGCGCACCGACCCGCAACGCCAAAGCGATCGAATCACTCGGCCGCGCCGAGACCCGCACCCCGTCACCGATCAACAGATCAGCGAAGAACACGTTCTCCTTCAGCTCAGTGATCTCCACCGCCCGCAACGGCGCCTTCAACGCCGCCAACACATCCCGCAGAAGATCGTGGGTCAACGGCCGGGCCGGCTTGACACCCTGCTGCTCGTAAGCGATCGCCGTCGCCTCGACCGCGCCGATCCAAATCGGCAGATAGCGGTCCCCCTCGACCTCCCTGAGCAGGACGATCGGCTGGTTGCTGGGCAGCTCCACCCGAACCCCGACCACGCTCAGCTCGCGCACCGCCGCCTCCGTGTCGTTGTCACCTACGCCGCACCGCGCCCTTCCTAGCACGGTACACGGACCGCGACACGGCCGTCCCGTGCGCTTCCCGCACCAACAACCGCGCCAGAAGAGGGGTTACCCCCGCAAGCCTACGCCACGCACGGCCAACCGATCCGGCCCCACACGGCCACCTCAACGCCCCAACGTCGAACGCAACCCCACCCGCACCAACGCCGCATGCAACTGCTGAGACAACGCCACCAACTCCCGCGCCGTCTCCGCCGCCCGCGCCCGCGCCGCCGGATCACTCTGCCGCACCAACGGCGTCACCAACTGCGCGAACAGACCGACCTCCCGATCCGCCGCCGTCCGATAACCCCGCAGATGCCGCGGCTGGAACCCGTACGCCGACAACCCCGCCACCGCACTCGCGATGATCAACGCATCGCCGTCGTACCAACCCGGCGGATCCGACACCACCAGCCCCAGCCGCTCCAACTCCCCCAACGTCGCCTCGTCGATCCCGCTGCGCGACACCAACTCCGACCGGCCCAGCCGCACCTGACCCGACTCGTGACCAGCCTCCCGACCCGGCAACTCACCATCCGGGCCCACCGCCACCAAGGCCGGCCGGGACCGCTCCGGAAACTCCCCCGAAGCCTCCCAACCCGCCAACTGCTCACGGATCACCCGCAACGGCAGATACTGGTCCCGCTGCGCCGTCAACACGAACCGCAGCCGCGCGACATCGTCCCAGCTGTACTTCCGGTAACCCGACGCCGTCCGCTGCGGCTCCACCAGGCCCTCAGCCTCAAGAAACCGCAACTTCGAAATGGTCACATCGGGAAAATCCACCCGCAGCTGCGCCAACACCTCGCCGATACTCATCAACGGCTGGGCGCGACCCGCCCCGGACGGCGTCGAGGCCGCAGGCTCGTTCACCCCCGGCCGGCCTCGCCCTCAGGGCGCGGACCGGCGATGAACACCACCCGGAACTTGCCGATCTGCACCTCGTCACCGTTGGTCAGCGTCGCCGCCTCGACCCGCTCCCGGTTCACATACGTGCCGTTGAGACTGCCCACGTCCCGCACCGTGAACGTCCCACCATCCCGGTGGAACTCCGCATGCCGACGCGACACCGTCACATCATCGAGAAAAATGTCACTGTCCGGGTGCCGCCCACTGGTCGTCACATCGTGATCCAGCAGGAACCGCGCACCCGCATTCGGACCCCGACGAACCACCAGCAGCGCCATCCCCGGCGGCAACGAACCGGACATCCGGCTCGGCACCACATCGGTGTCCGGCCCCTCCAACGCTTCTTCGAGCGAACCGAGATTGAGCGTCGACGTGACGTCGAGCGGGGGGAACTCGTCGCCTGGGCGAGTCATTGGACCACCTCACGGATCAGTTTCGGTCGGCGTCGGGGAAACGGCGGGTCTGGCCGCCGGGCGTACACCCACCCGGCGGCTGGCTCTCCGTGCCCCTGAAGGCTTGTCCACGACGCACGACACATGGATTCTCGGTCGACTGGGCGAGCCTAGCCAGCGCCGAAAAACAGGGCAACCGGACGCGCGGCACACATACCAACCCGCCGGCACAGCAACTCAGCTCTCCGTCAACTCGCGATACGCGTCCGCGGTGAGCAGCCCGTCGACCGCCGCCGGATCCGCCACGATGATCTCCACCAACCAACCCGACCCGTACGGATCCGTGTTGATCACCTCCGGGGTGTCGACCAACGCCTCATTACGCGCCGACACCGTCCCAGCCACCGGGGCGTACAACTCCGACACACTCTTGGTCGACTCGATCTCACCCAACGACTCACCGGCCGCCACCGTCGCACCCGGCTCCGGCAACTGCACATACACGATGTCGCCCAACGCATCCTGCGCGAAATGAGTGATGCCGACCCGCAAGGCCCCACCCTCGACGGCAGCGACCCACTCGTGCTCAGCGGTGTAACGCAGATCCTCAGGAATCACCAGCGTCCTCATCCATCGCGACACCGGACCTCACCGATGCCGGCCCACCGACCGCTAACCGACCGGACGGGCGTGTTCCAGCCTTGCGGGTACGTGCAGCGCCGAAACCTCGGCAACCTCACGATCCTCAACGATCACGTTACCGCCGTCCTGCGCCACCGACGCCACCACCCCACCAGGAATGTTCAGCCCCGTACGCATCGTCGCCGGATCACCGATCACCGTGATCGTGAAAGGACCCGCCAACGGACGTCCGTCCACGATCAACGAACCGTTCTCCCCGTCCAGGAAGTACGTCGAGGCCACGATCCGCACCGACGCCCGATCCCCACCGGAGATCTGCATCGCCTCCGCGCCCGCACCCCGCAACTCCTGCACCGCGTCCAACACCCGGATCGCCGAGATCGGCTTGGCCCCCGCCTGGAACCGCACCGCCAGACCCGGCCCCCGCGCCGGCAGAGTCCCCGCCAGGATCCCCAGCTCATCCGCCCGCCGGGTGGCCTCCTCCAACGCCGCCTGACGCCCCTGCTCACCCGAACGCAACTGCCGCTGACTCTCCTCCAACGCCGAGATGTCCTGCCGCAGCCGGATGTCCCGCGCCTCCAGGTCGTACAGAATCCGGACCAGGTCCTCCTGACGGGCCGCCGCCAACGACGAATCCGTCGAGGTGGTCTTCAACTGCACCGCCAGGGTGAACCCCAGCAACCCCAGCAACACACCGATCATCACCGTCGCGGACCCGAATCGCCGCCAACCCGCCGCCGCCACCGCACCCGAAGGCTGCTCGCCGTCGACCGGCCCCTCATCCCCGGCCGGCCCCGGCACCTCCTCGGGCGGCTGACCCTGCGGCGACAACGGACTCAGCTCATCCGGATCCGGCGCATCAGGCCGCGGATCCGGCTCACCCGCCGGACCATCCGGCCGCCCCGGACCCGCCGGCCTCGGCCACCCCGTACCAGTCTCGGTGTGCTCGTCACTCACGCCACAAACCTACGCCCGGAACAGGTGCCGGCGGATCGCCGCCACGTTACTGAAAATCCGCACACCCAACACGACCACCACACCGGTCGACAACTGCCCACCCACACCCAACTGATCACCCAGATACACGATCAACGCGGCCACCAGCACATTCGAGATGAACGACACCACGAACTGCTTGTCATCGAAGATCCGGTCCAGCTTCGCCCGGACCCCACCGAACACCGCGTCCAGCGCCGCCACCACCGCGATCGGCAGATACGGCTGCAACGCCGCCGGCACCGTCGGGTCCAACCACAGACCGAGCACCACACCGGCCAGCAGAGCCAGCACCGCGATCATCGACCACCTCCGGAGGGACTGGGGGACGTACCCGAGCCGGACGACCCGTCACCCGACGGCGAGGAACTCGAACTCGGACTCACCGCAGGCTCCGCGTAGCGTAGCCGCGGCTCCGGCGCCGCCGGCAACGTGAGGTCATCGACCTCCCGCACCCCGAACGACAACCCGGTGTCCTGCGCCACCTTGCGCATCGTCAACGCGCTGCGACTGGACTCGTACTGCCTACGCATCGACCCCGGACCGATAGCCGACACCTCGTACGGCCCGGTCACCGGCCGGAAATCCACCAGAATCGCCTGACCCGCGTTGCGGATCGTCGAGGTCGCCGTCAACCGCTGCCCGTTGATCGCGATCGCCTCCGCCCCGGCACCCCACAGATCGTTGGCCACCCCCTGCAGGTCGCTGTAGAGCACCTGCGACGGACCCACATTGGCCCCGCTCAACGAATCCTGACCAGCCGGCCCGTCCGCCAACCGCACCACCAGACCATCCCCGCGCACCCGCCCCAGGCCCGTACTGGCCTCCAGGTTGCGCAGCCGCGCCGCCCGCGAACCACCCAGCGCCGCCTCCCGCTGCCGGTTCACCTCCTCGCGCAACTGGTCGGCCCGCAGCGACAACGCATCCGTGTCGGCCTGCCGCTGCTTGATCTGCGCCACCAACCCGGAACGGGCCTGCGCCCGACCCGGCTCCTCGGCCGTGGTCTGCCGGTACGCCACCGCGAAGAGAAACCCCAGCAGCACGACCACCACCAGACTGACCGGCCCCACCCGCCAGCCGGGCCGGGCCGCACGCCCACTGCGCGCCCGGGCCGCCGCCGCATCCGCGTAGCCCGCGTCCAGCGGGTTACGGAACAGCTCGGTGAGGAAGTCGGGAGTGAAGGTCCGCACGCCGCGCTGACCGGAGCCGGCGTCGTCACCCACGCGTTCGCTCATGCCTCTCCTCGACCACGTACCGCCCGCACCAACTGCCGCGCCTGGATCACATAGAAGGCGCCGGCCACCCAGTAGAGCACCAGACCCCACCACGCCAGGCCCCAGCCCACCGGGCCGGCGACCGCCGTGGTGGCCGACACGGTCGCGGCCAGCAGCAGGATCGGGAAGGCCGCCAGCAGCAGGAAGGTGGCGGTCTTGCCGACGTAGTGCACCGGCGGCGGCCCGTAGCCGTGCCGACGCAGCACCCCCAGCGACACCAGCAGCAGCAGCTCCCGGGCCAGCAGGGCGGCGGTGAACTGCCAGGGCACCACGTCCCGGACGGTGAAGGCCACCAGGATGGCGAGGATGTACAGCCGGTCGGCGAGCGGGTCCAGCAGCTCACCCAGGCGGCTGACCTGACGCAGCCGGCGGGCGATCCAACCGTCGACCCAGTCGCTGGTGCCGCCCACGGCCAGCACCACGATCGCGGCCACGTCCGCCCGGGCCACCAGGAACAGGTAGAGGAACAGCGGGACGCCGAGCAACCGGGCGAAGCTGATCAGATTCGGCACGGTCAGCACACGGTGCTCACCACCGGGTTCGGCGGCCTGGAGTTGCTCCGTCTGAGCGGGCCGACGCGACACCGAACCTCCCCTGTGCGGCACACCCGGCCACCGCGGGCCCTCTGGTCCGCCGGCAGTCGTGCGTGCTGTCGGCGTCGGCTGACGCCGCCGCCCCCTGCGATCCCGGATCGGGATCTCCCCTGGTCCTGCCGCCCGTCCTCGATGATCACGGGCCGGCTGAATGCGCTGCCACTATATCGGGCCCCGGTGGCCGTCCTGCTGTGTAGCGGCCGCGGGGTGGGCGCCTGGTGTCGGTGTGAGGGTGGTCACCACCCGTGGTGCATCCTAGGATGATGGGATGACAGGGTGGGTGGACGGCAGAGCTGGCTCAGGCGTCGGCACCGTGCCAGTCCAGGCACACCACGACCGCGTCGTCGCGCAGATCCGTGTCGGCGTGGAAGGCCTGCAACTCGCGCATCACCGTGCCGACCGCCTCCCCCGGAGGCTGCAACCGGGTGGCCCGCATGGACCGGGCCATCGCCCGCTGCCCGTAGCTCTCCCGGCCACTAGGGTCGGCGCCCCACACCCCGTCGGAGACCACGAACAGCCGGTCCCCCGGGTCCAGGTCGAACTCCTGCAGGTCGTACCGGGTCTCGGCGAACATGCCCAGCGGCAGCTGCTGCTCCAGGTCCAGCCGGGTGATCGCACCACCCCGCAGCCGCACCAGGTGCGGCGAACCCGCGTCGACCGCCCGGACCCGGCCCGTCACCCAGTCCAGTTCCAGCAGCACGGTGGCCACGTGCCGATGCCCCCGATGCTGGTAGTAGACCGTGTCGGAGGCCAGTTCGGCCTGCTCCACCAGTCCACCGCCGGAGCGGCGGGCGTTACGCATGGCGTTGACCGTCACCGCGGTCAGCAAGGCGGCGGCCAACCCGATGCTGTCGCCGTTGAGCACGGTGACGGTCAGCCGGTCGTCGTTCAACGACCAGTCGAAGTGGTCGCCGCTGACCGTGTACGCCGGTTCGAGCTGGCCGGCCAGCTGGAACGCCTCGTGGCGCAGCCCCCGCCCGGGCAGCAGCTCCCACTGCAACTCGGCCGCCATGCTCAACCGCTCCCGGCGGCGGGCCCGCCGGTAACGGTCGGTCTCCCGGTCGGCCGCCCGCAGGGCCATGGCCACCTCACCGGCGATGTCCACCGCCCCGGCCAGGACCTCCTCCACCGGGGTCTGCGGCAGTTCGACCATCAGCACCCCCAGCCGCTCCCCCCACACCGTCAACGGCAGATAGAGCTGGCAGCGGCCCTCGGGGTCACCGCCGCGTACCGGCTGCTGACTGCGGAAGCAGCGCCGCAGCAGGCCCTGCCCGGCGTGCCCCGCCACCTGTGGCTGTCGGGAGTCGAACACCGGCCACAGACCCTCGATCCGGTAGTCGGCGACGAAGACCGCGGTGGCGCAGGCGCCGAGCACGGACCGGATTGCCCGGTCGGCGGCCTCGACCACCCGGTCGGGCGGAGCCTCGCGCAGGGCGCGGGTGATCCCCGTGAGCGCATCCGCCATGACCATCCTCCGAAACTACTTGCCTTGGGGCAAGCATCATACGGAGGTGGGGGGTGCCGCAGTCACCCGGCCGACCACACCCGCATCGACAGAAGGGATCCCGGCCGCCGGTGGAAGACACCGCGGGGATCCGATGTGGACCCGCGCCGACGACGGCCCGGGTCCATGATGGCCGGGGCAGGAGGTGAGGCCCGCGCGTCGATCGGCCACGGGCGTACCCGGTCGGGCTGTGCCATCGACAACCCTGCTCCCCCGGGAGTCGCGGTCAGCGTAGTGGACGACGGGCCTTTGACCCGTATCGCCGCCTCGACCGGCGGCGGCCCGCGATACTGGCGGAGACCAGCACGCGGACGGGGGTGGCGGTGGACTCGGTCGGCTCGGCGGTGGTGGTCGGCGTGGACGGCTCGGAGTCCGCCCTGGCCGCGGTGCGTCTGGCCGCCGCGGAGGCGGCCCGCTGGCACCGGCCCTTGCGGGTGGTGCACGCCTTCATCTGGCCCACCCTGCACTCCCCCGTCACACCGGGCACCGAGGGACCGGCCGACGGCGGGCTTCGCGGCCAGGCACGACAACTCGTCACGGCCGCGGTCGACCAGGCGCAGGCCGTCGCACCGGGACTGGAGGTGACCGGTGAGATCGTCGACGGGGCCCCGGCCGCGGTCCTGCTGGACGCGAGCACCGACGCCGCGCTGGTCGTGCTCGGCGACCGGGGAATGGGTGGCTTCACCGCCCTGGTGGTCGGTTCCGTCGCGGTCACCGTGGCGGCGTACGCCCGATGTCCGGTGCTGGTGGCCCGCGGCGCGGTGGATCCGCACGGGCCGATCGTGGTCGGGGTGGACGGCTCCGAGGTGTCCCGCCGGGCGGTGGAGTTCGCGGTGCGGACCGCGGCCCGCCGCGGGGCCACGGTGCTGGCCCTGCACGCCTACCGGCACCCGGTCTCCACCGGTCCGGGCGACATGCAACCCCTGGTGTACGACGAGTCCCAGCTGCACGAGGAGGAACAGCGGGCCCTGGCCGAGTCCGTCACCGGGCTGACCGCCCGCTACCCGGAGGTGTCCATCCGCCGCGAGTCCGTGCACGCCCGCGCCCCGAAGGCCCTCACCGAGGCCTCCCGAACGGCTCAACTGCTGGTCGTGGGGGGCCAGGGCCGCGGCGAGCTGACCGGGCTGCTGCTGGGCTCGGTCAGCCGGTCGATGCTGCACCACAGCCACTGCCCGGTGGCGGTGGTCCGGGCCTGAGCGGGGTTGGCGCCCGTGCAGGCGGGTAGACGGGGCGCGTACGTGACCGCGACCACCAGAGGAGACAGCGATGCCTGGACCCAGGCCCGGCAGCAACGCCTACGACAAGCAACGCGCCCGCCTGCGCAACGCCCTGGACAACTCCGGTCGGGGCGTCACGGACGATCGGGCCGACGAGGCCGCCAACCGGATCCTGCAGGACGAACGGGGTCAGCGCGGCGTCGCCCGGGGCGACCGCACCTACGGCCCGAAGGGCAACCGGGAACCCGGAGATCCCAAGTGAGGGGCGCCGCGCTGGCCGACGGGCTGATCGCCGGGGCGGTGGGCAGCACCGCCCTCAACGTCGCCACCTACCTGGACATGGTGGTGCGGGCCCGGCCGGCCAGCCAGAGCCCACAGGAGAGCGCCGAGCGGGTCGCCGAGGTGACCCATCTTGATCTGGGGGCCCAGGAGCGGGCGGCCAACCGCCGCTCCGGCCTGGGCGCCCTGATGGGGTACGGGCTGGGGGTGGCCGCGGCGGTGGGTTTCGCGGCCCTGACCCGGGGTCGGCGGCAGCCGGTGCTGCGGGCCGCCGCGCTGCTCGGCGGCGGAGCGATGACCCTCTCCGACGGGGCGCTGACCGTGCTCGGGGTCACCGACCCGCGCACCTGGCGGCGCACCGACTGGCTGGCCGACCTGCTGCCGCATCTGGCATACGGGCTGACGGCCGCAGCCACCTGGAACCGGCTGCGGCCGTCAGCGAGGCAGGGCTAGTCCTGGTCGCTGCTCTCGTCCTGGGCGACCGACTGCCCGGTCGGGCCGTACGGTGACACCTGACCTCGGGGCACCGGACGTCCGGCGTCCGCCCGGGAGGTGCCCCGGTTACGCGGATGACCGGCCGGGCCGGGTCCCTTGTTGTCCTGACTGGTGGCGCCCAGGGCGTTGCGGCGCAACTCCTGCTGCTGCGGGTTGGTCACGGTCGTCTCCCCTCTGTCAGGGTGACGCGGCAGTCGACCACGTCCACCGGTCGGCTTACCCGCCGCCGGCGGCGGCATTCCGCCCCGGCCGGGGACTGGTGGGGCCCAGGCTGGGTATCACCGGAGGATGGGTGACCAACGGGCTGTCGCGCGGGCCCTGCTGACCCGCCGCACGTACGCCGAGGAGGCCGGGATCTCCCTGGCCGACCGGCCCGCACCGCTGTACCAGTTGCTGGTGCTGGTGACGCTGCTCAGCACCCGGATCCGGGCCCAGGTGGCGGTGGCCGCCGCCCGGGAGTTGTTCGCCGCCGGGTACCGCACCCCGGCCGCGATGGAGGCGGCTGGCTGGCAGCAGCGGGTCGACGCCCTGGGTCGCGGCCACTACCGCCGCTACGACGAGCGGACCGCCACCATGCTCGGCACCGGGGCCCGGCTGTGTCTGGACCGGTGGCACGGGGACCTGCGTCGGCTGCACCGACAGGCCGACGGGGATCGGAAGCGGCTGCGGGAACTGCTCGTCGAGTTTCCCGGCATCGGCCCCACCGGCGCGGACATCTTCCTGCGCGAGGTGCAGACGGTGTGGTCGCAGGTGCGCCCGTACGCCGACCGGCGCACCGTGGCCGGAGCCAGGCGACTGGGCCTGCCGGCCACCCCGGACCGGTTGGCCGGGCTGGTCGAGGAGGCGGAGTTCGGTCGACTGGCCTCGGCGCTGGTGCGGGTGGCCCTGGGTGAGGAGTCGGCGGAGCAGATCTCCCGCGCCGGCTGAGACCCCTTCACTTGGCCGCATCGCCGCCTGGCTTGGTCAGGTGCCACACCAGCAGCGCCGCGAGCAGCGCCAGCACCACCAGCCCACCGGAGAGTCCACTGCCCTCTTCGGGGGACCGGCCGGTGGTGCCGAAGTAAATCACCGCCAGGCCCGCCAGCACGGCGGCCAGCTTCCGGATGCCTCGGTCCTTCACAGCTCGCACCGTAAGCCGCAAAATGGAGTCATCACGGCAAACCGCGCGCTGTCCCTCGACCGGGCGACCGGATCAGTCGGACTCCAGGTCATCCAACGAGATCTTGTGGCTCATCAGCCACCGGGCCAACGCGGACATGCCGAACAACCACAGCGGCGCCGACTCAGTGGTTCCGTTGGTGGCGAAGACGGCGAACCGCAGATCCGGAGCCCGGTACGCCTCGATCCGCCACCGGTGCTGCCGGTCCCGCCAGACCGCACTCGGGTCCATGCCGTCACGGTAGGCGCTGCACCGGCCCGACGGCCCACGGATGGCGTCAACTCAGGGGCCGACCACCATCCGGGTGTCATCCGGCAGCCGCCGGGTGGCCCCCTGCCGATCCAGCAACTCCAGCAGCGGCACCGCCACCCGACGGGTGGTGTCCAGGGCCTGCCGGGCCGCGCTGAGGGTGAACGGTTGCGGCAGGGTGGCCAGCACCCGCACGGCCTGCTGCGGGGCGCCTGCCGGCAGCAGCACGTTGCCGGTCAGCCGCAGCAGCACCCCGGCGCGTACCGCGGCACCGATCTCCCGGTCACCCAACCCGACCGCGGCCAGCCGATCGGCCTCCGGGGCCCGGAAGGGGCGGGCGGTGAACTCCTCCCGCAGCAGGGCCACCGCCCGGGCCACCGGCTCGGGCACCGGGTCGAGGTCGGCGGCGGCCACCCTACCGGCGACCAGCCGCAGGGGGGCGGCCACCAGCGCCTCCACCAGGGCCCGCTCCGGCAGGCCGAGACGTTGACGCAGCACCCCCACCGGGGCCCCCGGCTCCAACGGATGGGTACGGGCGTACTCGGTGACCGCCTCGACCAGCCGAGCGCCCAACCGTCGCCAGTGATCCGGATCGGCCAACCAGTCCCCGCACACCGGCGACCCGGTCACCGGCACCCCCGCCCGACGCAGGTCGGCGGCGCGGACCAGGCCCCGACGGCGCAGCTCACCGGCCAGATCCGGCCGCCCGTCCATGGTGGCCAGGACGGCCGCGCGGGCGGCGGCGGCACCACGGCGGCGCAGCGGCGGCGGAGCCACATCCAGCACGCTCACCCCACCGGCGATGTGGTGGCGGCCGGGATCCCGCAGCAGGGCCCGGTCACCGACGAGCAGCGGCAGGGGCCGGGCCAGTCGCAGCCGCACAGTGTCGACCCCCAGCGGACGGACCCGCACCGGCACCGCGGCCGCACCGACATGCAGGGTCAGGGTCGCCGGCAGGTCGGCCACCGGGTCACCGGCCAGCCGCACGTCCACCAGGTCGACCATGCCGAACCGGCCCTCGGTGAGCAGGGCATCCCCGCGGGCGATCCGGTCCCGGGCCACCCCCCGCAGGTTCACCGCCACCCGGGCCACCGGCTCCACCTCCCGGCAGGGCTGACCCAGCCGGTGCAGGCCCCGTACCCGCACCGGCTCACCGCTGTCGGCCAGCACCAGTTCGTCGCCGACCCGCAGCCGACCGGACCCCAGGGTGCCGGTGACCACCGTGCCGCTGCCCCGCACGGTGAAGCTACGGTCCACCCACAGCCGTACCGGGTCCTCGGCCGAGGGGGTGGGCAGCCCGGCGGCCAGCCGATCCAACGCGGCCCGCAACTCCGGCAGCCCGGCACCGGTGACCGCGCTGACCGCCACCGCCTCCACCGCCCACAGGGAGGTCGCCGTCAACTCGGCGCGGGCCCGGTGCAGGGCGGGCCCGGGGTCGGCCAGGTCCGCCCGGGTCACCACCAGCAACCCGTGGCCGACCCCCAGGGCGTCCAAGGCGGCCAGGTGCTCGGCGGACTGCGGCATCCAGCCCTCGTCGGCGGCGACCACCACCACGGCGGCGGGCACCGGACCGACACCGGCGAGCATGTTCGGTACGAACCGTTCGTGGCCCGGCACGTCGACGAAGGCGACCGTGGCGCCGGAGGGCAGGGTCGTCCAGGCGAAGCCCAGGTCGATCGTCATGCCCCGTTGCCGTTCCTGCGCCCACCGGTCGGGTTCCATCCCGGTCAGGGTCCGCACCAGGGTGGACTTGCCGTGGTCGACATGCCCGGCGGTGGCCACCACCAGCATGGTCAGTCCTCTTCCGGCACAGCCAGCACGGCGGCCCGTACGGCCTCGTCGGCGTGCGGCGGCACACACCGCAGATCCAGCAGCAGGCGTCCCTGGGCGACCCGGCCGAGCACCGGCGGCACCCCGGTGCGCAGCGGCCGAGCGTAGCGTTCCGGCAGGCTCAACGCCCACGAGTCCAACTCGACCCCGGGAGCACCCCCACCGCCGACGACCGCCACCGACGGCACCACCTCGGCCTTGTGGCCGTCGGCCGCGATGGCCTCCCGTAGCCGCTCGGTGCGCTCCCGCAGGCCGGCCGGGTCGGTGTGCAGGGCGGCGCGGGTGGGAGTGTGCGGGTCCCCCAGGGTGGCCGCCAACCCGGCCAGGGTCAGTTTGTCCACCCGCAGCGCCCGGGCCAGGGGATGCCGGCGCAGCCGCTCGATCAGCCCGGCGCGGCCCAGCAGCAACCCGGCCTGCGGCCCGCCGAGCAGCTTGTCCCCGCTGGCGGTGACCAGGTCCGCCCCGGCGGCCAGGGTGCTCGCCGCGTCCGGCTCCTCCGGCAGCAGCGGATCCGGGGCCAGCAACCCGGAGCCGATGTCGACGACCACCGGCACCCCCAGGCCGGCCAGATCCCGCACCGGCACCGCCGAGGTGAAGCCGGTGACCCGGAAGTTGGAGGGGTGCACCTTGAGCACGAAGGCGGTGTCCGGGCCGATCGCGGCGGCGTAGTCGGCCAGGGTGGTGCGGTTGGTGGTGCCGACCTCCCGCAGCCGGGCCCCGGTGCTGACGATCAGGTCCGGCAACCGGAACCCGTCACCGATCTCCACCAGCTCGCCTCGGCTGATCACGATCTCCGCGTCGACGGCCAGGGCGGCGGCCGCCAGCAGCAGGGCGGCGGCCCCGTTGTTGACCACATGCACCGCCTCGGCCTGCGGCACGGCCGCGGCCAGGGCCTCCATGGCCTCCCGGCCACGCCGGGCCCGACGCCCGGTCACCAGGTCCAGTTCCACATCGGTGTGCCCGGCGGCGGCGACCACCGCGGCCACGGTCGGCTCCGACAGGGCGGCCCGTCCCAGGTTGGTGTGCAGCACCACCCCGGTGGCGTTCAGCACGGCCCGCGGTGTCGCCTGCGGCAGGGCGGCCAGCGCGGTGTCGCGTACCTGATCGGGGTCGATCTCGCCGCGACGGGCCTGCTCCTGGGCCTGCCGGACGGCGGCCTTGACCCGGTCCCGGCCGAGGATGAGCATCGCGGTGGCCAGCCGCGGCTCGGCCAGCAGCGCATCGGTGCGCGGCACCCGGCGCCGTGGGTCAGCGCAACCGTCACCCATCGGGTCATCCCCTCGCCAGATTGGCGGAGACGGACGGGAATCGAACCCGCCTGGCCCGGATACCGGACCACACCGGTTTTGAAGACCGGGAGGGGCACCAGCCACCTGAACGCCTCCACCGAGCATTTGATCACAGCTGGTCGGCGGCCACGTCGGGAGGTGCCGCACCGCTACCGGTCCGCGGGCTCCCCGCCGCCGCGTCGGGCCAGGCGCTCCCGCTGCGGCAGCACCGTGTAGCGGGGGTCGCGGGCGGAGGCGACCCCGGCGTGGAAGACCCCGAACCGGGTGGCCACCGAGGCGGCCAGCAACGCCGCACCGGACAGCGCGGCCACGATCCGGTTCCGGCCGCCCAGCACCGCACCGGCCACCCCCACGGCGGTCAGCCCCCGCCCGGCCCGCAACAGCCGACCCGCCCGACCGGTCCGGTACGGCTCACTGAGCAGACCCAGGGAGCTCTCCACCTGATGGGCGCCGTACAACTCCAGGGCGGCCCCGGCCACCGCCATCCGACGGGCCGGGCCGTTCTGGGTCGGCGGCACGGCGATCAGCCCCACCCCGGCGCCGCTGGCCAGGGCACTGCCCGCGAACACCACCGGCAGATGGGGGTACGCCTCATGCCACGACGGCACGGCCGTGTCGGCCAGCAGCACCGCGGTGTACGTCCCCAGGGCCGGTGCGGTGGCCGCCGCCGCCAACCCGGCGACCTGCCCCACCGGCGGCAGCACCCGACGGGCCCACCCCAGCGGACCCCGGCGGGGCAGCAGGGGCGCCGCCTCGGCGATGGCCGCCAGCCCGGCCAGCGGGCCGTAGGCGGTCAGGATCCAGGTGCCCACCGACATCGGGGAGGTCGGCTTGGCCACCCGCAGCATGTGGTGGAACCGCTCCGGTCGACCCAGGTCCTTGACCAGCAGCCCGGCGCTGGCCGTCACCGCGGCCAGGGCGGCGACCCGCCCGGCGCGGCGCAACGCCGGCCGGCCGGTGAGCTGCCCACCGGCGGCCAGCAACGACGACCCGGCGGCCATCCCACCGGTGGCCAGGTAGGCGGCGATCTCCCAGGTCCACACCGGCGGCTTCAGGATGGGCCGCCCGTAGTACGAGGTGAACTCGGCCGGCGGCACCGCCAGCCCGGCCTCCCGACGGTCCCGGCCGCCCTCCCTACGGTCCCGGAAGCGGCGGAACCGCTCCCCCGTTGGCGGACGCTGACTGCTCACCGTTTTCCTCCGAGGAACGCCACGACCGCCCCGGCCGCCATGGCCAACGCGGCCACCCCGGCCCGTTTCCACATCTTCGGCAGGTCCCGGGTGGGCACCTGCGGATCCGGCGGCAGACCGTACACCTCCGGCTCGTCGAGCAGGAGGAAGAAGGCACCGTCACCCCCGACCCCGTCGGTCGGGTCGTGGCCGTACAGCCGGGCCTGCGGCACCCCCCGCTCGTGCAGGGTGGCGACCCGGGCGGCGGCCCGCTCCCGCAACTCCTCCAGGGGGCCGTACTGGATCGACTCGGTCGGGCAGGCCTGCGCGCAGGCCGGGGTCAGGCCCGCGCCGATCCGGTCGTAACACAGGGTGCACTTCCACACCCGGCCGTCGTCGACCCGCCGGTCGATCACCCCGTACGGGCAGGCCGACACGCAGTAGCCGCAGCCGTTGCAGATGTCCTCCTGCACCACCACCGTGCCGAACTCGGTGCGGAACAGCGCCCCGGTCGGGCAGACGTCCAGACAACCGGCCCGGGTGCAGTGCTTGCACACGTCCGACATCATCAGCCAGCGGAAATCGCTGCGCCCCTCGGCCGTGCCGGTGCGCCCCGGCGGCCCGGACTGCGGCATCCCCAGAAACTGGGTGCTGGTGTCGGGCTGCTCGATTTCCTGGGTCGGCCGGGGCTGCTCGATGAAGGCGACATGCCGCCACGAGTTCGCGGTCAACGCCCCGGTGTTGTCGTACGACATGCCGAGCAGGTCCAGCCCGGAGGTGGGCACCCCGTTCCACTCCTTGCAGGCCACCTCGCAGGCCTTGCAGCCGATGCAGACGCTGGTGTCGGTGAAGAACCCCATCCGCGGTGGCGCGTCGACCCAACCGGCACCCGAGGCCGGATCCGGCGGCGCGGACCGGTCATCCCCGTCGACCATCACCGGTCCTCCTCCGCCTCGCCGGACCGCTCGGCCGCCGCCTGGTCGGACCGCTCGGCCGCTGTCTCGCCGGGCCGTTCGACCGGCACACCGGGGGTGAGCGCCGACGGCACCGTGCCGGCCACGATGCCGGCCCGGGTACGGTACTCCGCCACCAGCCGCCGCAACGCCGGTCCGGTGGGGCGCCGTCCCGGCCGCACATCACAGGTGCCGATCTTGCTCTCCTGGATCAGCACGTTCGGGTCCAGGGTGATGCCGAACAGGTCGTTGGCCGAATCACCGGTGACCAACCCCTCGAACCCGAAGTGGTACGGCAACCACAGCTGGTGGATCACCCGACCCTCCACCCGCAACGGCACCAGCCGGTCGGTCACCAGCACCTTCGCCTCGATCACCGCCCGGGCGCTGACCAGATGCGCCCACCCCAGATGAGTCAACCCGGCCAGGGCCGCCAACTGCGGAGACACCTCGACGAACATCTCCGGTTGCAGCTCCGCCAACGGCGCCACCGTACGACTCATCCCACCGGCGGTGTGATGCTCGGTCAACCGGCTGACCGTGAACACGTACGGAAACACCTGACTGTGCTGCTGCGGCGGACTCGGATTCACCGAGTTCACCGGATGCCGGTAGATCTTGCGGGTCGGGTTGCCCTGCTGGCCGTAGAACGAGTTGCGCACCGGCGACTCCGCCGGCTCGTAGTGGGTCGGCAACGGCCCGTCCAACACCCCGCTGGGCGCGAACAGCCACCCCTTGCCGTCGGACTGCATCACGAAGGGGTCATCACCGGCCAACGCCGCCGGACCGGTGGCACCCTCCGGAGGCCGATACGACGGGGCCTTGGTCACCTCGAAGTCCGGCACGTCGTGGCCGGTCCACCGGCCCGCCGCCTCGTCCCACCACATGTAGCGTTTACGTTCGCTCCACGGCCGGCCCTGCGGATCGGCCGAGGCCCGGTTGTAGAGCATCCGCCGATTCGCCGGCCACGCCCAACCCCACTCGGCGGCCACCCAGTCCTGCTCGTGGCCGGGACGACGCCGCGCCGCCTGGTTCACCCCGTCGGCGTACACCCCGGTGTAGATCCAGCAGCCGATGGCGGTCGTACCGTCGTCGCGGGCCTCGGCGAACCCGGCGAGGGGGCGGCCGGTGGCCACCTCGTACCCGTTGATCTCCCGCAGCACCGCCTCGGCGTCCGGCTCCGCGTGCGGACCGTGGGTGGGATAGTCCCAGGCCAGGTCCAACAGCGCCCGGTCACGCGGCAGGGTCGACCCGGCCAGCTTCTCCCGCAGCCTGAGCCCCAGGTGGTAGAAGAACCACAACTCCGAACGGGCGTCGCCCGGCGGATCCACGGCCTTCTCCCGCCACTGGAGCACCCGCTGGGTCTGGGTGAAGGTGCCCTCCTTCTCCACATGCGAGGCCGCCGGCAGGAAGAACACCTCCGTACGACACTGCTGCGGCACGATCTCACCGGTGGCCACCTCGGGGCCACGCTGCCAGAAGGTCGCACTCTCGATCATGAACAGGTCCCGGACCACCAGCCAGTCCAGGTTGGCCATGCCGAGCCGCTGCGCCCTGCCGTGCGCCGAGCCGACCGCCGGATTCTGACCGAGCAGGAAATAGCCCTTGATCTTCCCGTCGATCATGTCGAGGACCTGCTGATAGGTGCCGTGGTCCCCGGTCAACCGAGGCAGATAGTCGTAGCAGAAGTCGTTGTCCGGGGTGGCCGCCTCCCCCCAGTACGCCTTCAGCAGACTCGCCGCGTACGCCCGGGCATTGCCCCAGAAACCCTTCTGGCCGGGGTGCCGGATGGCGTCCACCCAGTCGTCGAAGGTCGGATGCTTCGCGTGGTGCGGCATCGGCAGATAGCCCGGCAGCAGGTTGAACAGGGTGGGGATGTCCGTGGACCCCTGGATGCTGGCATGCCCCCGCAGCGCCAACACCCCACCACCGGGCCGCCCCACGTTGCCCAGCAACAACTGGATGATCGCGCCGGTGCGGATGTACTGCACCCCGACGCTGTGCTGGGTCCAACCCACCGAATAGATCAGACACCCGGTCCGCTCCCGGCCCGAATTCTGCGTCCAGGCCCGAGCCAACTCCAGGAACCTCTCCTGCGGCAGACCACAGACCCGCTCCACCATCACCGGGGTGTAGCGGGCGAAGTGCCGCTTGAGGATCTGGTAGACGCAGCGCGGATGCTGCAACGTCTCGTCCCGCTCGACCCGCCCCGACACCGGGGCACCGTGCGACTCGTGCCGCAACCCGGCGGCCGTCTCCCGCTCCATGGCCGTGTGACCGCTGCCGGAATCCCGCTCGTGCCCGGCGTACTGCCAACTGTCCTGCACGTACGCGCCGGTGGCCGGATCGAACCCGGAGAACAGGCCGTCGGCGTCCTCCGCGTCGACGTAATCCTCGCTGACGATCGTCGCCGCGTTGGTGTACGCCAGCACGTACTCCCGGAAGTCCAACTCGTTGCTCAGGATGTAGTTGACCACCCCGCCGAGCAGTGCGATGTCCGTACCCGCCCGAATCGGCAGATAGGTGTCAGCCGAGGCGCTGGTACGGGTGAACCGGGGATCGACATGGAACACCTTCGCCCCACGCCTACGCGCCTCCATCACCCACTGGAAGCCCACCGGGTGGGCCTCGGCCATGTTCGACCCCTGGATGACGATGACGTCAGCGTTCGCCACGTCCTGTTGGAAGACCGTCGCGCCGCCGCGACCGAAGCTGGCCCCCAGACCGGGGACGGTGGCGGAGTGTCAAATGCGCGCCTGGTTCTCGATCTGAATCGCCCCCATCGCCGTGAACAGCTTCTTGATGAGGTAGTTCTCCTCGTTGTCCAGCGTCGCCCCGCCGAGACTGGAGATGCCCAGGGTGCGGTTCAGCGGACGCCCCTCGGCGTCGACGTCCTCCCAGGTCTGCGCGCGGGCGGCCAGGATCCGGTCGGCGATCATGTCCAACGCCGTGTCGAGGTCCAGGTCCTCCCACTCGGTGGCGTACGGCCGCCGGTAGCGCACCTTCGTCTGCCGCAGCGGACTGGTCACCAGACTCTTGCTCGCCGAACCCTTGGGACACAGCCGACCACGGGAGATCGGGCTGTCCGGGTCGCCCTCGATCTGAGTCACCCGGTTGTCGGAGACGAAGACCCGCTGCCCACAACCGACCGCACAGTACGGGCAGACGGAACGGGCCACCCGGTCGGCGTCCTCCGTGCGGGGGGTCAGCCCGGCCGAACGGGCGGACTGCGCCGCCGCACCCCGGCCCAGCGGATCGGTGCCGGTGAGCTGACGGTAGACCGGCCAGCCCAGCAACACGTCCCGCAGCCCCACGCTCGTCACCTCCGCCCTTGATCCTTCCCCCTGACCTTAGGGCAGCCGGGCGTCGTCGGACAGCCGGGCCTGCAGAACTCCGGAAACAGCACACCGCCCCCAGCCCGTTGTCGGGGCCGAGGGCGGTGCGTGGGTGTCGGTGTGCAGGTCGCCTCTCGGCGAGTGGCGCGACGCGGCTCCAGCCGGACGGTATTCCGCGACGGCGAAATTAGGTGAGGCCCGGGGACACTGGATCACACCGACGCTCGGTACAACCGACCCACGGTCGTCCTTGTTCCCACTTGGCCTCGGCTCACTCCCACTGATTTTGGTTGCGGTCCGGGGTTGGGCGATCGTGCTCGGTTGTGGGTGGTCGCGGTTGAGGGCTGGGGCGACCGTGCCCGGCTTCGGGCGGTCAGGCTTGATCCCTACGCCGGGCACGGTCGCCCCAGCCTGACCTGGTCGGTCTTCGTCTACCCGGTCGGCACGTCGGAAGGCGGGCGGGGTGTAGACGGCCGTTGGCCGGCGCCCGGGGTTCGGGTGCCGGCCGTTACGGCGGAACGGTGGGGTTCGGGGTGGTGGGAAACCGCCACTTCGGCGTGATGGAGTCGATGTTTGCGGTCGGGGGGTGGGGGTGGATTTGGGTGGGGTGGATTGGGGAGAGTCCGGTTCCGGGGGGTGTGGGGTTACCCTGGCAGGATGCAGGCCGTCTTCGGAGTCACTACCGGTGTGGCGCACCTCGCCCGGCCGGGGCGGCCCGCCGTGGTGGCCCGGACGTTGAGCGAGCTGCGTGGGCCCACTCGTGGGGTGGTGGAGCTGCCGGTACGACTGATGTGGTGCAGCGACCGCGCCTTCGATCTGGCCGACCCCGACCAGCTGCTCTGGATGTACGAGAACGTGCTGCGGGAGTCCACCAGCCTCGACGACCTGCGTCGGTTGGTCAACGGCCGGACCCTGCCCCGGGTGTGGCGGCTGCTGAACCTGCCCCGAGGCGTACGCGCCGCCTGGGAGAGTCGGCACCGGGGTCTCCGGTCGGCGTGACCCAGCCCCATCCGCACGACTTCTACCGCGAGGTGGCCCGGGTCGCGTTGACCGTGGCCGGGCCGTACCGTTTCGTGCTCGGTGGCGGGGTCGCGTGGGCCGCGCACGGGTTGGTGACCCGGCCCACCGAGGACGTCGATCTCTTCGCCGACGTGGAGGGTGCCGCCGCCGCGGCGGCCGCCGGAGTACGCGACGCCCTTCAGGCGGCCGGGTTCGAGGTGACCGACGCGGACCAGGACAGTGACCTCGGCGACCTGTTCGACGGCTTCCACGCGGACATGCGGGACTTCGTGGTCGCCCGGGACGGCCGGCAGATCCGGCTCAGTCTGGCCCGACTCGACCGGCACCGCAGCCCGGTGGTGATGGACCTCGGGCCGGTCATGGACGTCCGCGACCTGATCGCCAACAAGACCGCCGCCCTGGTCAACCGGCGCGAGGTACGCGACTACATCGACGTGGCCGCCGCCCTGGCCGACCGGTCGGTGGCCGAACTGCTGGAGCTGGCCCGGCAGCTCGATCCGGCATTGGAGGACGAGGACGTCCGGGCCGCCGGCCGCTACCTCGACCGGATCCCCGACGGTCGCTTCGCCCGCTACGGCCTCGACCCCGCCGACATCACCCGGGTCCGTCGGCAACTGGCGGCCTGGCCCCGCTGAGCACCGGCAGACAACCCGTGGGGGTACGTGTTAACAAGGGACCCCTCCTCTACCGGAGGCGTTAAGAAGGGGCCCCTCCTTGCAGGTCATTTGGTGAAGCGGCCGCCGGTGACGCCGAGCACCTCGCCGGTGATGAAGCTCGACTCCTGCGAGGCGAAGAAGACGTAGGCGGGGGCCAGTTCGGCGGGCTGACCCGGCCGACCGACCGGGGTGTCCGTACCGAACTGCTCGACCTTCTTCTCCGGCATGGTGGCCGGGATCAGGGGGGTCCAGATCGGGCCGGGGGCCACCGCGTTGACCCGGATGCCTTTGTCGACCAGGTCGGCGGCGAGGGACTTGGTGAAGTTCGCGATCCCCGCCTTGGTGGTGGCGTAGTCCAGCAGCTGCGGCGAGGGGTCGAAGGCCTGGATCGACGAGGTGTTGATGATCGCCGACCCTTCCTTGAGGTGCGGCAGGGCCGCCTTGCACAGCCAGAACATGGCGTACAGGTTGGTCTTGAGCACCCGGTCGAACTGTTCGGTGCTGATCCCGGCGATGCCCTTGTCCTGGGCCATCTGGTAGGCCGCGTTGTTCACCAGGATGTCGATGCCGCCCAGGTCGGACAGCGCCCGGTCGATCAGCTCCTGGCAGGTGGCCTCGTCGGTGATGTCGCCGCGCACCGCGACGCCCTTGCGGCCGGCGGCCTCGATCAGCCGTACGGTGTCCTGCGCGTCGGCGTCCTCCTCCTCGCTCAGGTAGGAGATCAGCACGTCGGCACCCTCCCGGGCGTAGGCGATGGCCACCGCCCGACCGATGCCGGAGTCACCGCCGGTGATCAGGGCCTTCTTGCCCTCGAGTTTGCCGGCGCCCTGGTAGGTGTCCTCGCCGTGGTCGGGCCTCGGGTTCATGTCCTCCGTACGCCCCGGTGGGGTCTGCTGCTGGGCCGGCTGTCCGGACTGCTGGCCGTACTGCTCGGTGGGGTCCTGCTGGGTGTGCTGGTCGTGGCTCACGGGGGTCTCCTTCGTCGGTGGGATGTGGTCCCGGAAGGCCCTACCCCGACCGGCTGTGGGGAAACAGGCCGTGACCTGCCGCACCACCCGTAGGGCATCCTAGGATACTGGGTGGCAGCGGGAGGGCCGGACGACAGCGGACGGGTCAGGGGCGGTGGGTGCGGGGGCCGGGCAGGTGGGCGGCCAGGGCCAGGGCGGCGCGTACCGGCAGCCCGTCGACCAGTTGGCCGAAGTCGCCGTGGCCCTGGCAGAACCGGGTGAAGGCCCGCCAGCCCGGCGGGGTACCGACCGTCAGGTGCAGGATCTCCGGCCGCCGGGAGAAGACCTCCAACAGCCGGTACCCGGCCCGGATGGAGGGCACCAGTCGCTGCTGCACCGCCCGTTCGTAGCCGGCCAGGTCGGCCTCGGCGACCGCCTCACCGGCCAGTTCACCGGAGCGCAGGGCGTAGCTGATCCCCTCCCGGCTCCAGGGTTCCAGCAGGCCGGCGGCGTCCCCGGCGACCAGGACCCGGCCCCGGCGCAGCGGTGAATCCTCGGCCCGGCAGCGGGTCAGATGCCCGGTGTCGTGGGTCGCCGGCAACCCGGCCAGGCCCAGCCGCTGGACGAACCCCCGCAGATAGTCCCGGGTCCGCTCCCCCTCACCCCGAGCGGCGATCACCCCCACGGTCAGCCGGTCGCCCTTGGGGAAGACCCAGGCGTACGAGCCCGGCAGGGGTCCCCAGTCGAGCAGCATCCGCCGCCGCCACCGGGCCTGCTGCTCCGGCGGCACCGGCAGTTCCAGTTCCAACCCCAGATCCACCTGCCGGTACCGCACCCCGACATGGCGGGCGCTGACCCCGGAGGAGCCGTCCGCGCCGACGACCGTCCGCGCCAGGACCGTGGTGGCGTCGGCCAGCCGCAGTCGTACGCCGTCGGGGGTCTGCTCCAGGGCCCGCACCGTGACCCGCTCGCGGACCTCGGCTCCGGCGGCCACCGCGGCGGCGCGCAGCCGATCGTCGAACTCGTCCCGGCGCACCATGCTGACCAGCCGACCGGGCCGGTGCCGCCGGGTGATCGGACGGCGCCCGCGCAGGGTGAAGGTGACCTGGTCGACCACGTCCTGCACGGGCACCTCGATCCGGGTGGCCACGGCCGCCACGGAGGTACCGGTCAATCCGCCACCGCAGGTCTTGTAGCGCGGATGGGCGGCCCGTTCCAGGACCAGGGTGCGCACCCCCCGCCGGGCGGCGGCGTAGGCGGCCGACAGTCCGGCGGGACCACCACCGATCACTGCGAGTTCCCAGACGGTCACCGAAGCAGCGTAGGTCACCGTGGGTGGTCGCGGGGACGGCGAACCACCGGCCGGAGTGGGGGCATCATCGGTCCCGCAGCGGGTATCCGCGCGGCGCACACCGCCTGGCAGGCGGATCGGCGTGAGGAGGACACCATGCAGCAGGTGCAGCTGTCGGACGTCGAGGCTCGGGTGTACGACGCGGTGGCGGCCCTGGAGGCACGCGGACAGGTCCCGTACCCGGACATGATCGCTGCGGAGTGCGGCCTGACCGAGGAGCAGTTGCAGACCCCCCTGCATCTGCTCACCGAGAAGAACCTGCTGCACCGGGAGGATTCGCCGATGGCCGGATTGGACTTCGGTCCCCGGTTCTGCGCCCAGCAACTGAGGTGACCGAGGCCGTCGGAGGGCACCATCGGCGGGCCGGGTCCGACCGGCCTTCGACGGTTGAGGAGTCGTACCAGGGGCCCCGGCGTTGGCAGGCCCTCGGGGTCGGACTGGTCGCGGCCTTCATGACGCTGCTGGACGTCAGCATCGTCAACGTGGCCCTGCCCTCGCTGGACCGGGCCCTGAACGCCAGCCCGGCCGACCTGCAATGGGTGCTGTCCGGGTACGCCCTGACCTTCGGCCTGGTGCTGGTGCCGGCGGGCCGGTTCGGCGACGTGCACGGCCGCCGCACCGCCTTCGTGTTCGGCATCGCCCTGTTCACGGCGACCAGCGCGGTGGCCGGGCTGGCCCAGTCCCCCACCTGGCTGGTGATCGCCCGACTCCTCCAGGGGGCCGCTGCGGGTCTGGTCAACCCGCAGGTGACCGGCATGATCCAGCAGCTGTTCCAGGGACCGGAACGGGCCCGGCCCTTCGGCCTGCTCGGGGCCACCATCGGCATCTCCACCGCGGTGGGTCCCCTGCTCGGCGGCCTGTTGATCGCCGCCGGTGGGCCTCAGCACGGCTGGCGGTGGGTCTTCTTCGTCAACGTCCCGGTCGGGGTCATCGCGATGATCCTGGGCTGGCGGCTGATCCCGCACCGGCCGGTCGGCCAAGCGGTCCGCCGGCGGGCGGACCCGGTCGGGGTACTGCTGCTCGGCACCGGGGTGACCCTGGTGCTGCTGCCGTTGGTGCAGCGGGAGCAGTGGCGGGGGGCGGCCACCTGGCTGCTGCTGCCCGCCGGCCTGGTCACCCTGGCCGGCTTCGCCCTCTGGGAGCGCAGGTACGCCCGGCAGGGCCCGCCGCTGTTCGACGTGGGCCTGTACCAGGTCCGGTCGTACGCCCTGGGCTCGCTGATCGCCCTGCTCTACTTCGGTGGGTTCACCGCGATCTTCTTCATCTTCACCCTGTACCTGCAGACCGGGCTCGGCTACAGCGCCCTGGTCGCCGGTCTGGCCATCACCCCCTTCGCCCTGGGCTCGGCCGCGGCTTCGGCGATCGGGGGTCGGATCGTCAACCGGTTCGGCCGGCCCCTGGTCGCCACCGGGCTGCTCGCCGTGGTGGTCGGGCTGGCCCTGGTGGCGCTGGTGATCGAGCTGGCCCCCCGAGCCCCGGTGCCCTGGGTGACGGCCGCTCCCCTGCTGCTGGCCGGGCTCGGCAGCGGCCTGGTGATCGCCCCCAACCAGACCTTGACCCTGTCCCAGGTGCCGGTGGCGCAGGCCGGCAGCGGGGCGGGGATGCTGCAGACCGGTCAGCGCATCGGAGCGGCGGCCGGCATCGCCGTTGTCGGGGCGGTCTTCTTCTCGGTCGTGGGCAGCGACGACGCCTGGGCGACGGCCTTCGAACGCTCCTTGTTGGTCTCCGCCGGGATCATCCTGTTGGCTCTGCTGGCCGCCCTGGTCGACATCTTCCGCCACCACCGCCGGGGCCCGGTCAGATGACGCAGTGCCTCCTGACCCGGCCGGGCGGTCGACGAGTTGTTGAAGTGCGGGCGACAATTGTCAGGCAGTAAGTTGAAATCTGGCGGTACTCCCGACTAATGCGATATCGCCGGTTGATCGGCTCGTGTCGTGGCGCCACAGTCGACCCACTCAGCAATGCACTAAGGGTACCCAGGCATTATGTGCGGCAACTCGTCGTACATTGGACACGTTGAATTGCTGACTGTAGAGTCGCCAACAGGTCCAGTAGCGCCGCCGCCCGGGGCATGCATATCCAGACTGACGGTCATCCATTATGTCTCGGAACGCAGGGGAAATGCTCGAATTCCGTGTGCTCGGCCCCGTAGAAGTATGGCGTGACGGTGAGGCGGTAGAGCTTAGCGGCCGCAAGATGCGGGCCATGCTGGCCACCCTGCTGCTGTCCGCCAACAAGGTGGTGGTGACGGAGCGGCTGGTCGCCATGCTCTGGGGCGAGCGACCCCCGCCCACCGCCGTCGCCCAGCTGCACAAATACGTCTCCCAGCTACGCACGAAGCTCGGCCCGGAGTGCGTGGTGCGCCATGGCGCCGGTTATCAACTGCGCATCGGGCAGAACGTGCTCGACCTGCACGTCTTCGAGCGTCTGGTACGCACGGCGCGGGCGGCGCTGGAGGCCGGTCGGCCGGCGGAGGCGGCCGGGGAGATCGGTGCCGCACTGGCCCTGTGGCGCGGTGAGCCGATCGCCGACGTCACCGAACATCTGATCGGCGCCGAAGCGGCAGCCCTGGCCGAGAAACGGCTGGCCGCCATGATGGACAAGATTGAAATCGACCTGGCCCAGGGACGGCACGCCGAGGTGATCGGCGAGTTGCAGTCGCTGTTGCCCCGGCATCCGCTCAACGAGAACCTGCGCCGATATCTGATTCTGGCCCTCTACCGGGCCGGTCGGGTCGGTGAGGCGCTATCGGCCTACCATGAGGCGCGCACCTGCCTGGCCGAGGAGTTGGGCCTGGATCCGGGGCCGGAACTTCAGGCGTTGCACGAGGCCATGCTGATCGGGGACTCGGGGCTGCACCAGGCCGGCCGGGTGACACGGCCCGCTGCCGCCGCCTCCCCGGCACAGTTGCCGCTGTCGATAGCGGACTTCACCGGCCGGGCGGACACCCTGCGACAGATCTGCCGACAGCTCACCACGGGCGACGACGAGGCCGTGGTGATCGTCGCGGTCAGCGGCAAGGGTGGTGTCGGCAAGACCACGGTGGCCGTGCAGGCGGCACGCAAGATCGTCGACTCGTACCCGGACGGTCAGCTCTACCTGTGGCTGCGCGGCACCGACCCCCGTCCCCTGGAGCCACTGTCCGCCCTCCAGCGGTTCCTGCGGGCCCTCGGGGTGGAGGACTGGACCATCCCCGACACGGTCGACGAGTGCGCCGAGATGTACCGCAGTTGCCTGGCCGGCCGACGGGTGCTCATCGTGCTCGACGACGCTGCGGACGAGGCACAGATCCGCCCGCTGCTACCCGGCTCACCCACCTGCGCGGTGCTGGTGACCAGCCGGCCCCGGCTGGTCGGCCTGGAGGGGGCGCACTTCCACAACCTGGACGTGTTCACCGCCGCCGAATCGGTGGAACTGCTCACCCGCATAGCGGGTGAGCAACGACTGGGCGAGGACCATCGGACCGTACGACGGATCACCGCGCTCTGCGGCCACCTGCCGCTGGCGGTACGGATCGCCGCCGCCCGCATCGCCCAGAACGGACACGGTGATCTGACCCGGTTCGCCCGGCGGCTGGCCGACCGCCGCCGCCGGCTCGACGTGCTCGTGGTCGGCGATCTGGAGGTACGCGCCAGCCTGGCGATCGGATACCAGGGGCTGGGCCCCGCGGAGAAGAAGGCCTTCAGCCTGCTCGGCCTGCTCGACGCTCCGGACTTCGCGGCCTGGGTGGTCGCACCCCTGCTCGGGGTCACCCTCGACGAGGCCGAGGACCTCGTCGAGGAACTGGTCAACAGCCAGTTGCTGGACATCGTCGGCTACGACGCCGCCGGTCAGATCCGCTACCGATACCACGACCTGGTGCGGTTGTACGCCCGCGAACGGGCCGAGGCCGACCTACCGGACGAACAACGCAAGGTGGCCCTGTCGCGGGCCCTGGGGGCCTGGCTCACCCTGGTCGCCGAAGCCGACGAACGCTTCCACGGCACCCGGTTCCGGGGCTGGTCACCACGCCCCTTCGCGGACACGGCGTACCACGACCCCTTCGACCCGGGGTACATCGACCAGTTGCTGGCCGACCCGTTGGCCTGGTTCGAGACCGAGCGGGCGGCGCTGGTCGCCGGGGTGGCGCAGGCACACCTGGCCGGGCTCAGCCCGCTGGCCTGGGCGTTGGCCGAGTGCATGACGGAGTTCCTGGAACTGCGCCATCAGTACGCCGACTGGGAATCGGTGCACAGTCGAGCGCTGGACGCCTGCGTCGCGCAGGGCAACGAGATCGGCACCGCGATCACCCTGATGCGCCTGGCCCGGCTGCGCTTCATCCGCATGGACCGGCCCACCGCCATCACGCTGGTGCAACGGGCCGGCGGGATCCTGCAACGCATCGGGCACAAGGCGATCGAGGCGGAGGCCCATGTCATCCATGCCGCCGTCCGGCGGGCCAGTGGTGATCACGAAGACGCGCTGGACCTGGTGGAGCAGGCCATCGAACTGGCCCGGGCCGCCGACAACGCGGTGGCCGAGGCCCGCGCCACCCGGGAACTGGGCGAGATCCACTACGAGCTGAGTCACTGGGACGAGGCCGCCGAGGCCTTCCGGGTGGCGATCAAACTGGCCCGCCGCCTGGACAATCGGCGGGAGGAGGCGCTGTCCCTGCGCTGCCTCGCGATCGTCCTGCGTCATCGCGGGGAGTTGGAGGCCGCCCGGCGTACCGCCGAGGCGGCGCTGACCATCTTCCACGAGCTGGGCGACCGACCGTACGAGGCGTTCAGTTGTCTCACCCTGGGGTTGGTCCTGCTGCGGATGGGTGATCCCTCGGCGCGGCGCATCATCAGCGGGGGTCGGCGCCTGCTCGGCGAGATGAATCTGGGGTTCGGGTCCGGGGAGGCCCTCTGCGCCCAGGCCGCGCTGGACCTCGCCGACGGGCGTACGGCCGAGGGCCTGGACCGGCTGATCGAGTCGATCTCGATCCTGCGCAACGATCCCGTGCATCACGTACTGATCTCCGCCGTCGGCCTGCTCGGCCAGGCACTGGAGCGGATCGGTGAGGTCGAGACGGCGGCGGTCATCCGGCGCCGGGCCGAGGAACTGCCCGCCATGATCGGCGAACGGATACCGGCCGGGATCCTGGAGGTCGGCGCGTTACGTCCCCAGGAACGAGGGGGAAGCGCAGCGGAAGAATTCAGGGAAGCGGCGCACCTAGGGTGAGCCGACCAGCCAGTGGACCCAGGAGGCAGGCATGAAGAAGAAGACGATCCTGATCGACTACCGAGCCCGAGCCCGGGCCCGGCAGAGCCCGATGGCGATCATCGCCATCCAGACGGAGCGCAAGACCAAGTAGTCGTACGGCCGAAAGCACCTGGCGGATGGATCTTCTGCTCGTCACCATGCCGTGGGCGGCTCTCGACACCCCGTCGCTGGCCCTGGGGATTCTTCAGGTCGCGGCCCGGGACGCGGGGGCGACCGTCCACACCCGCTACGCCAACCTCGACTTCTTCGACTGGGCCGCACAGACCCTCGGACTGGACACCGAGGTCTACGACCAGTTGGCCACCCATTCCTACTTCGAGGGACACGGCGACTGGGTGTTCTCCGCCGTGCTGCACGACCGCCCGCACCATCGGGTGGCCGAGTTCCTGCGCCACGCGGAGGATCTGGACCAGCGGCAGCGGGACCTCGCCGTCGAGCTGCACCGGCGCAGCGGCGACTTCCTCGACGACCTGGCCGACGACATCGCCGCCAGCGGGCCTGCGGTGGTCGGTCTGACCACGACCTTTCAGCAGAACACCGCCTCCCTGGCGCTCGCCCGGCGGCTCAAGGCACGGGCACCGGAGATCACCATCGTGTTCGGGGGTGCCAACTGCGACGGCCGGCAGGGTGCGGCCCTGCACCGCAACTTCCCCTACGTGGACTACGTCGTGCGGGGGGAGGGCGATCGGGCCCTGCCCCTGTTGCTCGAGGTGATCGGCGGCACCGGTGACCCGGCCGGGGTGCCGGGGCTGTGCTGGCGCGATCGTGACGGGGCCAGCCGGGCAAACCCGCAGGCCCGGGTCCCGTTGCCCGCCCATCAGCTACCCGACCCGGAGTTCACGGCCTACTTCGACCGGCTGGAACACTCGGCGGTGCGACACCACATCGAGCCCAAGCTGGTGCTCGAAGGCTCCCGCGGCTGCTGGTGGGGCGAGAAGCACCACTGCACCTTCTGCGGACTCAACGGCTCCCTGATGCAGTTCCGCAGCAAGGATGCCGAGCGGTTCCTGCGGGAGATCCTCGACCAGGCCCGGCGACATCACCTGCTCGACGTGGTGGCGGTCGACAACATCCTGGACATGGGCTTCCTCCAGACCCTGCTGCCCGCCCTCGGCGACCACGACTACGACCTGCGCATCCACTACGAGATCAAGTCCAACCTCAGCTACCGCCAGCTACGGCTGCTAGCCGAGGCCGGTCTGGTGCAGGTGCAGCCCGGCGTCGAGAGTCTCAGCACCCGGGTGCTCAAGCTGATGGACAAGGGGGTGACCGGCTGCCAGAACGTCCGGCACCTGCGGGACGCGCAGTCGGCCGGGATCTGGGTGTCCTGGAACTACCTGTATGGCTTCCCCGGGGAGCACGAGAACGACTACCACCAGGTGATCGACCAGCTGCCGGCCCTGCATCACCTCGTGCCGCCGGAGGCGGTAACCCGGCTGGCGATCGAACGGTTCAGCCCGTACTTCGACCAGCCCGATCTGGGGTTCAGCGAGCCACGTCCGGCCGGGCACTACGCCCGGGTGTACGACCTGCCCGAGGCCGAGCTGCACGACCTGGCGTACCTGTTCGACGCCGCGCCCGCCGGCATCGCCGAGCCGACGGTCGAGCGGCTGCACCAGGCTGTCGCGCAGTGGCGCGCGGCGCACGACAGTGGACGGTTCACCCACTGCGACCTGGGACACAAGATCGTGCTGGTCAGCCGGCGGCCCGGTTTCGACTGGTCGGTGCACACCATCCACAACCCGGTCGAACTGGCCGCGTTCCGGCTGCTGGCCGATCCTCGCAGCGTCGCCTCGCTGGCCCGTCGCCTCACCGCCCAGGTCGGCGCGACCGTCACCGAGAGCCGGGTGGAACGACTGCTGGCGGACTGGCGGGAGGCCGGCATCGTCTACCACGACGCCGACCGCTGGGTCCATGTCGCCACCCTGGCCACCAACGGGGAACTGACCCGGCTGGCGCACCGCTCCCCCGGCCTGGTCCCGGCCGGCGTAGCCCCCGGGTCGGCGCCGGCCGGTACAGGCATCACCCTGCACCGGTGGCGCGACTACCACGGCCGGGCCGGGCGGCTGCCCGGCATGGACCTGGGCCGGATCCGGATCACCGGCAACGCTGCGGCGGAAGCGGCCGAGCTGTACCGGTCCGGGGTGCGGCGGGTGGCCCTGGTCGAGACGACCGACCTGACCGCGCAGGCCGATCCGGCGACGGCGGTACTCGCGCTGGAACTGGTGCGGGAGCTGACCGCCTGGGGCGTGGTGGTCGACTGGCGGCTGCACCTGGACCCGGGCGGACCACCGGCCGCGCTCACCCATCTGCATCCCCCGGCGGAGATCGTCGGCGCCGCCACCGAGCAGCGTGTGAGCTGGGTAGACGGCTTCTTCCTCGGCCGGCTCTCCTACCGGCAGGGGCCGGGCTTCCTGGAGATCCGCGACCATCGCGAGGGGGTGCTCAACCGCATCATCGTCGACGATCCGGCCTACCTCGACGCCATCGGCAGGCTGGTGCGTGACCCGGCCGCCCGGGTGTCCGCCCCAATCCTGTCCGAGCTGGCCGCCGAGTCCCTGATTCTGGCCGTCGGTGACCGGCACTGGTGGGCGCCGTACCGGCCGCGCCGCTGGCCACAGCCGCCCTTCCAGGTCTGATCCGCGCCCGGAAGCGGACCGGAAGGTTCTGGGAAGCGCCCCTCACAAGCCTGGTTCCCGACACCAGCGATGACCGGTGAAGGGATTCGGGGATGCCCAGGGTTGTGGTAGTGAGCGGCGGCGGTACCGGCATCGGGCGGGCGATCGCCAGCCGGTTCGCCGCGGACGGTGACGAGGTGTACGTGCTCGGCCGCCGCCGGGAACCGCTCGAGAAGCTGGCCGCGGAACACCCCAACGTGCGTGCCGTACCGGTGGACCTGACCGTGGCGGCCGACCTGCTGGAGGCCGCCCGGACCATGCCCACCGCGGTCGACGTTCTGGTCAACAACGCCGGTGGCATCGTCGACGACCCGGGGCCCGGTACCGAGGGGGTGTTCGCCGGCTACCAGCTGACCATCGAGGCCAACCTGCTGTCCGCGATGATGCTCACCGACGCGTTGTGGCCGGCGCTGCGCCGCCCCGGCGGCCGAGTCGTCAACATCAGTTCGATCGCCGCCCACCGGGGTGGCGGGGACGCCTACGCCGCGGCCAAGGCCGGGCTGCTCGGCTGGGGCTTCGGGCTGGCCCGCAAGGGCGGCCCGGACGGCATCACCGTCAACGCGGTGGTGCCCGGCTACGTGCAGGACACCGAGTTCTTCAACGAACGCGGTCGCTCCGCCCGACACGACCAACTGGTCGCGGAGACCCTGCTGGGCCGGGCCGGCACCCCGGAGGACATCGCCGCCGCCGTACGATTCCTGGCCGGCTCCGAGGCCTCCTGGATCACCGGGCAGGTCCTCGGGGTCAACGGCGGCGCCCTGTTCGGGCGATGAGCATGATCCGCAAGCGGATCCTCTACCTGTTTCCGGACCGTTCCTCCGCCCAGGCCCGGCGCTGGGAACACGAGGAATTCTGGCCCACCTACCGACGGGCCGCCGCCGAGGCCGGCATGGACTTCGCGGTGGCCGACCCGGAACACGTACTGATCGCCGGCGACACGGCGTACTGGCGGGACGAGCCGCTGGACCCGGCCCGGGACATCGTGGTCTACGACGCCCGTACCGAGCCGGTGCACGAGCCGGCGTTGTGGTGGGGGCTCAGCCTCACCCGCTGCCTGCAGGCCCTCGGCTTCTGGCTGGCCATCCCCCTGGACCAGGCGGTGCTCACCAACGACAAGTTCGCCACCGCCCGGGAACTGGCCGACTCCCCCGTGCCGGTCATCCCCTCCGTGCGGGTCAACACCGGTCGTGACGTGGATCGGCTAGGGCACCAGAACCTGGTGCCGGACTCCTGGTTCCCGGTCTTCGTCAAACCGGTGTCCTGGGGGCGGGGCCTGGGCTGTGTCCGCTGCCCGGACCGGGCCACCCTGGACGCGGTGCTCGGACTGGCCTCCGGCAGCGCGGCGAGCATGCTGGTGCAGCCGTCGGTCGGCACGGTCGTCGCCGACCTGCGGGTGGTCGCCGTGGAGGGCGAGATCGTCGCCATGTACGACCGCATCCCCGGTTCGGACTCCCATGTCGCCAATGTCAGTCGCGGGGCCCGGGTCCAGGAACGCGACACCGTCGAGCAGTCCGTGCACGACCTCGTCGCCCTGGTGCACCGCAGGTTCGACCTCGCGTACGTCTGTGTCGACCTGCTCCGCACCGACTCCGGTCAGCTCTGGTTCTCCGAGCTGGAGGCCGACGGGGCGGTCACCGGCCTGTTCGGCGACCCCGAGGCGATCAAGCGGGTCGTCGGTGGGCGGTTCCGGGCCTACGCCGCACGTCATGACCGTCACTACCGCCAAGGAGCTGTCAGGTGACCCCGATCGGCAATTCACCCGTCGCCCTCACCGGCGACGACTCCCCGTGGACCCACACCGAGTTGGCCGCGCAGGCCGCAGCCCGGGCCCGGCGCGACGGCGGCCTGCTGGTGTGCAGCGGCGGCACCACCGGCACTCCCAAGATCACGGCCCTCTCCCCCGACCTCGGGGTGACCCGGGTGCTCGCCAGTTGGCAGCCGCTGGGCCCGGGTGACGTGCTGCTCAACCTGTTCTCGGTCGGCAAGATGTGGGGCGCCCAGTACTTCTACAACGCCTTCGCCCTGCGAAGTCGGGCCGTGGTGGCGCCGATGGGTGCGCTCAACCCCGCCGAGGTACGGCAATGGGCACCGGATCTGATCAACATGGGGGTCACCGCGATCGCCGGTGCCCCGAACGTGCTGGCCCACTTCGCCGACGCGGTGCGGGAGATCGGACTGTCCCTGCCGGTACGCGCGGCCCTGTGGTCCGGTGAGCCGATGACCGCCGCCCGGCAGCGGGCCATCCGCGCCGCCTTCCCCCAGGTCGGCTTCTGGGGGAACTACGGCTCGATCGAGACCTTCGTGATCGCCACCAGCGGCCCCCGATGCCGCCTCGGCGCGATGCACCTGTTGCCCGATCAGGTCATCGAGCCCGACGAGGGGGGCGCCCTGCTGACCCGCCACGGGGAGGGCTGGCCGACCGACGCCCGCCGGTTCCGGCTCGGCGACCGGATCGCCGCCACCGGTTGCCCCTGCGGGGAGGCCGATGCCATCGAGGTGCTGGGCCGGGCCGACGACAACTTCAAGCTGGGCGGCGGCATGATCTCGGCCGGGGTGCTGCTGCGCAACGCCGCCGGCCTGGACGGTGTGGAGGACGTCCAACTGGTGCTGTACCGCGATCCCCGGGTGCCGGCCGCCGTGGTCGGCCTCCGGCTGCGCTACACCGGCCCCAACCCCGACGCCGAGGGCATCCGTGAGCAGCTCGTTCAGGGGTACGAGGACCTGGAGGTGGTGAACCGGCACAGCCCGGAGGCGGTGGTCGTCGAACGGGTGAGCGCGGTGACGCGGCATCCCGCCACCGACAAGGTGGTGCCGGTGCTCTGGGAGAACGCCGAGGATCTGGCCGGGGTGGCGTCGTGATCGACAATGCGCCGACCCGGGCCTTCCTGGCTCCGCACCGGGGGGCCAGCCGCGCCCTGGACACCGAACTGCCCGGCTACCAGCGCTTCCGATCGTGGTTCACCCGGCCCCTGCTGACCCGACCGGTCTTCCTGGACGCCGAACAGACCCGCACCCTCGATCACGACCTGCGCACCCTGCTGAGTGCCCTGCATGCGCTGCCTCAGCGACTGTTCGACGGCGACGAGACGGCCTTCGCCCGGGCGCTGGGCTGGCAGCAGCCCGGCGCGGCGCAGGCCCTGGCCTGCCTGTCCGGTCCGCCGGTGCCACTGGGCCGCGCCGACCTGGTGCGTACCCCGGAGGGTTTTCAGCTGGTGGAGTTCAACACCTCCAGCTCGCTGGGGTCCTTCGAGTTCGGCGAGCTGTGCCGGGCCACCCTCAGCGACCCCTCCTTCCAGGACTTCGCCGCGGACGAGCTGTACTACCTGGACCCCTTGGTCGAGATGAGCGACACCCTGACCCGGCTGGCCGGGCTGAGCCTCGCCGACCGACCCACGGTGGCCCTGGTCGACTGGGTCACCTCCCCGGTGGCCGTGAACGCCTCGCTCTTCATCGACCTGATGGTCGACCGGGGTTTCCGGGTGCTCAGCTGCACGGTGGACGACCTGGAGCTGACCTCGGCAGGGTTGACCGCGCGGGGTGAGCGCATCGACGTGGTCTACCGCACCTTCCTGCTCAAGACCGCCGCCGAGGATCCGGAGGCCGGGCGGCGGCTGGCCGTGCTGGAGCAGGCCGTACGCACCGGCGCGGTCACCGTCTTCACCCCGCTGAACGCGGACCTCTACGGCGCCAAGGCGGCCCTGGCGATGCTCGGCGACCCGGTCCACGCCGACCGGTTCACCGATGCCGAGCGGGAGGTGATCGACCGGGTACTGCCCTGGACCCGGTCGATGACCGACGCCGAGAAGACTCCGGCCCCGGATTCGGGTTCGCTGGCGGACTTCGTCCGCAAGCACCGCGGGGACCTGGTGCTCAAGCCGAGCATCGGGCACGCCGGGCAGGGGGTGGTGGCCGGTTGGCTGGTGTCGCAGGAGCAGTGGGAGTCCCTGGTGGAGACCGCCGACGCCGGTGACTACATCGTGCAGCGTAAGGCGGAGTCGGTGGCCGAGTTGTTCTATCCCAGGTCCGCCGAGGGCGATCCGTCGACCTGTCACCTGCACTGGGGCATGTTCGTCACCGGTTCCGGGCTCAGCGGCGGGTTCGTCAAGGGCCTGCTGGACCGGCCACAGGACATCCGGTTCCTCGGTGACGGCTCGCATGTCGGATGCATCTTCCATGCCACCTCGCACACAACCGGAGCCTCCTCATGATGATCAATTCGGAACAGCGGCTGGCCACGGTGCTGACGGCCACCCGCGAGCTACGCGAGCGGGGTGGGACCATCCCGGGAGCCGACTTCTACAGCGACAAGATCGCGGCGGTGTGGACCCGGGCACGCAACGCCCCGGCGTACGCCAAGCTCGGCGACTTCAGCTGGGAGGCCTTCACCGCCCTGGAGGTCACCCCGAAGAACCGGCTGAAGGAGGACCCCTGGGAGTTCTTCGCCGCCACGGTCGACGACGGCATCAAGTACTACGAGACCACCGGCACCACCGGGCAGGCCACCCCGACCCCCCGGCTGGTCGACGACCTGGTGTGGAACACCGTGTCGGTCGCCCAGGCCTGGCAGGGCATGTTGCGCGAGGACGATCGGGTGCTCAGCCTGCTGCCCTCGGACATCGTTCCGGTCGGCGACCTGGTCGCCACCGTCTGCGAACACCTCGACCTGCTGCACGCCCGGGCCTACCCCTTCGCCACCGGGATCTCCGACTGGGACCGGCTGGCCAGTCTGTGGACCACCCTCCGACCCACCGTGCTGTTCCTCGCACCCGGGGTGGCGTTGCAGCTCACCCGGCTGTTCAAGCAGCGCGGGCTGCTGACCGAACTGCGCGCCTCGGTACGCACCATCATGCTGCTCGGCGAGGTCAGCGTGCCGGCCATGCGGGCCCGGCTGGGCCAGTGGTGGGGTGCCACCGCGTACAACGCCAGCTACGGCAGCACCGAGACCGGCACCCTGGCCGCCGCCTGCCGGCACGATCGGCTGCACCTGCTGACCGCGGCCAACTACTGCGAACTGCTCACCGCCGAGGGCCTGACCGACGCGCACCGACCGGGCACCGGTCGGCTGGTGGTCACCCCACTGAACCTGCACGCCCGCCCCCTGCTGCGCTACGACACCGGCGACGACGTGGTGATCGGCACCGACTGCCCGTGCGGCACGGCCACCCCGGACGTGACCGTGCTCGGGCGGGGCACCGACGGCATACAGATCCGGGACGTCACCATCACCCCGCACCTCGTGGAGCAGGTCGTGTACGGCCAGACCACGGCGACGGGCTACCTGCTGGAGGTGGCGCCCGACCGGCTCCGCCTGCTGCTGGAACGGGACGTCGACGCCGACCGGGAGACCGAGCCGGAGCGGGCCGCCGCCGTACGCGAGGCCTTCCGGGACCGGTTCGGACTCGACGACACCGAGGTGCTGTTCCTCAACTCGCTACCCAGCACCACCAAGAGCGGCGGATCCCAGAAGAGCTGGAAACGCTCCAACATCCGGATCCTGGAGGCCTCGTGACCGCCCCCGCGACCACCTGGGCCCCGCCGGTGACCGGCGACCCCGACCTGTGGTGCACGTACGCCGCCGTACGCACCCTGGCCTGGCTGGGGCGGGCCGGACAGACCCCCGCAGCGGCGGGCACCGCCGACTTCGTACGCGCACGCCGCAACCCGGACGGCGGCTACGGGTGGAGCAAGGGGATGCCCTCGGACGCCTGGGCCACCTTCTACTGCACCTCCACCCTGACCGATCTGGGCCAGCCCCTGCCGGAGATGGCCGACACCGCGCGCTGGCTGACCGGCACCTGGTCCGGGGAGGCGTACGCGATGACCCCCGGGCAGGAACCGGAGGCGTGGGCCACCCACTTCTCGACCCGTACCGCCATCGAGGTCTGTGGCGGCGTGCCGGACGCCCGGCGCCTGCTGTCCTGGCTGGCTGCCCTGCAGACCCGCGACGGAGGGCTGGGCTGGACCCCGGGGCACGCCGCGGCGGGTGAGGCCGACGTGCGGGCCGTCTACTACGGGGTGGCCGCCTGGCGGGCGCTGCACACCCGACACCCGAACCCACCACCGTGGGATGTGCCGGCCCTGCTGAACTGGCTGCAGCGGCGGCAGTCCCCCTCCGGGGCCTTCCGGTTCGACGCCGAAGCGGACACCGACTGCATGTGGGCGACCTACCGGGCGGTCGCGGCGCTGGGCATGCTCGACGCCCGTCCGAGGATCGACCCGGTCGGCTGGATCACCGGTCAGCGGCTGCCGGACGGGGCCTTCACCCGGTGGCCCGGCTACCCGGTGGCGGACGTCTGGGCCTCCTTCTGCGCGGTCGGTGCCCTGCGCCAACTCGGCCCCGTGCCACCCGGGACGGCCGAGGCGGTGCACCGACGTATCGCGGAACTGAGCTGCCCCGGCGGCGGCTTCACCTACCGGGAGCCGCGCCTCGCCGCGGACGCGTTGACCGTCGCGGCGACCGCACTGACCACGGACGACGACGCCGACGCCGCCGAGCTGCGCCGGTGGTTGGAGAGCTGCCGACTGCCCAATGAGGGCGGCATCATGTACATGCCCGGCCGAGGGGCGGAGATCCGCTGCACCATGTGGGCCCTGGCGGCCGGCGCCTTCGCCGAGGACCCGGTCACCCGCACCCGGATCGGGGACTGGCTGGCCGGCCTGCAGAACCCCGACGGTGGATTCGGATTCTGGCACGGACGCGGCTCCGACCTGGTCTCCACGGCCGCCGCGGTGGGCATCGCCGAACTGACCGGCGCCGGCCGGGTGTCGGTCGAACGGGTCGCGGGGTACGCCGCCGCGGCACCGGCGCAAGGGCTGCGTCCGGGGTTGCAGCAGGCCCGCATCCTGGCCTGGGCCGGGCACCCCGAGCCGCACCGGGTCCAGGCGCTGCTGGACACCCACCGGGTACGCGGGGGCGGCTGGGCCGGGCAGGGCAACCGGATGCCGGACCTGCTCTCCACCTACGAGGCGGTCCTCACCGCCGGGCGGTTCGGTATCGGGGTGGACCCCGGGCCGCTGGCCGCCTTCCTGGACCGCACCACCAGCGCCGCCGGGGTGGCCTGGAGTCCACTGGCCCCACCCGGACCGGACCCCTTGGCCCGCTGCCTGCACGGGTTGCTCCGCCGCCGGCTGGCCGATCCGGGGTTCCGCCTGCCCGCCCTCACCCTGTCGTAGCCGACATGCCGACCATCATCATCGACACCCCGGCCACCGAGGTCGCCGCCCGCCGCTCGGTAGCGATCCGGTTGACCCGCTGGTTCGCCCAGCGGGGAGTGACACCGGCCCATGTGGTGCTGCGATTCACCCAGACCCCGCCCGGCACCGTGTTCAGTGGCGGCCTCCCGGTGGAGGCGCTGCCCGCCGAGGAGGGACCCTTCCGGCACGCCGCGGTGACCTGCTGTCTGGGTCCGGAGCGTGACGACGACTTCCGGACGGACCTGGCCACCGAGATAGCCGCGGCCCTGGGCCCGGTGTCCTTCCTGTACATCGAGTTCCGCCCGACCTCCCCCAGTCACGTATTCGTCCAGCGTGCCGGGCAGTTGACCCGTGCCGACCGGGCGTCCTAGCGAGAGAAGGTCCGATGAACACCGACGAGTTGCAGCAACAGATTCGGGCGGTCCTGCGGCGGACCATCGGCGAGCCGGTCGACAACCTGGGCCCGGACGACGACCTGGCCACCGCCCTGGGTAGCCGCTACGACAGCCTCACCGCCCTGGAGTGCATCAGCGCCATCGAGAGCAGCTTCGACATCGAGGTCGACTTCGTCGGCCAGGACGTCCGCTACTGGTTCGCCACCCTCGGCCGGATGACCACCTTCGTCCGTGACCAGTTGGAGGATCGGGCGTCACTGGGCGGTGTGAGATGACCACCGCCGCGGTGCCGCAGACGGCCTTCGCCACCTCCGGGCAGTCCGGGCAGCCGGGCGTCTGGTGGCGTACCCAGGAGCAGTTGCAGGCCGAGGTGGAGCTGCTGGCCCAGGTCATCGGCGCACCGTTCGACCGGGTGGTCACCTACGCCCCGACGGAACACCTCTACGGTCACCTCTTCGGGGTCCTGCTGCCGCAGCACCTGGGGGTACCGGTGCGGCACCTGTGGCAGAACCCCCTGGAACCCCCGAGCCTCGCCGACGACGAGCGGACCCTGCTGGTCTGTCTGCCCGCCACCTGGGTGCTGCTGCGCAGCCTGGTCGGGCGGCTGCGGGCCGCTCCGGCGGTGACCGCGGTGCACAGCAGCGGACCGATCACCCGGCACACCCGGCAGGTGCTGCGCGAGGTGGCGGGCGGCGCCTTCCAGGCGGTGGAGATCCTCGGCTCCACCGAGACCGGCGGGGTGGCCCACCGACGGCTCGCCCCCCGGCCGGCCACCCCCACCACCTGGACCCTGTTCGACGACGTCACCCTGGTCGGTGCGGGGACCGGAGAGCAGCCCCTGCGGGTGGCCAGCCCTCGGCTGGCTCGAACCCCCGCACAGACCCGGCCGCCGGCAACGCACACCATGGAGGATCTGGTGCGCCCGGTGGGAAGCCGACAGTTCGACCTGGTGGGCCGCGCCAGCCGCATGATCAAGGTGAACGGTCGGCGGGTCCGGCTGGAGGAGATCGAGAACAGCCTGCGGTCCGAGCTACCCACCACCGAGGTGGTCTGCGTACCCCGGGTCGACGACGTGCGGGCCGAACACTACGACCTGTACTACGCCGGCGGCTCCAGCCCGGAGACGGTGCACTCCGCGCTGCGTGCCGCGCTGCCCGGGGTGCCGCCGCCGCGGCTGGTGCAGGCGGTCGGACACATCCCGCGCGGCGTCACCGGCAAGGTCCGCCTGGACCGGCTGCTGGCCGAGGCCCGCAAGGAACCAGCGATTGGACGACCCGATGACCGATGAGCCCGGCACCTCGCTGCTCGAGGCGCCTCGCCCTCTCCCCGCTCAGCAGCCGCCCTGGGATCCCGGCACCGGGCTGCCCGCCGTACTGGACCGGTTGCGCGCCGAGGCTCCCCTGGTCACCTCGGCCTCCTGCTGTTCGCTGCACCGCGAGCTGGGTCGGGTGGCCGCCGGGGAGGCCCTGGTCCTCCAGGCCGGCGACTGCGCGGAACGGTTCGCCGACGCCACCGAGGAGCGGACCGCCGCCCGGATCGACCTGGTGGCGGCCCTGGCGGACATCATCGAGTACGGCACCGGCCGCCCGGTGGTCCGGATCGGACGGATGGCCGGCCAGTACGCCAAGCCCCGCTCCCAGGACTGGGAGCGCACCCCCGACGGGCAGTTGCTGCCGGTCTACCGGGGTGACGCGGTCAACTCACCGGAGCCGACCCCGGCCGCCCGGGTCAGTGACGCCCGTCGGCTGCTGGCCGCGTACGAGCACGCCGCCCGCACCCTGGACCACCTGTTCCTGGCCGATCTTCTGCCTACCCTGGGCGACGCCGACAGCGCCTTCTCCCTGACCTACACCGGGCACGAGGCGCTGCTGCTCGACTACGAGCAGGCCCTGGTCCGCGACGACGACCACCGTGGCGGCAGGTACGCCTCCTCCGGCCATTTCCTCTGGATCGGCGAGCGCACCCGACAGGCCACCGGGGCGCACATAGAGTTCGCCGAACAGATCAGCAATCCGGTCGGGGTCAAGGTGGGCCCGGACGCCGCCGGTACGGAGATCGCCGCCCTGACGGCACGACTCACCCGGGGACACGACCCGGGTCGGCTCAGTCTCATCGTCCGAATGGGCGACCGGGTCGGCACGGAACTGCCCCGCCTGTTGAAGGTGCTCGGCCCCGCCGCAGAGCGGGTGCTGTGGGTCTGCGACCCGATGCACGGCAACACCCGACGCAACCGGCACGGGCAGAAGACCCGGGTGGTGGCGGAGGTGATCCACGAGGTGCGGACCTTCCTCACCGTGCTGGGCGAGCACCGGCTGACCATGTCCGGGCTCCACCTGGAGACCACCCCGGAGCCGGTGGGCGAATGCGTCGACTCCGCCACCGAACTGGACGGGTACCTCGACCGGTACACCTCGGCCTGTGATCCCCGGCTGAACCCGAGTCAGGCCGAGCGGGTGGTCAGCGCCGCCGTCGAGGCCGGTTGGGGAAGGGGGGCGCGGTGACCAGCACCCTGCTCAACCCGCCCACTCCCAAGGGTGGCGGGCTGTGGCGGCACGCCGACTTCCGCAGGTACTGGGTGAGCCAGACCGTGTCGCGTACCGGCACCAATGTCGCCGAACTGGTGCTGCCGCTGGCGGCCATCACGATGTTCGACGCCAGTGCTCAGCAGCTCGGCTGGATCAACAGCGCCGCATTCGCGCCGTACCTGCTGATCTCCCTGTGGGCCGGGGTGTGGATCGACCGGCGGCGCAAGCGGTCCCTGCTGGTCACCGCCGAGATCGGCCGGGTCCTGGCGCTGGCCGCCATCCCGGCGCTGGCCCTGGCCGGACTGCTCCAGGTCAACATGCTGATCGTCGTAGCCTTCCTGCTGGGCGTCTGCGCCGTGCTGTTCGACGTGTCCGGATCGGCCTACCTGCCCTCCCTGGTCGGCCGGGACCAACTGCTCGACGGCAACAGCAAGCTCCAGGCCAGCATCGTGGTGACCAACTCCGGTGGGCCGGCCCTGGGCGGTGTGCTGGTACAGGTCCTGGCCGCACCGGTCGTGCTGGCGATGAGCGCGGTGGCCAGTCTGGTGTCGCTGGGCGCCCTGGCCGGCATCCGGCAGACCGAGCAGGCCCCGGCCAACCCGGAGGGCAGGCGCCGGACCCTGGCGGAGATCGGCGAGGCGTTGCGGTTCATCGCCCGCGACCGCTACCTGCGCTTCCTCACCGTACGGTCCGGGGTGAACAACCTGTTCTTCATCGCCCGCAACACCCTGCTGCCGCTGTTCATCATCCAGGTCCTGGATCTGGGCAGCGCCGTGCTCGGCCTGATCCTCGGGGTCGGCGCGATCGGTGCGCTGATCGGCGCCGGCCTGGCCAAGCGGCTCGCCGACCGGCTGGGCCCGGGACGGGTGATCGCGGTCGGCTACGGCGTGGCCTCGGTGGTGCAGATCCTGTTGCCGGCCGCCGGCGGCCCACCGGTGGTGGCGTTGGCCATCCTGCTGCCGATGTTCTTCGTCAGCGGCATGTTCATGACCGTCGGCAACACCAATGTGGCCACCCTTCAGCAGATGCTCATCCCGCGTCGCCAACTCGGTCGGGTGATCGCCGGGATGCGGACCGTGACCTGGGGCAGCATGCCGATCGGTGCGCTGCTCGGCGGCACCCTGGGCACCCTCATCGGGATCCGCGAGACCTTGATCATCACCGCCGTCGGCTTCTGCCTGTCCGCCCTCTGGATCGCCCTGTCCCCGATCGCCAAGCTGCGCGAGATGCCCGCCGCACCTCAAGACTGAATGGAGAGCCACCATGCCGCCGACGCGCCCCCTGTCGCCGCGCGCCTTCGTGCTCACCGGAGCGTTCCGGGTCATCTGCCGCAACCACCGTCTCCTGACCGAACTGGCCCGGCGGGACCTGCGCATCCTCGTGCTCTGCCCGGACACCTCGCGGGCGCAGGTCGAGGCGGTGCTCAGCCGGCCGGGCCCGGCCGCCGACCTGATCACCGAGGTCGCCTACGCGGCCGGGGCCATGGACCGGGAGTCCTCCTTCAACCCCGATGTGCTGGCGGTGCTGCAGGACTGGCGGGAACGCTACGAGGTGACCGGCCTGTACGCCATGGAGGAGACCCTGGTCGAACCCAGTGGCCTGGCCGCCGACATGCTCGGTCTGCCCTCCCCCGGGCTGCGCGCCAGCCGGGCCTGCCGCAGCAAGTACCTGCAACGCTGCTATCTGCCCGAGTTGAGCCCACCCTCGTTGACGGTGCCCGCGCACCGGCGGGCCACCGTCGACCTGCACGCCCTGAAATATCCGGTGGTCGTCAAGCCGACCGCCCGGCACGCCAGTTCGGGGGTCCTCGCCGCATACTGCCCGGAGGCGGTCGCCGACCTGCTCGGCGACTATCCCTCCCACGAGACCCTGCTGATCGAGCAACGGGTCGAGGGCCAGGAGTTCTCGGTGGAGTCGCTGGTGCAGCACGGCCAGGTGCGGTTCGCCGCGGTCACCCGCAAGGAGACCACCGAGACGCACGGACGCACCTTCGTGGAGCTGTCCCACACCATCCTGGCCGGTCCGGTGCGCATCGCCGGCCGGGAGGTGGGTGACCTGCTCACCGAGGCCAACCAGCGGATCCTGACCGGCCTGGCCTTCGCCGACGGCGTGACCCATTCCGAGTGGCGGGTCACCGAGGCCGGGGAGCCCGTCCTGATGGAGATAGCGGCCCGTACCCCGGGCGACGGCATCTCGTTGCTCTACCACCTGGCCTGCGGGGTCCCCCTGGAGGCACCCATCATCGGGATCGCGCTCGGCGAACAGGTCGACTACCCCCGGCCCCGGCGCTGGGCCCGCCAGGTCTACCTGGAACACCAGCCGGGGGTGCTGCGGGACGTCACCGTCGACTGGCCGGGCGAGCGGGTGCGCTGGATCGGCGAGGCCGACCTGTGGCCGACCGTGCGTCCCGGTGAGCCGGGTGACCCGCCGACCTTGCGGGCGGTGCTGGCGCTCAAGCCGCCCGGCGCCGAACTCGGCCCGCTGACCTGCTCGGACGACCGGGCGGTGACCTTCCTGATCGATGCCGACGACGAGGCCGGCCTCAACCGACTGGAGGAGCAGGTTCGGGCCGCGATCACCCTGACCGTCGAGTAGGAGCGACATGTTCATCACCACCGTGGTGGCGGACGCCTTCGCCACCAAGTGCTATCTGGTGGCCACCGCCGAAGGGGGCGACTGTGTCGTCGTGGACCCCGGCTACGGGGTGGCCGAGCGCCTCGGGCAGGCCCTGGACCGGCACGGCCTGACCGCCCGGGCGGTGCTGCTGACCCACGGCCACCTGGACCACACCTACTCGGTGCCGGCCGTCGAGGCCACCCACCGCCTGCCGATCTACCTGCACCCGGCGGACCACCACATGCTGGCCGATCCGTTCAGCGGACTGGGCGACGAGTTCGGTCCCCAGTTCGCGCAACTGCTCGGCCCGGAATGGAGCTGGCGGCAGCCCCACGATGTGCACACCCTCAACGACGGTGACCTGATCACGGTCTCCGGTCTGGAGATAAGGGTCGATCACACCCCCGGCCACACCCCCGGCTCGGTGATGTTCAACCTGCCCGGCGACCGGCATGGCGAGTCGTACTGCCTGGTGGGTGACACCCTGTACGCCGGCACGATCGGGCGCACCGACATGCCCGGCGGCAGCCGGGCCCAGACCCTGCGCTCGCTGCGCGGCCTGCTGAGCAAGGCGGACCAGACGGTGCTGCTGACCGGGCACGGGGAGGACACCACGGTGGGCCGGGAACGGTTCGCCAACCAGTTCATGGTGCAGGCCTCCGTCTGGGACGGCACCGGCGAACCTCCCCGGACCATCATGGGCTGGAAACCCGGGCAACGAGTCTGACGACCCGGAACACGAACCGGCCGACCCCGCGGGTCGCGGGGTCGGCCGGGAAACGGTCGTTCGGGGTCACCAGAGCTGGGAGACGACCTCCGCCGCCTGCTCCTCCCACTGGGCGTAGTGGAACGGGTAGGCCGAGACCTGCACCGTCTGCGCCGCGGCGGTCAGCGGCATGTCCCGCCAGCCGTCGACGTTCTTCAGCGCCTGGAAGAAGGCGTTCGAGGAGTACTCCGGGTCGGTGATCTGCGCCTCCGTGCCCCAGCCGCTGGAGGGCCGCTGCTGGAACAGCCCCTGCGAGTCGTGGTCGTTGTACGCACCCAGGTGACCCAGGTTGTACAGCTTCGACTCCTGCAAGGCGGTGGCGATGCCGATCACCGCGCCTCGTTCGCCGACGCCGGTCCGCTTGGCCACCTCGATGATGGTCTTGGCGTTCTGCCGCTGGGCGTCGTCCAGCGGCACCCGCGACTGGAGGCCCTGTACGCCGTGCGGGATCAACTCACTTCGGCTCGGCTTGCTGGAGGAGGCCCGGTCGGCGCGCTCGGTGGCGGACTCCGCCGTGGTGACGGCGGTCTCCTGGCCGGTGGCCTTGTCGATCGCCGCCACGGCGCCCTCGTGCGGGCTGTTGGCGAGCGGTGCGGCGACGGCCGTCGGGCCGAATGCCAGCCCGGCGAGGGCGGTTACGCCCACCACACTCAGCGTGGTCTTGCGATTCGGGTTCGTCGCGATGGCCGGGAGCCATCGAGTGAAGTCGAACTTCACGATGGTTGCCCTTTCGATCGTTACGAGCCGCTCGGGGTTGAGCCGCTCTCGGGGGAACTGCCGACGCCGGTGGGGTGCCGGCGCCTTGGGGAGGACAACCAGGGCGATGTTTCGGTCATTCCGGAAATGCCCCCTGACCTGCGGGTTGAGATCCGGCTCACCGCACCGATCCGGACATCCCTACCCGGGCCGCCCGGAACCGGACGTGCCGAGCCGCCCACCGCCAACCCCCGGCGCTCTCGCGCCACCGGTGGGTCACCCGCCGGCGGCGGGGAGACCGAAGCGCACCAGTACGTGCCACAGTTGCTTGAGGTGTTGCAGGGTGTCCGTGATCGGGCCCCGGTCCGCCCAGCGCTGCGGCTCGGTGACCACCGAGGCGGCGGCCCGGCCGATCAGGGCGGCGTGCAGGGGTTCGCCCGGCCGGGCGAACTCGGCGTGCACCCGGGCGGCCAGGGGTGGGATGGCCGGCCCCCGGAACTCCGCGTCGACCTGGTCCACCGGCAGGGTGAAACCGGCGTGCCATCGCAGCCGGAAACCGTGGCGTTGCGCGGCGGCGGCCAGGGCCGCACCGACCGGGGTGCCCTGGAACGAGGGATCGGCGACGAGTTCCCGCACATCCCGCCCCAGCCGCACCTCTCCGTGCACCTGGGCCTCGATGTAGTCGTCCAGGGCCCGCCCGGCGGGTGCCGTGGCGAGATCCTGCTCGTGGTGGCGCAGCAGCCGCTCGGTGAGGACGATCAGGTCCAGACCGGTACGACCCAGACACCCGCCGGTCGTCACCGCGGCGGCGAGCAGGGCGGCCACCACGGGGTCGCAGACCTCCGGGGTGCCGAACACGGAGGGGCCCAGATGGCTGTCGCCGAAGCAGAAGGTGGTGCGGTGCAGCACCTCCGGGTGCAACCGCAGATGGCAGGAGCCGAAGCGGGCAGCCGCCCCGTCCGGATGATCGAGCAGGTTCAGGCCCCCGTATTTGGGCCGCTCCGCCGGGCGCACCCCCGGCCGCTGGTACGCCCCACCGAACATCCGCTGCTCCCACCGGTCCCGGTCACCGCCCGGGTAGGCGGTCAACCCGCCGTTGGAGACTCCGGTCTCGAACTGGCTGCGGTAGACCCCCTCGGTGGCCAGGGCCTGCGCGACCGTGCGGCCGTCGGCCAGCAGCCGGTCGGGGTGGAAGTTGAGGGTGATCAGGCCCTGTCGGCCGATCGCCGCGACGAGTTGCCGCGGGTCGACGCGGATCCCGGCGGCCTCCAGCAGCCGGGTGATGGTGTCCAGGGCGGCGGGTCGGTCCCGCAACGCCACCCCGCGCACATGTCGCAGGGCATGACGCTGGGCCGGGGTCAGGGATGGATTCGGCTGACGCGGGACGGCACCGGCGGCGGGTGGACCCGCCGCCGGTGCGCGTTCAGGATCGGTCACGGATGCCACCGCGACAGGGTCACCCGACCGGTGGTACGGACGCATCCGGATTAACGGCCGAGGTCAGTGCCCCCGGGCCAGCCACTGCGGCAGCTGCGGCGCCTCGGCGCCGATGGTGCTGCTGTCGCCGTGGCCGGGGTGCACCACGGTCTGCGGCGGCAGGGTGAGCAGCCGGTCCCGGATGGAGTCGATGATGGTGCCGAAGTCGCTGTAGGAGCGACCGGTGGCACCCGGCCCGCCCGCGAAGAGGGTGTCGCCGGTGAAGACGACCTCTTGGGCGGAGTCGTGCAGGCAGCACGCGCCGGGGCTGTGCCCGGGGGTGTGCAGCACGGTCAGGGTGCTGCCGCCGACCTCGATCCGCTGGCCGTCGTGCAGCTCCCCGCCGGGCGGCTGGTCGGGGTGCACCATGTCCCACAGCACCCGGTCGGCGGGGTGCAGCAGCACCGGCGCACCGGTGGCCTCGGACAGCTGCGGGGCTACCCGGACGTGGTCGTCGTGGGCGTGGGTGGCGACGATCGCGGTGACCCGTCGGCCGGCGACCACCTTCAGGATGGCCTCCACGTCGTGGGGGGCGTCGATGACGAGGCACTCGGTGTCGTCGCCGACCACCCAGACGTTGTTGTCGACGTCGAAGGTCTGCCCGTCCAGGGAGAAGGTGCCGGAGGTGACGGCGTGGTCGATGCGGGCGGCCATCAGAAGACCACCACCGAGCGCAGCACGTCGCCGTGGTGCATCCGGGCGAAGGCCTGCTCGACCCCGTCCAGGCCGATCTCCTCGGTGACGAAGGCGTCCAGGTCCAGGCGGCCCTGCAGGTAGAGCTCGGTGAGCATGGGGAAGTCCCGGCTGGGCAGGCAGTCGCCGTACCAGCTGGACTTCAGCGCCCCGCCCCGGCCGAAGACGTCCAGCAGCGGCAGCTCGACCCGCATCTCTGGGGTGGGCACCCCGACCAGCACGACCGTGCCGGCCAGGTCGCGGGCGTAGAAGGCCTGCTTCCAGGTCTCCGGCCGACCGACCGCGTCGATGACCACGTCGGCGCCGAACCCGCCGGTGGCGGCCTGGATCTCGGCCACCGGGTCGCTCTCGGAGGCGTTCACGGTGTGGGTGGCGCCGAACTTCCGGGCCCAGTCCAGCTTGCGGGAGTCCGTGTCCACCGCCACGATCGTCGTCGCCCCGGCCAGCAGCGCACCGGCGATCGCCGCGTCACCGACCCCGCCGCAGCCGATCACGGCCACGGAGTCGCCCCGGGTCACCCCGCCGGTGTTCATCGCCGCGCCGAGGCCGGCCATCACCCCGCAGCCGAGCAGCCCCACGGCGGCGGGCCGGGCGGCCGGGTCCACCTTGGTGCACTGGCCGGCGTGCACCAGGGTCTTCTCGGCGAACGCGCCGATGCCCAGGGCCGGGGTGAGGACGGTGCCGTCGGTGAGGGTCATCTTCTGGGCGGCGTTGTGGGTGGCGAAGCAGTACCACGGGCGGCCACGGCGACAGGCCCGGCACTCGCCGCAGACGGCCCGCCAGTTGAGCACCACGAAATCGCCCGGGGCGATTCCGTCGACCCCCGCGCCGACCTGCTCGACGATGCCGGCGGCCTCGTGTCCGAGCAGGAAGGGGTAGTCGTCGTTGATGCCACCCTCGCGGTAGTGCAGGTCGGTGTGGCAGACCCCGCAGGACTGCACCCGGACCACCGCCTCGCCCGGCCCCGGGTCCGGCACCACGATGTCGGTGACCTCGACGGGTGCGCCCTTGCTCCGCGAGATGACGCCCCTGACCTGCTGGCTCACACTTTCCTCCTCCTCCGCGCCGACGCACCGCGCCGACGCACTGCGGCCACCCCGGAGAACCGGCGGTGCCGACGATCATTCCCGGAGGCGAACCTACCGCCGCCACCGCCCACCAGCACAGCTTCCGGGCGATCGAGGGACGCCTGCGGCCCGTCGTACCGACGTCGGGCGGCGTTACGCCACCGCAGCACCTGCACCACACCCACCGCCCACAGTACGTACTGCAACGCGAAGGCCCACCGGTAAGCGTCCAGGTCGGGCACGTTCTGTCCGGCCGGGGTGGCCAGGTCGAGCACCACCCCTACGGCGAGCACCAGGATGATCGCCGCGACGAAGCCGCCGACGTTGACGATCCCGGTGGCGCTGCCGATGCGGTTCACCGGGTTGAAGGTGCGGACGAAGTCGAACCCGATCAGCGAACCGGGACCGTTGAAGGCCAGCACCAGGGCCAGCACGACAAGCAACCAGCCGGGGGCCCGTCCGGGCCAGGCCAGCACCACCGCCCAGGTCGCCGCGGTCAGCCCGACGATGGCGAAGACCAACACCGAACGGTGTCGGGGGAACCGGCCGCACAGATAGGCGACCGCCGGCCCGGTCACCAGCATCCCCAGGGTCAGCACGGTGAGCAGGGTGGCCGCCGCGGTGGGGGTGAGCCCCTGCCCCTGCACCAGGAACGGAAAGCCCCACAGCAGGGCGAACACGCTGCCGGAGAACTGGCAGACGAAGTGGGTCCACAGCCCCAGGCGGGTGCCGGGCTGGGCCCAGGCGGCGGCCAGCAGCCCACCCGGCGGTGTCGTGGCGGCGACGGTCACGGCCACCCGGCCCGGGCTGTCCCGGATGGTGGCGACGACCACCAGCAGGATCGCCGAGGACACCCCGGCGACGGTCAGGAAGGCCGTGGTCCACCCGGTGTGCTCCAGCAACAACACCAGGGGTACGGCGCCGAACACCGCGCCGAGTTGCCCCAGGGTGCCGGTCAACTGCACCAGCAGCGGATTGCGGCGCCCCGGGAACCAGTAGGCCACGATCCGCAGCACGCTGATGAAGGTCATCGCGTCGCCGAGGCCGACCAGGATCCGGGCCGCCACGGCCAGGCGTACGTCCGTGACGAGGGCGAAGCCGAGTTGACCGGCGATCATCAGGGCGCCGCCGGTCACCAGCAGGCGACGGGAGCCGTACCGGTCCAGCAGCATCCCGACGGGCACCTGCATCAGCGCGTACACCCCGAGTTGGGCGACCGTGAGGGTGGCCAGGGTCGCGGCGCTGATCTCGAAGCGCTGCGTCGCCTCCACCCCGGTGACCCCCAGGGAACTGCGGTGGAACACCGAGGCGACGTACGCGCTCAGCGCCACCCCCCAGACCAGGATCGCCTGCCGGCGCGGCACGGACGGCGGGGCGGTCGGGCTCATCGCAGGCCCCGCAGCGCGCGGGCGGCGTTGTCGATGTGGTCGGCCACCGTGGCCAGCCAGGGCCTGGGGTCGTCCCCGTCGAGGGCGGCCAACTGGGCGGCGTGGTCGGTCAGCGCCATCTGCGCCCAGCGGGGTGAGAGCCGGAAGGTGGTCTCCCCCATCCGCAGTTGCCGGTCCCGCAGCCGCTGGTACAGCTCGGCCAGGATCTCGTTGCCGGCCGCGTCGACCACGGTGGCGTGGAAGGCCCGGTCGGCGGCCATCAGGGCGGTCAGGTCACCGGCGGCGTGGGCGGCGCGCATCTCGGCCAGCCGGGCGGCCAGGTCGGCGCGGATCTCCGCGCGTCGGGGCCAGATCTGCTCGGCGGCGTGCACCTCGACCAGCCGGCGGGCCTCGATGACATCGGTGATCTCGCGGGCCGAGACCGGCAGGATCAACGCCCCCCGCTTGGGATAGAGCCGCACCAGCCCCTCGGTCTCCAGCCGCAGCAGCGCCTCCCGCACCGGAGTACGCGACACCCCGGTCGCCTCGGCGATCTCGCCCTCGCTGACCAGCGACCCGCCCGGGTGGACCTGTTCCAGGATGGCTCGCTTCAGGTGTCGGTAGGCGCGTTCGGCGGCCGAGGGCACGGTGGTCCGGCCACTCGGCGAGGGATGCGTCATGTATCTATCATCCGCCCCACCTGTTTCAGCAGGTCCGGCGGGGGTGTGCGCTACTTCGGCAGCGCGGCGGAGCGGGGACCGGTGGCCGGCTCGGTGCCTCGGGCCTCGGCCCGGCCCAGGGCGGCCAGCAGGTGACCATGCCCGGCCGGCGCCACCCGGGCCAGCAGATCCGGCAGTCGGGCCGACCAGCCGATCAGGACCCGACCCCGACGGCGGGCCACCCCCCGCAGGATGGCCTCGGCGGCGATGGCCGGGTCGATGCTCAGCAGCCGTTCGAAGCGTCGGCGGCCGTCCTCGAACCGGGCCCGGTCCACCCCGCTGCCCACCCGGGCGTCGCGGGCGATGCGGGTCCGCACCCCACCCGGATGTACGCAGGTGACGCCGATGCCGTCGGCGGCGAGTTCGTGGCGCAGCGCCTCGGTGAAGCCGCGCACCGCGAACTTGCTGGCCGAGTAGGCCACCTGGCCCGCCGGGGCGATCAGCCCGAACAGGCTGCTGACGGCGACCAGATGCGCCCCGGGCTCGGCTTTCAGGGTCGGCAGCAGGGCGTGGGTCAGTTGCGCCACCGCCCGGAAGTTCACCTCCACCACCCAGCTGAACTCGTCGAAGGTCACCTCGTCGAAGCGGCCACCGAGGGCCACCCCGGCGTTGTTGACCAGTAGTCGCAGCCGGGGGTGCTCAGCGCGGATCTGCTCGGCCACGGCGGCGGTGGCCTGCGCGTCGGCCAGATCGACCTGGTGGGTGTGCACCGTCCGCCCGGCCGCGCGCAGTTCGGCGGCGAGGGACTCCAGGCCCTCGGGGTCGCGGTCCAGCAGGACCAGGTCGCTGCCGCGGCGGGCCAGGCCCCTGGCCAGGGCGGCGCCGATGCCGCCGGCCGCCCCGGTGACCACGGCGGTGCCGCCGGTGAAGTCGAACCTACGCATCGACAGACCTCCGTGGTGCCGAGTCGACCCGGCTGAATCGGACTCCGGGATCGGTGAGCCGCCCGAAGCGCAGCAGCAGCAGATCCCGCAGGTAGTTCTGGTGCGCTCGCCACGGCGCCCGGTGTCCCTGGCGGGGCAGGCGCTCGATTCCCCGGCGTACGTACCCGGAGCTGAGCCCGATCAGGGGTGCCCGACGGTCGTCCGGCGGGGCCGAGGGGGTGACGACCTGGGTGCCGGTGCGCTCCAGGTGACGCAGCAGCCGACACACGTACTCGGCCACCAGGTCGGCCTTGAGGGTCCAGGAGGCGTTGGTGTAGCCGAGGGTCAGGGCGAAGTTCGGCACCCCGGAGAGCATCATGCCCTTGTACGCGACCGTCTGGGCCAGGTCGACCTCGACACCGTCCACCCGCAGGGTGATTCCGCCCAGGGCCAGCAGGTCCAGCCCGGTGGCGGTGACCACCACCTCGGCGGGCAGTTCGGTGCCGGAGGTCAGGCGGATGCCCGTAGCGGTGAAACCCTCGATGGTGTCGGTGACCACCCTGGCCCGTCCCTCGGCCAGGGTGGCGAAGAACTCCCCGTCGGGATCCACACACAACCGCTGGTCCCAGGGGTCGTAGCGGGGGCGGAAATGCCGGTCGACGTCGTAGCCGGCCGGTAGCCGGCGGGCCACCCCCCGACGCAGCAGTCGACGCATCAACCCGGGGGCCCACCGGCTGAACTGGTAGGTCAGGGTGACCCCCAGGAGGTTCTTCCAGCGGATCAGGGGGTGGGCCAGCCGCGCCGGCAACCGGCGACGCAGGGCGTCGGCGAATCCGTCGCGGGCGGACAAGGCCAGCACGTAGGTGGGTGAGCGTTGCAGCATGGTCACCTCGGCGGCCTGCCGGGCCAGCGCCGGGACCAGGGTGACCGCGGTGGCGCCGCTGCCGATCACCACCACCCGACGGTCGCGCAGGTCCAGGTCGACCGGCCAGTGCTGCGGGTGCACGATCCGTCCGGTGAACCGGTCCTGCCCGGCGAAGTGGGGGGTGTGCCCGGCGTCGTACCGGTAGTAGCCGGTGCAGGCGTACAGGAAGGCGCAGGTGAAGGTGATCGGGTCGGCGGTGTCGGGGCGGCGGACCAGCACCGTCCAGCGGCCCTGCCGGCTGTCCCAGTCGGCCCGCACCACCCGGTGCCCCAACCGGATGTGCCGGGTGACGTCGTACTCCTCGGCGGTACGGCGCAGGTAGTCGAGGATCGTCGCGCCCTCGGCGATCGCCTTCGGGGCCCGCCAGGGGGCGAAGGAGTAGCCGAGGGTGAACATGTCGGAGTCGGAGCGTACGCCCGGATAGCGGAACAGGTCCCAGGTGCCGCCGACCTCGTCGCGGGCCTCCAGCACGGCGAAGGTCTTGTCCGGGCGGTGCCGACGCAGCTGGCAGGCCGCCCCGATGCCGGACAGCCCGGCGCCCACGATGAGCACGTCGAGGTGGTCCGGGGCCATCAGGTCTTCCTCCAGGTACGCGAGATGCTGCCCGGGGACCCTATCCGGTGGGGCGGACCAGGGCGGCCTGGCGGGCGGCGGTGACCAGGGCCGCTCAGATGTTGGCGGAGTCCGCCGGCACCGCCTCGGGCAGGGTCGGCGCGCCGGCCAGGGGCTCGGTGGCCCGGCCGGGAAGACCCAGGGTGTACGCGGTCATCGACAGCGACCCGTAGGCGTACCCGTCGACCAGCACCTCGGTGCCCTGCCCGGCCGCCCCGGCCAGACCGGCCAGGTAGAGCAGCGGGATGAAGTGGTCCGGGGTCGGCACGGCCAGCCCGAAGTCGCGGTGGGCGTCGAGGCGCCCGGCCTCGGTCGGGTCCTCGAGCATCGTCGCCTTGGCCGCCTCGTCGAAGCGTCGGGCCCAGTCGAAGCCCTGGTCGAGCAGGCGGCGGTCGACCCCGCCCAGGTTGTGCACGACATTGCCGCTGGCCACCACCAGGACGCCCCGCTCCCGCAGCGGGGCCAGCTTCGCGCCCAGCTCCAGGTGGTAGTCGAGGCCCTTGAAGGCGTTGATGCTCAGTTGTACGACCGGGATGTCCGCCTGGGGGAAGGCGTGCACCAGCACGGACCAGGTGCCGTGGTCGATGCCCCAGGAGTCCAGGTCGGCTCCCACCCAGGTCGGGTGCACCACCTCGCTGACCTCTTCGGCCAGCTCGGGCAGGCCCGGGGCGGGATAGCGGATGTCGAACAGTTCCTGCGGGAAGCCGTAGAAGTCGTGGATCGTTCTCGGGCGGGGCATCGCGGTGACCGCGGTGGCGCCGATGTACCAGTGGGCGGAGACCACCAGGATCGCCCGGGGTCGGGGCACCGACTGCCCGAAGGCCCGCCAGGCGGCGGTGTACCGGTTGACCTCCAGGGCGTTCATCGGGCTGCCGTGGCCGAAGAACACGGCCGGCATGGTGGACACTGTCTCGTCGCTCATCGCACGTCTCCTGCTGTGGCCCTCGCCGAGGGTATCCGGCCCGCCCGGCGGTGGGCGGGCCTGCGCCGATCCCGTACGCGACCGGGGTTTCTCTCAGGCGGTCTCGCCCGGGGCCAGGTAGCGGTAGCCGGGGACGGTCTCGGCGAACCAGCCGTTGACGCTGGCCAGGCCCCGGTCGTTGAGCTGGGCGTCGTGGATCGGGAACACCTCGGCGGCGCCGACCGCGGTGGCGAAGTCGATCGCCTCGGTGAGCTTGAGCCAGGAGGCCTGCGCCGGGACCAGCAGGGTCCGCACCGGTCGGCCGGGCGGGTGCAGCGAGTCGCCCGGGTGGTAGACCGCCTCGTCGACCAGATAGCCCAGGTTGGCGCAGTCGGGTTGCCCGCCGTGGATGGTGGCGTGCCGGCCACCGACCGCGGTCACCTCGAACCCGGCGGCGGTGAACCCCTGCCCCGGCCGCACCCGGGTCACCGGCAGGTGGACCGGTTCCGGCAGCACGGCACCCTCCGGTACGAAGACCGGCACTCCCAGACCGGCCAACCGCAGCACGTCGATGTGGTCGATGTGTTCGTGGCTGACCAGTACGGCGTCCGCGCCGGCCAGGGCGCGGGGCTCACTCCAGGTGCCGGGGTCGATGACGAGCACCCGGCCGTGGTGTTCGAGCCGGACGCAGGAGTGGGTGTACTTGGTTATCCGCACCTCGTGCAGGCTACGGCGAAGTGGGGCGGCGGGTGGTCCCGCTGCGCGGGGTGGAGCGGGCCGCCGGACGACGCCGCGCCGGTGCCCGGTCGGCCGCCTCCTCGGCCACCGCGCACAGGTCGGTCAACGGGTCGACCGCCTGGGCCGCGCACGCCGCCCGGCGCAGCAGGGCCCGCAGGGTGGCGCCCTCCTCCTCGGTCAACGCCGCCATCAGGCGATTCTCGACCTGACACAGCGCCTCCCGCCGCTGCCGGGCCGCCGCCCGACCGGCCTCGGTGGGGACCACCAGCCGACTACGCCGATCGGCCGGGTCGGGGCGGCGCGCCACCAGCCCGTCGCGCTCCAGGTCGTCGATCAGGTACGTCAGCACGGTGCGGTCGATGCCCAACTCCTCGGCGATCGCGCCCTGGTTACGGGCCGGCTTCCGGTCGGCGGCGACGAGCACCTGGTAGCCGCGTGGCCCACCGGGCAGGTCACCGAGGGTGTGCTCGGCACCGCGCAGGTGGGCCCGGAAGAGGACCCCGAGCATCCACCCGAGGTCGTCGGTGATCAGGTCGGGGTGGGGGTCGTCGCCGGTCATGCCCACAGTTTAGTCCAGATCACAGATTTTATTGCACACACATGTTCTATCCGGCATAGCATTGGCGGTCCGCTCTCAGGAAGGACGACCGCGATGAGCGACTACGGACACGACCTGATCTTCGGATCGTTCCTGACCCCCGGCAACGCCGACCCGACACAACCGGTCCGGCTCGCCGTGCTCGCCGAGGAGGTCGGGCTCGACCTGGTGACCTTCCAGGACCATCCCTACCAGCCCGCCTTCCTGGACACCTGGACCCTGATGAGCTTCGTGGCGGCCCGGACCAGCCGGATACACCTGTCCGCGAACGTGACCAACCTGCCGCTGCGGCCACCGGCGGTGCTGGCCCGTGCCGCCGCGAGCCTCGACCTGCTCAGCGAGGGTCGGATCGCGCTCGGCCTGGGCGCGGGAGGGTTCTGGGACGCCATCGAGGCGATGGGTGGGCGGCGGCTGGCCCCCGGTCAGGCGGTACGGGCCCTGGAGGAGGCGATCGAGGTCATCCGTCAGATCTGGGACACCGAGACCCGGGGCGGCGTACGGGTGGACGGCGAGTTCTACCGGCTGATCGGCGCCAAGCGCGGCCCGGCCCCGGCCCACGACGTCCCCATCTGGCTCGGGGCGTACAAGCCTCGGATGCTCGCGCTGACCGGACGCCGCGCCGACGGGTGGCTACCCTCGCTGCCCTACCTGCAACCCGGCGACCTGGCCAAGGGCAACGCCATCATCGACGAGGCCGCCACCGCCGCCGGCCGCTCCCCCGCCGAGGTACGCCGCCTGCTCAACATCGACGGACGGTTCACCTCGACCGGCCAGGGCCCACTGCACGGCCCGGCGGAGCAGTGGGCCGAGGAACTGGCCGACCTGACCCTGACCGAGGGAATCAGCACCTTCATCCTGAGCAGCGACGACCCCGAGGACCTGCGCCGGTTCGCCGCCGAGGTGGCACCGGCCACCCGAGAACTGGTCGCCGCCGAACGGGCCAGGTGATCACCCCGGTCCCCCATCTACCGTCGGGTACGCCCGGCGGCGTGCCCGACCGGGGCCGGCGTACGTCGACAGGCGACAGGTGTTCGGGTCGACGGACGGCAGGCGCCACCCCCGATTCTCCCTAGCGTTGGCCACGCAGCAGCTCGATGTGCCCGGCAGGGCACCGGAACGCGGGGAGGATGCGGTGCGCGGCAAACTCATCTGGTCGGCCCTCGTCGGCCTGACCTGGGCGGCCATGATGTCGTTCGGCGGGGTGGCGGCCGAGACGGTGATGCTCTACCCGAACGTCTTCCACGACCCACCGGCCTCCCTGGACCGGGCCCGCGAGTTCCTCGCCGTCAGTGGCCCCAGCGACTACTTTCCCCCGCTGGGCGCCTCCGTGGTGCTGCTGAGCGTCGCCGCCACGGTGCTCACCTGGCGTCAGCGAGGTCTACGGTGGTGGATAGTCGCCGCGACCGTGGTCTTCGTCGCCTGCGAGTTCCTGTTCTCGGTGGTCTTCTTCTGGCCCCGCAACGAGATCATGTTCGTCGACCCGGCCGGCACCCACTCACCGGAGTACCTGCGCCAGGTCGCCGACGAGTTCGTCGCCGGGCACCGGGTACGGCTCGCCGGTGGGGCGGTGACCGCCGCACTGTCCTTCGCCGCCCTGCTGCGCTGGGCCCGTACCGGTCAACGCCCCTTGGTCGACACCGATGCCCGCAGCTGACCCGGCGGGTGACCGGGCTGGTCCGGCGAGGACAATTGGTGGCGGCGTTCAGCGAGCGAGGGCGGGCAAGGGTGGCGGGGATGACGGTGGCGAGTGGGTTGCGGGCCGACTGTGCCCGCTGCTTCGGGCTCTGCTGCGTCGCCCCGGCCTTCGCCGCGTCGGCCGACTTCGCGGTCGACAAACCCGCCGGGCAGCCGTGCCGCAACCTGGACGCCGACTTCGGCTGCGGCATCCACCCCCAGCTACGCGAGCGCGGCTTCGCCGGGTGCACCGTCTTCGACTGCTTCGGCGCCGGTCAGCGGGTGGCCCAGCAGACCTACGGCGGACGGGACTGGCGTTCCGCACCGGAGCAGGCCGCCCAGATGTTCGACGTCTTCGCGGTGATGCGGTCCCTGCACGAACTGCTGTGGTACCTGACCGAGGCACTGCGGTTGGGGCCACCGGCCGAACTGGCCGCACAGTTGTCCGCCGCACAGGCCGAGACCGACGCCCTGGCCGCCGGCAGCCCGCAGGACCTGCTGGCCCTCGACCTCGACGAGCACCGCGCGAAGCTCAACGTGCTGTTGTCGCGTACCGCCGAACTGGCCCGCGTCCGCGGCGGTGCCGACCATCGGGGTGCCGTGCTGGTCGGCCGGGACCTGCGCCGGGTGGACCTGCGGGGGGCCAACCTGCGCGGCGCGACCCTGATCGGGGCGGACCTGCGCGGTGCGGACCTGGCCCGAGCCGACCTGACCGGCGCCGATCTGCGCGGGGCGGACCTGCGGGGCGCGGACCTGTCCGAGGCTCTGTTCCTGCACCAGGCCCAGGTCGACGCGGCCCGCGGTGACCGGCAGACCCGGCTACCGGCCGGGCTGGACCGGCCCGCCCACTGGTCGGCCCTGCCGTTGACCCCCCGCCGCACCCGGCGACGCTGACCCTGCCTTCTTGCGCTGGCTGCGGCCAGTGTCGACCGGCAGCGCGACAAGCCTGCTAGGGGCGGCGGGTCACACCCGGGCGGCCCGGGCCTCGGTCATCCCCTGGTTGGCCAGGGCGTCCGCCCGCTCGTTCTCCGGATGCCCGTTGTGGCCCTTGACCCACAGCCAGGTGACCCGGTGCCGGGAGCAGGCCGCCTCCAACTGCTGCCACAGGTCGGCGTTCTTCACCGGCTGCTTGCCCGCCGTCAGCCAGCCGTTGCGCTTCCAGGAGGCCAGCCAACTGGTGATGCCGTTACGCACGTACGTGCTGTCGGTGTGCAACTCGACCGTGACCGGCCGAGTCAGGCTCTCCAGGGCCTTGATGGCGGCGGTCAGCTCCATCCGGTTGTTCGTGGTCGGGGCGGCCTCCCCGCCGCAGATCTCCCGCTCGTGGGTGCCGTAGCGCAGCACCGCGCCCCAGCCACCCGGGCCGGGATTGCCGCTGCACGCGCCGTCGGTCCAGATCTGCACGACCCGGCCGGTCCCCTCGTCCGCCATGACGCCCAACCTACCGAAGCCGCCCGCGCCGACGAACGACCGGCCGCGCGGGTCAGCGAACCGGCGAACCCCGCTCGCCCTCACCGGCGGCCTCCTCCGCCGACCGGCCCGGTGGAGGGTCGGATCCGACGACCGGCGGCGGCACCGTCCAGGCCGGTCGAGGCGACCGTACGATCCGCTGGCCCAGCCGGTCGCCGGCATCGCCCACGGTGGCGGTCAGCATCGGCAGCAGCCGGGTCGACCGCATCACCGCCAGATCCTCGGCCACTGTGGTGTCCCCGTCGAGGAACCGCAGCACCCGCGAGGCCGGATTGCGGTCGAACAGTCGACCGAAGAACTCCGGCCCGTCGACCAGGTCACGGTCCAGGGCCCGCAGCGCCACCGCGTCCATCCAACGATGCCGAAGGGGGTACGCCGGGGCCGGAACCGGTGGCCGCCCGGCGGCCAGTGCCCGGGCCACCTGGTCGGCCTGCCGGTACATGGCCGCGAAGGTGAACCCGGTGGACGGGCGGGTGGCGCCCCCGGCGGTGCCCAGGCGCACCACCCGAGGCGAGGGCCGGGCGACGAAGGGTCCGTCGGTCATCGGGATGACCCCGTTCTCCACCTCCGCGACCGTGAACCGGGCCGGGTCCAGACCGAGCAGGTCGCAGTAGCCGGCCAGGGCCCGGTCGTAGGCCGCCCCGGTGAGCAGGTGCGGGGAGAACTCGGTGTACTCGACCAGGGCGTACCGGTCGCTGACCGGCAGCACGTACCCGAAGGACACCCCCCGGGTCGGCTGCGGGGTACGGAAGTCCATCAGCACGGCCCGGGCCGGGTCGAAGGTCGGCCGGTCGGTCTCCAGCCACCAGCCCCGGAAATGCTGCAACCAGTTCGTCCGCCCGGGTCGCTCCGGAGGCCGGGGCCGGGAGTCCAGCACCCAACCGGCACGCAACACCGGCCGATCCGCGTCGCCGCCCACCAGCACCCCGTCGCCGTGGTCGGACAAGGTGTCGGCACTGGCGAGCACCCGGGTGACCCTCAGGCGCCGTTCGGCCTCGGCAGCCCGGTCGTAGATCGGGGCGGACCGCAGCATCGCGTACCGCAGCGGGGCCACGTCCAGGGTGCGGTGCGTCTGGGCGGTGACCACCTCGACCCGCGACCAACTGGCGCTGAGCAACTCGTCCAGGTCGTTGCCCGGCCGGTCCCAGAAAGCCCAGGTCCGGTCCTGGCCGCGCCGATGGACCGGATCGACGACCGCGACCCGCAGATCCTGCACCCCATGCCGGGCCAGGGCGGCCAACACGAGCGACGCGGCGCCACCTCCACCGACCAGGGCGAGATCAACCTCATCCAACCGGCCCACCTCCCCCACCCACGCTTCCACACCCCCACCGAGGTGCAAGGAAGGGCCCCCGGTTAACGCCTGCGGTAGGGAAAGGGTCCCTTGTTAACACTTCACCGCTGCAGCTATCCGCTGGCCCGAGGTGTTGCAGAACCGGCCCGCGCGGCGGCTTCGTGGATATCGGCGGGCTCTGTGAATGTCGGCGGGATCGATGGCGTCGGCGGGGTGTAGACGGCCGTTGGCCGGCGCCCGGGGTTCGGGTGCCGGCCAACGGTTTCCTGCTCCCCCTGTGGAGGAATGTCTGTCGGGTCAGCTGTTCCAGTGCTGGGCTACCAGGTCAGCGGCCTGCTGCTCCCACTGGGCGTAGTGGTCCGGATACGCCGACACCTGCACGGTCTGCGCGGCCTTGGTCAACGGCATGTCCCGCCAACCATCAACCTGCTTCAAACCCTTCAGGAACGCGGTCGTGGAGTACTCCGGATCGGTGATCTGCTCCACCGTGCCCCAACCACTGGACGGACGCTGCTGGAACAAACCCTGCGAATCATGATCGTTGCGGTCACCCAGATGACCCAGGTTCTCCAACTTCGACTCCTGCAACGCCGTCGCGATCGACACCACCGCGGCACGCTCGTCCATACCGTTCTTCTTCGTGGCCGCGATGATCGCCTTCGTGTTCGCGACCTGCTCAGCGTCCAGATCGATGCGAGACTGCCTGCCCTGCACACCATGCGGAATCAACTTGCCCGTGTCCGGCTTGTCAGCCTGCACCGCGGCCACCGGACTCGACTTCACCGGAGTGGCGTCCGCCTGAGCAGCCACCGGGCCGGCGAAGACACCACCGGCGAGGGCCACACCAGCAATACCGAGCACACTGTTACGGAAGATCGAAGTCATGACCAAGCTCCATTCGGGGGTAGACACACACCACGAAAGGGGGATCGGGTGCGTGCAAACGCCATCAGGCGCTGAAAGAACAAGGGGAAAGAATCACCGGCTGACACACGAGACCGGGGCACTTCACGCACGAGACCCCGGGGGGCCTTCACGAGGGCGGGGCCCTTCACGGACCTAAGGGCCCTCGCACGAGGCATTGGCCCTTCGCGGCGCCGGGACCATGTCCAACGACCGGCCGCCCGCCACCATTCCCGCCGGGCCAGACACTCACGGAGCCATCTGCCCAGCTCAGGCGGCCTACATCGGCCGGTCAGGGATGTCCAACCACCCGCCAGCCGCCACCATTCCCGCAGGCCGGGGGGCGGGGCCCGGTCGGTTCGAATCGGGGTCCGGTCGGTTAGACCTGTGAGGCCGAGGCCGGTTGGCCCGTCCTACTCGATTCGTCGGTGGGCACAACGCCCCCGGCCCGTCGTGGATTCCGCCGCAGGCGGGCCGATCCGACCGCAGAACCGGACATCGGGGCGGTCAGCGGGCAGACGATACGAGCCCGCAGGCCCGGCGACCCATGCCAGGCGGCCAGGATCCTCCTCCGGGCGCGGATCGACGGTGGCTGGGCGGACGCCCCGTGCAGCGACGGGACGGCAACTGGCCCACGCCGTTACGCCGAAACGGCGGGGTCCGTGTCGCTGGGAAACCGCCATCTCGGCGTAACGGAGTCGATCAAGGCGTCAACCGGGCGGAGGGCGGGACGGGGACGCGCGGCGGCTCTGCCGACAGAGGCGAGAGGCGGCGATGTTCTGGCCGAGTCAGAGGGCCGGGGCCAATAGTGTTGGTGAAAGCGGAGGTGGCCCCCCGAACAGCGTCTCGTGCAGGCAGCGGACGAAAGTGAGGGAAGAGGCGGATGAAGGCGACCACAGTCCTCGTACCGGCAGCGGTTGGTCTAGCGCTCGGGGCCCTGATCCTGCCGGGTGCCGCGCTGGCCGACACCACCGTGTCGCCGGCGACCACCCCGGTCGGTGGCACCGCCGTGCTCACCGCGACGACCTGCGGCCCGAATTCCGGTGACGCGCTCTTTCATGTCACCGGCCCCGATCGTGACCAGAATGTCCGGTCCACCACCGCCAGGGCAGGCGGCGGGTTGAGCGCGGACCTGTTCACGGCCGGTTTCACAGTGGGTACGTACACCGTGGCGGCCACCTGCGGCGACGGTACGCCGGGCGGCAGGGCAACCTTCACGGTGACCCCGATCGGCGGCGCGCAGGCCGGGGGTCGGGCCGACGACGGCGGGGTGGGCATCCTGGCGGCCGGTGCCACCTTGTTGCTCACCTCGCTCGGCGGGGCGGTCATCCTGGCCCGACGCCGTCGTCACGCGGCCGAGGCCGCGACCCTCTAGGCGCCGGGATCCCCGACGGAGACCAGGCCGGTGGGGTGCAGGGGTGTACCCCGGCGGATCCGGGTTCGGCGGGCCCGGCGAGGATGGGGCCATGGCCCGACGTGACAGCAGATCAGCGCCCCGACCCGATCCGGTGGGAGTGTGCCCGTGTGGGCAGGGTCTGCCGTACGGGGACTGCTGCGGACGACTGCATCGGGGTGCGGCGCAGGCACCGACCGCGGAGGCCCTGATGCGTTCCCGGTACGCCGCCTTCGCCGTCGGTGACCCGGACTACCTGCGGCACAGTTGGCACAGCAGCACCCGGCCGGCGCGGCTGATCCTGGATCCCGGCCAACGGTGGACCGGCCTTGAGATCGTCGGCACCGAGCAGGGCGGCTTGTTCGACAGCACCGGCACGGTCGAGTTCCGCGCCCACTACCGCGACAATGCTGGCGCCGCCACGATGACCGAGCGCAGCCGTTTCGTCCGCGAGGACGGACGCTGGGTCTACCTGGACGTCGACCGGCCCTGACCCCGACCGCCCTCAGGCCGGCAGCCGCGGGAAGGCACCAGGCGCCACCGACCGCCCCCGAGGATCAGCACCGCGATCAGCAGGTACGGCAGGGCGGCCAGGGCGAAGGCCGTGCCGTTGCCGCCCACGGTGGCCAGCACACCGAACCCGATGTACGTGGCGATGGTGATCACTTCGGTGGCCATTCCGGCCAGCGAGGTGACCGTGGCCCGGCGGGTGCCGGTGATCCGGGCCTGCAACCGGGCCTCGGCCAGCACCGAGGCGAGCTGGAATCCGCAGAACGCCCCGGCCAGCAGCAGAAAGCCGGCCGGATGCCGCAGCAACGCCCCGCCGGCCAGGGCCGACGCCGAGGCGGCCAGCAGGACGGCGTACCCCCGGGTGCTCAGCCGTTCGCCGACCGGGGCCAGCAGCCCACCGGCCACCTGGCCGACCGTCAGCAGCAGAAGCAGCAACGGCACAGTGGTCAGGGCGACCCCGGTGTCCCGGGCCAGCAGCGGGGTGTACTCCTCAAGCGCACCCCAGATCGCGGTCACCGCCGCCACCAGCAGCACCCCTAGCCGTACCCCTGGATCCTGTCGGGCCTCGACCAGGCCGCTGCGCAGGCCCTGCCACCAGCCGGGCTCGTCGGCGGACCCGGCCTGTGCCTGTTGCCCGGTCGACGCGGCGGCAAGGTGCCGGTGCTCGGGGAAGCCGACGGCGACGGCGGCGGCCGCCAGGCAGGCCACCACACTGGCCAGGCCGACAGCGGGATAGCCACCCTGCCCGAGTACCGGCCCGGCCAGCAGGATCGAAGCCAGTACGCCGAGGGTGCCGGCCGTGCGGGCCCGGCCGATGACCCGGGCGTAGCGGTCCGCCAGTCCCAGATGGTCGAGTTCGTCGTAGACCAGGGCTTCCAGGGCACCGGAGGCCAGGGCGGCACCGGCTCCCCAGAGGACGAACCCGAACGCGAAGGCCGGATAGGAGGGCAGGGTCGCCCACAGGGCGAACCCGGCGGCGGTGCAGAGCGGCCCCAGGCAGAGCATCAACCGCCGGGAGGTGGCGTCGGCCCACGCGCCGGAGGGCACCTCCAGGAGGATGCCGGCCACCGACCAGATGACGAACAGCGAGGAGATCTGCCCGACGGAGAGCCCGGTGTCGGCGAACAGCAGGGCGTACACCGGGTACAGCAGGACCAGGTCGGTGAGGAACGCGTACGCGTAGAGGGTGGACGCCAGGCGGCGGCCCCCGGCGGTGCTGGGGATCATGAGGCCTTCCGGGTGGGACGGGACGACGGATGGGCGGGTACGGCATCCGTCGGCGGCCCACGGCCTCGATCAGGGCATCAATGTCGCCGGTTCATGGCGGCGATGGTAGTCGGCGGCGCGGCTCGCCGCTGCCCCCTGTGGACACGGGGGCGGGGCCCCACCCGGGGCCCCGCCCTGCGCGTGGGTCTCAGCGGCGGGTCTCGTCGTCCGGCCGGGGCAGGATGATGGTCGACTCGCTGTCGTCGGCGGTGCGCTGGGTCGGCACCTCCGGCGCGGGCGTGGTGACCTGGGTGGCCTCCGGGTCGTCCTGCCGGGGCAGCGGGGTCGTCGGGTCACTGTCGCCGCCCGGGAGGCTGACCACCTGGGTGGCCTCCGGGTCGTCGTAGGCACCGACCTCACCGGCCCGGTCACCACGCGAAGCAGCCGCATCGGTCGGGGACGACGCGGGCGGCGCGCTGAAGGTCGGCTCGGTCGGTACACCGGCGGCCGGGGTGACCGGGTCGGGGTGGACCGGAGCGGCCGGGTCCGGGTGGGCGGAGGTGACCGGGTCGGGGTGGACCGGGTCGGGGTGGACCGGGGCCGCCGACCCGGTGCCGACCGGGGTGGCCGGGGCGGTCGGACGCTGCTCGGCTTCGCGGCGGGTGGCGGAGTAGGCGCGGGCGTGCTCGGCGATGGTGCGCGACTCCTGCTCGGCGCGGGACAGCCAGGACTCCCAGCGGCTCTGCATCGGCCGGACCAGGCCCCCGCCGACCCCGACGACCAGGATCCCGCCGACGGTGGCCAGCACGGCGATCAGCACCGGGGTGGTCACGGCGGTGGCGACACCGATCTGGTTGAGGGCGGCGATGATGCCCAGACCGAGGATGAAGGCGGAGGCGATGGTGGCCAGCAGTCGGCCGTAGGACAGGCCGCCGAGGGCCCCGGAGATGATGTCCCGCACCGCGCTGGCGATCGCGGCGGCGACGACCACGATGACGATCGCGACGAAGGCGCGCGGCAGCCAGGCGATGACCCCGGCGATCAGGTCGGAGATCGGGTTCGGCCCCCAGATGCCGAAGGCCAGGTAGAGGGTGAGCAGCAGCACCCCGTAGTAGGCCAGTCGGGCGACGATGTCGCTGGCGTCGTACCGGGAGTCGGCCAAGGCCCGGCGGATGCCGCCGCGTTCGACGGCCCGGTCGAAGCCGACCCGTTCCAGCAGCCGGTCCACCAGTTTCAGGACCGCCTTGGCGATCAGCCAGCCGGCCACCAGGATCGCCACGAAGGCGACGGCGCGGGGCAGGAAGAGCAGTATCGAGCGGAGGGTGTCCCCCACCGCGTCACCGAAGTTGTCTCGCATCGAAAGGTCCTCCACGGGGGCGGGTGAAACGTCCGGCCCGACCTACCCGGGTGGCTGAGTCAGGAAACGTGGCCGGCCTGAGCTCGGTGGACGTTTGATCCGGCCCGGCGGCGGAAAGTGTGCCGAGATGAGATGGGCCCGCCACGCCGTACCGGCAGCCGTCGCCGCGCTCGCCGCCGTCGCCACCCGTGACCTGCTGCAACGCGAACACGCGTTGCGGCGCAACTTTCCCCTGCTGGGCCGAGCCCGCTACCTGCTCGAATCGATCGGGCCGGAGTTGCGGCAGTACATAGTGGCCGGCAACAACGAGGAGCGGCCCTTCACCCGGGACCAGCGACGCTGGGTGTACGCCTCGGCCAAACAGCAGAACAACTACTTCGGGTTCGGCACCGACAACGACATCGAGTTCACCCCCGGCTATCCGATCATCAAGCACCGGACCTTCGGCCGGGCGGTACCGCCCTCCGCCCCGGCCCTCGGGCACGAGGTACGGCTGCCGTGCGCGAAGGTGCTCGGGGCGGCCCGGGGACGGGCCCGCGCCTTCCGACCGGAGTCCGTGGTGAACCTGTCCGGGATGAGTTTCGGCTCGCTGTCCGGGCCGGCGGTGGAGGCACTGAACCGGGGCGCGGCGCTGGCCGGGTGTCTGCACAACACCGGTGAGGGCGGGCTGTCGCCGTACCACCGGCACGGCGGGGAACTGATCTTCCAGCTCGGTACGGCGTACTTCGGCTGCCGGGACGAGCGGGGCCGCTTCGACCTGGCCCGGCTGAAGGACCTGGTGGCCGAGGCCCCGGTACGGGCGCTGGAGATCAAACTCAGCCAGGGTGCCAAGCCCAGCCTGGGCGGGCTGCTGCCGGGGGCCAAGGTGTCCGCGGAGATCGCCGCCACCCGGGGCGTCCCGGTCGGCCGGGACTGCGTGAGCCCGTCCCGGCATGCCGAGTTCTCCGACTGCGACAGCCTGCTCGACTGGGTGGAGTTGCTGGCCGCCGAGACCGGCCTGCCGGTCGGCATCAAGTCCGCCGTCGGTGACCTGGACTTCTGGACCGAACTGGCCGATCTGATGCGGGACACCGACCGTGGGATCGACTTCGTCACCGTCGACGGCGGCGAGGGCGGCACCGGTGCCGCCCCACTGATCTTCACCGACTCCGTGTCGTTGCCGTTCCAGCAGGGCTTCACCCGGGTCTACGCCACCTTCGCCGAACGTGACCTGCACGAGCAGGTGGTCTTCGTCGGCTCCGGCAAGCTGGGCCTGCCGGACAACGCCACCGTCGCCTTCGCCCTCGGCTGCGACATGGTGGCCGTCGGCCGGGAGGCGATGCTGGCGATCGGCTGCATCCAGGCCCAGAAGTGCCACACCGACACCTGCCCGACCGGGGTGGCCACCCAGAACGCCTGGCTGACCCGGGGCCTGCACCCGGCCTCCAAGGCGGTGCGCGCCGCGCACTACGTCAAGACCCTGCGGCGGGACCTGATGAAGGTGGCCGAGGCCTGCGGTGTCGAACATCCCGCTCTGATCGACACCGATGCCGTGGAGATCCTCGGCGGCCGGACCACCTCCACCCCACTACGGGAGGTGTACGGGTACCGCCCGGGCTGGGGTCTGCCGTCGACCGCCGACCGGGCGGCCATCGCGGAGCTGATGGCGTACGAGGCGCCCCAGGGCGGCAGCGCCACCCCCTCACCGACCGCCCAGCACTGACCGCTACCAGCGGCGCTTGAGGACCACCCCCCGGACCGACCTGGGCGGCCCGGACAGGGCGGAGTCGACCTTCGGCTGCTCGGCGGTGGCGCTGAAGGGGCGCCGGACGCCGATCGCCGCACAGGCCGCGGAGAACACCCCGGTGACCGCACAGAGGAGCCAGACCCCGACCCCGATCCGGTTCCAGGCCAGCAGGCCCACCGCGGGGCCGAGGGCGAATCCCAGGCCGTACATGGTCTGGGCCACCCCGATGTAGCGGCCCTTGACCGGGGCGGGTGCGGTCGCCGCGTGGGCGAACATGGTCGGCCCGCTGATCATCATGCCGGCGACCAGGGCGAAGGTGCAGATGCCTACCAGGGTCAGCGACCCGCCGGGCAGGCCGTACCCGGCGATCCCCCCGGCGAACAGCAGGGTGCCCAGGCCGCCGGCGATCCCCGGTGGCCAGCGCCGCACCACCGTGGTGACCTTCAGCTCGCAGGTGATCAGGATGACCGAGGCCAGGGTGAGCACGGCGCTGTAGATGACGGCGGGATGACCGGCCGCCGCCAGGCTCAGCGGCAGTACGGCGGTGAACTGGGCGTAGATCATCGAGCTGAGCAGCATCGCCGCCAGGTAGACCAGGAACCGGGTGTCACGCAGCATGGTCAGGTACCCGGCCGCCGGGGCGCTAGCGCCCTCAGCCGAGTCCGGCCGCTCTGCGGGGCGGCTCCGACCGGGCAGCAGGGTGATGGCCAGTACGGCGTACGCCAGGGCGGTGAGGGAGTTGATCCAGAACAGCAGGTGCCAGTTGACCGCGATCGCCGCTGCGGCCAGCAGCGGACTCACCGCCGTTCCGGCGTTCATCGCGATCCGCATCATCGAGAAGGCCATCACCCGGTGCTGCTCGGGCATCAGGTCGCTGAGCATCGCGGCGGCGGCCGGCCGGTAGGCGAGGGTGGCCATCCCGGCCAGCGCGGTGACCGTCAACAGCGCCGGATAGCGGCCCGGCGTACTCACCCAGGGCATGAGCCCGATCAGCAGGGCGGAGCCGACCATGGTCACGGCGATGGTGGCGCGGCTGCCGAGGCGATGGGTCAGCTCACCCCCGAGCACCGTGCCGGCCACCGCCCCGATGCCGAAGACACTCAGGCTCAGACCGGCCTGATTGACGGACAGGCCACGATGCACCAGGTAGAGCACGAGGAACATCTGGACGAAGGCGCCTAGCTGGTTGACGAAGACGCCCGCCAGCAGATACCGGACCGAGCGGGGGGTGGCCCGGAAGGACTCGATCACCCCGGGTGCCGTACCGGTCATGCCGGCCTCCTGTAGCCGTACACAGTGGATGGATGTGGGAGGGCGGTCGGGCTCAGCAGGTCGCCTCCTCGATGGCGGAGGTGCCGGCGCTGGCGCGCGGCGCGAATCGCTCCCACTCCTCGTGCAGCCGGATGCGCCCGTCGGCGAGGATCTCCGGCCGGCTGACGCTGCGGCCGGAGATCACCTCCCCGCCCTGAAGGACCATGCTGTACGAGAAGGCCAGGGTGCCGTCCTCGGCGCACCGGCCGACCAGGGAGCCACGGCGTACCTCGCCACCGGCGACCTCCGCCCAGACCAGGTCGCCCTGCTGGTGGTAGACCGCCGTCGGCGCGCCGCTGTCGGTGACCTCCTCGGGTCTGCGGAAGCGCCGACCGTCGTAGCTGATGCGGGGGTTGGTGGCCATGCCGTTCCTCCTTCGGGTGACCTGCTGTGGGGCTCTGCGGCAGCCGCTGTCAGGAACCGATGCTCTGGTCGAACCGGAACAGGTCGTCCGGGTCGTGGCGGCGCTTCACCTCGACCAGCCGCGGATAGTTGACTCCGTAGTAGGCCGTCTGCCAGTCCCGCAGATCGGGGTCGGTGAAGTTCTGGTACGCGGCATGGGGCAGGTGCCCGCCGGTGGCCGCGTACGTCTCCGCCAGCCACCGCTGGTTGGCGGCGACCTGATCGGGGGGGTCCTGTCCGGTCCAGGAGGTGTCCATACAGACCAGGAAGAGGGCGTCGCGGTGGACGAAGGCCGTGTCCGTGGCGGGGATCCGGTTCATCGCCCCGCCCCACGAGAACAGCCCCACCCCGGCACCGTCCGGGTTGCCGCTGCCCGGCCAGTCCCGTAGCCGGGACACCAGGATCTCCAGCACCTGCGCGGACAGCGGTTCGCCGGTCACCCGGGTACGCGCGGCGAACCGGTCGGCCGAGGTGTCGTGCCGGAGGAACTCGTCGCCCGCCCAGTAGTCCATCTCGGCGATGTGGCATCGGTCCGGGGTCGCCACCTCCAGGGCCGGCGCCAGGAGCTGCCGCAGCTCGTCGGCCGGGCCCAGGAACATGCCCACCGCGGAAACTCTGAGGTTCTGCCCGGCCTGGCCGGGTTCCGAGCCGCTGGTGTCCAGGCCCAGCCGGGTGGAGAACTCCTCCGGGGCCTGCGCGACGATCCGTTGCAGCACGGTGAGCAGCTCGATCGGGTCGGACGCCGACCAGACCAGGGCGAACACGGAGACGTCCCGGACCTCCCGCGCCTGGAAGGTGAAGGAGGTGTTGATCCCGAAGTTGCCGCCGCCACCGCCACGACAGGCCCAGAACAGGTCGGCGTTCTCGGTCGCGTCGCACCTGAGGACCTCGCCCTGCGCGGTGACCACGGTCGTCTCGACCAGGGAGTCACAGGTCAGGCCGAAGGCCCGGGAGACCGCGGCCACTCCCCCGCCCAGGGTCAGCCCGCCGATGCCGACCGTAGGGCTGTTGCCGGCCGGAAAGGCCACCTGATGCTGTTGCAGCACCGGGTACAGATCCGCCATGGTCGTGCCGCCGCCTACCGTCACCAGACCGGTCGTGGCCTGCACGGTGACCGTGTTCAGTGCCGACAGGTCGATCACCAGGCCCTCGTTGACCGAATAGCCCGCGTAGCTGTGGCCGGAGGATCGGGCCACCACCGGCAGGCTCATCTCCCCGGCCCACCGCAGGCAGTGTCGGATGTCCTGTACGGTCCGCACGGAGGCCACCGCGGCCGGGCGGACATCGGCGTAGCGCTTGTTGAACAGGCTCCGCTTGGTCTCGTACGGTGCCTGGTTCGGCAGCCAGAGCCGACCGGTCAGTTCCTCGGCCAGTCGGCGCCAACTGCGCTCGGCGATCGGGGCGGCGGTCACTGGTCTCGCTCCTCTCCGGTGGCCAGCGAGGCGGCCCGGTCGACCAGACCGGCGAACTCGCGGGCGTGGCTGACATGCGCCGCGTGACCGGCCCCGGCGATGCTGACGAACTCACCCCGGGGGATGAGCACGGCGATCCGGTGGGCCACCTCGCGGTGGTGGGGCAGGGAGCGGGTGCCGGCGGCGACCACCACCGGTACGGACAGCTCCGCCGGCTCGAAGGCCACCTCGTCCTGGCTGGGGTCACCCATCTCCACCAGCAGGGTCGGTCCCTGCCGCTGGAGGTCGGCCCGCGACTGCGGGCTCAACCGGGCCCAGCCCGCCTCACCGAGGATGTGCCGCAGCACGGACTGCACTGCCTCGGCAGGATCGGTGCTGCCGCTGCCGCCGGCCTCGACCTCGGGCTGCCACCAGGGCAGCCAACGGATCGGTGGTTCGAAGGCCACGACGGCCGCCGGCAGATCCGGCCGCTGGGCCGCCGCGCAGAGGGCGACGAGACCACCGTAGGAGTGGCCGGCGACGACCGCACCCGGCATCTCGGTGAGGATCTCGCAGAGGTCCTCGACATGGTGCCGCAGGGTGGTGTGCTCGTCGCCGAGGTCGCGGGAGCCGGCCCAGCCCCGCCGGTCCCAGCCGACCACCCGCCAGTGGGGCAGGTGACGGGCCACCGTACGGAAGTTCGCCGCCCGATCCAGGGTGCCGTGCACCAGCACCACCGTCCCGGTGGTGTCGGTGTTCGGCGGCTCGTGCAGGGTCACCAAAGATGGTCGTACCGCTACCGGGCTCATGTCGGTGCTCCGATCCTGGGTCGACCGATGAGCTGGGTGGCGATGCCCTCCGGCGTCGGTTTGATCAACAGGTCCTCCACGTCGAGCAGCAGTCCTGCCTCGGCTTCCAGGGCGGCCAGCAGCTCGGCGCCGGCCAGGGAGTCCCCGCCGAGGGAGTAGAAGTCCGAGTCCGCCCTGATCCGGTGCTGCGGGACCTGAAGGCTGGTCGCGAAGATCCGGGCGATCCGCCAGGTGAGTTGGGTCAGCCGGGTGAAGGTCTGCGGGTCGGCCGAGGGCGGCACGGCAGCCGGCGGCGTCGGCGTCGAGTCCGCCGGTGCTGGGGCCGCAGGGGTCGGGACTCGCGGAAGTGCCGGGGGGTTCGCGGTGGTGGGTGGGAGAGGCTCGCGGACAGCGGGATCCCGCTGCTCGTGGCTGGTCTTGCCGGTAAGGGTCCGGGGCAGTTCGTCGAGGAACTCGAATCGAGACGGGATCATGGCGCTGTGCAGCCGGCTGGCCAGGTGGGCGGTGATCTTCTCCTGCCGACCGGGTACGGGATCCCGGCCCCCGGTCGAGCCGTCGAGCACGACCAGGGCGGTCAGTTGCCCGTCCCGCTCCACCACACTGCACTGCAGCACCCCGGGGGCGTCCTGGAGAACCCGCTCGACCTCGTCCAGTTCGACCCGCTGGCCTCTGATCTTCGCCTGCCGGTCCCGTCGGCCCAGGTACTCCAGGGTGCCCTCGGGACGCCAGCGGCAGATGTCCCCGGTGCGGTAGATCAGCCGCCCCGGCCGGGTGTCGAAGGGGTCGGGCCGGAACCGCTGCTCCATCAGCTCCGGCTGGCCGAGGTAGCGCCCCACCCCGAGGCCGCCGATGCACAGTTCGCCGGGCTGCCCGACCGGCACCGGCCGCAACGCCTCGTCGAGGAGGTACACCCGCTTGTTCGGCACCGGTCGGCCGATCGGCGGCTCCTCCTCGGCCGGGTCGCACTCGTGCCAGGTCGCCCACACCGCCGTCTCGGCCGGACCGTACAGGTTGAGGAACCGTCGACCGGGTGCCGCCCACCGCCGCAGCACCCCCGCCGGCAGCCGCTCCCCGGCTGCGGCGGCGATTCGCAGGTCGGGCAGGGGGTCCGGGGCCAGCGCCGCCCACACCGAGGGGGTGAGGGTGGCCACCGTGATCCCGTACCTGCGCATCGTGCGCAGCAGGGGCGGCCCGACGGTCAGTTCCGTCAGCGGCACGGTCACCAGGACCGCCCCACCCAGCGCGGCCATGGTCAGGTCGAACACGCAGCCGTCGAAGTTGGGCGACAGGAACTGCAGGATCCGATCCGAGGGACGGATGCCGAACACCCGCCGCTGCGCCAGGTGCAGGTTCACCACCGCCTCGTGGGAGATCGCGATGGCCTTCGGCTTTCCGGTGGTTCCGCTGGTGAAGACGACGTACGCGGTGTTGCCGGGCGCCACCCCGGTCACCGGTGCCGTCGGTGCCCGACCGGTGCCCGGGACGACGAGCAGATCGGCCGCCAGTTGCCGCGCCGCCAGCCGGGCCGCCGAGGCGGGATCGGTCAACACGATCCCCACCGAGGCCTCCTGGAGCATGACTCGCAGCCGCTCCGGCGGGCAGGTGTGTTCCGCCAGCAGGAAGGCGCCCCCCGCCTTGCCGATCGCCAGGGTGGCGATCAGCAGTTCGACGGAGCGATCCAGGACCACCCCGACGACCCTCTCCGGTTCCACCCCCCGGGTACGCAGCTCCCGGGCCAGGGCGTTGGCCCGCTCCTCGATTTCCCGGTAGGTGTGCGGCACCCCCCGGTCCAGCACCGCCACGGCCTCGGGATCGAGCCCGGCCCGGTGCGCGAACACCTCATGCCAGAGGCGCAGGGTCCCCAGCGGCGCGGCAGTGTCGTTCCAGGTGACGAGTTGCTCGTACCACGGGTCAGCGCTCTGCCCCGGGGTCGCGGGCGCGACCGGGGTGACCGGGCTGACCGGCGCGACTGCGGTGACCGGACAGCCGGAGGGCTGCGGGTCCGTGGTGATCCGGGCGACCGGTTCCGGCCGTGGGAAGCGGTCGAGGCCGGCACCGGCGGCCGGGGCCGGTTCGTCGGTCGGGTGCAGCGTCGTCCAGGCGTGGGCCGGGCAGCGGGTGTTGACGTGCGGACCCCACTGCAGGGCGTCCGGTCGGTCGGCCAGCCGGTAGTGGGGGAACCGGTCCAGGAAGGCCAGGATCGCCCAGCCGGCCAGCCGCTGCGCGTAGGGTGCGCCGATGCAGTGGTGCCGGCCCATCCCGAACCCCAGGTGTCGGCCCTGCTGGCGGGTGATGTCCAGCCTTCGGGGGTCGGTGAACCTGCGGGGGTCCAGGTTGGCGGCCCCGGGCAGCACGACGACGGACTGTCCGGCCCGCAGGGCCACTCCGGCCAGCTCCAGATCCTCGGCCACCTGGCGGGCCAGGTACTGACTGGAGCCGTCGATCCGCATGAACTCGTCGATGGCCTGGTCGATCAGTTCTGGGCGGTCCCGCAGCAGGGCCTGCTGGTCGGGGTGGGCGGCCAGGTGCAGCAGCCCGGTGCAGACCAGGTGGGTGAGGGTCTGGTAGCCGCCGGCGGTGAAGACGACACAGTTGGCCGCGACGGTCTCCAGACCGTACTCGGTGTCCCGGTTCGAGCTGCGGGGGCGACCGGCCAGGGCCTGCGCCAGGGAGCTGACCAGGTCCGGTCCGGGTTCGGTGAGCCGTCGCTGCGCCTCGGCCCGGAAGTAGGCCATGGCCTCGTCGAGGACCGGCAGCACCGCACGGTCCCGCAGGTTCGGCAGGGTGGAGAGGCTGCCGATGAGCCGACCGTAGGCGTCGGCCCAGGCGACCAGCCGCTGCGGCTGACCGGTGACCGCCAGCAGGGTCTCCGCCAAGGCGACATGCAGCCGCTGGGCGAAGTCCTCGACCAGGTCCACCTCACCACGCTCCGGCAGGGCCTCGACCATCGCGGTGGCGATGTCCCGCAGCTCCGGGTCGCGCTGGCGCACTCTGGAGGGGGCGAACTGGTCGCGTACCGCCGCTCTGATCTCGACCTGATCGGGCGGATCCATGAAGATCATCTGTTCCAGCAGCATCCCGCCGACTCCGGCGAATTCCGACAGCCCGCGCGAGGTCAGGGTCTGCGCGGAGTGGATCCGGGCCGAACGGAACCGCCGGTGATCGGAGAGGATCTCCGCGGCCTCGGCGTACCCGGAGCACACCCACACCCGGGCCACCGTGTCGTAGAAGAGGGGACCGAGTTCGGCGACGGCGTCGAAGTAGCCGGTGGGATCGGCGATCACCTCGGGCCGACCGAGCAGGTGGATGCCGTGTCGCCGCGGGTCGAAGGTCGGTGTCATGCCCCCTCGTCTCCCCCGGACCGGTCGCGCGGGTCACCGGCCTTGTGACCGATGATCAGGTGCTTGTCGCCGGTGGACCGTCGCACCGTGCAGTCGGTGAAGCCGGCCGCCGTCAGCAGGGCGAGGTACTCGGCCACCGTCCGGTGCCGTCCCCGGGTCTCCAACTGCATGAGCAGGTTCATCACCGAGGTCGCCAACGGACCGGTGTGATCGTCGGCGAACAGTCGATCCATCACCAGGACCCGACCGCCCACGGCACACGCCCGGTAGGCGTTGCGCAGGATGTGCAGGCACTCCTCGTCCGGCCAGTTGGACATCACGTAGCCCAGCGAGACCAGATCACCGGGCGGCAGGTTCTCGGTGAAGAAGTCACCGGCCACGAAGTCCAGCCGGTCGGCCACCCCGGCGGCCAGCCCCGCCCGGATCAGGTGGGGACGTACCGGCGGCAGGTCGAACACGACCGCCCGCAGCCCGGGAGACTGCTGTAGCGCGGCGGCCGCGAAGGGTCCGTTGGCGCCTCCCGCGTCCACCAGCAGGCCGGCGGCGGGCAGGGCGGCCAGGGCGGCCAGTTCCTTGGACACCCCGTGGCTGAGGTGCCACATGGCGTCCATGAACTCCCGGGTGGACTCCTCGTCGCGGTAGAAGATGTCGTACGGGCCCTCCCGGGTGGCGTCCACCTCGGCCTTGCCCCGACGCAGGTACTCCTCCAGCCGCTGCATCCGTTCGGCTGCCCCGATCGTCAGGTGCTCGACGAAACCGCCGATGTACCGGGGGTTGCCCCGGTCGAACAGCGGAAGGGCCTCCTCGGTCAGGCGGTACGCACCGGCCGGGTCACGTCGTACGACCCCGAACGCCACACAGACCAGCAGCAGCCGCTGGACGGTGTCACCGTCGAGACCCAACTGGTCGGCGACCGCACCGGCGGGCAGGGGTCCGTTCTTGATCAGGCAGGTGAGGATGTCGTGCCGGTCGACGAGGTGCAGCACGGGGGTGGAGACCAGGCCGTAGATGGCCTGCTCGATCTGGGGGGTCACAGTCGCTCCCGGACAGCGTCGGTCAGTGGTTCCGGTGCTCCGTCGTCCTCGACGTCGAGCAGTCCGGCCGGCATCTGGAATGGGGTCCCCTCCGGCGGTGGGGGCAGGGGTTCGGCCGCCAGCCGCACCCGGTCGATCGCCTGTCCCAGCCGGGTGGTGCAGGTGTCCGGATCGGCCGCCGTGCAGACCACGAAGGAGTGCCGGGCGATGTAGCCGCCGGGTGGCAGGCGAAGTTCGGTGCCGGGTCCGACCATGGCCACGGCGGAGACCAGGCCGGCCGCCGGGTCCGGTTGCGGCAGGGACAGCTCGGTGACCCGGCAGTCGTACGGGGGGTAGCCGAACCGGATCCCGGCCGCCCTGTGGTGTTCGACGGTGAACTGGGGCTGGTTGCCGGTCGCCACCTCCACCAGCACCTCACCGGGGTCGATCCCGGTCGCCAGCTTGCCGAGGTACGGGATGAGGTCGCCACCGAGGCGCCCGTTGACCTCGACGATCACCGGGCCCCGGCGGGTCAGCTTGACCTCCGTGTGGGTCATCCCGTAGCCGATGCCGAGCACCCGGTGGCTGACCGCCAGCAGTTCCCGCAGCGCGGGATCGGCCAGCAGCGGGTCGGCGGGGTCGACGACGTGGCCGATCTCCTCGAAGTACGGCTCCCACCCGGTCTGCTTACGGGCCAGGTACATCGGACGGTAGTCGCCGTCGACGACGACTCCGTCGATGCTGACCTCGGGACCGTCCAGGTACTCCTCGATCAGGGCGCCCCCCTGGTAGGGCTGGTCACCGGCGAGGCTGGTCTGCGCCGCCACCTGGTAGGCGCGGTCCAGTTCGGCCTGGTCCTGCGCCAGCACCACCCCGATGCTGGCGCCCAGGGCCCGGGGTTTGACCACGACCGGGTAGCCGATCGAGGCGGCCAGCTCGCGGGCCTGGGCCGGGCTGGTGGCGTACCCGTGCGCGGGTTGGGTCAGCCCGGCTGCGTGCAGCAGTTGGCGGGTGCGGTGCTTGTCCCGGCAGCCCAGGACTCCGTCGATGCCCAGGCCGGGCAGGCCCAGCTCGGCGGCGATCATGGCGCTGGGCAGCACCAGGGGCTCGTCCCAGCAGAGCACCCCGACGACCCGATGGGTGGCGGCCAGCTTCCGGGCGGTGGCGGCCAGGTTGTCATGGTCGTGGACGTTCGTCACCGTCCAGCCGGCCAGGTAGGGCCGCTGCCAGGTGGGGGTGGTGCCGTTGATGAGCCAGAGGTCGTAGCCGGCCTCCCGCGCCCGGCGGGACGCCGAGGAGACCAGGTACTCCCGGTAGACGCTCAGTCCGCTGCCAACCACGAGCAGCATCCCGTCATGGGGTTTCATACCGCTTCCTTCCGATGATGTGCCGTGCCCCGTCTGCGGGAGGTGTCCAGGCCGGGTGGGGGTGCGCGCAGCCCGGCGACCTTCTCGGCGATCAGGGGTGCGGCTTTGAATCCGCCACCGCCGCAGGCCGCGTACGCCCAGGTCGGCGACGAGGAGGGGCCCAGAGTGGCCAGGAGGGCACCGCCGGTGGCCTGGTCGGCCAGGTAGTAGCACTCCCGGGTTCGCAGGGGTGCGGGTCCCGTCCCGCCGGCCACCATCGAGCTGAGCAGGTGGCTCAGCACCCGGCGCCGCGACGGCGGGGTACGCCGGGAGCCGATCCGCTCGACCGGCCGGCACACCGCCTGAGTGCTCACCTTCAGGTCGGTGTCGGCCCCGGGGGGCAGCAGCCAGCCTCCGGCCTGCGGGCCGGTGCGCAACAGCACCACCGGGGTCGAGTCCCAGGCGGTCGACTCCGCCGGGTCGGGCCGCCGGTAGAGCATGCTCTGCCGGTACAGGGTCACCGGTGTCGGGAGCAGCCCGGCCAGCAGCGACCGGGACCAGGCCCCCGCCGCCACGAAGAGCAGGTCACCGGCGAGGCTCGACCCCCCGGCCAGGGTGACCGTGGCGGCGGCGGGATCCACCTCGACCACCCGGTGGTACGGCAGCAGCCGCACCCCGTGGTGCTGCCGCAGCCACCGGGTCGTCCCCGTCAACACCCGACGGGCCAGCAGCACCCCGGCCTCCGGCTCCAGCAGACCGGCGGCCTGCGCCGGGAAGATCAGATGCTCGAGCCGTTGCCGCAGTTGCCGGGGCCCCAGCAGTTCGCCCTCGATCCCGGCGGCATGCATCAGGCGCAGGTTGTCGGTCGCCTCGGTGAGCGACTGGACGACCAGGACACCCACCCGGCGATAGATCGGGGTGGCCAGCAGACGTTGCAGTTCCGTCCAGCGTGCGGGCAGGACGGCCGCCGCCCGGGTGGCCGCCGGGTCGCCCAGGTGCAGGGCGCGAACGACCCGGTGCTGGTCGAAGGAGGCCGCCGCCGGGTTGGGGATGGGGCCCTGGTCCAGCACGGTCACCTCGTCGCCGCGACGGGCGCACTCCAGCGCGGTGAGGAGCCCGACCACACCGGCCCCCACGATCAGCACCCGCCGTCCGGTCGGGGTGGCGGCCGGCATCTCAGGCCGCCGGCGGGGCGGGCCGCTGCGGGGCGGCCACCTCCAGGTCGGCCAGCCGGGGCAGCCGGCGGGGGTGCACCTGCCGGGCCTCGGCGGCCCCGTCGAGCAGGTGGGGTGCGGTCGCGCCCAGCACCTCGTCGGCGAGGTCGATCAGGACCGGCGCGGCGGCGCGCAGGAAGGTCTCCACCTCGTGGTAAAGGTCGCCGGCCCGCTCCGATGTGGCGGGCTGGTCGCCGGACTCGAATCGGGCAGCCAGTTCGGCCAGGCGGGCCAGTTGGGCGGTGATCGTCTCGGCGATCCGGTTCAGGCTGTAGTGGGACAGTTCGGCCTGCCCGGTGCACCGGCTGATCATGGTGGCGGCGGCGGTTCGGCCGGCCGGACTGACCGGCAGCGTCCACCCGGCAGGTGGATTCTGTGCGTCGTACCACCGGTTCAGGGCCTCGGCCAACCGGTTCCAGGGCTGGATCAGTCGGGTGCCGGCCAGGGTGGCCAGGGCGGATCGACTGAAGTTGGTCCGCTGGTGTTCCGGGCTGGTGCTGGCGAGGTAGAAGCGGCCGATGTCACGCGGGGTTTCGGCGGCCAGTTCCTGGGCCCAGACCACATGCCCCCGGCTGGTGGAGAACTTCTCGTGCTCCAACTCGTAGAACTCGTTGGTCAGCATGGTGGGACGCAGGTACCGGTCACCGAAGGCCATCAACAGGGCTACCCCGACCAGGGCGAACGGGTGGGTGTTGTCGAAGCCCATGAAATAGACGACCTCGGTGACACCGTCGGCCAGCCAGAGGTCGTCGACGGCCTGCGGAGGGTGGCCGGTCGCCGCGGCGGCGACCGCGGCGGTGTGGATCCCGGCCGGGATCGCCTCGACGGCGGGGTTGATCGCCTGACCCGGCACCTCCGGGAAGGGGGCGGGCACCCCCCAACCGGTCGGGAAGGTGATCGGGAAGTCCGGCAACGGTCGACTCAGCATCTCCCCCAGGGCCTGCCGCATGTGCGGCCGCATCACCGTCTCCGGCCTGAGGTAGTGGGCCCGCAACCGTTCCCGGTAGCGCTCCAGGGGCAGCACCAGGATCTCCGCCGACCGTACGGTCAACTCCTCGTCGGGGTGTTCGGTGGAGCGCGGTTCCCGCAGTTCCCCGGGGTTGATGTGGTGACCGCAGCTCTCGCAGACTCCGCCGCAGCTGTCCGCCAGGCAGGTCGGGCAGATCCCCTGGACGTACGCCTCCATCAGGTACTCCCCCGTGCGAGGCAGGTAGGGAAAGGACATCCGGCGTAGCTCGAACACCCCCTCGGCGTGCAGTCGGCCGAGGAACTCGCAGAGGAAGTCGCGGAATCCCTTGTCTCCCGGGGCGAATCCGTCGATGGAGATACCCAGCGCGGCCAGTGAGCTGCGGACCTGTTCCTCGGCCCGTTCGGTCAGCGATTCCGGGGCGATCCCCAGCCGGCGTGCGGTGGAGACCACGAAGGTCTGGGTCTCCTGCACCCCGCTGCCGAACAGGGTCCGGACACCGGCCGCCCGGCGGTACCGGGCGTAGACGTCGGCGGCCAGGAAGGGCCCGCAGAGGTGACCGACATGCAGGTCGCCGTTGGCGGTCGGCGCGGGGACGATGACGATGCTGCGTGCCATCTCAGCCCTCCGCCCGGTGCCGGTCGGTGAAGCGGGCGGCCATGTCGGTGTCCCACCAGATGGCGTAGTAGGTGAACTCCCGATCACCGGGATTGGTCACCTGGTGGTGGGATCCGGGGGCCAGGCGGACGATGTCGCCGGCCGTGAAGTCGCTGCGCTGCCCGTCGACGATGATCTCCCCGCGGCCGACCAGACCGATGAAGATCTCGTACTCGTGGTGGGCGTGCGCCGTCGCGGCGCCGCCCGGGGGCACCACGCACCAGGCCCCCTCGAAGGGGGCGTTCAGCTCGGGCCACGGCAGGAGCAGTTCGTAGTTGAGGCCGTACCCGCTGGCCAGTCTGCCCTGATCGAATCGGCGGATCTCCATCACGCCCCCCGACCGGCCGGCTGGGGGGTGCCGAGGCGCTGCCCGGAGGCGGTACGCCGGGCCACCATGTCCTCGACGATCTCCGCCGACCGGTGTGCCAGCACACTGATCAGGGAGTCGGCGATGCCGTGAGTCTCCTCGTTGGTCCCCTGGAGGTAGATGGCACCCCAAGGGGCGTTGTCGATCTCCACCCGGTAGTTCCGGGACACTCCGACGGGATCGATTCCCAACTGCGGTTCGAGCTGCCGGAACAACGGGGAGGGCTCGTTGCGGTAACCGGTGCCCAGCAGCACCAGGTCGCAGCGCAATTCGGTGATCTTTCTGGTCCGTCGGTCGCTCAGTTCGAGGACGATCTCCTCGCCGTCCTGCCGGGCGGTGACGATCTCGGTCAGGGTCATCACCCGGGACCGGTCGTCGCCGTTGAGGCGCTGGCGGTACAGCATCGCGTACAACTCGTCGAGGAAGGGCGGGGCCAGGCCGGCGTAGTTGGTGATGCGCATTTCGTCCAGGATCTGACGCCGTGACTCCTGGTCACAGTCGAAGAACTCGTCCACGAAGGACGGGTAGAACAACTCGTTGACGAATTTGCTGGTCTGGTAGTTCTGGAAGCCGACCGACCGCAGCAGGATGGTGGGTCGACTGGCGGGCAGATCCTCGTGCACGGCGTAGAACATCTCGGCGGCGCTCTGTGCGCCACCGACGACCGCCACCCGGTACGGCCGTTCGCGGTCGAGTTCGGCGATCCCGGCGCAGTAGCGGCTGCTGTGGATGACCTTGTCGGTGGGCAGCTGCCGGAACACCTCCGGCACCTGGGGCTCCCGCCCCACCCCGATGACGAGGTCACGGCAGGTGATGGTGTCTCCCCCGGCCAGGGTCACCGTCCAGTCGTGTGGGGCTCCGTCGGCGTCCCGGTTGACGGCGATGCTCGCGCACCGGGCGTTGTACCGCACCCGGACCTGACGCAGGGAATCCGCCACCCAGGCCAGGTATTCGGAGATCTCGCTGCGGTACGGGTAGAAGGTGGACAGGTTGACGAATTCGTCCAGCCGCCGCTTGCTGTGCATGAAGTTCAGGAATGAGAAATCACTGCGCGGATTCCGGAGGGTGACCAGGTCCTTGATGAAGGAGACCTGACTGCGCGCCCCGGGCAACAGCAGTCCGCGCTGCCACTTGATGTCCGCGTGCTGCTCAATCAGGAGCGTGTTGGCAGCCAGGCCGGTGTGTCCGGACTCCTCGATTGCCACTGCCAGGGCCAGGTTGGCCGGGCCGGCACCAACTGCCAGCACATCTACCTCTTGGTGCGCCACATCTGCTCCCTTTGGTTGCGGGTTGCCGACGGGTGACTCCCGATCACGGGTATCGACGGCCACCAGAGAAACACATCGGCGGGCGGCGCCGATATGGCGAAGTCGGCCAGTGGCCTATCGAGGACATCCGGGCGGAGACCGGCGCCTCCTAATGGCGATTTCGGTGGCCGGTGCCGGTCGGTTGCCGTAACCGGCCGCATCGACAGCCGTATCTCGGTACATGATTTCCGTACCGTTTTCGCGGGGCCGGAATGCCGCCCGCGATGGCAGCAGGAGGAGGCGACATGCCCGCACCAACCGCAGGGCCGAGCGGCCGGCAGGTCGGTCCGGCCACGGCGGAGGGGACGGCCGTGACCGCGGCAGGTTCACCCCGGCCGTACGAGTGGCAGCGGAGCCGCCCCGGTCGGCGACTCACCTGGGACGGGTGCCGGTGAAGATCCGTGAGGTGCTCGGCGACGAACGACTGCGCACCTCCTTCCCGTTGCAGTCGTACGCCTTCGGCCCCTCCCCGACCCCGACGACCGAGGAGCAGCTTCGCGCGGCGTTGCCGTACCACGAGGGCAACTGCACCATGATCGTGGAGGACGAGGGTCTGGTCGCGGCTGCGGCCTCGGCCATCCCGATGTGGCAGAACCTGCGCGGCCGGGTGCTCGACATGGCCGGTGTCGCCTGGGTCGCCACCCATCCCCTGGCCCGGCGCCGGGGTCACAGCCGGGACCTGCTCCACCACCTGCTCGATGAGATGCGCCGGCGGGGGCACGCGGTGACCGCCCTGTACCCCTTCCGGTCCTCGTTCTACGCCCGGTTCGGCTACGTCAACCTGCCGAAACCCCGGACGGTCACCTTCCGGCCGGAGGACTGCGCACCACTGTTGAAGGCGGAACTGCCCGGCGAGGTCACCTGGCAGCCGTACGCCGAGGGGTTCGACGAATACCGGGGGTTCCTGCGCCGGCTGCTGCACCGGCGGCACGGTTTCGCGCTGCCGCCGGAGCAGCAGAGCGCAGCCGGCCGCGACGCCGGCACCCGCTGGCTGGTGACCGCCCGCCGCGACGGTGACATCGTCGGCATGCTGACCTACCGGATCGACGGCCAGGGTGGACAGCTACGCGCGGACGACCTACTGACCACGGATCCCTTCGGGCGGGCCCTGCTGTTGAGGTTCTTCGCCCACCACATCGACCAGGTCTCCGAGGTGGTGCTGACCGTCCCCGCCGATGAGCTGCCCGAACTGTGGCTGGACGACCTGACCGCCCGAGTCGAGACCGTGCTCTCCTTTCCCTGCGCCCCACCCCCGATGGCCCGGGTCCTCAGCGTCGAGGGTCTGCGCGGGCTGGAGGTCGGGGCGGGTCGGGTCGGCATCGAGGTGGTCGACGACCCTTTCCTGGCCGGCGAGTACCACCTCGAGGCCGTCGACGGACGACTGGTGGTGGAGCCCGATCCCGGGCCGGTGTCGGCCGTGCTCACCGCGGCCGGATTCTCCGGGCTGGTCTACGGTGTGCTCGATCCGGTCGAGGTGCTGGCCCGAGGGTTCGGCACCTTCTCCGACGAGGCGGTCACCCAGTTGCGGGCCCTGTTCCCCCGGGCGGTGCCGTGTGTGTTTCCGCCCCGATAGCCGCGCCGACGACCAGGGCCGTCGGTGGCGCGCGGCCGGAGTCAGTCGGCCCAGCCCTCGCGTACGGCCGTGGCGGCCAGGGTCACCCGGTTGTTCGCGCCCAGGCGCTGCATGAGGGCACCGACATGACGGCGTACGGTGCGCTCACTGATGCCCAGGTGCCGGGCGATCGCCTTGTCGATCATGCCGGTGAGTAGCAGCCGCAGCACCTGGTCCTGTTCGGAACTGAGCCGCTCACGGGTGCCGGTCACCGGCACCGCCCGATGCCACAGCAGGTCGAAAAAGGTCCGGAGCGCCGAGGCGATGACCGGGGTACGCACCAGCATGGCGCCTTCCATGCCGGTCGGGCCCAGCGGCAGCAGCGCCGTCTGCCCGTCGACCAGCACCATCTTCATCGGCAGCTCGGGATAGATGCGGCACTGCCAACCGGCCTCGACCGAGGCCCGCAACATCTGCGCGGAGCCGGGCAGGTCCAGGACTCCTCTGGTGTAGATGTTGCGGAAGGTCACCCCTCGGGCCACGGCGGCGGCCGGGGGCCGGCGGACCGACTGCGGGTCGGGTGGCCGGTTGAAGTGCTCCGTCTCGATGCTCATGACGTCCCGGCGGGCCGACAGGCACAGCTCGACCGAGAGGGCACCGATCTCCGCCCCGTCGGTCAACACCCGGATCCGGTCCTCCGGCAGCCGACCCCAGTCCTTGGCGCCGAGATAGTGCTGCTGCAGGGCTTCGACCTCTTCGCGTACCCGCAGCAGGCCCTCGTACCGATCGGTGATCTGCCGTTGGATGAGCAGTATCGCGTTGTCCATGGCCCGCACCGGTTCGACCGGCACCAACTCCGGCCGCCCCACATGCCGCTCCCGGGCGAAGCCCCGCTCGATCAGCTCCCGGGTCGGCCCGGCGTCACGCAGCATGGGCTCCTCGTGCAGAGGCAACGTGCCGGCGGCCAACAGGCGCTGGTAGAGCGCGGCCGCCTCCGCGGAGAGGACTTCCGCCAGACAGGTCTTCATCCATACCCCTTTTCCCCAACAAGCTGACCGGCTTCGTCGCCGCCGTCCGGTCGGGTCCTGGACGGTCCACTTGTCGGTAGGGTAGAAGTTGCCGCTGGAGCTACCCCTGGAGTGACCTCTGGAGTTCGCCCGCGTGGACCAGAATGGGCACCCGGCGAGATCCTCACGGAGGCGGTGACGGGCGATCGCGGATCAGGGCATGCGCTTCGAGGTGCTGGGCCCGTTGCGCGTCTGGTGTGATGAGCGGCGACTCGACCTGGGGCCTGTGCAGCGGCAGGTGGTGCTGGCCGTGCTCCTGCTGCATGCCGACAAGGTGGTCGAACGAGACCGGCTCATCACCGGGATCTGGGGTTCGACCCCGCCAGCGTATGCAGTGAATTTACTACAGAAACACATCTCCGCCCTGCGGCGGGTCCTCGACCCGACACCGCAGAAGCGGGGTCCGTCGACCTTCCTGACCTGGACCGGCTCCGGATACCGCCTGGCGGTGGCCCCCGGCGGACTGGACCTGGTGGACTTCGAGCGGGAGGTGGCCGCGGCGCGGACGGCCCGCGACAGCGGAGACACCTCGGCCGCGGCCACCGCCCTGCACTCCGCCCTGCGCCGCTGGCGGGGCCCCTTCTGCGCCGGGCTGACCAGTCCGGCCCTCGACGCCGAACGCACCCTGCTGGACGAGCGCAGGTTGGCGGCGCTGGAGGAGCGCATCGAGCTCGACCTGAACCTCGGGCGGCACCTGGCCGTGGTCGGGGAGTTACGCCAACTGGTCGCCGACCACCCGTACCGGGAGCGGCTGTGGTGTCTACTGATGGTCGCGCTGTACCGCTCCGGCCGCCAGGCCGAGGCGATCATGACCTTCCATGACGTACGGCGGCACACCCTGGACGGTCTGGGGGTGGAGCCGGGGGCCGACCTGCACCGACTGCACCAGCAGATCCTGGCCGCCGATCCGACACTGGTGATCCACGAGCCGGGGCCCTCGGTCGGCACGGCGGCGCCGTTGACCGGCCTCCGGCTGCCCGTACCGGCCCAGCTCCCCCATCCCGTACCGGGATTCGTCGGCCGACAGGCGGACCTGGCCCGCCTGGACGGACTGCTGTCCCAGGGCTGCGAGACGGCCACCAGGACCAGCCCGGTGGCGGTGATCGCCGGCATGGCGGGGGTGGGCAAGACGGCCCTGGCGGTGCACTGGGCCCACCGGGTACGCGGCCGGTTCCCGGACGGGCAGCTCTACGTCAACCTGCGGGGATACGACCAGTTCGGGGCGGTGGCGGAGCCGGCGGCCGTGCTCCAGACCCTGCTGCACGGACTGGGAGTGCCGCCGGAGCAGGTGCCGGCCGGCCTCGATGCCCGGTCCGCGATGTTCCGGACCCTGCTGTCCACCCGGCGGCTGCTGATCCTGCTGGACAACGCCCGCGACGCCGAGCAGGTCCGGCAGTTGCTGCCCGGCTCCTGCGGCTGCCTGGTGCTGGTGACCAGCCGCAACCGGATGACCGGTCTGATGGCCACCGATGCCGCCACCCTGATCGACCTGGACCTGATGACCGCCCAGGAGTCCCGGAAACTGCTCGTAGGGCGGCTGGGCGCCGGGCGGCTGAGCGCCGAGCCCACGGCGACCGATCAGCTGATCCAGCAGTGCGCCGGTCTGCCGCTGGCGTTGTCGATCGCGGCGGCCCGGGCCGCCAACCAGACCCGGTTCCCGCTGTCCGCGCTGGTGGCCCGGTTGGACACCGCCCGCGACGGCCTGGACGCCTTCAGCGTTCAGGAACGGCAGGTCGACGTACGGGCGGTCTTCTCCCACTCCTACCAGGTGCTGGACCCGGCCACCGCCGGCATGTTCCGGCTCCTCGGTCTGCATCCCGGACCGGAGGTGACCGTACCGGCGGCGGCCAGCCTGGTCGGTGTCCCCCGGGCCCATGCCGACCGGCTGATCGCGACTCTGGTCAACAGCAGCCTGATCAGTGAGCAGGCCCCCGGCCGGCACGTACTGCACGATCTGCTCCGCGCCTACGCCGTGGAGCTGACCCACAGGCACGAGGGTGAGGCGGCCCGCCGGGCCGCGGTACGCCGACTCCTCGACCACCTGGTGCTCAGTGCCCACGGCGCCGACCGACTGCTCAGCCCCTCCCGGGAGCCGATCACCCCGGTACCGGCCACAGCGGGGGTGAGTCCGGAGCGGATGACCGACCGGCAGGCCGCCCTGCGCTGGTTCACCGAGGAACAGACCGTTCTGCTGGCCGCCCTGGAACCGGCGGCCGGCCAGGGATTCGACACTCATGTCTGGCAACTGGCCTGGGCGATGACCACCTATCTGGACCGGCGCGGACGCTGGCACGACTCGGCGGCGATCCAGACCCGGGCGCTAGCGGCGGCCCGCCGGCTCGGCGACGAACGGGCCCTGGCCCTGGCCCACCGAGGACTCGGCCGGGCGGCCGTCCGGCTGCAACGGCCGGAGGCCCGGTCGCATCTGACAGCGGCACTGACGTTGTTCACCAGGGTCGGGGACCGGCAGGGTCAGGCGCGTACCCGGCTCAACTTCGCCTGGCTGTGCGAGCAGCAGGGACGCCATCAGGAGGCCCTGCCCCACGTACGACAGGCGGTGGAACTGTTCCAGCGGTGCGACGACCGGATCGGGCTGGCGGATGCCCTGAACGCCCTGGGCTGGTTCCATGCCAAGCTCGGCGGGTACCGGGCGGCCCTGACCTACTGCGCCGAGGCGCTGGCGTTGGCGCGGGAGACGGGTGACGAGGACGGCGAGGCCCACATCAGGGACAGTCTCGGCTACATCCATCAGCTCGGCGACCAACCCCGCCAGGCCCTGGCCAACTATCGGGACGCCGTGCGGTTGTGGCGGGAACTCGGTGACCGGCACTATGAGGCCGAGGCCCTGCACCAGCTAGGTGATCTTCATCACGCGGTGGCCGAGCCTGCCGCGGCCCGCGCCGCCTGGACGGCGGCGTTGACGATCTTCGACGAGTTCCACCACCCGGATGCCGCGCAGGTGAGAGGGAAGTTGGGCAAGCTCGATAAGGTGCCCGCCCGGTCACGGTGCTGACCGCCGGAGGCCGGCGACCCCGACCACCCCTGGTTGACGGGGCATGACCGGCCGGGCACCCTGACTCGCGGCCTGCGCCACAGGCCAGCCGGGGTGCGGAGACGACACCGTCGCGAGGCGATACGGGAGGGTTCATGTCTGATCCGGGCGACTCGACCGGTACCCCTGATCCGGGCCACCCTCCGGCGGAGGTCGGCTCCGGTCGCCGGGACCGGCCACGCTCGCCGAGGTTGGTGGCCGCTGCCGCCGGGGTCGTCCTGGTCGCCGGGGCCGTCGCGGACCTCGGGCCGGAGGAGTCCTCCCCGGTCGAGATCTCCGTAGAGGCCGGGCCGACCGGATCCGTCCGGGACCAGTTCGCCCGGGCCTTCACCCGGGGCCCGGCCTGGGATCCTCCGGTCGTGCTCAGCATCAAGCCGCCACCCAAGGACTGACCCGCCCCGGGGTCATCTGCCCCCGACGGCCGGCAGGGCCAGCGACAGGACCCGCGGCCCGTCGAGCACCATCAGCCCGCGTCCGGCGAACTCCGTCACCGCCTCGGTGATGTCATCGGCCGGCAGGCGTTCCCCGAACCGCTGGTGCAGGCCCGACCGGGCGACCGGACGATCCACACAGGCCAGATAGATCTCGGCCAGCGGACCCTCGAAGGTGTAGGTGCCCTCCCGACCGGGCTGGCGGCCATCGTAGATCTGCAGGTGATCCGTGCTCGACCGGTAGGTGAGCACCGGAGGTGGGTCCGTCCCGGCGGCCTCGGTCCAGGCCGCCACCTGCCGGGCCAACGGCAGGTACGCCTCGTCGGAAAGGCCGTCCGTCGGTGGCTGCTCGAAGAAGTAGGCGACCCGATCCAGGTCGGTCTCGGCCGGATAGACGTACCCGTAGCTGCTTTCCGGCCGCACACCATCCGTCGCGGCCCGGGCCGCCGCGTACAGCGGACTGAACCGTTCGATCCAGATCCGGGCCGCGCCGCCGGGTGGCTGGAGATGCCACAGCTGGGGCAGGAGGGCGGCCTGCTCGGCGTAGTCGTCGGCGGTCTCCTCCGGGAAACCCCAGAGGATGTTCCACGCCACCTCGATGCCGTAGTAGCGGCACCAGCGCAGCAGGTTGATGTTCTGGGCGGCGGTGACCCCCTTGCGCATCAGCCGCAGCACATGCGAGCTGAGCGACTCGATACCGGGTTGGATGCGGGTCACCCCGGCCTGTGCCAGCAGCCGTATCTGATCACGGGAGAGGTTCGCCTTGACCTCATAGAACAGCTCGTAACCGGTGTCCGCCCCGGCCAGCTGCGGCATGAGTTCCCGCAGGTGGGTCGGGTCGAGGATGTTGTCCACCGCCTCGAACCGGAAGCTGCCGTAACGGCGGGCCTGCAGGTCCAGTTCGGCCCGTACCTGATCGGTGGTCTTGGCCCGGAACCGCATGGTGGTGCCGTTCAGTCCGCAGAAGGTGCAGTGATGCTTGGCCCCCCACCAGCAGCCCCGGGAGGACTCGAAGGGGATCCACACCCGGTGGCGGCCGGCGGCCGGCATCAGGGCCAGGTCGGCCATCCGTTGGAAGTACTCGGCATAGTCCGGCACGGTGGCGTCGGGCAACTCCAGCGGCGGGGCGGGTGCAGCCCCACCGACCCCATCCGCCACCCGGCCCAGCACCCCGGGCACGGTCAACGGGTCCGTACCGGCGGCGAGGGCCCGCAGCAGCCCGGGTAGGGCCCGCTCCCCCTCCCCGGTGACCGCCAGGTCCATGCAGTCCACCGTCCGCACCAGCTCCGGTCCCATCTCGCCGTCGAAGTTGGCGCCACCGAAGACGGTGACCAGCTCGGGCCACTCCTGCTTGAGCCGTCGGGCCAGGGCGATCGAGGCCGTGTTCTGCTGGTAGGTGGAGCTGAAGCCGACTACCCGGAACCGGTCCCACGGAAAGGTCCGCACGAGAGTGTCCAGGTAGGCCGGCACCTGAACATCGCGCAGGTACGCCAGTCGGTCCTGGAGGTCTTTGCCGGATGCGCCCAGGTGCCGCAGGTCGGCGGCGAAGTCGACGGGCAGCCTTCGCCCGCCGTCCGGCGCGGCCTCGCCGAAGGCGGCGACGGAGAACAACCAGTCACCGACCAGCCGGCCCCGGTGCTCCGCCAGCAGGGAGTACTCCTGCGCCCCGATCAGGGCCGCGAAATCGAGATTCGCGTGCAGGGTACGCACCGGAAACCCGGCCTGGGCCACCGTGGCACTGAGCAGCCCTAGCTGGATCGAGGGCCGGTAGATGCCCATGAACGGCATGGACACGAGGACCACCGGCCAGTCCGGGTACCCGGCTGCCGGCCGGTCACACTGATCGACGCCGGACGTATCGACCTCCGCTACTCTGCAGCCACCGCGCGGGCGGTCGAGGTTCGGTGTGGGTACGGGTTGCAGGATGCGCCACCGGCAACCGGCGGTCAAGCCGAGCCGGACAGCGTTCGTACGGCGGACGTCTGCGGGCGGGGTCAGGGCCGGGTCGGGCAGCCGCTGGTCACGGCCTGGCCGGGGTGGGTCGTGGCGGCAACCCGGGTCGCCGGCCTGGGTCGCCAGAGCAGGTCCACGATCGCCCCGTCCGGGCGCGTCATCTGGTGGTGTTCCCGGTAGCCCAGCCGCCGGTAGAGCCGCCGGTCGGCCTCGCTGTGCAGGTCGGCGTAGATCGGCAGACCGTGGGTGTCCATCAGCCGGTGGCTGTCGGCGAGTACGGTCGCGGCCTGGCCCGCCCGGTTGGCGTCCGGCGGCGCCGCCAGGATCGCCAGGTGGTTGTGGGGTTCCTCCGGACGGTGCGCGGCCAGGAACCGGTCCAGTCGGTGGAACCGGACCAGATGCTCCTCGCAGGCCCACCTGATGCGCTCCAGGTAGCGCGTCGGGGGTGGGATCGGACGGTAGCGGTGGAACCAGACCGTAGCCGCCGCGCCATCGGTGAGCAGGAAGGCGTCCCCGAACAGCAGGGCGTGTTCCACCCAGATGCGGGACACCGCGGCCAGCACGGCGGGACGCCGCCGCTCGTCCGGCACCAGCCAGGCCCCCAGGGTGGTGGGGGCCAGGGTGGCGGTCACCAGATCGGTGATCCAGTCGATGTCACGCCAGCGGGCGCGTTTGACCGGCGAGACAGGGCGCATGGAAACTCCTGATGAGACACAAGTCCGAGGGGCGGCCGGGAGTCGCGACCAGCGCTAGCCGGAGGGCGCGATGGGATGCCTAGACACGCCGGACCGGCCGCTGGCGTCCTCGGGCGATGGGATCGCCACCGCCACCGGACCGCCCGAATCAGTCGTTCGCCGGCCCGCCCGGAGCCCGAGCCGCAGCAGCCCAGGATTCAGCCACCCTCGATCCGTCACCGGTTGTCTCCAACTCCCCAGCCAACGATGCGAACGAACCCTAACCCGTCGCAACGAGACAATCACACAGAGTCCGGCGTGTCGCACCCAACACACCCCCACCCCGCCGCCTCACCCTCCCCACCCCGTCGATCTTGCACTTTTGGTCGCCGGTTCGCGGCTTTTCAGGCGTTATGTCCCGGCAGAAAGTGCATGATCGGCGGGAAAAGCAGGGCGGGGCGCGGGCGGGGAGGGCGGGCGGGAGGGGTGTCAGGGGGTGGGGTGGGGGTGGAGCGGCGGCGGCGGGTTAGGTGGGTGATGATGGCGGCCAGGAGGATGGCCTCGGCGGTGAGGATGACCACGGCCCAGGTGGGGCTCAGCCAGGTGGCCAGGCTGGTGTACCAGTAGCGGATCAGGAAGGTCAGCACGGTGCCGATGAACAGGACGGAGGCCAGCCCGTACACCGTGAAGGCCACCCGGTCACGGGTCCGGTAGTCGGTCACCCCGCGGGGGCCCTGGCGCACCAGCCGGCCGTAGAACCGGTAGGTGTCCGTGCGCAGGTCGGCCAGGTTCAGCGCGTGACTGAGCATGTGGTAGCCGTCCAGGCGCAGGAAGGGCACCAGGTTGAGCACGGCCGTGGCGGTACCGAACAGCAACATGGTGCCGGCCAGGTCGTACAGCATCCCGGGTGAACCCCACAGGCGGATCGCGGCGAAGGGCACCAGCGCCAGCATGCTCACGAAGACCCCGGCGAAGGCGGTCGCGACCCGCCGCCGCGGGGTGAACAGCACCACGTCGTCGACCTTGCAGTACGGGGCCAGCAGCGGGAACCGCCACATCACCCCGATCTCGGTGACCCGGCCGCCGAAATATCGGCAGGTCAGTCCGTGGGCGCACTCGTGCAGGAAGATGATCACCCAGGTGACCGCCACCGCGATCAGGATCGCCGCCAGCGGCCGACCACCACCGATTCCGGCGGCCAGATCCGGCAGCTGCCACCCCACGTACCCGAGGACCGCCAGGGCCAGGGCCAGGGCCAGCGCCGGCAGCACGAACCACCAACTGAACACCGGCGCCAGCCAGGGCAGCACCCGGTCGAACAGCCGCTGCGGGTCGAACAGCGGCATCCGGGCCGACAGCGGACCACGCCGGGTCTTCGCCGCCCCCTCGGCAGCCGAGGAGGTCAGCGCGGCCAGGGCCGCCGGATCGGTAGCGCCGTGCAGCAGTTGCCGCTTGTGCAGCATGCCGAACAGTTGCTGCCAGTTCTCCGGCCCCAGCCGACGCTGGTAGGCGCTGGCGTACTCGCCGGCCAGGTCCTCCAGGCTGCGGGTGCCGTCCATCCGGGACATCAGGAAGTGCTCCCGGGGTCCCACCCGGTCTCCGGGGCCTTGACGTGGTGCACGAGCTTGCCCTCGCGCCACACCCCGGGGCCGAGCACGATCTCGGACCGCAGCCGGGGCCGGGCCCAGGTGGCCTGCTGCCCGGCCTCGACCGTGGTCATCGGGATCCGGCCGGCGCCGGCTCGTCGAGCAACGCGGCGCGCATCAGGTACGACAGGTAGATCTCGTCGAGGATGCTCACCCCGAGTCGGTTGTTGGTCATGTGCACGTACGAGCTGAGCAGGATCGGTACGACCGCGTCGAGGTCGCTGACCACCCGGGGCTCGGCGTCGCCGCGCTGGAAGACCAGGGTGCCCTGCTCGGCCGCGGCGGCCACCCGGTCACGCAGTTCCCGGCAGTGCGCCGCCCAGCGTGGCCAACGAGACCTACCAGGACTTCGTCCGCCGTCATCCCGACCGATGAGCGGTGCGACCCTCTCGGGTCGCACCGCTCGTCGGTCATCGTGCGGAGGCCTCCGGCGGCGGCCCCTCGGCCGCCACCGGCTCGGGCGTCTCCTCGAGTACCGGCAGGCCCAGCCGCCGTACCGCCTCGGCCACCAGCGCATCGCTGGTGGAGCGGAGGTCGATGACGATGCCGGGCTCGTCCGGCCAGAGCGGTTCCAGGGTCGCCGTCTGGGAGTCGAGCAGGCTGGGCGGCATGTACTCATGGGTACGCACCGACATCCGTTCCCGGATGACCTCGGTCGGGCCGTGCAGGTGCACGAAGAACACCCCCGGGGGTCCCTGCCGCAGCAGGTCCCGGTAGGAGCGCTTGAGCGCCGAGCAGGTCAGCACGGTGGAGACCCCCTCCCGGTGCCGGGCGGTCATCCAGTCGGCCAGGGCCTGCAACCAGGGCCAGCGGGCGTCGTCGTCCAGTGGTATGCCGGCCCGCATCCGGGCCACATTGGCCTCGGAGTGGAACTCGTCGGCCTCGGCGAAGGTCAGTCCGGTGGACGCGGCGATCCCCCGGGCCACCGTGGTCTTGCCTGCGCCGGAGACCCCCATCACCACTATGTGGCGAGTCGGCGGCTCACCAGTCATGGACCGTGCCGTCCTTGAGCCGGTTGAACGGCAGGTACGCCGGCTGGTACGGGAAGCGGGCCGCAGCCTCCTCGTCCAGCTCCACCCCGATACCGGGCTGCTCCCCCGGGTGCAGGTAGCCGTCGGTGAAGGTGAAGGACTGGCGGAACACCTCGTTGGTCAGCGGACCGTGCCGCATGTACTCCTGGATGCCGAAGTTGTGGATGGCCAGGTCCAGGTGCAGGGCGGCGGCCATGCCGACCGGGGAGATGTCGGTCGGGCCGTGGATGCCGGACTTGATCTGGTACTGGGCGGCGAAGTCGAGCAGCTTGCGCATGGCGGTGATGCCGCCGGTGTGGGTGACCGCGGACCGCACGTAGTCGATGAGCTGTTCCCGGATCAGGGTCTGGTAGTCCCACACGGTGTTGAACACCTCGCCGATGGCCAGCGGGGTGGTGGTGTGCTGCCGGACCAGCCGCAGGGCCTCCTGGTTCTCCGCCGGGGTGCAGTCCTCCAGCCAGAACAGGTCGTACGGCTCCAGGGCCTTGCCCAGCTTGGCGGCCTGGATCGGGGTCATCCGGTGGTGACCGTCGTGCAGCAGCGGCAGCTCCGGGCCGAACTCGTTGCGGACCGCCTCGAAGACCCCGGGCAGGTGCCGCAGGTAGGCGCGGGTGTCCCAGTCCTCCTCGGCGGGCAGGGGGGTGCGCTGGGCCGGCTCGTAGTCGTAGCGCTTGCCGTCCGAGCTGGGCTGGGCGGCCACCCCGTACACGGCGTTGATGCCGGGCACGGAGGTCTGCACCCGGATCGAGCGGTAGCCCTGCTCCAGGTGGGCGCGGATGGAGTCGAACAGCTCCGGCACGTCGCGGCCGGAGGCGTGGCCGTACGCCATGATGCCGTTGCGCGACGCACCGCCGAGCAGCTGGTAGAGCGGCATGCCGGCGGCCTTGGCCTTGATGTCCCACAGGGCCACGTCCACCGCGGCGATGGCGGCCATGGTGACCGGGCCACGCCGCCAGTACGCCGAGCGGTAGAGGAACTGCCAGGCGTCCTCGATGCGGTGCGCGTCCCGCCCGATCAGCAGGGGCACCACATGGTCGCGCAGGTAGGAGGCGACGGAGAGTTCCCGGCCGTTGAGGGTGCCGTCACCCAGACCGGTGATGCCGTCCGCTGTTGTGATCTTCAGTGTGACGAAGTTGCGGTCAGGGCTGGAAACGATGACGTCGGCAGCGACGATCTTCACGAGGGGGTGCCTTTCTCGCAGTCAGCGGAGGGTGGTGCCGGCGGCGTTGCCGGTCAACAGGGAAAGCTCGTCACGGCGGGGCAGACCCTCCCAGTCACCGTGCGCGGTGACCGCGAAGGCGCCGAGGGCCACCGCCCGCCGCAGCCGGTCGGACAGGTCCAGGCCGTCCAGGTGGCCGGAGAGGTAACCGGCGGTGAAGGCGTCACCGGCGCCGACGGTGTCCACCGCGGTCACCGGTACCGCCGCCATCTCCCGCACCCCTTCGGGGGTGTACGCGCGGGCCCCGTCGGAACCGAGCTTGACCAGCACGGTCTGCACCCCCCGGTCCAGCAGGGCGGCGACCATCCCGGCCTCGTCGGTGCCGGGCTCGGCGACCAGGTCCAGTTCGTCCGCGGAGGCGATGACGATCGAGGCGTACCCGGCCAGGGGGGTCAGCACGGCGCGGGCGGCGTCCCGGGACCAGAGCCGGGCCCGGTAGTTGACGTCCAGCGACACCGTCATCCCGGCGACGGCCGCCTGGCGGGCCGCGTACTCCGTGGCCTGTCGGGCGCTGTCGGACAGGGCCGGGGTGATGCCGCTCAGGTGCAGCACCCGGGCACCGGCGGCCAGCGGCCCGGCCAGGTCGTCCGGGTGCAGGGCGGAGCCGGCCGAACCGGCCCGGTGGTACCGCACCCGGGTCAGGTCGGCGGTGCGCCGTTCCAGGAACATCACTCCAGCGGGCCGGTCGGGGTCGCGGGCCACCCCCTCGGTGGCCACCCCCTCGGCCCGCAGTTGGCGCAGCACGAACTCGCCGAGTTCGTCGTCGCTGACCCGGCCCACCCAGGCGCTGCGGTGGCCGAGCCGGGCCAGCCCGATCGCCACATTGGTCTCCGCCCCGGCCAGGTGCATGGTCAGCGGGCCACCGAGGGCCAGCGGGCCGGCCGAGCGCAGGGACACCAGGGCCTCGCCCAGGGTGAGCACCTCCACGCCGGGTACGGTCACCTGGGCCCCGCTTCGCGGACCGCCACCCGGTAGGCGCGGGCCCGCTCCCGCAGTGCGTCCAGGTCGCCGCCGGAGGCGGCGTCGCCCACCAGCGGACCCCCGACCCCGACCGCGATCGCCCCGGCCGCCAGGTAGCCGGGCAGCTCGGCCAGGCCCACCCCACCGACGGCGACGAAGCCGATGTCCGGGAAGGGGTCCCGCAGCGCCTTCAGGTATCCCGCACCACCCACCGAGGCCGGGAAGAGCTTGACCACGCTGGCCCCCCACCGCACGGCGGTGTACGCCTCGGTCGGGGTGAGGGCCCCGGCGGCTACCGGCAGGCCCCGCCGGACCGCCTCCGGGATGGAGTCGACCACGGCGGGGGTCACCACGAACTGGGCCCCGGCCGCCGCCACGTCGGCCACGGCCGCCGGGGTGAGCACCGTGCCGGCACCCACCAAGGTGCCGGCGGGGGCGTCCGCCCGGATGGCCGCGATGGCGTCCAGGGCCCCCGGGGTGGTCAGGGCCACCTCGACGATGGACACCCCCTCGGCCAGCAGGGCGGTGCCGGCAGCGATCGCGGCGGTGGTGTCCGTACCCCGGATGATCGCCAGCAGCCGCTGGGCGGTGAGTTCGGTGGTGAGCAGGTCGGTCATGATCACCATTCCGCGTACGAGCCGTCGGGGTGCCGGAACATCGGGCTGCGCCAGGCGTGACCCCGCTTGTCCGCCGCGCGCACCGCCTGCTCGTCGATCTCGATGCCCAGCCCCGGTGCGGTGAGGCGCTGGACGTACCCGTCGACGAAGGTCAGCGGCTGCTGGTCGACACAGTAGTCGAGCACCTCGGCACCGAGGTTGTAATGGATGCCGATGCTCTGCTCCTGGATCAGGTAGTTCGGGGTGGCGAACCCGACCTGGAGGCAGGCGGCCAGGGCGATCGGCCCCAGCGGACAGTGCGGGGCCAGTTGCACGTCGAAGGTCTCCGCCAGGGCCGCGATCTTGCGTACCTCGGTGATGCCCCCGGCGTGCGACAGGTCCGGCTGGGCCACCGCGATACCGGCCTGGAGCACCGGCAGGAACTCCTGCCGGTTGTAGAGCCGTTCCCCGGTGGAGACCGGGGTGGTGGTGGAGCGGACGAACTCCCCGATCAGGTGGGAGTTCTCCGGCACCACCGGCTCCTCCAGGAAGAACGGCCGGTACGGCTCCAGCAGCGGGGCCACCCGGCGGGCATTGGCCAGGGTGAACCGGCCGTGGAAGTCCACGGCCACGTCCCGGTCCTCGCCGAGCACCTCCCGGGCGGCGGCCACCCGCTGGACCACCGCGTCGAGTTCGGCGACGGTGGCCAGCGGGCTCATCCGCCCGGAGGCGTTCATCTTCACCGCGGTCAGTCCGGACTCCACCCGCGCGGCGATCTGGTCGCGCACCTCGCTGGGCTCGTCACCGCCGACCCAGCCGTAGACCCGGATCCGGTCCCGGACCGGCCCGCCGAGCAACTGGTGCACCGGGGCGCCGTACCGCTTGCCGGCGATGTCCCACAGGGCCTGGTCCAGCCCGGCCACGGCGCTGGCCAGGATCGGGCCGCCCCGGTAGAAGGAGCCCTTGGTCATCACCTGCCAGTGGTCCTCGATCCGCAGCGCGTCCTGGCCGATCAGCAGCTCGCTGAGCTGCTCCACGGCGGTGCGTACGGTCTCCGAGCGGCCCTCGCAGGTGGCCTCGCCCCAGCCGACGAGGCCGTCGGCGGTCTCCACCCGGACGAACAGCCAGCGGGGTGCTACCAGGAAGGTCTCGACGCGCGAGATGGTGGTCATGGTGCTCAGCCCTTCGTCGCGCCTGCGGTGAGTCCGGAGACGATGTACTTCTGCACGAACAGCGCGATGAGCATGATGGGCAGGGTGACCACCGTGGTCGCCGCCATCAGGCCGCCCCAGTCGATGCTGGCGTAGCCGACGAAGTCGAAGATCGCCACGGGCAGGGTCTTGGTGTCCGCGCCGGAGAGCACCAGGGCGAACATGAAGTTGTTCCAGGAGAAGATGAAGGACAGGATGCCGGCGGTAGCGATGCCCGGCACCGACAGCGGCAGGGTGACCCGCCGGAAGGCTCCGATCGGGGTCAGCCCGTCGACCTGGGCGGCCTCCTCCAACTCGTCCGGCAGGCCGTCGAAGAAGCCCATCATGATGTAGACGATCAACGGCAGCGAGACGAACATGTGGCTGAGGATCAGCACGGTGAAACCGCCGACCATGCGCATGTTCGAGAAGACGTAGTACCAGGGCACCAGCAGCGAGACACCGGGGATGACCCGGGCCATCAGCACCACCAGCGCCGACTTGCGCATGTTGAACCGGCTCATCGCGTACGCGGCCGGCACCCCGAGCAGCAACGACAGCACGGTGGCGGCGAAGGCCACCCAGAGGCTGTTGCCGATGAACTGGATGTAGTTCGCCTGCTGGAGGACGGTGCTGTAGTTGTCCAGCGTCGGCGAGAAGACCAGGGCCTTGCTGGAGTCGTAGATGTCGACGTTGGTCTTGAAGGAGGCGGCGACCATCCAGACCAGCGGCGCCACCAGGGAGAGCACGACGGCGACCAGGGCCACCGCGCGGAAGGCCCGGAACCCGGCGCTTGCCTTCATCGTCCGGCCTCCTTCTTCTTACGGGAGGTGAGGAGCCACATCACACCGATGATGATCAGGAAGAACAGAATCAGCACCGTCGAGGAGAGGCCGTACTCGTTGTAGTCGAAGCTCAGCCCGTAGGCGTACACGTTGAGCGTCTCCACCTCGTTGAAGGAACCGCCGCCGCGGCCCTTGGTCGCGTAGAGGATGTCGAAGGTCTTCAGAGCGTCGATGCCGCGCAGCAGCACCGCGACGATCACGGTGGGCATCAGCAGCGGCAGGGTGACGTGCCGGAACCGCTGCCAGGTGCTCGCGCCGTCGATCATCGCCGCTTCCTGCGGCTCGTCGGAGAGCGAGGTCAGACCGGCCAGCAGGATCAGCACCACCATCGGGGTCCACTGCCAGATGTCGATGAAGATGGTGGTGGCCAGCGCGCTGTTCTGCCCGGCCAGCCAGGGCTGCGGGCCGATGCCGACCCAGCCGAGGATCTGGTTGGCCATACCGATGTTGGGGTCGAAGATGAGCCGCCACATCATGCCGACGGCCACCGGGGTGGCGACCAGCGGCAGCAGGATCGCGACCCGGACCCACTTCTCGCCCTTGAACGGACGCCACAGCAGCAGGGCGATCGCCATGCCGAGCACTACCTCGAAGAAGAGCGCGGCACCGGTGAACGCGGCGGTCCGGCCCACGGCCGGCCAGAACCGGTCGGTGTCGCTGAGCACGTCCAGGTAGTTACGCAGCCCGATGAACTCCGACTCGGCCCGCACGGACCCCGAGGAGTCGGTGAGGCTGAGGTAGATGGTCCAGGCGAGCGGGAAGATGATCAGCGCGGCGACGAAGGCCATGGCCGGGGCCGCGAAGAGCCACTTGCGATGGTCGTTGGCCCAACGGGCCCAGCCGGGCGTGTCGGGCATGACTCCGGCGCCGCGTGGCGTCCGGCTGGGTGCGGTTACAGCTGGCATCAGATCTCCGTGAGGGGGAGGCCGGACGGGGGTGGCGGGGCGACGCCCCCACCACCCCCGTGCCCGGACTTAGCGGGCCTCGTCGTCCAGGAACTTCTGGAAGGCCTGGTTGGCGGCCTCGGCGGAGGCGGCAGCGTCCTTGCCGGTGATGGCGTCGACGATCGGCTGACCGACGATCTCGCGGGCCTGGGCGACCCGCTCGACCACCGGACGGTCGTGACCGACACCGTTGGCCAGGCTCACGGTGATCGCCTCGGCCATGTCCTTCGGGTAGGTGGCGATGCCCTCGGGGTTCTCCCACACGGAGGTACGGGCACCCGGCACGCCGGCCTTCTGCTGCTCCAGGGTCTGCGCCTTACCGGCCGCCCACTGGATGAACTTCCAGGCGTTGTCCTGGTTCTTCGAGGCGTCGTTGACGGCCAGACCCCAGGAGGGCACGTTGTACGGCTTCGAGCCAGCCGGGCCGGCCGGGAACGGCGCGAACCCGACGTTCTCGGAGACCTTCGACTTGGCCGGGTCGGTGGCGTTCTTGTAGAGGGAGTTCGCCTCCGGGTAGAAGGCGGCCTGGCCCTGGGTGAAGATGGCCATCGCCTCGGACCAACTCATGTCGGTGCTGATGTTGGCCGGGCCGTTCTCCCGCAGCAGACCACCGTAGAAGGCGTACGCCTGCTTGGCGGCGTCGGTGCTGACCGCGGACTTGCCGGACTCGTCGACGAAGTCACCGCCGAAGCTGAACAGGAAGCTGGAGAACTGGGTGACCGCGGCGGCCTTGCCGGTACGCGCGACGAAGCCGGCCACACCCGGGTTGTCGGCCTGGATCTTCGCGGCCTGGGTCTTCAGCTCGTCCAGGGTCTGCGGCGGGGCGCTGAAGCCGGACTTCTCCAGCAGGTCCTTGCGGTAGTAGAGCACCTGCTGCTCGGTGATGATCGGCACACCGACCACCTTGTCCTCGTAGGTGGTGGCGCTCAGCGGCGCGGCCTGGAAGTCGGCGAGGTCGAAGTCGCTGCTGCCCTTGGCCTTGTCGGTCAGGTCGGCGAGGTACTTGTTCTTGGCGAACAGCCGGCCTTCCTGCAGCGGGCGGTACATCATCACGTCGATGTCGCTGGAACCGGCGTTGAGCTTGACGTTGTACTGGTCGGACAGCTGGTCCTCACCGAGCTGGGTGACCTCGACCTTCAGGCCGGTCTCCTTCTCGAACTCCGGCAACGCCTTCCGGATGTTTTCGGTCCAGACATGGTTGACCAGGGTGACCCGCACGGTGTCCGAGGAGCCGCTGTCGTCACCGCTGCCGCAGGCGGACAGCGTCAGCGCGGACACCATCGCCAGAGATATCCCGATTTTCGACCGACGTCCCACGTCCGTCACTCCTTCTGGTTGGTCGTGGCCGTGGGGGAACGGACACGACAACGGGGTTTTACATCCGCTTAACATCCGGATGCTAGGCCGAAAAAGCAGACTTATACAAGATGTACTCCGGACTGATACGATCCGAGACGTGATTGTGCCCTCATCTGGGGTTGCCCCCGCTCAGGCCGCCCCAGTCGAGGCCGGGCTGCACGGACGGGTCCTCGATTACCTCGGCACCGCCATCTGCGGCGGCGAGCTGGCCGCCGGCGCGGTGCTCAACATCGATGAGCTGGTCGACCGCTACGCGGTCTCCCGATCGGTGATCCGCGAGGTGTTGCGGGTGCTGGCGTCGATGGGGTTCATCGAGACCCGTCGCCGGGTCGGGGTCATGATCCGCTCAGCCGAGCATTGGAACGTCTTCGATCCCCAGGTGATCCGGTGGCGACTGGCCTCGGCGGGCCGCATCGCCCAGATCCGCTCGATCACCGAGCTGCGTACCGCCATCGAGCCGCACGCGGCCTGGCTGGCCGCCCAACGGGTCGGCCACGACGACGCCAGCGAACTGGTCGGGCTCGCCGCCAAGATGTGGGCCGCCGGCAAGGCCGGTGACGAGGAGCGCTTCCTGCGCCTGGACATCGAGTTCCATCAGCGGGTGCTGCGGGCCTCCGGCAACGAGATGTTCGTCAAGCTCCAGGACCTGGTCGCCGAGGTGCTCATCGGCCGACATCACCACCACCTGATGCCGCACCACCCGCACGAGCAGGCCCTGCAACTGCACGCCGAGGTCGCCCAGGGGATCCAGCGACACGACGGTGACAGCGCCCGCCGGGCGATGGTGCAGATCATGGAGCACGCCTTCGAGGAGATGTCCTCGATCTGGGAGCAGACCCTGCACGTCGAGACCGACCCCGCCTGACCCCGGAGGTCCGGCCTGACCCCGGCGGTCAACGCGGGCGGACCAGCCACTCCCAGGCCCGACGCAGCCCCAGGCGTACCGGGTCGCCGGCTTCTTCTACCTGTTCGGCCGGCCGGTCCGCGCTCAGCTCGGGCAGCTGCCCGGCCGGCACGGACAGCACCACCCCCCGCTCGTGCAGGGCGGCGATCTGGTCGCGGTGGGCGAAGCGGTGCGGGTCCTGGCCCCGGGGCAGCTTGACGATCACCCCGTGGAAGATGTCCTGCCGTTCGTCGGCGACGACATGCTCGACCACCCCGAGGTACCCCGAATCGGGGGCGTAGACCGCGGTGCCGTCGACGAGCACCAGGTACGAGACCTGCGCGCCGAGATCCGTCACGGCCCCTCCCCTCGCTTCGCCCTGTGGGAGCCCTCGGTTACCCGCTGACCGTCGCCGCACACCCCGACCGCCACGGGACCACGCCGGGGCGCCGACAGGCCTACGATGCCCCGCATGGCGCTGCTGCACCGGGCCCACGCCCGCCCCACCAGACTCGAACTCGTGGCCGCCTGGCTGCCCAGCCGCGACTGGTACCAGGGGGACGCCGCCGCCGAGCTGGTGCGGGTGGCCGCGTACCGGTTCGACGACCCGGCCGGTCAGGTCGGCATCGAGACCCTGCTGGTACGCGCCGGAGCCGGCCCGGTGCACCAGGTGCCGCTGACCTACCGCGGGGCCCCGCTGCCGGGCGCCGAAGCCTGGCTGCTCGGCACCATGGAGCACTCCGTGCTCGGCACCCGCTGGATCTACGACGCCTGCGCCGACGGGGTGTACGCCGCCGCCCTGGCCGAGGCCGTCCTGGCCGGTAGCGGGCAGGCCGAGGAGTACTACGAGGTCGACGGCCACCGTGAGGTGCGCCCGCCGAGCATGGAGATCACCAGTGACCCGGGCGGGATCGAGGTGCCGGCCGTCGGCGAGGTACGCCGGGTCGAGGACGGGCCGCTGACCCTGATCGTCACCGACACCGTGCGGCTGACCCTGCTGCGCCGACCGGAGGCGGCCACCGGCGGGGCGTCGACCGGCACGGCCGCCACCCTCACCGGCGCCTGGGACGGCGCCAGGCTCCCACTGGCGTACGCCTCGCTGCGCTGACCTGCGCCTCGGTGCGCTGACGCCCGACGAACCGCCAGGTACCGCGACCACCGCCCCGGGCCCTCACGATCGCTTGTGCATACCCAGTATGCTCCTGGATCATGCGACCCCACCCCGCGCACCGCACCGTCGCGCTCACCGCCGTGCTCGGCGGACTGCTGCTCGGCATCCTCGACTTCATCTGGATCAAGTTCCTGCCCTATCCCGTCGCCGAGCTGGGCAACTCCAGTGCGGTCTGGGCGGTAGCCGCCTTCGGCTTCGGCTACTGGGTGCGTACCGGCTGGGTGCGCGCGGCCATCGGCGGCGCCGCCGCGCTCGTCATCGCGGTACCCGGCTACTACCTGGCGGCGGCGCTCATCCAGGGCGACGACTGGGCGATCCTGTGGGCACCCACCTCCGTGCTCTGGATGAGCTTCGGGGTCCTCGCCGGAGTGATCTTCGGCGTCGGCGGAGTCTGGGCACGCGGCCGAGGCTGGTGGCAGACGGTGGGCCTGGCCCTGCCCGGCGCAGTGCTCCTGGCCGAGGCCCTGATCAACGCCCGCCGCATCAACCACCCCAACTACGGCATCGACCCGCTCTGGGACGCCCTGATCAAGGTCGGGCTGGCCATCCTGGTCGTGGTCCTCGCCGGCCGTACCGCCCGGTCCCGGCTGCTCGCGCTGGCCACCGCCCTCCCCCTGGCCCTACTCGGCTTCGTGGCCTTCCGGTTGGCCGGCTTCGACGGCGTCTGACCTGCTCTTTCCGTGGCTGCTTGCGAGACAGGTCGGGCCCGGCCGGGAGACCACGGGGGTCTTCCGGTCGGGCCCGGCCGAGTGCGCTACCGGCCTACACGCGGGTCGGCTGCACCGGGAAGGACGGGACGGGAGGCAGTTCGCTGTCGTCGAAGTCGTAATCCAACTCGTTGACCACCTCCACCACACCACTCACCCGGGCCGCCAGCCGACCCGCGATGTGCACCGCCGAGCGGCGGTCCAGCCGTCCGCGCATGGTCACCACGCCGTCGCGTACCTCAACCCGGACGGCTCCCGCGCGCACCGCCAGGACCCGACGCAGCACCTCCTGCACCACGTCGTGGCGGATGTCCGCGTCCGGGCGCAGGTGCACGCGCAGCAGGTCGGAACGGGTGACGATGCCGACCACCCGACCCAGGTCGTCCACCACCGGCAGCCGCTTGACCTGCTCGCGGTCCATCAGCTTGGCCGCAGCCACCAGGGAGGTGTGCGGGGAGGTGGTCACCGCCGGCGCGGTCATCAGCTCCCGAGCGATGCCGGCCTCACCCTTACGGCGGGTCCGGCGCAGCCGGGAACCCTCGAAGATCCGCCGCTCGTGCGGCTCTCCCATCCACTCCACCTTGTGCAGCAGATCCGCCTCGGACACCACACCCCGGACGTGCCCGAAGTCGTCCACCACCGGCACCGCACTGATCCGCCGTTCGGCAAGCAGATCGACGATCTTCCGGTACGGCGTCTGCTCCACCACCGTGGCGACGTCCCTCGTCATCACGTCTTCCACCTGCCAGGCCCGCATCACGACCTCCTCTGTAAGTCTTGCGAGTTCACGCTATTCCGGATGCCACCGGCCAGGTCAGTGCTGCCCGACCCGGCCGACCGGGACCTCTGGCCCACCCCGCCCGGGCACCTCGGCACCCGGCCGCGCGGGGCAGCACGCAGCGCGACCGGTTGGTAACGTGACGACGATCTCGCTTCTGGCGGTCGGCGGCGTCCCGGGGAGGCTCGCATGTGGGCGGACGAGGCTGCGTTGGACGCCACCCGACGCCGCCTCGACGAGTGGGAGACGTCATTCGCCGACCGGGCCCAGCGGGCCAGGGCCCTGTCGGCACGGGTGAGCACCCTGACCGGCACCGCCCACAACGCCGACCACAGCGCGCAGGTTGCGCAGGTCGAGCGTTTCATCGCCGACCGTGGTCTTGCTCCGCGTGTCTTCATCGTGGGGAAGTGATGGCTGGCCTCATCGTGCTCCGGCCCGGGGTGGACTGGATCGCCACCGGAGGACTCTTCGACTGGACACTGGAGTTCCTGATCTCCCGCCTCTCCGACCGAGCCGCTGCCGAGCAGCTACAGGAGATCGTGGACAACAACCTGGGATCGTTGTGGCTGCACGAGCTGCCTGGCTCCGCGCAACAGGAGATCATCGGGCATCTGCGCAACGGCCTGGTGTCGGCGGGCGAGGCACAGCTTCCCGACACCGGGCGGAAGGCCGTCGTCCTCGGTCACCTTCAACAGTTGGTGGATGCCACCCATGCTGCGGGGTTTTCAGAACACCCTGGATCGTGACCACTGGCCTCTCCGGAGGCCTCCGAACACCATCCGCCCGAGATCTTGGACAGTTGGCGTTACGCGCTAGCGGTAACTGTCCAAGATCTCACGTTAGCCCTGCCCCGTACCGCCCGCGGGTGCGCAATCGCGGGTGCAAGAGGGCGGCACACCGCAGATTGGCCGACGCCGACGCCGACGCCGGATCATCTTCCCAGGTGGGTGAAGGCGGCCCAGGCCAACGGTGCGGCGTTGTCGGCACGGGAACAATGGATGGCCAGCTCCGGCGGCATTCCCTCCGGTGGGGCACGGTGCGGGTCCAGCATCCACAACTGGGCCCGGTGCAACGCCTCGGCCGGGGCACATCCCTGCTCGCGCAGGAAGTGGTGGACCTGGTACATCAGCAGGGAGGTGCCCACATCGGGCACCGACCACAGGGAGCCGAAGACCGTCTGGGCGCCGGCCGCCAGGAAGGCGGTGGACAGGCTGAACGCCTCGTCGGGTAGCCCACCGGCGAGGTTCGTCGTGCAGGCGGCTAGGAACACCTGGCCCAGGTCGAGGGCGGCCACCCGGGAAACCTCCAACAGCTCACGGGCCGGCAGCAGACCACCGGCCAGCACCAGGTGTGAGTCGGCTGGCCGGGCCGGGTCGACGCGCCCGTGGCAGGCGAGGTGCAGCAGGGATGATCCCGCCCCGACCGTGCGTACCCACTCCAGGACGGCCTGCGGGCGTGCCAGGTGCTCCGGATCGTCGGCCGGCCCGCCGAGATAGCGCCCTTCGGGGTGGAACCGTCCGTGGATCGCCTGGGCCTCGATTCCGGCGAACGGCAGGTCACCGAGGGGATCCCCGACCACCAGAGCCGAGCGGATCGGCTGCACCGGGCGCCCCGCGGCGGAACAGAGCAGCCGGGCGGAGGGACTGTAGGAGACGATCAGGTCGTGTACGGCGTAGCGGCGACCGGATGCGGTCTCGCGGTAGGCGGCATGCCAGGGCACCAACCCGAGTACGCCCATCGGGACGAGGACCACCCGGGCCGGGGCCGCCGAACCCGGCGGCCGCAGGTACGCCACCAGGTGACTCATGGCCGCCCGCCAGGCCCACCGGCACAGGTCGTCGATGGCGGTTCCCGCCGACGGTGCACGATACCCGCCGACCGGACCGGCATCACGGGGCGCCCGACTGCCCGAGTCGGTGAGGTCGGTGCCGAAGGCCGCTCGCAGCAGCCTGCGTACCGGCGCGTTGTCGTCGGCCGCCAGGTCGGGTAGTTCGAGGATCTCGACCTGGCCGACCCTGGGGACCACCACGGCCAGGCCCGGCACCGGGTGCGCGGCCGGCACCAGGTAGACGAGGGCGTCGGCCTCCAGTTCGGTGAGGGCGCTGCTGATCTCGTCGGGGCGTACCTGTGCCAGCGGGCCGTGGGTGGTCAGGTCGAGGGCATGCAGTACCCGCAACCGCAGGTCGTCGGGGACCTCCTCGCCGGCGAACACCGCACCCAGGGCGTCGCCGGTGAGCTGGTCGCGGCCCAGTCCCCCGGTCTGTCGCCATTCCCGGGCCAACTCGGCCTGCCCGGCCTCCTCCAGCAGGTCGGCCATGTTGCGGGAGGCGGTGGCGGCGTGCAGGACCAGACCACGCCCCGCGTCGAGGGCGGTGACGAGGTCGTCGTCGGCCTGATCCTGGAGGCACCACCGGACGACGGTGGTCGCGGTCGCGGCGGCCTCCCGGGCGGTCGCCATGGCGTGATCCGTGCCCGCCTGAAGTAGCACCCGCCGGGCGCGGCCGTGCAGGCCGTCGAGCCCGAGCCGCCGGGTCCGCGCCCGGTCCGGGTCACCGGCCAGACGCAGGGCGTACGCGAGGTCATGAACCAGTTCGGGCCAGACCGCGATGCTGTTGTCCGCCTCCGCCACCGTCTGCTCCAGCAGGGCGGCGGCGCGAGCGGCGGCCCGCCCATCGCGAAGTGCAGTCGCCGGAACGAACTCGGCCTTCGCCGCGAGCAGCAAGCTCGTCACCCGCATGGCGTGGCCATGCCCGCATCGGCCGGCGAGATCGGTCAGATGATCCGCCCACTGGCGCAGCAGCGGCAGGTCGAGACGCCGGATAGCCGCCATCACCTGCACCCCGCCGACCAGCACCGAGAGCCTTGCAGATTGGGTAAGAGGCCCCGGTGGCAGTGGAACCGGGGGTTGCGGCCGGATCTGACGGCCGTCGATGCTGGCCACCATGTCCTCAACGAGGTCGACCATTGGCTCCAGCAGGGCCGCTTTCAGCCGAGACGGGCCGAGCCGACGACGCAGCGCGGCGACTCGCCGGGCCCCCGTCCGCAGGCCCTCCGCATCCCCCACACGGCCCCGGCCGAGGGTCTCCATCACGGCCGACATCAGCTGGGCCTCGAGGACGTCCGTAGTCTGGGACTCACCGTGCCCGAGGGCCTCCGCTATGGCCTGCGCGGCGCCCTGCGGACGGTCATCCCAGTATCGACCGGCTCGGGCATTCAGGAAGCTCGGCAACACCGTCCGGACGATCATTCTGTCGGCCTCGGTCGCCCGCTCGTCGGCGGCGACACGCAGGAAGGCCGGCAGGCCGTCGTCCGGAGGGTTGCCGCTTTGGCTGACCTGGTCAAAGTGCAGCAGAAGCCCTTCAGCCAGATCCAGGTCCATGGAGATGTCCGCAGGCGCACCGGGCATCCGCCCCACGGCCAACAGGCGATGCATCTTCGGCGAGTCCAGGTCGACCAGCGCATGCGCGGCATAGGAGATCTCGCAGCGCAGCAGTGCGGCGGCCAGCAGAGCTCGGTCGTGTGGGCTGCTCTCCGGCGCGTCGTCCAGCGCGCGTCCCCCCTCGTCGAGGATCTCCCGCACCCGGCACAGGCTGGGTGGAGCGCGATCGGGGTCTCGGTCAGATTCATGCAGCACCAACGCCCTGGCGACGACCACCCGCGGGACATGCACCGACAGCAGTTCGTCCGGCGTTCCCCCCTCCGCCAGGGCACGGTCCAGACAGTGGGCGGCGGCGTCCAGGCTGCCCGGCACCTCGGCGACCTGCCAACGCGCCAGATGCGTCAGGCCGAGATGTCGCCACACCCACATCGGCCGGGGAGCCGAGGGCAGCGCCCCTTCCAACAGGGCGACCGCCTCGGTGAGACTGTCGAGGTCGCCGACGGCGCGCAGCAACTCGGCGAGGACCACCCCGCAGGCAGGATCGTCATCCTCGGCGCACACCGCACGCCAGCAGTCGATCGCCCGGGTCAGGTCGGCCGGCTCCGAGTCCAGACGCCACCGGGCGGCGTACGCCTCGGCCTGATGGCGGAGCAGGAGTGGCCGCATGGCCTGCTCGGGCGGGCAGGCCGCCACTGCCCGGTCGGCGAACTGGATCGCCGACCCGAGGCTCGCCCGGTCCTCGCGCAGACCGGCCGTCTCCAGGTAGGCCGATACCAGTTCCGTGCAGGCCAGGAAGTAGTGGGGGGTGGTGTCCGGGGACAGCCGGGCCAGAGATTCGGCCAGCAGGGCGATCCCCTGATCCAGGTCCTGCACCTCCTGGCCGGCGTGGTCGTACCGGTTCAGCAGGACCACACCCAGCAGCATCCGGGCGTACGCCGTGGACTCCTCGCCGGAGGGGGCGGACAGCACCACCTCGAGGTCCTGCATGGCTTCGACGCCGTACTCGATCGTGGACTCCGGCGTCTCGCTCTGCGCGTACCGCCAGAGATACCGGTTCCAGATCGCCTCCAGCAGGCTCTCCGCCACGTCCTCGCGTTCCGTGTCGTCCGGCGGCCACCCCCGGTACGCCTCGATCAGGTGCCGGACCGCGCCCTCGTGGTCGGTGCTGTCGTCGTCCAGCCAGGTCCGTTCCAGGTGGGACATGCCTTTCGCCCAGTGCCAGAACGGCGCCTGCTCGTGGTCGGGGGCACGGGTCAACGCCCGATCGAACTCGACGATGGCGGCCCGGAGGGAATCCTCGTCCTGGTCGCGTGTGTAGCGTTCGGCGTACGCCTGCCCGAGCAGCCCGGCCAGTTCGGCGGGGTCCTCCCCGGGGGGTGGGGCGGCCGCGAGCACCCGCAGGTGGGCGATCCAGTCGTCGAGGGGTACCTCCTCGACCTCCTCGTAGCCGTTCACGGACGCTCACCGGCCAGCTGGGCACCGCGACCGGCGGGCACCTCGGTGACCACCGGCACGGCCAGGGTGATCCAGTCGCTGGCGCCCGCGCCGGCGGCACCGGCGTCCCGATGCACCGCGGCCATCCCCAGTCGGCCCAGCAGACCGGCGACGGCCAGCGGGCTACGCCTCCGATCCCGCCAGATGTCCTCGATCGCCGGCAGCTCGAACGGGGCGGAGCTGAACTGTTCCTCGGCCGCGAGCAGCAGCAGCCAGTCCCGGGTGCGGGCCCCCGGTCGTACCGGGTCGCCAGCCGGCAGGGTGAACCCGACCGCTCGGCCGTACAGCGCCGCCCCGACCTGCCCGGGTGCCACATGGTCCCCGGCGAAGAGGGTGGCGTGGACGCGGTGTCGTTCGGTGATGTTCAGCAGGACGAAGAAGAGTGGCCGGTCGCTGTTGTTGCTCATTCGGACGAAGACCGTCGGGGGTCGCCAGGTCCCCTGCTCCCACCGGTAGCGAAGATGCAGGGTGCCGTCTCCGCCCGGCAGCAGGGGCGGACGGTGCGCGGGTGCCGCCAGCTCACCCGGGCGGGCCTCGACCAGTTCCAGGCCGACCGCTCCCGTCAGCCGGGAGATCGGGTTCACCAGGGCCTTGATCTGGTGCACCCGGGCCAGGTGTTCCAGGGCCAGGACGGCCCGTCGGCCCCCGTCGTCGAGGGTCAGCTCGGGGCAGAGCGGGAACCCGTCCGCGTCCCGGATCTGCACCCGGTCCGGCTGGCGTACCTCCAGCAGCAGGTCGGCACCGCCCTCGACCGGTCGTACGTGCGGAGAGGGTCCTCCGCCCGGCCCCGCCGAGGCCAGTGCGGTCAGCACCGGGTCGGCGGCCGACCGGTGTTCCCCGTCGACCGCCACGGTGACCGTCGGCATCGGGACCCGGCTCAGCACCACCGGGTACTGGGTGTCCTCGTCGGGTTCCCAGCCCAGCGGCTCGACCACACTGCTCTCAGGATGGACCCGCATGATCCGCGCCTCGCGCAGCCGTGGCCCGGGTACGGCGACCCGGACGTCCTGGGTGGCCGAGTCCAGGGACAACCCGTGGCAGGAACCTGCGTCGATCTCCCATTCGCCCCTGACCCGACGCATCCGGATGCCGATGGCGGGCAGGGTGACCCGTCCGCCCAGGAAGGGCTGGTCGGCGATGCCGGGGGTGACCGGCTCCAGCTGCGGGACCTGCTGCTGGGACCGGCGTTCCACCTCGCATCGCGCCGCCACCAGCAGGTCGCGGTAGGTCGTCGAGGGAGCCAACCGGCGCATGGCGCTCAGCAGGGACCAGCTGAACAGGCCGTACGCCCGTCCGTCCGCCCAGGTCTCCTTGGCCGTCTCGGTCGACCGGCAGGCCGCCAGTGCGACATGCTGGGTGGGCGGCCGGGTCAGGACCCGGCGCAACTGCGGCAGCAGCGCCTCCAGCCTCGGCGGGGTGGTCGCGGCGGGGGCGTAGCGGACCAGGTCACGGGTGCCGCTGTGGGAGTGGCAACTGTCCAGCACGACCGCCAGGTGCGCACCCGTGGCGGCTATCTCGTCGCACAGCAGCAGCAGTTCCTTGTCGTAGAGGTCCGGCACCTCGCCGTGTCGGCTGTCATGGCAGACCAGGGTCTGCATCTGTCCGCAGGGCTCCAGGTGGGACAGTTCCTCCGGCACCGGCGCCCAGGACCCGTGCCCGCTGAACCAGAACAGGGCGGTGTCGCCCGGCCCGGCCTGGCCCAGGTGCTCGCGTAGGCCCGCGATGACGGCGTCGCGGGTGGCATCCTCGTTCGCCAGCAGCCGGATGGCCTGCGGATCGCTCACCCCGGCACGTACCCGCAGATAGTCCCGCACCGCGAGCACGTCGTTGTGGCATCCCTGAAGCGAGCCTACGGCCTGGTATTGGTCGATTCCGACCAGCAGCGCGAAGACCCGCCTGGTCATCATCGGCTCCCCACCGGCACATGCAGCCAGCCGTGTTCGACGAAGCCCTTGTCGGGCAGGTCAATGGTGATCTCGGTGAACTGGTGGGGCAGCGGGGGAACCACGGAATGCCGGATGACGTCCTGGTAGAGCAGGTCGGGTACGCCCAGGACGTAGTCGGCGGTCGGGGTGTCCCGGATGGCGGCCCGCAGCGGTGGGCTGTCCAGGATCCGGTGCACCGCGATCGCCGCGGTGCCGACCCATCCGCTGTCGGCCGGTTTCATCAGGCCACGGTGCAGCGCCACCCGCAGGCGTACCCGTTCCTCGGCGCTCAGGCCGTGGTTGGTGCGGCGCAGGGCTTCGGCCAGACCCTCGACCAGGTCCGGGATCACCCGCGACTCGTCGATGCCCACCGGCAGGACGGCGAACTGCCCGTCGCCCTGGGCTTGCAGCACGACCGTGGCCTCGTCCAGGCCGGCGTTGGCGCGGGCCTCGGCCAGGGCCCGTACCAGCCAGGACTGGGTCCGTTCGGCCAGGTGGTTCGGTCGGCGGCTGTAGCCGGTGACGTCGGCGGCCAGGCACAGTCGCACGGCCGCGCCACTCGGTACGGGGTTCTCCGGCAGGGCCTCGCCGAAGGCGATCGAGTCCACCAGGGTGGCGGATCGGCGTACCGGCCGCTGTCGCCAGGTGCCGAGGGTCTCCACCCGCAGCCCGATGCGCCCGGACAGGAACCGGGTCGAGGGGGGCACCTCGATCAGGGCGTGCATCCCGTAGGTCAGCGGCAGGAACATCGCCCCGGAGGGGTCCTCGTAGGTCCAGCCGAACCGGTGCCGGTGCAGGCCGAAGGACCAGGCTCGGGGACGGCCGGAGCGGGGGGCTAGGCGGAGCAGCCAGCCCTGCCGGGTGGTGGCGGCGTGGATCGCCAGATCGGCGGCCGGGGTCAACGGAGACGGGGAGGCGGCGGTGTAGCTCAGGCCGAGGGTGCCGCCGTCCCGGTCCAGCCGTACCGCCAGGGACTCCTCGTCGTCGAGGGTGACCTCGAACCGGACCGAGGTGTAGCGCCGGGCGTCCGGCGGCTCGGTCAGGTCGAAGGCGACCAGCAGCCCGTAGTAGTGCCGTCCGGAGGCCTGTGCCCGGCGGCGCAGCTCGACCGGCAGATCCTCGACCGGCACCGGGAAGATCAGCGGGCGACCACAGCTGACCGTACCGACGCCGAAGGTGGAATCCGGATCGTCGTCCCCTCGCACCTGGTCCGGTCGAAGCGACAGTCGAGCCAGCACCTCGGAGGGTCGCAGCCGATCCTCCTCCGGCTGCGTCGAATGGTTCCCGGTCATCGCCCCTCCAATCCACCGTTCATCCATTGGTCGGCAACCGACAACGGCCCACTGCCGGGCCGTTCGAGGCACCTGATGTCACGCTCGTGGGATGCCAGGAAAAATGGCGTCTAGATGCACACGACCGACGAGTTTCCGGTGCGGGCTCCGATCATCACCGAAACCGCTGGAACGGGAACGGAAGTGTCGCCCAGTCGACAGATTCCGGCCGGCGGCCCGGCAGCCCGGACATCCCCCACGATGGTCCGACCTAGTCACGGGAATCCCGTAGAAATGCGGGATCCGGCAGGCCAGGGCGTGTCAGGCTCAAGCCTGAGGCAACAAGAGGAACGACTACCCTGGCCCCACTTCGGACGGCGGCAAACGGCCGAGGTGGGGCCAGCCCCCGGCCCGACGGGTCGACGCCACCCCGCCACACCGCCCTGCGGGGCGATCACACCCCAGCCTCCCGGCCGCCGACGTTCAGCCGAACGTCAGTCGACCATGAATGATCAGCTTGACCCGGACACAGTTTCCGGCACCCGTTTGGACACTCATTCAATCCCTTCAGTCGAAGTAGCCGTCAGGACATTTACCAGTACCGTCCGTGGGACCATCAATCAAATTTCGCTCCGATACCGGGAACGCTCGCCCCTCCCCTCTTTGACACCTGAGCCGGAGAATCATGTCCGAACTGAACGCGATACGAAGCGAAGTCCGTGACGCGAAGCGGATGCTGGTCGACCTCGACCGCACCCTGGGCCTGGTGGGCAACCATGTCGTCCAACTCGGGCAACAGCAGCAGGTCGCCAGGGAGGAACTCCTGGCGCTGCGCGCGGACTTCCTCCGCTTCGTCCAGCAGGCGGAACGGACCGCCAACCTGCAACGCGCCGAGATCGCGATCAACACCCTCAAGGGTGACCTCGAGCATCAGTTCGGCCATCACAAGGTGGTCCGCCGGACCGCGGTCGGCATGCTCCAGTCGTTCGACCTGGGGTTGGTCAGCGAGGAGGCCGTCCGGGCGGTGGGCGACCAGTTGATGGTGCAGACCCCCCGCTACTGGCTGGCCCCCGTGCTGGTCGCGCTCGCCTCCTGGGCCGGCGACGATCCGGAGCTGTGTGTCCGGGCGGTCGAGGAGGCGTACCGCCGCTCCCCGCATCGCACCTCCCTGTTCATGATGCTCGTCCTGCGTCGGCAGGGGCGGCTGGCCAGCGCCGCCCGGTGGCTACGGCACTACCTCGACGCGCAGGACCCCAAGGCGCTCAACCGCGAGTTCGCGGTGATCCTGGAGGCCATCGCCCAGGGCGCCTTCGGACCGGCCGGCATGGAGGTGGTCCGGGACCGACTCGACACCTGGCGTCGCCTGCTGCTCGACGACAAGGAGTCGATGGTCGCCCAGGTCAACCGCTGGCGCCGGGAGATGGAGACCCACGTCCGGGTGGAGGAACTCGCCGCACAGTTCCCCCGCCTGGCGACCGCGTCACCCCAGTGGCCCCAGTTGCAACGTGTCCTGGCCTGCGCCGAGGCCCATCAGTCGATCATCGACCGGTACACCGCGCTGATGGCGGCCGAGGCGCCGCCGAACAGCCGCATCGAGGACGCCATCGACGACATCCTCGACCTGCTCGTCGACGAGTACGACCACGAGGAACTGCCACTGCGTCGGGAACTCGCCGCCAACGAGTCGATCGTCCGGGCCGGTGGTGACCTGGCAGCGGCCGAGGCCGCCCGCTCCGAGACCACCACCCTGGACGACACCCGCGACTATCTGACCGTCCAGACCCAGTCGGCACTCGAACCCGACGGCATCGGGGTGTCGACGCAGACCCAGCGGCTGGCCGTGGCCTTCTGTCACGGCTGGATGGACGAAGCGCACACCGCCTTCACCCGCGACTACCGCCTGGCTATGCCCGTGAAGGTCCAGGTGCAATTCGACCTGAGCGGCAGCGCCGGGCTGGCCGGATTCCGACCACCTGCCTGGACAGGCTCCTTCGACCAGCCGATGGACGCCCTGGAACGGTCGCTGAACCAGCAGTGGGACCGGTACGCGCAGGCGTACCTCAACAGCCTGGCCTTCCGGTGGGGTCAGAAGCTCATCGTGCCGGCCGTGGTGCTCATTCTCGTCCTACTGTTCGTCTCCGCCGCCAGCAACGTGGGGTTGGGCATCGTGATCGCCGTCTTTGGCGGGGTCGCCTGGCTGGTCTACCTGAAGGGGGAGGCCGACAAGGCTCGCGCCGCCCAGGACAAGGCTCGGAGAAAGGTGGCGGAGGCCAAGAAGGACTCCGTGCTCACGCTGCGGGCCGCCGCGGCCGAGTTGACCGACTGGACCAGCCGGTTCAGCGCAGCCGACGGCAAGGAGACGCAGGTGAAAGAGCTGATCGCCAACCTCGCCACGGCGGGCGCACCCCGCAGCCCGCACGAGCGACGCGCGGTCGACCCCCTTGAGGAGAACTGACATGCCGTCGCCCGAAAGCGCCGACCAGCCCACCGAGGCCGAGGTGGTGCCGTGGGCCCGGCAGCCCACACCGCCGCGTCAACGCAAAACCGATCGGGTACGCCGGATCGCCGAAGGGCTGCCCGACTGGGAGCCGATGCCGCCGGGCGAGATGGTGATCCGCCGCCCTCGGCAGGGCTGACCGGTGAGGGCCGGTGACGGCGGCTACCAGCGGTGGGCCGCCTTCCTTGAGCAGTGGCGGGGCAGGGCCGCCCACCACCCGCCGGACCTGCCGACCCTGGTCGAGCAGGACTACCCGGCGGAGGTCTGGCTGCGGCTGGTCACCCGACTGACCGATGCCCTGGCGCACCGCTTGCAGACCTGGGCCGATGGGCTGATCGACGCCATGGCCGCGACCCGGGACGAGTTCGAGATGGCCCGTGCCCTGACCCAGGCCCGGCGCGGACTGGCCGCCATCCGGGCCGTCGCGGGTCATCCCGCCCTGCCCGGGAAGCTGACGCGGGCGTTACGCGATCAGGTCGACGAACAGATCCGGCTGGTCCAGCGGGCCCTGGAGGACGGCATCGACGACGCCCGCCGGGCCGGGCTCGACGACCGGCTCGTACAGGCCAGACTGCGCACCCTGCGGGACAACCCACTGACCGTGCCGGACCGCTCGGCCGCCGGGACCGGCTGGGCCGCCGCCCCGGCCCGTCCAGGCCGCCGGATCATCGTCGATCCTCCCGTACGACCGACCTGAGGAGCGCCCGTTGTCCCACTACGACGAGGCCCGCCGGGACCTCGACAGCTACATCGCCGCACGGGTCCCCCTCATCGGCATCCGAACCCCCGAGCAGGTACGCGCCGTGCGGCTGCTGCGCGAGGTGGCCTCCAGCACCCGACGGCTCAACCTGCCCTTCTCCATCTACACCCGGGCCACCGGTCTGCGGGATCTGCGGACCAACAACTCCCTCCAGGACGACCGGTCGCTGGTGGCCGCGATGGACTTCGCCGCCAGTCAGTTCACCCGGCGGGCCCAGGCGACGACCGCGTTCGTGGACCCGGACATGCTCGACTCCGACTCCCCGGTCACCCGTCACCTGGCGGAGTTGGCCCGCCTGGCCGACGACCACTCCGGCAGCATCGTCCTGATCACCGACACCCCCTTGTGGAGCGGGCTGCAACGGCTGGGCATGAGCATCACCCTGGAGCCGCCGAACGTCGACGAGATGTACGACATCGTGGTCGGCTTCCTCAAGGAGCAGCAGGGCGCCATCACCATCGACTGGACCGCCGCCGACGCCCGACGCGCCGCCCAGTTCCTGGTCGGGGTTCCCGAGGGCACCGCGGTGAACATCCTCGCCACCATCGCCACGGCCGGACGCCTGCACCGGGAGGATCTCGATCGGCTCACCGAGGTCAAGGACAAACACTTCTCCGACCTGGCCGGCCTGGAACGGGTCCCGCTGGGACCGGCCGACCACATGATCGGCGGTCTGCACCAGCTGCGTACCTGGCTGGACCTCCGCCACAAGGTGATGCTCTCCGATCTGCGGGAGACCTGGCTGCGCCCACCCCGGGGGGTCCTGCTGGTCGGGGTGCCCGGCTGCGGAAAGTCCCTCTCCGCCAAGGCGGTGGCCGCCCAGTGGCGACTACCGCTGTACCGGCTCGACTTCGCCGCCATCCTCGGCATGTACGTCGGGCAGTCCGAGGCCCGGTTGCGGGAGGCCCTGGAGATGGCCGACCGGACCGCGCCCTGTGTGCTCTGGATCGACGAGATCGAGAAGGGCCTCTCCGGGCAGTACGACTCGACCGGGGTGAGCCGGCGCATGGTCGGACAGTTCCTGTACTGGTTGCAGGAATCCCGATCCCGGGTGTTCGTCGTGGCCACCTCCAACGACGTCCGTTCCCTACCGCCGGAGCTGCTGCGCAAGGGGCGCTTCGACGAACTCTTCTTCGTCGACCTGCCGGACGAGACCGAACGGGCGGAGATTATCCGGCTCTACCACGGCCGCTACCTGCGCACCGAGCCGGACGAGGAACTGGTCGGTCGGCTCGTGGCCGCCTCCGACGGCTTCGCCGGCTCCGACATCGAGGCGGCGCTGCGCGAGCTGGGATACACCGTCCACACCGAGGGCGCCGCCGGCCTGCGGCCCGAGTTCGTGGTGGACACCTTCGTCAACACCAACCCGATGAGCCGTACCCATCCCGAGGAGATCGCCGAGCTGCGGGCCTGGGGCCGGGAGCGGGCGATTCCCGCCGGGGCCTCCGGTGCCGCCGGTACGCCGGCTGCCGGTGGCCGCCGCCGGGTGATCGTCCCGGGAGACACCTGACCAGGAGAATCAGATGAGCAATGATCAGCAGCCCGACGGCGGGGTCATCTGGAACGTTCGTGCCCTGGTCGGGGACCTGGCCGATGAGCTGCCACCGGAGTCACCCGCCGGCAGGCCGCAGTCGAGCCGCCCGGTCGGCGGCCCGGCTGCGTCGCAGACGACCAGGCCGGGACGGATCGCTACCCCTCAGCCGCCGGTGCGGGGCGAGTGGGTCAGTACCGGCCAGGTGGTCCCGCAGTCGAGCGGAATCTCGATGGGCAAGGCGGTCGCGGCGGCCGGTGCCACCCTGCTGGTGATGGTCGTGGCGCTCGTCATCGCAGTCGGATCTACCGACGACGACACCTCGACCGGTGCCTCCTATCCCGATTCCCCGGCCGGAGGGCCGCAGTATTTTCCCCCCGAGGACGCGGGGCTGCCGGAACCGTCGTTCGTCCCGACCCCCGAACCCGCCGAGTCGACCTTCGACGATCCGGAGGATCTGGCCCTGGCCCAGTTGCACCAGTTCCGTCAGCAGGACCTGCCGACGGTCTCCCTGGCGGGCCAGTACGTCGCCCAACTGGCCTCCAAGACGGTGGGCATCGTCGACCGCAATCAGATTGCGGCCAACGGCTCACACACCTTCTACGCGCAGGACATCCTGGCCGAGCATCTTGAGCTACGGAACAGGTTCGACGGCGAGACCCGGGTGATCCTGCTGCTGAGCACCGACTACGGGCGGCAGCAACTGTACGACGGCGAGCCACTCTGGATCACCTTCGCCCTCCCCCGGGGCAACTCGAAGGAGGCTGTCGCCCGCTGGTGCGCCAACCAGTTCCCCCAACTCACCGGCACCGACCTGGACAACCAGTGCGTGCCGCGCCGCCTGAACCCTGTCGGCTCCTCTTGAGTCGCGCTGTCCTCGGGTGGGGTGGTGATCGACTCCCTTACGCCGAAGTGGCGGTTTCCCACCGCCGCGTACCCACCGTTTCGGCGAAACGGCGACGCTACGTCAGGATGATCGGGTTGCTGAGGGCGGCCATGTGCCGGCTCGGATGACGTACCTCGACGCGTACGAAGGGCGTCTCGTCCGCGCTCGTCCGCCACTGCGTGACGCCCGCACCGTCGGCGGGCAGCGCATGGCGGTGCACGATGCCGCCCTCGGTGTGCAGGGTGATCGTGCCGGACGGCACCCCGCAGACCCCTGGCATGAGCGCGCACCGCGTCAGGTCGTGGAGGCGCGGACGAGGTCGACACCGTAGGCTCTCAGGGCCCCGGCAAAGTCGTCAGGTGATGCCGAGTAGGGCCAGTGGGCGGGTGCTGTCGCGGGCGTGATGTCGGTTGGCGGCGGCGATGTTGGTGACGCCGGCGGTGCGGAGTGCGCTG